>JAUXWT010000036.1 GCA_030681475.1 Bacteroidales bacterium | reverse complement strand
CGTCAAAAAGTCCGAGAGGGTTTATGTTTTTCATGGCTTGCTTTTTTATACAGCAAATATAAAAAATCCAACGACATAAACAGGGTTAAGTTATTAACAATCAGACGTATATATTAACAATTGGTTTTTAGAGGTGCCCTTCAGAAATACGTACGATGGATATGACATTTTACCGCGGAGCAGTTCGACTGCAAGTTTATGTGTGCTTCGCTTACTGGCCGGGTTTGGGTTTACAAATATTTGACCATCAATTTCAACGGTATCCTTGCGTTCAGCATCCAACTTGACACAATAAAAATGCTCGTCCATGTACTTGGCAATGAAAGGGTTGGCAAACGTCTCCGCATCCATTTTCTTACACCAGCCACACCACTCCGTAAATACATCAACGAACATTTTCTTCGGTTTCTTTTTATTCAATTTGTAGGCTTCCTCAAAAGAGTACCATTTAATACCCTCCTCTTTGCCCGCTTTATGTTTATCCTGAGCCGCAGAGGAAAATGGTAAATACAATGCGAAAGCTATAATAAATGGTATGATAAGTTTTGGTTTATTCATATATTAATGTTTATTTGTGTACTTAAATTGCAACCTCAATTTCGTTCCATCTCCCGCTGATGATCTTTCTGTTTCAGCGTTTCACGTTTGTCATACGAATGCTTGCCACGGGCAAGGGCGATGGTGAGTTTCGCCAAACCCTTTTCGTTGATAAATAAAAGTACAGGAATGATGGTAAATCCCCGTTCCTTGACCTTTACGGCAAGTTTTTTCAGTTCTCGTTTCGTCAGCAGCAGTTTTCGGTCGCGTTTCGGTTCATGGTTATAGTGTGTTCCGAATGAATACTCGGCAATATGCATATTTCGTACTACAAGTTCACTTCCGGTAAAGGTGCAATAGGCATCTGCAATGGAAGCAGTACCATCACGGATTGATTTGATCTCGGTGCCAGTCAGTATAATTCCGGCGGTGACTTCCTGGATTAGAAAGTACTCGTGAGAAGCGCGTTTATTTCTTATATTGACCGATTTCTCCATCTATTTTTTCTCGGGCATCAGCACCACACGCACGTAGTGATCGGGTTTGATGAATGTTGAGGCAGCCAGTTTCAGATCATCAATCGTTACGGCATTCACCCGGTCGTTGAAGGTGGCGATGTTATCCGGCGAATCGTTGTTGAAGTATAATGACTCCATTTTTCTCAGCCAGAATTCGTTCTTTTCAACATCGGTCTCCCTGGCGCGGATCATGGATTCCTTTGCCTTTTTCAGATCAACTTCACTCGGACCTTTTTTCCTTATTTTTTTAATCTCCGCGAACACTGCTTTGGAAAGTTTGTCAGTGGTTTGTGGCGAGCAGCCGAACATAACCATCGTCTGAACTGTGGGAACCGGGTATTTATCGATATTCACCATCACCTGTGGTGAGTAAACCCCGCTCATTTTCTCCCGGATCACCTCCACCAGTTTTATGCCCATGATCTCCCTGATCATGTTCATGCACAGCACATTCTTTTCATTCCATACAAATTGTTCCGGCATGACCAGTCCGACCATGCTTTGCGGATCGCTTCCCTTGTAAACGGTGAGGTTTGTTATTTCATCCGCAGCTTTGGGCGAAGTGTCCATCCAAGTCTCATTGCGGTTCAGGCTGGGAAGGCTCCCAAAATATTGTTCAATCAATGGTGAAAGGCTGTCAACAGAGAAATTTCCGACCAGGAAAAATTTGAAATCGCTGGCATCGGCGAAGCGGTCTTTGTAAATTTTAAAAGCCAGGTCAAGATCGACTTCATTGAGTTGTGTCTGCGATGGGAAAATGATCATGCGCTTATAACCCGGATAAACAACTTTGAACAAGGTATCATAAAAAGTCATGATCGGATTACTCTTCATAAATTTCATCTGGTTCTCCATCTGCGACATAAAGGCTTGAAAAGCAGTGGTATCCTTACGTGGCTGATCAAAATAGAGATAAACGAGCTGCATCATGGTCTCAAAATCCTTTGGAGTGGTTTTTCCCCGGAAACCCTCCTTTACATCATCTATGTACGGACTGATCTGGATAGTTTTGCCTTTCAATTTTTTCTGGAGTTCAACATTGTCGAAGTTTCCTACCCCGCTCATATCAATGATCTGGGATGCATAATTCACAGACATGAATTCATTGTCGGGGACAAGGGAATTTCCGCCGGGGCTGTAAGAGGAGATATGAATTTCATCGTTTTTGAAATTGGTGGGTTTGAGTGCCACCATAACGCCATTTGATAAAGTAAGTTCTGTAAATCCAAGCTCTTTGTTCTCCTTGCGGCCGGTAATTTTCCCGGGCGTCACATCTCCCTGGACGAGTGGTTCTTCCCTGAATTTATCAACGTAGGCTGTCAAAGCATTCGTTTTCGAATCTCTGATGATCGAAAGGATTTCTTCCTGTGTGGGTACGATCACACCCTCTTTCTCAGGAGCCATAACAACAAGGCCGAGGTTATTATCGGTAACCCATTTCTTCGCCAGGTCATTGATCTCATTCAGGTTGATTTCCGGCAGAATATTCTTCAGGTATTTGAACTGCTTTTGCGCCCCCGGAATAGCATCTTCCGAAAGATAATGCCTGACATACTGGCTGCAGAAATTCCGTGATTCAGTTTTGTCGAACTCTTTGGAGGCCTTTTCATACTGGCTGAGGATCTCCTCTTTCTGACGATCAAGTTCAGTTGCTGTAAATCCGAATCGCTTCACGCGTTCATTTTCGGCCAGCAAAACCTCAAGACTCTTGTCAATCTTGTTCTCTTTTGTCATGGCATTGATCATAAAAGCGTCCTTGTTCCTTGAGAGGAATTGTCCGTAACCTCCGCTGGCAAATACATATGGTGATTCTGGTTTCTGGGAAATCTCATTGAGCCGGTTGTTGAGCATCCCGGTGTAGAGCTCGGCCATGATCTTTTCGCGGAAATCGCCCAAAGTTTTATCCGGGCTGAGCGGATGTTTATAGAACACAAGTACGAAATTATCCGTGGCTTCCTTATCTGTGGTAATGGCAATTAGCGGCTCGATATTGTCAGGAATGTCAAAATTGACTCGTTCCCTGGGTGATGCGGGATTTTTCATGGCTCCGAAATGAGCCTTGATCTTCGCTTCGGCCACATCAGGGTCGAGGTCGCCGACAAGCACCACGGCCTGCAGGTCTGGACGATACCAGTCCCTGTAAAAATCCTTCAATGTCTGATGCTTGAAATTTTGTATCACTTCGATTTTTCCAATCGGTACGCGGTCAGCATATTTAGATCCCTTGAAGATCACCGGGAAAAATTTCTTCATCATACGGTCCTGTGCGCCTAACCCAAGCCTCCACTCTTCGGTGATGACCCCCCGTTCCTTGTCAATCTCTTTATTGTCGAGCGTGGCATAGTGGGCCCAATCCTCCAGCACTTTATAGCCTTTTTCCACCAGCGCGGTGTCGTCGGTCGGAAGTTGCAGCATGTAAACGGTTTCATCGAAACTGGTGTAGGCATTGATATCAGCGCCGAACCGTACACCCGTTTTTTGCAGGAAATCGATCAGCTCATTCTTTGGAAAGGTTCTGGTACCGTTAAAGTTCATGTGTTCCACGAAATGTGCAAGCCCCTGTTGATCGTCATTTTCAAGGATTGAGCCGGCATTGACCACGAGTCTCATTTCCAGCCTGTTTTCCGGCTTTTTATTTTGCCGTATGTAGTAAACCAGTCCGTTGTCAAGTTTACCGATTCTTACCCCCGGATCCACGGCGAGGGGTGTAGTCAGATCCACAGCCGATTGTTGGCAGAAAGCCGAAAGGGCCATGAGGATTAATCCGTTCACTGCCAGCGATTTAATAATTGTACGTTTCATATAATAGGTTTTAAATATCTTCCGTTGGAATCCATTACAATTTTACCATTTTTTTAGGAAAAACCCAAAATTAATATTACACGGGCGACCGCACCCTGAAGAGGCTGTCTCAAAAGTCCGGGGTAGCCTCTTTTTCTTTCATTTTACTCGTACCCCCCCTACGAGGGCACTTTCAAATATTCGATTCTTCAGAAGATGATTTTACTTTTGAGACACCCTCTCAGGGGGATGGGGGCCATTAAATCTTAACAGAGATCCCGAAAAGGAAATTGATCAATGCCTGTGGGAAGTAACCATTATATTCGTTGTATGTTCCACCGAGGTAATACGGGTAAACCCAGGCGTTTGTCTCATATTTTCGGTTAAAAAGGTTGTTGACGGTCAGGTTAAACCCAATCTCGCCAATGAGTTTCGTCTTTACCGAATACATGGCGCTTATTCCATTCACCAGGTATCCCTTCAGCGACCGGCCTTCGTTTGACGTGTTGTCGATATACTGCTTTCCGATATATTTTGTATTCAGGGTGAAGGATAATCGCGCTATTGGTTTATAAGTAATAATGGCTCCCATGATAACATTCGGAGAGAACGAGAGATCTGTCTCACCAAGAAATATAGTGTCCTGGCCAAGCGGGTTCCAATCCTGATCATATGCATCGATATAATGTGTGAAATTTCTGATCCTGTTTTTGCTCAGGGTAGCATTGACTGCAAGCAGAAGTTTCCTCTGGAAGAAACCGGCGCTTGCGCCAAGTTCAATACCAGCACGGTAACTGTGAGGTACATTTACCATGATCGCTTCCCCTACGTTGTTGATCTCGCCGGTGAGGGCCAGTTGGTCTCTATAATCCATATAATACAGGTTGGCGCTAGCCGACACTCCGGGATGTTTAAAGGAGTATCCCAGTTCATAGTCATACAAAGTCTCTTTGGTTGGTATCTTTCCTGGATCAGCATCCTTGTAGTTGTTCCTGCTTGGTTCGCGGTTTGCCACCCCGACTGAAAAAAAGAGGTCGTTTTGTTTGTTTATTTCAAAAAAGAGTCCGCCCTTGGGATTGAAAAAATTAAACAGATGTTCCTGGTCAATGAGCCGGAGGTCGTCCAAGGTTCCCTTCATGGTGTAACTTACGTGGCGGTATTGAAGATCAGCAAATAAACTCAATTTTTTCAACATCTGAACACTGGCCTTGCCATATATGTTGAGGTCATTCTTCAGACCTGTATTGTAATACCAGTTCCGCTTATTGTTTCCGTTGGAAGCATATTCTGCCCAGATAACCTTTCCAAAATGTTGTCCTTTATATCTGTTCCATGCTCCGCCAAGGGTAACCTGAAATTTTTCTGGAAGTGTATAGTTTGTCGAAAAGGTGATCCCGTAAAAGTCATTATCCAACATTTTCCGGTTTATCAGATCAGTGGCAGTCAGGGTATCGTTCCCGATGATCACATTGCTGAGACCGTAGTCGCCAAAAGCGGCATCCTGTTTAAAATTTTCATAATACCCCTTTCCTTTGGTATAATGAATGGCGGTATTGAAATTCCATTGCTTTGTGAGTAATTGGGAGAAGAGGAGCTGATAATGATCCTGTTGATAATTGTCCGTCTGGTTGTCATAGTATTTCAGCGCTCCGCTTTCGTTAGTGTATTCACCGGCAGGATTATATGTCCGGTTCATGGCAAGCGAATCCTTTGGAACCCCTTCCCAGGCCTGGTAGGTACGCTCGAATCCCGAAAACGTGATGAGCCGGATCGTGGTGTTTTTACCGAAATATCCTCCTGCCAGGTAATATGATTTCAGGTTAGAGAAAGACCGGTCGATGTAACCGTCCGAATGGATGTAGGACAACCGGCCATCCACGCTGAATTTATTGGCCATCAATCCGGTGCCGAAACGCAACGTCGTCTTAAATGTGTTGTACGAACCTCCGGAGAGGTTCAGTTCTCCGTATGGATCCTGTTGAAGGTCGGTGGTCATGAAATTGATTGATGCCCCAAAAGCGCCGGCTCCATTGGTGGAAGTGCCAACCCCGCGCTGTATCTGTATATTTTCGGTTGAGGAAGCCATATCAGGCAGATCGACGAACCATACCCCCTGCGATTCGGCATCATTCAGCGGGATGGAGTTTACTGTAACATTGATGCGTGTAAGGTCAGTTCCGCGAATACTTATTCCGGTGTATCCTATCCCGTTGCCGGCATCGGAGGTTACGATGGTCGAAGGGCTGTTCTGGATCAGGTAGGGGATATCCCTTCCTAGGTTTGCCGCGCTGATCTCCTGGTTTGAAATGGATGAATAGGCAGTCGGATACTTATGTTGTGCCCGGGTTGCAATGATATTTACCTCATCGCCAAGCAGTGCGCTTCCTTCCATCGCGATGTGGATAATTGTATCATTTATCAGGAGCATTGGCTTGTAAAATGTTTTATACCCGATAAACGAAGCCCTGACTGTGCCGACTCCCGGTTTGATCCTGGTTAATAAAAACCGGCCATTCTTGTCTGACACCGTCGGTAAAGAATTATTCTCCACAGAAATATGTGCTCCCGGAAGCGGATTTCCGGTTTCACGCTCGATAATTATTCCCGAAATTGTCACTTGGGCGATCACAGTGTCGCTAAAAAATAATACAACTATCATCATCGTTATGGCGAATATGCCAAAACGGCTGCATACATTTAATTTTATATTCATCATTTTCATTTTTCCTACGCCGGCATTATCCGGATCAGGTTATTGGGGTATAATCTCAGCCCTTGTTTTAAGGCACCCCCTGCGGAGAAGTATCGCGACAAAAGTACAAAAAAAATAAAATAGCGAATTAGCGAAATTTTTACCTTTGTATTATAGTTATCGGAAATGAAAATACTGATTGTCAACGGACCTAATTTAAATCTTCTTGGAACAAGAGAACCGGAAGTTTATGGAAGCCAGAGTTTTGAAGCTTATCTGAAAAAGCTCAGAAAGCATTACCATAGTATTACCCTGGAGTATTTCCAAAGCAATGTGGAAGGTGAGATCATCAATGCCCTGCAGAATGCCGGGTATCTTTACGATGGAATCATACTCAATGCCGGGGGCTACACACACACATCTGTAGCCATTGCGGATGCAATCAAAGCCATAAATACGCCGGTGGTTGAAGTGCACATCTCCAATACATTTGCACGCGAACCATACCGCCATACTTCATTATTGGCTGCATTCGTGAAGGGAAGCATCATCGGGTTCGGAATAGAATCATACCGGCTTGCAGTTGAAAGCCTGGCCACGAAGATCGCGTAACATGTTAACGGGTGTAGAACTTGTTCATGTTCAGTTGGGAAAACTTCCGCTTCCCTCTCAGGTAGTATTCGATCACAATATTTTTGCCATAAACATCCTGCATTGAACCATGTTTAAGAAACCTGCGTTTCTGTTTTGTCTTTCCCAACGAACCGTAGAAACTGAAATGCGCCTGGGTAACCGCTCTGAAATCCTTGAATCCGGCCTGGAACAGAAATTTGAATGCAGCGATGGTATCAAACAGGTAACGAACAGCGAAAACTTTAAGCAGCCTATCATCCGGCAGGTTTTTATATAGTAGGTAGAAGTTGTTCCGGAAATTGAGGTAAGTCTTGCGCCAGGATGCTTTCGGCAATGTACCGCCGCCTATATGAAATACTGTTGAGGATGGACAATACATGATCTTATACCCGTTATTTTTCAACCTCCAGCAAAAATCGATCTCTTCCATGTGGGCAAAGAAATCTTCATCCAATCCCCCAAACTGATGAAATAACCGGGCCTTTACAAACATGCAGGCGCCGGATGCCCAAAAAATTTCAATGACATCATCATATTGGCCGGTATCTTCTTCGATTGATAAAAATATACGGCCACGGCAAAAGGGATAGCCATATTTATCAATGAATCCTCCGGCCGCACCAGCATATTCAAATTTCTTTGGTTCAAGAAATGAACGGATCTTCGGCTGACAGGCAGCGATCAATTCATCCTGTTCCATCAGATCAATAACCGGGTTTATCCAGTTTTCGGTAACTTCAATATCAGAATTCAGCAGGATATAGTAGTCTGCCTCTATTTGTGCGAGGGCCAAATTATACCCTCGGGCAAAACCGCCATTATCCGGATTCTGAATGATCCGTATATCAGGGTAGGAAGATTTGAGAAAAGCAACGGAATCATCGGTGGATGCATTGTCGGCCACAATGATCTCAGCCACACCTTTGCTGTATTGAATGAGCGTAGGCAGAAATTGCTGCAGGTATTTTCTCCCGTTCCAATTCAAAATAATAGCAGCAACACGCATCTCTGAATTAATTACTGACTGAAAAATAAAATTACGAGCAAACACAACTATGCTAACCTGTCACGCGTCACCTGTCACGCGTCACGTTTTATCACTTCCCCGCCGTAAAAGTACAAATAAAAGGTCTGAAATTTTACTTTTTAATTAATTGGGAAGTTCCCAGTAGTCGGTTTGCATGTCTCCCCATGAATTGATAACCTGCGTGTCCTGCAGGTCACGGGATTCATAGATACGGTTACGCAAGTCGATCTTCCATCGCAAATTGGTCACCTCACCGGTGGCATCTGAATGCAGCAGGGTAAAATCGCTGGTGACCATATCCGGTGAATAAAATACAAACTTCCGGTTCCGCTGGCTGTTATTCAGGGTATAGTATTGCCAAATTTCATAGGGATAGTTGCTGGGTTCCATGTACTGTGTGCTTCTGGTATTTGGAGGGCCATATTCAAGATAAACCCTTCCGCGATCGGTTTGGTAGCCTTTTTTTACGGGTGTTCCGAAATTTACCTGAACCTTATAAACCTGCTCTTTGTAATTATTCCAGGCCATCTCAGGGTTTTGTTGATCGCGGTTAATCCAGAAACTGTAAAAAAATTGTTGCATGGTTACAAGGTCAGCCTTTTTAAGCGATCCGCGGATAAATGATTTTTCAAGGCCGGTCGCAATGGGGTAACCGCTGTTGATATACTCCCTGAGTGAGTCAGGATTGATGATCGACTCGGCAAATGTGTTGGCAATTTCTGTCGATCCCAGGTCTGATAATGAAATTTGTGCCTTGGGATTCATTCGCTGGAAAAATATCTTTTTTGATGCGACGAGCTCATTCTGTTGGTTTCGGGCTTCAAGAACCAGATTGTAGTTCCCGGAAGGGAGATTTTCGATGGATATTTCTGAAAGCAATACGTTTACATCTTTTGAGGTCTCCTTTTTAGCTTTTGAATATGAATTCAATTTCAGATTGCTTTCAAATGATTCTAAGTAAAAGGATATCAGGAATTTTTGATCATTGCCGACCGTTTTACCAATATTATACAACTCACTGTAAAATATCATTTTAGATTCATTCTCGGGATAAAAGGTAAAGGTATATGGTACCAGGTCATAACCACTCTTGGTCAGTGTCGAAGGTACTATTGCGCTTGAATAGGACTTAACGAGTTGGATACCTGAGAAGGAGGGTTTATCGATGGGATAATCAATGGTAATACTTTGTGTATAAGGAGTCGCCGCTACCGTTTTGTTTTTATCAGCGATCTGTATTTCGAAATCATAGGTGCCATTTGGAACTGCAAACCTTTGTTGATCAATGAAATGGAAATCAATATTGAGGGTGTCTTCTATTTCTGCTGTATTCAATTCGTATTTTTTGAATGCGACGATTTCATTTTCCTGTTTAAATGTCATCAGGATGTTGACTGTTGCCTGGAACTTCCCATGGTCATTTTTAACGAACTTAACACTGTTCGCGGCAACAGACAGATAGGTCTCGATATAGGGTCCTTCTGGCGAATTAAATGAGGTATAGCTTAGAAATGCCCATAAATTTCTTGACTGGGTATTGTATCCCAGAAAGGTGATCAGAATGAAAACAAGAGGAAGTATCTTTTTCATGGAAAATAGAGTTAATAAGGTTATAACAATACGGGGCAAAGATACGGCTGGCAAGCTGAAATTGCAAGGGAAATCGGTAAACAGCAAGTAATGGCGGTTGAAATAGTAAAGGTATCAGTCAGTTTATTGTTGGCAGTCTCCAAAAAATATTTAATTTTGCCCCCGGAGAGATGGCAGAGTGGTCGATTGCGGCGGTCTTGAAAACCGTTGACCTGCAAGGGTCCGGGGGTTCGAATCCCTCTCTCTCCGCGAAGAGGGTGTGCGTTTGGGTTTGTGTTTGAGTGTGAAGGGAATCAACCCCACACCCACGCCAACACACAAACGCACACCCGCTTCGGAGAGATGCCAGAGCGGTCGAATGGGGCGGTCTCGAAAACCGTTGATCCCTTTGGGGATCCCAGGGTTCGAATCCCTGTCTCTCCGCTGTAAACCTTTGTTAACCATGTGATTACTTGGTAGGACAAAGGTTTTTTTTATTTTTATGAAATGAAAAAAATATGAACATCCTGATTTAAAGAAATTTAACATACATTGAATCAATAAATGTTTTATTTTTACAATGAAAATCTCCCCCATGGACTACACCGGCAAAACCAAAGATGAACTCATTGTTGATCTGAAAAGGTTGAAACAGGAACATGAATCCTTGCAAAACTTATGGCTGGATGAATGTAAAAAAAGAAAAGAATTTGAACAAAATATTATTCTGGATGATGAGAAGTTCGAATTAATCACACATTCCATCCTGGAAATTATCTTCATCTTTGATAAAACGGGACACATTGTTTTTCTCAACGACAGGTTGGAAGCAGTCTTGGGATATAACAAAGAAGAGGTAATCGGTAAACCATTGTCAAAGTTTATCCCGATCACTGAATTTCACCAGTACCTGATCCAATTGCGGAAAATTTTCATACGCAAGGAGGTCTTTATTTTTAATACCCAGATATATCATAAAGACGGACGTTTGGTTGATGTTGAAATCAACGGGAAATTGACAAGATATAAAGGAGAGGTTGTAGGTCAAGGCACGATCAGGGACGTTTCTGAACGAAAACGGGTTGAGAATGCCCTGTATGCAAGTCTGAACAGTTATAAAGGGTTATTTGATTCAGTTTCTGAAGCGATATATATTCACAAAGAAGACGGAGTGTTTATTGATGTCAACATCGGCGCTACAATCATGTATGGTTATGCACGTCATGAAATGATAGGTATGAATCCGTCGATGGTATCAGCACCGGATAAGAATGACCTGGCGAAAGTGGTAAACCTCATGCAAAATACAATGCTAACGGGTAAACCCGAACAGTTTGAATTTTGGGGCCAACGCAAAAACGGGGAAATTTTCCCCAAGGATGTAATTCTTCACAAGGGGAAATACTTTGGGGAAGATGTAATAATTACGACTGCCCGTGATATAACCGAGCATAAAAAATCAGAACACAAACTGCGTCTTTACAAGGAAATAATTGATCATTCTACAGAAGGCATCGCCATCCTGGATAAAAATGGTTTCTATCTTGAACAGAATGCCGCTCATGAATTGCTGATCGGCTATACTGACAAGGAGCTGGTGGGGAAAACACCTGCAATTCATATGGGGGAAGAGGCCTTTATAAAAGTTGGAATGGAACTTGATAAACAAGGGACTTACCAGGATGAGCTGGTTTCTCATACGAAAAATGGAGATGCATATATTGACCTGACCGCTTTCACACTTAAAAACGATCAGGGGGAAGTATGGTGTCATGTGGGAATCAAACGCGACATAACAAAGCGGAAGATTGCTGAGAAGGCGCTGCGGGAAAGTGAAACAAAATACCGGATACTTGCAGAGAAAATGCACGATGTTGTTTGGATATTGGATATGGATCTGCAACTTGTCTATGTTAGCCCTTCGACTGAATTTACGTTAGGATATACGCCTGAAGAGCGAATGAGCATGCGTATTGATGAGTGTATGGTACCCGAGTCGCTGGATTATGCCATGCAGGTTCTTATTAATGAAGCGGTTACAAATCAGGAAGGGAAGGCCAACAAGGACAGGGGTATTCTCCTTGAGCTTGAATATTATCATAAAGATGGCACGACAAGATGGCTGGAGCAAAGTATAAACGGGATTTATGATGAAAAGGGTGACCTGTCGGGTATTATGGGAGTAGCCAGGGAAATTACTGAACGCAGAAAGGCACAAGTCGCCTTGCAACAGAGCGCTGAAAGTTACCGGGGCTTGTTCAACAGTGTCACCGATGCCATCTATGTGCTTGATAAGGCAGGAAAATTTATCGATGTAAATGAAGGTGCAGTCAAGATGTATGGCTATCCGCATAACGTACTTGTGGGAAAGGATCCTTCATTCGTGGCAGCGCCTGGTAAAAATGACCTTGCAAGGGTTACTGAAATGTTAAGACTTGCATTCGCGGGTGAGCAGCAACAGTTTGAGTTTTGGGGTACGCGATCCAATGGCGAACATTTCTTAAAAGATGTTCGGCTTTACAGTGGTGTATATTTCGGACAACAGGTCATCATTGCGATGGCCAGGGATATCACCTCCAGCAAACATACTGAATTTGTGGAGAAAAAATCAGATATGACATCCCACAATGTGAAATCTGAAATCTGAAATCGAAAATTACATGTCAGACCTTACCACATGCCAGTGGCCTGCCAACGACCCCCTGATGATCAGGTATCATGATGAAGAATGGGGCGTTCCGTTGCATGATGATCAGAAAATCTTTGAATTCCTGGTGCTTGATGCTTTTCAGGCCGGGCTGAGCTGGCGTACGGTGTTGCATAAACGGGAGAACTTCCGGAAAGCTTTCCACGGTTTTGATGTAAACAAAATAGCCAAATACGGCGAAAAGGATTTTAACCGCCTGATGTCAGATGCCGGAATCATCAGGAATAAGGCCAAGATTAACGGTGCCATTCAAAATGCAAAGTGTTTTCTCGAATTACAGCAAGAGTTCGGGACTTTTGACAAATACATCTGGCAATTCACAGGGGGAAAGACAATCAACAATAAACTGAAAACACTTGCTGCAATGCCGGTATTATCCCCCGAATCGGATGCCATGAGCAAGGACTTGAAGGCACGCGGATTTAAATTCGTTGGCAGCACGATATGTTATGCTTTCATGCAGGCCGCCGGAATGGTCAATGACCATCTTACAGGTTGCCGGATGTACAAACGTCTTGCGGATTCTTGATTTGGAACATGTAATGCATAATACGTGACAGGTGACACGTAACGGTAACACCTGAGAAACCCTAATCCCGAAGTCTTTTTGGCGTCACGATCGTGAACATCCTCGTGATGTTGAATCCCAGGAAAATATCTCCGTTTGACCATTTGCCCCTTGTGTCGGTAAGAAAGGTCTGTTCATATTCACCATAAGAGTTGGTAAGGAAGATCTGGAATACATGTCCACCTGTCTCAATATCAACCCCCAACGAGAAGGAGTCATAAACTTTGGTTGAGACAACCTGGCCTGTAAAGAGATGATGATACTCTGCGTTGATTGAAACACGGTCGCTAACCTTGATCCGACCTCCACCACCCAGTGTAAAAATATCATTTTTATCGGCCGAAGCAGGAACAAGATTTTTATGAACATAGGAAGGTGTGATCTGGAGGGACAAACTATTTGATAATTTCCTGGCAATCAACACCTGAACAGAATAGGTGAGGCGGGAAGAAAAATAGTTCTTCCGGTTCTGGTCGGCCCATTTATTGGTATAAATGGCCGTATTGGCAAACAAATCAACGGTAACAGGCATTACCCGGGCTCCTTTACTTTGCCGCAGCAGTTTGAATTTAAGGAAGCCATCCCACGTATTCCTGTCCGAATTCAATCCGGCTCCAAACCCAAGCCAGCGTGTTAATCCATAATCAAGACCCAGCCTGATGCTCGCCTGTTTCAGCCCAAACAGGTTTTCATAGCCGGTATTTAACGCGCCGAAATGGTGGGTTATTAAGAAAAGCAGGTTCCCTTTGGGTGGCAATTCAATAGATTGCCCGATTACCATGCGGGTTGTTTTAAATGTAGCTGTAGTGTATTCAATGGTTTGTTTCTCACCTTTTTCGATCATCGACAATAGTTCATCCTGTCCATTTGCAGTAGAAACAAAAAAGGGAGCAATAATTGCGAGCAGAATCAGTAATTTATTATTCATTTTACAAATTTGCTTTTTCCAAAGTAATTTCAACGGTAACTTCAACAGTATTGGATATATTATTTCCTACATTGCCTGGAATAGTGATTTTATAATCAGCGACAACAAGGTTGAATTTCGCTTTTCCTAACAACTTCTCCTGTTTCACTTCAAAGGTGCCTTTCTCATGTATTTCCCTGGTAACACCATGCATGGTTAGTTTTCCATCCACATTTATATCGTATATTCCATCCTGGGAAAGATTTACATCTTTGATATTGGTCACCGTTCCAACAAAGGTTGCGCTGGGAAATTTATCTGAATCTACATAGTTTTCATTGAAATGTTCCTGCATCAGGGCTTTTTCAAATTCAAATGATTTCATAAGCACTTTGAAAACAAAGCCTCCGGTTGTGAAATCAAGAGCGCTGTTGACCTGGCGGTTGTGCGCTTCTATTTTTTCCAATGGCGCATCCGAATAAAATTTTATATATCCGGTTTTGGTGATAAACTTCTGGGCATCAGCAGAAATGGTTGACAATAATGCAATTATAAAAAATATTATAGTGATTCGCATGGCTTGATTTTGGTTATTGGTTTATGATTGAACATTTCTCAAGGATTACATCAGTATCGTTGTATCCGGCACAATAGCCCTTGACCTTGACCTCTCCGTCAGGTTGAAGTTTGCCGGCAACATCATTGAATTTCTGAAGCATGGTGCACCGGATGCCTTCATCGCCAAAAATGCCCTGTTCAAACACAAATACTGCAATTACAAGAGAATCAACGGCTTCGATCTTTGAAAGGTTGCCTGTAAGTGCGATCACCTGGCCGTTGTATCTGGCTGAGGCGTCATCCTTGTTGCTTTTAAACGCCTGGTAAAGCTCTGTGGTGGTCAAGCTAATTGATGCTTCAATATTCTCATAATCAGGATGTTCTTTATTATATACAAACTTGTATATCAGGAATATGGCAATAATTCCAATCACCACGATTCCAAGTACAATTTTAATCCAGGTTTTCATGTTGAAGAATTAATTTTGTCAGTGATTTCTCAATTAATCGTTAATTATTTGGCACTCCGGCGTCAACCCACTTCTTGATTTTTGTCAGATTGCAGTCAGATAGCTTATCCAATCCTTGTGGCATCCTGACGGGGCCAGTCCAGTTCACGGCAGCCCATAGTCTTCCATCGTTGGCAACGACACTGAGATCGTTGTAATTATCGGTGATAACGCCACCGGATGCAACAGCAGTACTGTGGCACACATTGCAGTTTGCCGTCACGACCGGAATAATTGACTGTGAATATGTCATTGTACCCGCTGTATCACAAACAGGCTTCTGTGGATATAACTCACTCTCTTTGTCATAATAACAACCGGACAGAATAAGATTAAGGAGAAATAATATGGCAATCGGACGAATGAGGTTCTTCATGTTCCTTGCGGTTGGTTGACAACAAGTTGATAATTCGTTTTTTCCTTCAAAGATAGAAAAAAAACGGCTCATCACAATAATGCGAATTTATTAGTTACCACCGATCCCAAAACCCCGTTGGCGTCCGAAAGGATAATTTTGAAAAACATTTCTGTTAAATGGGTCAGCATAATAGGGGTTATTACCCTCTGAATAGCGAAAACCAGCCTGGATAAACATATGATCACCAACTTTATATCCAACTTCAAAGTTTATTCCCTGTGCCTGGCGAGATGAAACCGGGCTGAATGGATTGTATGGCAGTGGATCCTTACTGAAAGGGACTTGTTTATAAGCTGTGCCGGAGATGGTAATCCGTTCATTTACAATATATTGTCCGTTAATAAATACCACAGCATTCGTGAAATTACCATTGGAACCAAGGGCTTGCTCATTTTGAAAAAATGACCTGGCTTGGAAATAATTTGTCCGGATCACGCTAACACCACCACCTACCCGTAACCTCTTGTTCAGGTTATAGGAAAAGCTCGGCGTGATATACGAATTCAGCGCCGAACCAAATCCGGAGACTGCGGTGAATTGGGACCCCAAAGTGATGCCATATTCGTATTTCTTTGGCTGGAACAAGCCATCGCCACTCCCGATGGTGGTATCGTTCAGCATGATCTGGCAAAATGCCGGAACAAACATGAAAAACAGAGCGGTGAAAGTTGCTGATCGTTTCATATTGGTGCGACAAAGTTAATCATTCCCTGATACTTTTGCAGATGGGTTCAATGTGAAGAATGTTAAATTTTCGGTAAAGTTTATCTGTATCATTTTCAGCAATAAAAATTTCACCAGTATATTTTCAGCCTTATTACGTGAAATTCCTGCAAGCCTCATGAATTTAGATAATGTGATCGAAGTGTTTGTTTCGAAGTATTCCAGCAGGAACCGTTCCGGATCGGTGATCTTTAAATAGACTCCCCGCGGTGCATTTTCAAGTTTCCAAACCCTCATCAGGATCCGGTTCACCACAAAGTTCTGATCTTTGACCCGATGATAAGCTAACCAGTTGCCATCTGTTTGTTTGGCAAAATGCGGACGGGTTTCGCTTTTCAGGATAATGACCTCAAGGATCGTCTTTTTGTTCAGGTTCCACTCTTTCACACTGAAGTCAACCGTGGGTTTGCAGTACATCTTGGCTGCGGCTTCGACCATGTAATATTCTTCCTCCGATCGCACACCGGCAATTGCCCCATTGTCTTTTACCCCAACCAGTAAGCGTCCGCCGTTGGTATTCGCAAAGGCCACCAGGGTACGGGCGATTTTATGGGCATCGGCAATTTCAAATTTAAAATCAAGTTGCTGGTGTTCGCCTTCAGCAATGAGTTTTGTTATGTGATGCAACATTATCGGAATGCGATGTTGTTCCTTGCAGTTATCTTTTCACAGAAATGGCACCTCAGTTTCAACTCCTTTTTGTCGGTTACCTTGAATTTCGTACTGATCTCTTCATTGTTGGTAATGCAATTCGGGTTAAAACACTTGACAATATTCTCGGCATAATCGGGGACCTCGACCTTCTTCTTTTCGATCACCTCGAAATTTTTTATGATGATCAGGGTAGCCGTTGGAGCAACCAAGGCAATTTTATTTATCTCATCGCTTTTGAAAAATTTATTGCTCACCTTGATGATCCCTTTTTTACCCATCTTACGGCTGTCGAGGTTTGTGGCAATAAGCAGTTGATTCTGATATTCTGTAAGGTTTAATATCTTGATGACATGAAATACACTTCCTGAAGGGATATGGTCGATGACCGTCCCGTTTTCGATGGCCGATACTTTAAGTTCTTTCCTTAGATTTTCTTTTTCCATGATTTGGTCTATTTTCTGTTATTCAACAACACCAAGAATAGCGGCAAGCAATGCCTGACGGACGAAAACCCCGTTAAGCGCCTGGGTGAAATAATAGGCTTTCGGGTTGGCATCCACGTCGGTCGTGATCTCATTAACCCTGGGAAGCGGATGAAGTATCTTCAGATTGGGTTTGGCGCCTTCAAGCATACTGTTACGAAGTACATAGGCATTCTTGACCTTTTCATAATCCAGGGGATCAGAAAAACGTTCCTTTTGGATCCGGGTCATGTAAAGAATATCAACCTTTGAAATTACATCCTGCAGGTCGGTGGATTGGCTGTACTCAAGATCTCTTTCTTTGATTGAAATTTTAACAGAACTTGGAAGTTTCAACTCAAGGGGGGATATCAGATGAAAGGTCGTATTGTAGTTGCACAGCGCCTGAACCAGGGAATGAACGGTACGTCCGTATTTGAGATCGCCTACGAAAGCAACATTGAGGTTATCCAGAGATCCCTGTGTCTTCCTGATCGAATACAGGTCTAACAGTGTTTGTGTGGGATGTTGGTTTGCCCCGTCGCCTGCATTGATTACCGGGACCCTGGCAACCTCGCTGGCAAATCTTGCGCTTCCTTCCCTGGGATGACGCATTACGATAATATCACAATAATTACTAACCGTGAGGATGGTGTCGCGTAGTGATTCGCCTTTTATAACACTGGAACTCGATGAATCGGTAAACCCTATAACACGGGCGCCCAGACGGGTCGCTGCGCTTTCAAAACTCAGGCGTGTCCTGGTAGAAGGTTCAAAAAACAGTGTCGCTACAACATGATCCTCCAGAATGCGCTGTTTGGGTTGTTTCTCAAATCCTCCGGCAATTTCAAGGATCCGGATATGCTCTTCACGTGTGAAATCGTTTATCGAAACTAAACTTTTATTTTTCATTATCAGTGTGTTAGATGATGATTGCCGACAAAACAAATATAAAAAAAAATCCCGGTGAGTACCGGGATTTTAACTATTTAATTTTATGTTTTTTTAAAAAAACATTCAGGATATCATCAAGGTCGGGTTTCCCGATCTCCTGGAGGTCGTAATAGACACGTGTGTTCGGTTTCTTTATCTTCACAAGCCGGTTGAGATCGATCGGGGTGGCAATGATCACTGAATCGCAATCAGTGTTATTGATGGTTGTCTCGAGATCCTTTACCTGCTGATCACCGTAGCCCATGGCCGGAAGCAACTGGCCAATATTCGGGTAAATCCGGAAGGTTTCGGCTAATTTTCCGACAACAAACGGGCGCGGATCAACAAGTTCGGCGGCACCGTATTTCTGTGCGGCAACAACTCCTGCTCCGATCTTCATCTCGCCGTGGGTGAGTGTCGGGCCATCTTCGATCACCAGAACCCTTTTACCGCGTATGATTGATTCATCATCAACGCGGATCGGGGAGGCGCCATCAACAACAACAGCATTTGGATTGATTTGCTGAATGTTGTCACGAACGGTTTTTATATGTTCCGGGTATGCAGAATCAATTTTGTTCAGAACAACAACATCAGCAATCCTGATATTGACTTCACCAGGATAATAGTTCAATTCGGCCCCCGGACGATGTGGATCGGCCACCGTTACCATCAGATCGGGCTTATAGAACGGGAAATCGTTGTTTCCGCCATCCCACAAAATGATATCACAACCCTTGGGGTCCTTCTCAGCGGCGCGGAGAATGGCTTCATAATCAACTCCGGCATAAATGACATTCCCCCGAACTACATGCGGCTCATACTCTTCCATTTCTTCAATGGTGCACTTATGTTTTTTCAGGTCGTTCAAAGTTTCAAAACGCTGAACCTTCTGAGCTACCAGATCGCCATAGGGCATCGGGTGACGAACAGCGACCACCTTCAAGCCTTTTGCCATCAGAATCTCAATGATCCGGCGTGAAGTCTGACTCTTTCCACATCCGGTACGTGTGGCGCCAACTGCAATGACCGGCTTTGAGCTTTTAATCATGGTATCCTTGGTCCCGATCAGTAAAAAATTTGAACCGGCAGCATTGACAATGGAACTTAGATTCATGACTTTTTGATAGGGAACATCACTGTATCCAAAGTTGCAGATTTCAACATTGTGTTTTTTGATCAGCGGAACCAACTCCGATTCGGCATATATGGGAATGCCCTTCGGATACAACTTACCAGCCAGTGCGGCTGGGTATTTTCGACCATCTATGTCCGGAATCTGTGCAGCAGTAAAAGCCACCACGTTAAAACCCGCGTTATCGCGATAATACGTGTTGAAATTGTGAAAATCTCTTCCGGCAGCACCAATAATGATTACATTTTTTTTCATGCTAACCTCGTTTGTTTTGTGATTATAACTATAACTATGGATGTAAAAATTTCTGGAGATTCGTTGCGAAACTACTCATTTTTTGGAAACTAACAAAACTGTGACATTAATTTTTACGACATATGAATAAGACCTGAAAAGAAATTCCTGATGTTCCCGAAATCAGCCTAATTTTGCATTGAAAATCGAATAACTATGATCGAAGCAACATTATTGCAACAAACCTGTTTTGCGGTAGAACAACTATATGGCGGTGTAATTAATCCGGATTCAATTGGCTTGGAGCGAACCAATAAGGAGATTACCGGCGATTTCACTATCGTTGTATTTCCGATGCTGAAAATTTCCAGGAAGTCACCTGAATCAACCGCAACGGATATTGGGGATTACTTGCAGAGAAATATGCCGGAGATTGCAGAATTCAATGTCATCAAAGGGTTTCTCAACCTGATTTTGAGTGACCACTATTGGATTAATTTTCTCTATGAAAATGTGGATCTTCCGGATTTCGGATTCCATGGTGATCGCCATGAACGTCCGGTAGTACTTGAATACTCTTCTCCCAACACCAATAAACCGCTTCATCTTGGCCATATCCGCAACAATTTGCTTGGTTTTTCCCTTGCAGAGATATTGAAAGCCAACGGGCATAAGGTTGTCAGGGTAAACCTTGTTAATGATCGCGGCATCCATATTTGTAAATCAATGCTGGCCTATATGAAGTGGGGAAACGGTGAAACACCCGGGTCAACCGGAATGAAGGGCGACCATTTTATTGGTAAGTATTATGTGTTGTTCAATACGTATTACAAAAAGGAAGTTAATGATCTGATGGGGACGGGTCTTTCTGCAGAGGAGGCAGAACGACAGGCTCCGCTGATGGCAGAAGCTCAGGATATCCTTCGGAAATGGGAGGCAAAGGACTCCGAAATTACAGTTTTGTGGAAACGGATGAATGGCTGGGCGTATCACGGGTTTGACCTCACCTACAAACGTATGGGGGTTGATTTCGATCACATATATTATGAAAGTGAAACATACCTCCTCGGTAAAGAACTTGTCATGGAGGGACTTAACAATGGGGCTTTGATCAGGAAAACGGATGGCAGCATCTGGGCAGATCTCAGCGATGAGGGCCTTGACGAAAAACTGTTATTGCGTGCTGATGGAACCTCTGTGTATATGACGCAGGATATCGGAACCGCACAGTTGCGCTACGACGATTACAATCCTTCATCCATGATCTATGTTGTTGGAAACGAACAGAATTACCATTTCGATGTCCTGAAACGGGTGCTGGCCAGGTTGGGTAAGGACTATAGTTCACATATTCATCATCTTTCATACGGAATGGTAGAACTTCCGCAGGGAAAGATGAAATCACGCGAAGGCACTGTAGTTGATGCCGACGACCTGATGGATGAAATGTTGCGGACTGCCGAAGCGACGACACGCGAGCTGGGTAAAGCCAATGAACTTTCAGAAGATGAGGCGATTAAATTATTCAATACCATCGGCTTGGGCGCTTTGAAGTATTTTATCCTGAAGGTCGATCCCAAAAAAAACATGTTGTTTGACCCTCTCGAATCGATTGATTTCAATGGGAATACCGGCCCTTTTATACAATATACTTATGCGCGTATTCAGTCCCTGCTGGCCAGGGCTGATGAAGCCGGATGGCGATGGGAGGAGTCTGGCGCCTCCGTTCAACTTCCATTGCTGCCACTAGAGAAAGAGACTATCAAACGGTTATACCAGTTCCGCGAGATTGTATTCCAGGCGGGGAAGGAGCTGAGTCCAGCCATTGTTGCCAACTATGTATTTGATCTGGCCAAAGTGTTTAATCAGTTCTATCAGGAACTGCCGGTTTTAAAGGAAGAAGTTCCTGAAAAGGTTATTTTACGGATTGGTATCTCGCGTTTCACCGGCACAATTATTCAAAGGTCGATGAAACTTCTTGGAATCGAAGCGCCTGAAAGGATGTAATAAAAAAAAAGACCTTCCAGGTTTTTTAAACCTGGAAGGTCTGAGAGTTCGCTTAATGCGATTTAGCAGTTAATTCTTGACAAACTTCGTATTTGAGGTTCCATTCGTAGTTTGAACTTTTACAAAGTAAACTCCGGAGCTGAACCTGCTGAAATCAATCGACTGGCTCATACCATTGTAAATAACCTTTCCGTTGATATCGGTAATGGAAATATTGTTAATCGTTCCGTTGGACACGATATTAAGCCGGGTTGTTACAGGGTTCGGATAGATCATCACGCCTGTTTTTTCGATCTCATTGATGCCAACACCAACTACATCGAGGGTAACAGGTACATCCAATACCGGTGTCTCGGTATCATTGCTCAGTAATTTAACGGTTGCCTTATATTGACCAAGCGTGAGGCCGGCTGTAGCAAATGACAATGTCAGTGGTTTAGTTGCAGCAGGTGCAACTGTTCCTGTCATCGGAGCAACGGTAAGCCAATGTGCAGCAACAGTGCCAAGCAGATTGGCGCGGATGTTCCAGTTATAATCCAGACCAGGAGAAAGGTGGCTCCAACCAACGCCGGTACTTAGAAAATCGCCGTTTGGATCAGCAGGACCGCCATCTGTTCCGGGAATATAAATGGA
The DNA here is from genome assembly GCA_030681475.1 of Bacteroidales bacterium. Classification (GTDB taxonomy): domain Bacteria; phylum Bacteroidota; class Bacteroidia; order Bacteroidales; family FEN-979; genus CAIVAT01. The sequence goes on along the minus strand of JAUXWT010000036.1, from coordinate 32,494 downwards.
TGCAGTTGTCTGTGTGAAGTTATATCCAACCCAAAGGTCTTCACCGGTAACTTTAACAGGAGTTGTCAGCGTTATGGTATTCCAACTGGTGCCTACAGGAGTGAAAGTCTGCTCATATAAGATCGCTCCTGGCTCATACGTGTTTCCCATGCCATATATCCTGACCTTCATGAGGTTGGAGGCCGGTGCGGTATTAAGATTATTTACATAGACTTCAACAGAAATAAGATCCAAACCTGCATAAGGTAACGTCATTGCATTCGGGAAACGGGCAGCAACTGTAACTGTCACAGGAGGTGTATTCCAGCCAACAGCAGAGGCATTGTCACCATCGTAATGAAGTTGTGCTGATGCATCTGATACGGGTGCAGGACCGCCGGCGGTCGGAGTGGGATCGGCTTGAACCTTGGTAAGCACTCTTTTTACAGGGAAAGCATTACCTGTTTCGGTATTTGCAGGTGCGCTCTTCATTCCGTCAATGTCATAAACAATATTGACATCGAAAGTAAGATCTGCCAAACCAGTGTTGTTAACAGTCAGCGTTTCAGTACCAGTTGCACCGCCTAAAAGCCACTTGTATATCGAAGTTGGGGTCGCTGTGATAATTGGAACTGCCCCACTGACGGTTTCAGCATAGTAAATATCATCAATAAAATATGCTGGTGATTCGGTGGTTCCGGATTTTGCACCTGCAAAAAAGTCGACACCACCGAGTTGCTTGGTTCCTCCCGGAGCTGTTGCTTCATTGCTGAAAGCCCATGTGTGAAACAAGACACCATCAAAGTACAATTTAATCTCATCAGCATCAAGGTCGATTTCATGTTTAACCTCCAGCCATTGATCTTTATTGTACGATCCGTTGATGGTGTTTCCACCTTCAAGCAGTTCAATGGCGCCCCCGGTACGGAAATAGACTTCGAATGCCCACTCAATCCCCGGAGATTGCATGTGCTGAATATTGTAATAACCGCATTTCCCTGTTTCAATGTACATGAACCAGGTCAATTCATAAGCGCCTGCAACTTTATTGCCAAGTTTTAAAATTGCATCCGCCTGTCCGCCAACCATATCTACCGAACCAGACATGGGAGCAGTGTGGCTGAAGGTGTTCTTAATTTGTATATCTTCACCACCGCCTGGCTGGTTTGACCAGGTTGTCCACCAGGTGGGATTAACCACGGCTAAAAAGCTGTTAAGTGCATATGTGTCAAGGTTATCCTCATAAAGAACAGTCTGGGAGGATACAAACCCTGAAAACATAAAAAGCGTTACAAAAATTAATAAAAGTTTTTTCATGATCTATTGGATTTAGTGAATAAATATTGTTTGTACAAACTTACAACGTTTTTTAATGTTAAAACCGGTTTTATGAAAAAAAATCTTCAAAAACGAACATTTTAACCATCAGGCAAGCTACAACGCCAACTTTAGTATCAATTTAAATCCCTAATTTTGCAAAAAAAAAACTGAACATTTGGTCGCTGAAATTTTATTACCGTTCACTCAATCACCTGTTCACCTGTTTACCCGTTTACAAAGAAATAACACCTAACCAAGTTTACAATGTTCGAAGGATTAAGTGATAAACTCGACCGGGCCTTCAAAGTCCTCAAAGGACATGGACACATTACTGAGATCAATGTGGCTGATACGCTCAAAGATGTCAGAAAGGCGTTGCTGGATGCCGATGTGAGTTTTAAAATTGCCAAACAGTTTACCGACCAGGTTAAGGAAAAGGCATTGGGGCAGAATGTATTGACCGCTGTATCGCCTGGCCAGTTGATGGTCAAGATCGTGCATGACGAACTGGCTGGCCTTATGGGCGGAGAGAAGGCAGACCTTCTGATTAAAGGTGATCCGGCGATTATACTGATTGCGGGATTGCAGGGCTCAGGCAAGACAACCTTCTCGGCCAAATTAGCCAATTACCTGAAGGCCAAAAAAGGCAAAAAGCCATTACTCGTTGCATGCGATGTTTACCGTCCCGCCGCTATCGAACAGTTGAAGGTGCTCGGGCAGCAAATTGATGTGGAGGTATATTCTGAGGATTCTGCCAACGATCCCGTGAAAATCGCGAAAAGATCAATTTCCCATGCAAAGGAGAATGGACATAATATAGTAATTGTCGATACAGCCGGGCGTCTCTCCATTGATGAACAGATGATGGATGAGATCTCTAATATCAAAAGCGCCCTCAATCCCCAGGAAACCTTGTTCGTTGTTGATTCCATGACAGGCCAGGATGCTGTGAATACGGCAAAGGCATTCAATGATCGTCTGGATTTTGAGGGAGTCGTACTAACGAAACTTGATGGAGATACCCGTGGCGGCGCTGCATTGAGCATCAAATCCGTGGTGAATAAACCGATCAAATTCGTTGGACTTGGCGAAAAAATGGAAGCCATCGATATCTTTTATCCAGAACGGATGGCCGACCGCATCCTGGGTATGGGCGATATCGTTTCGCTCGTTGAAAAAGCACAGGAACAATTTGATGAAGAGGAGGCACAGAAACTTCAGAAACGGATCGCCCGGAATCAGTTCGATTTCAACGACTTCCTTGCCCAGATCAAACAGATCAAGAAGATGGGAAATGTGAAAGACCTGCTGGGGATGATCCCCGGTATGGGAAAAGCAGTCAGGAACCTGGATATCGACGACAACGCCTTCAAGGGCATTGAGGCTATTATTCATTCCATGACTCCCGAAGAACGGGTAAATCCGGCAGTGATGAATGGAAACCGCAGAAAAAGGATTGCTGCCGGATCGGGAACCACCATTCAGGATGTAAACCGGTTGATCAAACAATTTGATGATACCCGAAAAATGATGAAGATGGTTACGGCCAACAAAGGAAAAAATATGGCCAATGTCATGCGGAACATGAAAAACATGAATTAGCGCTGAAACAAATGAAACTCCTTGACGGGAAATTGGTTGCCGACCAAATCAAAAGTGAAATAGCCGCAGAGGTAAAGGACCACTTTAAGGACAAAGGGCTTGAACCTCCTCATTTAGCCGCAGTATTGGTGGGGGAGGATCCGGCAAGCCAGACATACGTTGCCGCCAAGGAGAAAGCATGCCGTGAAGTGGGGTTTACTTCCTCAGTGTACAGATACCCGGAAAACATAACCCGTGAAAAATTGCTTGAGGTAGTTGATTTTCTTAATGCAGATGATGAAATCAATGGTTTCATTGTTCAACTTCCCCTTCCGGCACAAATCAATGAGCATGAAATCATCGAACGCATTGATCCAGCCAAGGATGTTGACGGTTTTCATCCGGTCAACATCGGAAAAATGGTGTTGAACCTGCCTTGCTATTTACCGGCGACCCCGTTTGGGATCATTACACTGCTTGAACGGTATAACATTGAGACCGCAGGGAAAAATATCGTCGTATTGGGCCGCAGTCACATCGTGGGAACACCTGTAAGTATCCTGCTTTCACGCAAATCGAACCCCGGAAATGCGACAGTTACGCTTTGCCACAGTTTTTCAAAGGATATCCATGCCATTACCGCACAAGCTGATATTCTCATTGTCGCCATGGGCAAAGAAGGCTTTGTGAAAGCCGACATGGTCAAACAGGATGCCGTGGTCGTCGATGTAGGGGTTCACCGGGTTCCTTCCGTTGATACAAAGTCAGGCTTCAGGTTGAAAGGTGATGTTGATTTTGAAAGGGTTTCCCGGAAATGCAGCTATATCACCCCTGTTCCGGGCGGAGTGGGCCCGATGACCATCGTTTCACTACTCCGTAATACACTCCGGGCAGCGAAAAAGGAGGTAATCTGAATCTTTTGGAACAATCGACCGCTGATTTATTACAGGAGGGTAAAGTACTTCCGGTGATGGAAGAGTTCTACACTCTTCAGGGAGAAGGGTTCAACACCGGCCAGGCGGCCTACTTCATACGCGTTGGGGGGTGTGATGTCGGATGTAAATGGTGTGATGTAAAGGAGTCATGGAATGCCGTTGATTTTCCGCCGGTGTCCACCGATCTGATTGTTAAGAATGCCTTGGTCTGCCCTGCAAAGTCTATCGTTGTTACTGGCGGTGAACCATTATTGTATAATATGGATTACCTCTGCACTGAATTACATGCACAGGGTATCATGATTTTTCTAGAAACATCGGGATCACAGCCACTTAGCGGTAAGTGGGATTGGATCTGTATTTCACCAAAAAAGGATGCCCCGCCGCTGAAGGATGTTATTTCCAGGGCTGATGAACTGAAGGTGATTATTCATGATGATACTGATTTTCAATGGGGAGAAGAAACTTCACTGCAAGTTTCATCGTCATGCATTCTTTATCTGCAGCCCGAATGGAGCCGGAGTGAAACAATGATGCCGGAGATCATCCGTTATATCAAGGAAAACCCTAAGTGGCGCATATCCTTGCAAAGCCATAAATACATGCACATCCCATGATCGCATACCGGTTTCTTATCGCATTTGTCATTTGTAATCTGTCATTTGTCATGGGCTTCAGTCAGGGCCAGCGCCTGTCAACCCAAAATAAAAAGGCGGAGAAGTTGTTTTATTCGGCTATTGATTCTTATCAGGGAAGATATTATGACAAAGCGATTGCTGAAGTAAAAAAAGCGATCGATCAGGATCAGTCATTTACGGAAGCCTATATCCTGCTTGGAGATATATTTGCCGATGATCAGCAATATGAGAAGGCGATAGATTCTTACCAGTCGGCTGTAAAAACGAATAATCCCTTTTCTCCGAACCTCTATTATATACTGGCAAATATGCAACTGGTCATGGGAAGATACGCCGATTCCAGATTGAATTTCCAGCGATTTATGGAATCTGAAGGACTACCTGAGGCGAAGTGGCAGATGGCTCAGAAGAAGATCAGTGAATGTGATTTTGCTATCAGTTTGGTTGCAAATCCTGTTCCCTTTACACCGGTAAATATGGGCGACAGCGTAAACACAAGATATGATGAGTATATCAACGCAATCACACCCGATGAAGAATGGCTCTATTTTACACGTAAAAACCCTCGTAATGCACAAACCATTGACCAAAGTCAGGAATATGAGGAAGATTTCTACCACGCGCATCAGTTTGATTCATTGTGGTTAGGCGCGATACGTCTCAACCCGCCGATCAATACCCACGGCAATGAAGGAGCCTTGAACCTGTCGCCTGATGGAAAATATCTTTTTTTTGCAGCCTGCAAACGTGATGATGGATATGGAAGCTGCGATATTTATTGGGCCAAACGTATCGGAAAAAATTGGTCCCGGCCAGAGAATCTGGGATCTACGGTAAACTCACCGCAATGGGATTCACAACCATCCTTCTCTTCCGATGGCAGGACGCTCTATTTTGCCAGCAAGCGATCGGGTGGCAAGGGCAGTTCAGATATCTGGAGAACAGAATTACAGCCCGACGGACAATGGAGTGTTCCGGTAAACCTGGGTGATTCGGTAAATACCAGGGTAGAGGAGATGGCGCCGTTCATCCACCCCGATGATCAGACCCTTTATTTTTCTTCCAAAGGGCATCCCGGACTAGGTGGGTTTGATCTCTTTTTCACCCGCAGGAATTTGAATGGGGAATGGAAGCGATCGGTTAACCTTGGATACCCTATCAATACCAATGCCGATCAGATTACCCTGGTCGTCAATGCAAAAGGCAATCTGGCATTTATATCCTCTGATATTCCTGGCGGTAAAGGCCGCCAGGACATATATAAGTTCACACTCCACCAAAAGGCCAGGCCTCTGGTCACAAACTATTTTAAAGGAATCGTATTTGACGCTGAAACAAAAGAAAAACTTGAGGCACGTTTCGAACTGATCGATCTGGCTGATTCAAAAACCTGTGCAGAAGCATGGTCTGACCCTGAAACGGGAGGGTTTTTATTGGTACTGCCCAGCGAAAAAAACTATGCGTTGAATGTTTCTAAAGATGGTTACCTTTTCTATTCTGGCAGTTTCTTCCTGACAGGCATCAACTCCATCGCTAAACCTTTTATCCAAAACGTTCCCCTGAAACCGATCAAAGTAGGAGAGGTGGTTGTCCTGAAAAACATATTCTTTGATACGGATAAATATATTCTTAAGGATGAGTCACTTGCAGAATTAAAAAAATTACTCGGATTCTTGCAGAAAAATCCAAAACTGAAAATTGAGATCAACGGGCATACCGACAACGTTGGCAGTGAAGCGCACAACCTCGATCTGTCCAGAAACCGCGCCAATGCAGTTTACGAATACCTTGTTAAGCACAACATTGCAAAAACCCGTCTTTCATTTGCAGGTTATGGTTTCAGCATACCTATTGATGTCAACACCACTGAGCAGGGAAGGGCGAATAACCGTCGCACAGAATTTAAAGTAGTGGGTAATTGAATTTAAATTCATACCTTTGCACCCCTAAAAATCACGCTTATTTCATGATCAATATTACATTACCCGATAATACCGTTCGACAATATCCTGAAGGAGTTACAGGAGTAGATATTGCCAAGAGCATCAGTGAAGGGCTTGCACGAAATGTGCTGTCTGTGCAGGTTAACGATGAAATATGGGACGCAACCCGTTCAATATCAACAGATGCAAAGATCAGGTTGCTCACATGGAGCGACGTTGAAGGAAAAGCGACGATGTGGCACTCATCGGCTCATTTAATGGCAGAGGCCATTGAATTGCTCTATCCGGGAGTAAAATTCGGTATCGGCCCCGATATTGAAAATGGATTTTACTACGACATTGATTTTGGCAGTTATTCGATTTCATCCGATGATTTTCCAAAAATTGAAAAAAAGATACTTGAATTGGCAAAGGAAAAGCAGCATTTCCTCCGGAAAGAGGTGACCAAATCTGCTGCAATCGAATATTTTTCCACCAAAGGGGATGAATATAAAATAGAATTGATTGACGGCCTTGACGATGGCCAGATCACCTTTTATGAATCAGGAAAATTCACCGACTTGTGTCGCGGGCCGCATATTCCTGACAGCAGTTTTATTAAAGCCGTTAAATTGCTGAATATTGCTGGCGCTTACTGGCGGGGTGACGAAAAACGCAAGCAACTCACCCGCATCTACGGCATCACCTTCCCGAAACAAAAGGAACTTGATGAATTCATTGTATTTCTTGAAGAAGCAAAAAAACGCGACCACCGGAAGATAGGCAAGGAACTTGAGTTATTTGCCTTTTCGCAAAAGGTAGGACTTGGTCTTCCGTTATGGTTGCCACGGGGCGCAGCTTTACGCGAAAGACTTGAGATGTTCCTGAAAAAGGTTCAGAAAAAGGCCGGTTACGAACAGGTTATTTGCCCACATATCGGCAATGTTGAACTCTATAAAACATCAGGCCATTACCAGAAATACGGCGAGAGCTCATTTCAGCCGATATCTACCCCCGTCGAAGGAGAGGAGTTCTTTCTTAAACCTATGAATTGTCCTCACCACTGTGAAATATACAAGGTAAAACCAAGATCATACCGCGACCTGCCTGTCAGGCTTGCAGAATTTGGCACAGTTTACAGATATGAGCAAAGCGGTGAGCTGCATGGGTTGACCCGCGTCCGTGGATTTACCCAGGATGATGCACATATTTTCTGTACGCCCGAACAGGTGAAAGATGAATTCAAAGGGGTGATGGAAATCGTGATGCTGATCTTTAAAGCCCTTGACTTCAAGGATTTCATTGTTCAGATATCGTTGCGCGACCCTGATGATAAGGAAAAATATATCGGTTCTGACGAAAATTGGGATAAGGCTGAACGTGCTATCATGGAAGTAGCTGAAGAGAGTCAACTAACCACGGTCATAGTGCCTGGCGAAGCTGCTTTTTACGGACCGAAAATGGATTTCATGGTGAAAGATGCGCTTGGGAGAAAATGGCAGTTGGGTACCATCCAGGTCGATTATAATTTACCGGAACGATTTGAACTGGAGTATATTGGTAACGATAACCAAAAGCATCGTCCGGTGATGATCCATCGCGCACCGTTTGGTTCCATGGAACGGTTTGTAGCCGTATTGCTGGAACATACCGCCGGGAATTTTCCGTTATGGCTCGCTCCTGATCAGGCTATTGTGTTGCCAATCAGTGAGAAATATCAGGAATATGCAGAAAAAGTTTTTAAATTGCTAAATAATTCCGAAATTCGCACCCTCATTGACAACCGGAATGAGAAAGCAGGCAAGAAGATCCGTGATGCTGAATTGATGAAAGTCCCGTTTATGCTCGTTGTCGGAGAACGTGAAGAGAGCGATGGCACTGTTTCTGTTCGAAAACATGGGCAGGGAGATCAGGGGCCTCAGAAAATAGAAGATTTTATCGAACTCGTTCACAGGGAGATAAACCAAGAACTGGGCGAATTAAATTGAAACAGACCATATAGTATTCATTAATTATAGGAGGAATTACAATAGCAACACAATTCAGCGGTCCAAGACGATATCCGAGGCCAGGGAGAAAAGAAGAACCTTATAACATCAACCAATGGATCAAGGCTCCTGTGGTGCGCGTGGTAGGTGAAAACATTGAACCCGGCATTTACAATATTCGCGAAGCCTTGAATATTGCCGAAGTAAAAGGCCTTGACCTTGTAGAAATATCACCCACCGCAAATCCTCCCGTTTGCAAGGTGATTGACTATAAAAAATTTCTTTACGAGCTTAAAAAGAAGCAGAAAGAGATGAAGGCCAAAACCGCCAAAATAATTGTGAAAGAGATCAGGCTTGGTCCGAATACTGATGACCATGATTTCAATTTTAAATTGAACCATGCCATCAAATTTCTTAAAGACGGAGCAAAAGTTAAGGTGGATGTTTTTTTCAAAGGACGCTCCATCATTTATAAAGAACAGGGGGAGTTGATCTTGCTGAAATTTGCCCAGTTGCTGGTAGATGTCGGTAAAATAGAACAGATGCCGCGCCTCGAAGGCAAACGCATGATCATGATCATCACCCCAAAAAAGTAAAGACGCACCGTAGTGCGTCTCAATAGTAAAGACGCACAGCAGTGCGTCTCAATAGTATCAATCTTAATGCACATATATTAATATCAAATCATCAAAACCAGTAACATGCCAAAAATGAAGACCAAATCCGGCGCCAAAAAAAGATTCGCTCTTACGGGAACCGGTAAAATCAAGCGGAAGCATGCTTACAAAAGCCACATCCTGACCAAGAAGTCCACGAAAAGGAAACGTAATCTGACCTATTCGACGCTGGTTCACAAGTCTGATGAAGCCAATGTAAAAGCAATGCTCCAGGGTTAATAATTCATTATTTAACTTGTGTTTAGCTTTAAAAGATTCCCGGAATTGGGAGCGCTAACGCAAAAAATCAGAAACCATGCCAAGATCAGTTAATGCCGTCGCCTCGCGCGAGAGAAGAAAAAAAATCCTTAAACGGGCCAAAGGACAGTTCGGAAGAAGAAAAAATGTCCTGACCGTTGCAAAAAATTCAGTAGAAAAGGGGCTGACCTATGCCTACCGGGATCGCCGGACCAAGAAACGGAATTTCCGTGCATTATGGATCACCCGTATCAATGCAGGCGTCAGACAATATGGAATGTCATACTCCGTGTTCATCGGAAAACTCGCTGATAAAAATATTACCCTCAACAGGAAAACACTGGCCGATCTGGCCATGAATCACCCTGAAGCATTTAAAGCCGTAATTGACGAACTCAACAGCTAATTCAAGGCTTACGTAATAATTTTGAATAATTTTCTATAAAGGTTCCCACCTTTTCGGCAGGAAGCCGCTTTGCGATAATCTCCTTTCTTTGGTTCAGGATATAGATCACGGGATTGGAGATGATATCGTATTGCTCATGGTAATCGCCGGTTAAAGTTCTCGGACCATCTACATTGATCCAGTTCATTTGTCGCTTCTTAATGGCGTTTTTCCACTTGACCAGTGAGGTGTCTGAACACACGGTAAAGATTTCAAGTTTGTATTTTTCCTTATTCTGGTCATAAAACACCTTTAAGTGAGGTATCTCTTTTTCACAATGACCGCAATCGGGATCCCAGAAGAGTATTATCAGATAGTCAGCCGAGATGTTGTGCATCGAAACAAGTTGAAGGTTAGTGTCCTGCATGATCATGTTCGGGGCTACTTGTCCTATCAATAATGGCCTGATCTTGTTCGCCTTCTTGATTATATTCTCGTTCACTGTTTTTGATATCCAGGGTGTCTGCCCGGTAATGTAATATTTGTCAACGATATGAACAAATACCTTGTCGAATCCCATAAATTCCGGGTTTTCATATTTGTAAGTGGTAAACCAGATCATGTATTTGAACATTTCTTCATTGGGTCTTGATCTTTCAATCATGGCATCAACTTCACGGATGACACTGTCAGGATTCTGAACCACCAGATTGTCAAAGTACTTCTTTAATTTATTATGGAAAACCGGCGTTCTCAACAAACGGTCATCAGTAAAATCGGAACCATCCCAATAGTGTGATTTATAGTAGCGATAGCCAAAAGTTGAATCTGGCCTGCCATTTGAAAGCAGCGGTATCTCAGGTACCTCAGGCTCCCGCATGGCATTAATCATGAATGCCGTAAAGCTGTCCGGGTACTTGTCAACGATACCGAGTTTAAATGCAATCAGATCCTTGTTGATCTTGTTTACTTCATCAGAATATAATTTCAGTGAGTCTTTCTGATCGGCAACAAATTTTGATCTTCTATCCAGGTCCTGGATTTGGTCAAATTTTTCCCTGTTGTAGTGCAGGTATTTGTAAAATAGCTCATTTTCAGGGGAATCTTTGATGATCATATGATTGACCGGATCATCTTTCGTTGTTTCCAGGGAGAATTTATGGTCATTGTTAATGACAAAATCAAAAAAGATCTTATCCGTAATGACAAATACATATAGCCCTTTTGGAAGGTCAGCAGGCGCTTTATACGTACAACGACCGGCGCCATCAACTTGCAAGGTGTCTTCAATGTAGGTACCACTGCTGTAATAATATGCGATAAAACAGGTTGTGTCTTTTAACCCATTGATCCTGAATTTAATATTATAACCGGATTGTCCGGCAACTTGTTGGACAAGCGTAAAGAGAAGGAGTAACAGGATAGCCATTTTAAGTTTGAGCATGATTAAGCAGGTATTAATATTGAGGTGGAAGATGTTCTTTCCTTAAAAGGTCGTTTACAGTTTTCACCGGGTTAAAAGTAATAATGGGGACCTCTATGAAAATAGTGATCCAATTGGCCATGGCGCCATTCCAAAGTCCTGGTAATTCCTGTGCTTTCATCATTTTACCTCCACTTGATTTCAGGGAGATGAATCCGGTGTTTTCATTGACAAAGTCTGTCAGGTTAAATGAGTTCCCTTCAAAATCCCTGGTGCAGCACACCAGGTCAACGGGGTTGAAATGGGTTGATTGATCTCCAATGGTTTTCTGTTCCTTGTCAGTTAATTCAATCTGAGAGGATTCAACGATCTGAAGTGTGAGGCGCTGATCCTCCTCCCTGACCCAGAATGGCCCGCCACCGGGCTCCCCTTCATTTTTAACCATGCCGCAAACACGGATCGGACGGTTTAAAAGCTTAAAAAGATAAATGACCTGATCCTGATGAGGTAACGCTTTAAATTCATCGGGAATGTCCTGGAAAAGTTTCTCGCAGGCAAAAATTCTGATTTCATCTATTTTCTCCGGTGAAATTTGTTTTCCTTTTAACTTGACAAGAAATCCGGAAACAGCTTCTTTGAGGAACAATAAATAACCTCCTATAAGTTTTTTATATAGAAAAGTCGTATTCTTCAGATGATCGGGAACGATGTTGTCAATATTTTTTATGAATATAAGGTCTGCATCAATTTCGTTAAGATTCTCAAGCAATGCTCCGTGCCCGCCAGGCCTGAATAGGAGCGAGCCATCAGTGTTCCGCACAGGCTGATTGGTTTCATCCACGGCTATGATATCAGTTGATGACTTTTGTACTGAAAATGAAATCTCAAATTTTACCTCGAAAACGGACTCGTATAAACTTGTAACTGTTGCGAAGAGTTCTGTGAATTTATCCTGGTGTTCGGGAGAAATGGTAAAGTGAATGCGCACGATATTGGAGCGGTCTCTGCCATATGCTGCCGATTCGACCAGGTGTTCTTCAGCAGCAGTTCTTGATCCATCGGGATATTGATGGAATTTGAGGACAGCCTTAGGTAATTGTGCATAGTTGAGGCCTTTGTCCGTTAGAATATAATCAACCAAGGAAACAAAATCCCTGTTTTCCAATAATTGATCAAGGGTTCCCCCGGAATTGGCAACCCGCGCCGCTAAGTCATTGTAAAAAGCGATCTGTTTGATGTGTGTAATAAAATGGTAAACAGAATTAAAACTCTGGTCACTTAAGAAAAGCGCCATACCATCATCAGTGGGGGTGAACTTCTCCCTGAATTCGAAAAGGTGCTTAAACATCCTGCTGGCGGCGCCTGATGCAGGTACGAATTTCACAATTTTCAGTTCCGGTAGCTTATCGTCAAAATATTCAGTATAAAAATTCAACTGACTGTCTTCAAACCGTATGATGCCATCGCCTGCCACAGCAGGTCTGACAAGCCGTATAAAAGGAAACCCTTTGATGAAACATTCTATTTGTTTTTGGATTACTTGTAGATGTATACCCTTGCCCGCAATTTGAACCAGATCCTGCTGATTGAACATGATAAATATGTTATAGATTTTGAAGCAAATTTATTCTAAAAAAATGAAATCAGCAGGTATTAATCTCAGCAATTATAGCCTTGATCTCTCAAAAATTGACCTGATATTAAAGTTATCATTTGTCAAATGTGCATAATAAAATAAATAAGTAAATAACGTATATAATATAAAATCAGATATATATAATATTAATATTAAAGTATTACATTAATAATTCGAAAATCGGATATACCGGGTTCAGCTGGAAACATTGGAAACGCAAAACCTTACTACCATCTTGTCTGTATCCGGTTACATCCCATGATTGGATTCAGCCTGCATGAATTCGGCTAAAGGAAGGTGCAGGGGAGGGGGATTTCAATCGAATGAAGGAACAGAATTAATGGATCAACCGCCTTAAAAAGACCTGTCCACTCTAATTGGAAGTACGAATTTATATGATGAACCTGAAATAGGAAATTTACATTTGTATTTACAATTGTAAACTAATGCATTTCAAAGTTGGCAATGTATTATCATTTTATCTCATAATCAGTATTATATATCCTATAAACGGATTATTTAATGGGTTTTTCAATACAATATATTTCAATTTAATGCAATTTTCAGAAGTAAAATACACAAATGTAAATCACAATGTTAAATCGTAAATATTTTAATTTAGAATTAAATTTATAGTGCTATATAACAGTTTGTTAATATACTTATATGATGTTATTATTTAAGTAAATAACATTTTTGATTGTCACTAACTAAATTTGACATAATTTATTACTTTTGTAAAAAGTGTAGAAATGGTCGACCGTATATTGGCATTGATGAAGGATAAGAATCTGACTCCTTCCCAGTTTGCCGATGAGATTGGAATTCAGCGATCAGGAATGTCGCATCTGATTTCTGGAAGAAATAAACCCAGCCTTGACTTTATCATGAAAGTGTTAAACAGGTTTCCCGATGTAAAGGTCGAATATTTGCTTTATGGCAAAAAGGAAACTACAACGGATACTGCTGAAGTTAAGAGAAAAGAGGATGATGCTCCCCAAAGTGTCCCTGTCACCTTGTTTGATCAACCTGAAAAGGTTGCTGATAAGCCCGAACCGCGAGTGTTAAGGCAGGTGAAAAGGGATAAAACAGAGCGAAAGGCGGAAAGAATTGTAGTTTTCTACGATGACAGGACCTTCAGGGAATATGAACCCGAATAAGGCTTAATACCGCTCTAAAAATGAAAAGAAGAACCCGGCTTCACGTTCGGCGCTTTCATCACTGTCGGAGCCATGGACGGCATTCTCACCCATATTCTTTCCGTAAAGTTTCCTGATTGTTCCTTCCTCCGCTTTAGCGGGATCAGTCGCGCCGATAAATGTTCTGAATGAATCAACAGCATTCTCCATTTCAAGTACTGCTGCGATAATGGGTCCTGATGACATGAAATCGGTCAGTTCCTCATAAAAGGGTTTTCCCCTGTGCATGTCATAAAAGTGACCGGCTTGTTCCTTACTCAACAAAACCTTTTTCAGAGCTTTGATTTTATAACCGCCTTCTTCAATTTTTAAGAGGATATTTCCGGTAAAACCCGCTGTAATGGCGGATGGTTTGATCATTGTAAAAGTTATTTTCCCTGTCATATGATAACATTATTTAGCGAAAACAAAATTACAATTTATATTTCAATTATCCTTAATTTTGCATCACTTAAACCGCTAACTATTTGGAAAATACTGACTTTAACCATATCGCTGAAAAGATTTCGCAGCCATTACAGATACTGATCACCACTCATTCCAACCCGGACGGTGATGCTATCGGCTCTAGTTTAGCCCTTGCAACCTACCTGAAAAAGAAAAACCATTCGGTTCAGGTCATGGTTCCCGATCCGTATCCTGATTTTCTGGCATGGATGACCGGGCATGAAGAGATTTTGGTTTTTACTTCCGACCGGGCTGAGTGTATAAATGCCATTGAACGGGCTGATATGATCATCGCTGCCGACTACAACAACCTGGGACGCCTCAATGATGCCGCCCATTTTGTACGTCATTCAAAGGCGATCAAGGTACTCATTGACCATCATTTAAATCCTTCTGAAGAGTTTGATTACCTCATATCCATTTCAAGGATTTCATCAACTTCAGAGATAGTTTACAATATTATCGAGAAGATGGGTGATCGGCATCTGCTTGATAAGGAAATTGCTGAATGTATTTATGCAGGGATCATTACCGACACCGGCTCACTGAGTTATGCGTGTAATTATGTGGAGACCTATATAATCATGGCGGAGCTTTTTCGTTTGGGGATCGACGGTGAACACCTGCACAGACTGATTTATGATACTTATTCCGAAAGCAGGCTGCGCCTGCTGGGATATTCCATCAGCGATCAGCTTGTCGTACTTCCTGAATATCATACAGCCTATATAACCCTTTCTAAAAATGACCTGGAACGGTTTGATCATCAGATCGGGGATACTGAAGGGGTTGTTAACTATGCGCTTTCCATTAAGGACATCAACCTGGCGGCTTTATTTATGGAACGGGACGGAATCGTAAAGGTCTCATTCCGTTCAAAGGGTTCTTTTGCTGTCAATACGCTTGCTGCGGAGTATTTTAATGGCGGTGGACACCGCAATGCCGCAGGCGCCAATTGTTCCACTACGCTGGAAGAAACCATTCTGAAGTTTAACCAAATATTGCCATTGTATCAGACAATGCTTAAATCTGTTTATTAATTTGAATACTGCCAGATTCATTAAGTTCAGCTTAATTTTCCGGATGATTTTTCCTGTCTCATGTCTCTTGTTATTTTCTTGTCACCAAACAACCGGATATGACCATCCCGGAAAAAATGTAAAATCCTTAAAAGATTCCGTGATCAATTATAACCGTGAGGTTGTCAAGACTGAAAATCAGGAGATTGATGATTTCATTGCACGATATCGTTGGGATATGATGAAGACTCAAACCGGCCTGCGTTACATGATCTATGAAAATGGACATGGAAACCATGCCAGACAAGGCGATCAGGTTTCTATTAAATATAAGATCAACCTTTTAACCGGCGATCTTGTTTTTCAATCGGATACCGGTTCCACGGTCATACTTGAAATCGGGAAAAGAAAGGTTGTAAGCGGACTCGAAGAGGGTATCTTGCAGATGCAGCAAGGCGACCGGGCAAAACTGATCGTACCCTCACACCTTGCGTACGGACTGCTTGGCGATATGGCATCAATCCCGGCCGGAGCGACACTTGTAATTGATGTGGAACTATGTACGGTAAATAAGCAGGCAAAATGAAAATGAATGTTGGTGTTCATATGCTTGCAATAAAATAAAAATTCTACGCTTTCTTTTTATATACTTAATCAGGAGTTTATTATCTTTGCCGGTCAAATCGACCGAAAAATTTGTTGATCTGCGAAGGGCAGGTATTATGATGGCAAATGCAGGTTCTCATTGATTGTATAGCATAAAATTATTTAATTCCATAATTATTAACCAAAACTTTAAATTGCAAAGTATGAAAAAAATGATTGTAAATCCATTGGTCATCGTGATGTTGGTTGCCTTGACAATGTTTGCTTGTTCTTCAAAGTATCCGGGTTATGATAAAACATCAACGGGTTTGTACTACAAGTTATATAAGGTAAGCAAGGATACTGTGAAGCCAAGACTTGGAGATTGGGTTTCGATGAACATGAGGTACCAATATAAGGACTCAACCTTGTTTGACAGCCAGAAAGCCATGGGGACTCCGGTGCGCTTTCAATTACCTGCATCTGAATTCAAAGGTGATATTTATGAAGGAATCCTGATGCTTTCGGTAGGCGACAGCGCCGATTTTATTATCAACGCCGACTCTTTATTTACCAAGACATTTCGTCAACCTCAGCGTCCACCGTTCATCGACAGCAACAGTGTCGTCCATTTTTACATCACAATGTTGTCAATAGATTCGCCAGAGACTATGATGAAAAAAGAGGATGAAGCTTTAAAACAGTATATTGAAGAGAAGAAGATCTCAGTCGCCCCGAATGCCTCAGGGTTGTACTTTATTGAGTCACAACCTGGCAAAGGTATTAAAATTGATACCGGCGCATGGGTAAAAACCCATTTTAGTGTAACGCTCATTGATGGCAAGCAGGTTTTTTCAACAATAGATCGCGGTGAGCCGATGGAATTTGAATTTGGCAAGCGTTTCGATACTCCGGGGTTTGAAGAAGGTGTGTCAAAAATGGTCAAAGGAGGTAAAGCTACGCTCATCGTCCCCTCAAAAATTGCCTTTGGCGAAACAGGCCGCGGCGCCATGGTACCACCATTTTCAACGGTTATTTATGATGTCGAGGTCGTTGATGTTCAATCAAAAGCTGACCATGACAAACAAGCGGCTGAAAAGAAAAAAGCGGAGAGCCTTAAACTCGAAAATAACAAAAAGCAAGAAGGAGAACTCATGAAAAAGTATTTGGCAGATCATAAGATCACCACCAAACCAACGGCCAGTGGATTGATATTTATTGAAAAAGTTAAGGGAACCGGAGCAAATGCTGCAGCAGGAAAAAAGGTTAAGGTACATTACACCGGCACACTTTTAGACGGCACAAAATTTGATTCTTCACGTGACCGCGATGAACCTTTCGAATTTGTTTTAGGACAAGGCCAGGTCATCAAAGGCTGGGACGAGGGTATTGCAATGATGAATGTTGGCGGGAAAGCCACTTTGGTAATTCCCTCAACCATAGCCTATGGAGAACGTGACATGGGTCAGATCCCGCCATATTCAACGCTTGTATTCGAAGTTGAGTTGATGGATGTGAATTAATTATACGATTCAATGTAAAAACAAGAGGCTGTCTTAAAGGTACGAGACAGCCCCTTGTTTTTTTAACCCATGATGCTTATTTGCATTGTGCCGTTAGGCACATAATATAGGTAGCCTTGTGGCGATCGCATTCAATCTCGTCCCGTACGGGACGAAATAAACATCCTTCCAATCATTTCCTACCCAGATTAAATCCCTAACGGGATTTGGCGGCAATCATCGTTAACAAATTGACTGTTAATAACTTGTTGTTATGATACCAGTCACCGTATGAGCGGCCCTGGCTGGGGCAATCTCAGCCTGATACTCTCGCCGAGACTATCGTTTTGACCCAGGCGTAGACGCGATGCCGTGACGAGACTGCCCGACCTGATTATTTATTGTCAATTAGTCCCTGAAGCGCCTTCATCTCATCCCTCAAACGTGCAGCTTCGAGAAAATCAAGATTCTTCACTGCATCTTCCATGGCTTTTCTGTTACGGGTGATAAGTTTTTGCAATTTTTCTTTTGGAAGATACCGGATCAGCGGATCAGCGGCCACATCAACTTTTTCATTCTCATAATAGGGGACAGGTTTCGGCTTGTTCCCATCAGCGACGGCTGTCTGCCCGAGAATATCCCGCGTACTCTTTACGATTTGGGTAGGTGTGATGTTATTTTTGGTGTTATAGTCAATCTGTTTTTCCCGGCGACGGTTTGTTTCATCCATCATCCGTTTCATTGAGTCGGTTACCTTATCGGCGTACATGATCACCCTGCTGTTGATATTTCTTGCTGCACGTCCCGCTGTTTGTGTCAGCGATCGTTCTGACCGGAGAAATCCTTCTTTATCGGCATCCAGTATGGCAACCAGTGATACTTCCGGTAAGTCCAGGCCTTCGCGCAGCAGGTTTACGCCAATCAGAACATCGAATACCCCGAGTCTTAAATCTCGCAGTATTTCAACCCGCTCCAGCGTATCCACATCGGCATGAATATACCGGCAACGGATATCGATTTTTGCAAAATAACTGCTCAATTCTTCCGCCATTCGTTTGGTAAGGGTCGTAACCAGGGTCCGTTCATGTTTGATGATCCGCTGGTTGATCTCGTCAAGCAAGTCGTCAATTTGCCTCAAACTTGGCCTCACTTCCACATACGGATCGAGCAAGCCGGTCGGGCGGATGACCTGTTCTACAAGAATGCCTTCACATTGCTGCATCTCAAAATCAGCCGGGGTGGCGCTGACATATATTGTTTGCGTGACAATGGATTCAAATTCTTCAAATTTCAGTGGCCTGTTATCCATGGCAGAAGGGAGCCTGAAACCATACTCCACAAGGGTTTGCTTGCGTGAACGGTCTCCGCCAAACATGGCTCTTATCTGGGGAATGGATACATGACTCTCATCAATCACCATCAAAAAATCATCTGGAAAGAAGTCCAGGAGACAGAATGGCCTTGAACCCGACAATCTGCCATCAAAATACCGTGAATAGTTTTCGATCCCTGAGCAATATCCCAATTCCCGCATCATCTCGATATCGTAACTGACCCTGTCCTCGAGTCGTTTGGCTTCAAGCTCCTTGCCGTTCTCCCTGAAATAGGCACATTGTTTGATCAGGTCATCCTGGATTTCAACAAGCGCTTCGCGCATCTTATCCGGAGATGTGACAAAAATATTTGCCGGATATAGCGTCATCAACGCCATTGTTTCGATCTTACGACCAGTGAGGGGATCAAACGACTCCATGCTCTCCACTTCGTTTCCGAAAAAAATGATCCGGTAGGCAATGTCTAAGTAGGCCGGGAAGATGTCGACAGAATCGCCTTTGACCCGGAAACGGCCGCGGATGAACTCTCCCTCAGTTCGTGAATAAAGACTGTTGACCAGAGCAATCAGTAATTTTTTACGGCCAATCTGATCTTTGGGCTGAAGCCGGATAACATTTTCGCTGAAATCGTCCGGGTTGCCGATCCCGTAAATACATGAAACCGACGAAACAACGATGATATCACGTCTCCCCGACAGCAATGCAGAAGAGGCGCTTAACCTCAGTTTCTCGATCTCTTCATTGATGGAAAGATCTTTTTCAATATAGGTGTTTGTAACCGGGATAAAGGCCTCCGGTTGATAATAATCGTAATACGACACAAAAAACTCAACTGCATTTTCAGGAAAAAACTGTTTGAACTCACCATAAAGCTGCGCTGCCAGGGTTTTATTATGGCTTAGAACCAGGGTGGGTTTTTGAACCTGCTGTATGACATTAGCGATCGTAAATGTTTTTCCCGATCCGGTCACTCCAAGGAGTACTTGTGCCGGATCTCCCCGCTCGATGCCTTCAACAAGTTGTTTAATGGCTTCAGGCTGATCCCCGGTTGGTATGAAGTCTGATGTCAGCGAAAATCTCAAGGCGATTGTATTTGAGGTGTTTTAACTAAAATGGCTGAAATGGGATAATGGTCTGAAAGATCTATCTCGAAGGTTTCATATGATATCGCTTTGAACTTGTCAGAATGAAGCACATAGTCAATTCTGAACGAGGGGAATGTTCCGGCATACGTGCTCCTGAATAGTCCCTGACCACACTCAATATATGAATCCGTCAATCTTTTTGTCAATTGATGATGGGTATATGACGAGGGAGTATCGTTGAAATCGCCCGATAAAATCACCGGATAGGTGCAAGCATCAATATGTTCGGTCAGCAGGTTGACCTGTTTAGATCTGATAATAAAAGCTTTACGGAGTTTCCACAGCATACGCTTCGATCCTTCATGTATTGTAGTCGCCTCTTTATCCGCCTCGGTAAGTTTTGTATAAAAGGAATAATCGTCATTACCGAATCGGATCGATTCAAGGTGCAGGTTGTAAACACGGATGGTATCCCCATTAATGACCATATCGCTGAAAATGGCAAAATGGCCACGTTCGGGAAGTCTTAAATACCCTGAATTTACGATCGGGAAACGCGAAAATGTCGCGATCGCATTGATTTTTTTTTTGTTATCGAATTCACGGTAATTTTTAAACGTATAATGGTCAAGATGAATTGATCCTGAGAACTTTGAAAGGATCTGACTGAAGTCCTCCCCAATGGCATAGAACTCCTGAATACATATGATATCTGCATTTTGTCCGGCAAGAAACCCGGTCACCCTGCTTTTGGTTTCTTGCTTGTTATTGGCGGTTTTTGTGCCATAGAGGGAATGAATGTTAAAGCTGACGATCTTGATCTCCGGAGACTGGCTAACGGCCGGTTTAGACAGCCGGATGGGATAGATGGCGAACAAGCTGTTATACCCTGCAACAATCGCGATCAGTGAAACGAAAATGAACCGTTTCCAGGTGAGAAGCCAGAAGATTACAAATAAAACATTAATTATCAGTAGTATAGGGTAAGCTATTCCAAAGAATGCAAGGATCCAAAATTTCTCAGGACTTACATATCCCGAAATATACGATGCCAGCAAGCCAGCAACAGCACATAAATTCAGGAGATAAAGAATATATTTCACGATCGACCGGCCTTTCATTATCAACCGTTCAGATTAGTTCAACGTTTATTTGATGTTTTAAATAGAAACTCCTTTTCTTCCTTTGAAAGGCAGTCATAACCGCCTTTGGAAATTTTTTCAAGTATCTCATCTACTTTTTTTTGGGTCTCCTTTTTTTTCAGGTTGTAATCTTCATCAGAAACAGGCCGGCCGTAATTTACCCCGGGAGAATGACCTGTTTTGGCTTTGTTTTTAAAAAGATTTATAAAATTCCGGATCAGGTCGGGAGAGTTTCCGTATTGTACTTTATTTTTTGAGTACCGGTATAACAGCATATATATTGCGCCGAAAAGGGCTCCTCCAATATGGGCAATATGTCCGCCGGCATTCCCTGACGGGATCATAAAAAAGTCAAATACGAAGAGGATAACTGCAAGATATATGATCTTCAGCCTTCCGATAAGCAAAAGTTGTATCGTGTAGTTTGGAACATACACTGAAATTGATGTCACAATTGCCATAACAGAGGCCGATGCCCCCAGGGCAAAAGATATGGGAAGCAGAGATGAAAAAACAGGGAAAAAGTTAAATGCCAAAACGTAAAAAAGTCCGCCGCTGATCCCTCCCAGAAAATATATTGACACCAATTGCTTCGAGGGCAGGAACTCAAGAAAAATCCTTCCAAACCAATATAACCAAAGCATGTTAAACAGGATATGCCAGATGTCAAAGTGGAGGAACATATAGGTTAAAATAGTCCATGGTTTCATCGCCAACCCCGGGATTGAGGCAGGTATTGCCAATGAATGCAAGAACAACGTATGGACAGCATCGCTGCCGGGACTGTTATAAAAAAATAAGATGACCTTGAGCGCCTGAACAAAAACCCATATGGCAACGTTTACCAGGATCAGGATTGACAAGGCTGACCCCTGCCTGAAAAACCGTTTGATCTCATCCAGCGGGTTCTGATTCTGTCCGTAATTGTAATTCGTCATGAAAATGAACTTTGATTTTTCTTCCAGTAGATGATTAAAAAGAAACCAAATATCATACCTCCCAGGTGCGCAAAATGAGCTATGTTGTCACCCGGATTATTTGATATGCCCGAAAACAGTTCAAAGGCGCCATACAGGATAACGATCCATTTGGCCTTTATCGGAAAAAGAAAATAGATATACACGAGCATATTCGGGAACATCATGCCGAATGCAAGCAATATTCCGTAAACCGCCCCAGAGGCGCCGACAGTCGGTACATCCATGCGCAATTTCATCAGTTGCCGGATATATTCCACCGATTGGCTGGCATATCCCACGCCATTCTTTGACATGGTCCATTCGTTGATGAAACTGCTGAGTGTTCCCTCTGATTGATAATACAGCGGATAATGATGCCTGACAAAGCCGACGAACCCGTCCAGTGTCGGACTGGCGCCATAGGCCCTTGCCGCCGCCTGGATGGATGAGATATCGATCCAGTTGACAAAGGTCTGGATGATCGCTGCGCCAATGCCTGTGACGAAATAATAGGTCAGGAATCGTTTTGAACCCCAGACATTTTCCAGCAGGTACCCGAACATCCACAGGGCAAACATATTCCACAGGACATGTGAAAAACTGCCATGAAGAAACATGTATGAGACAAACTGGTAAGGACTGAACAAGTCTGACTGGAAATAATGAAGTCCTAGGAGACTGACCAGATCAATGCCGAATGCAGACTCAAATGAAAGGGTTGCCAGAAAGAATAATCCATTGATAATCAAAAGGTTTTTCACAACCGGCGGAAGCAGACTAAACCCGGCAGGACTATATTGTTGCGACATAAGTGTATTAAACGTTAAATTTTAAATTTCGTATTCAACTCCTCGAAAGGCATGATCACCATGGTAGGTTTGCCATCCGGTGAAACCACCGATACCTGGCAGGCCAAAAGACTTTCAATTAAACCGTCCATCTCATCCTGATGCAATTTCTTCCCTCTTTTTATAGCCAGTTTTATCGCCATTGTTTTTGCAAGTACTTTTCTTTGATTGATATTATGATCTTGTCCGGGTGATTTGAGTGATTCAAGTACCGATTCGATGAACATCCTGATGTCGGTTGTTTCAAGATTCATGGGAATCGCATGGATCACGAAGCTGCCTTTGCCAAAGTCGTTAATATCGAAGCCAAGTTTTTGGAAATAGGGTTTCCATTCCAGCAGGAACTGTGCGTCGTCAGGGTTCAGGGTGATGGTTTGGGGTATAAGCTGTCGCTGGCCGGGATTTACCTCCGCCATTTTTTCATCTAAAAACCGCTCATATAATATCCGTTCATGGGCATGTTGCTGATCTATGACAAGTATGGCGGAATCGGTATGTGTAACTATAAATGCATTCTGAACCTGGACTCCGTGGTTCCTTTGTGTGAACGATTCAGTACCGGAACCTCCGGTAGATCCGTCGAAACTTCCCTCACCGGATACAGGAAAATCAATTAACTCCGCCAACGGAGGCTGTGTTTCGTATAAATCACGCCATCCCTGGATGGATGGTGTTGGTTTTTGTGGAAAAGAAAAACGGGTCTGCGGCTCTGTTTTCTTTTCGAAAGGGTTATAGTCTGGATTGACAGAAATAACCGGTTGCCGGATAGGGTGATTTTCCGGAATCGGCGGAAAGGTCATGCTTTGTTCCGTGTCGAAATCGAGGGTCGGGGAGAGGCTGAATTTGCCGATTGACTGTTTTACAGCAGCATGCAGGATAGCATAAATACTCTTCATATCCTGAAAGTTAATTTCGGTCTTCGTCGGATGGATATTTACATCGATGGTTTGAGGATCAACCTCCATGAATATAAAGTAAGATGGAACCGAATCATCGGGTATCAATTCCTTAAAAGCGCCATCGACGGCATGGTGAAGATAAGGGCTTTTGATGAACCTTCCATTGGTGAAGAAATATTGTTCACCCCTTGACTTTTTTGCGAATTCGGGTTTTCCGATAAAACCTGAGATGTTGACCAGGGCAGTTTGCTGTTCGACCGGGATCAGTTTTTGCGCGTAGGACGACCCATAGAGATTTACGATTCGCTGTTTAAGATTTCCGGGGGGCAGTTGAAACAAGACCTTATCCTGGTTATAGAAAGTAAATGCGATATCGGGGTTAACCAAAGCAATTCGGAAAAACTCCTCGATGATATATTTCAGCTCCAGGGTGTTCGATTTCAAGAAGTTCCGGCGGGCGGGCACATTAAAAAAGAGGTTTTTCACACTGACGGTGGTTCCATTCCCGCAACTGACCGGCGACTGTCCTTTAAATACAGTACCTTCGATCAGGATGGCTGTACCGATCTCATCTTCATGCCTTTTAGTCTTTAATTCGACCTGGGCGATGGAGGCTATGGAGGCGAGGGCCTCGCCCCGGAAACCGAGCGTACGGATTGCCAGCAGGTCGTCTGCCTGTTTTATTTTAGAGGTGGCATGACGTTCGAAGCACATGCGGGCATCCCGTTCCGACATACCGCAACCATTGTCGGTCACCTGGATAAGCATTTTACCGGATTCCTTGATAATCAATTTAATATCTGTTGCGCCTGCATCAATGGTATTTTCAAGCAACTCTTTTACCGCAGATGCAGGTCGTTGAACAACTTCACCGGCAGCGATCTGATTGGCTACAGCGTCAGGTAAGAGGCGTATGATATCAGTCATTTCAGCAAAAATACCCAATAAAATAAAGCACCATTGAATAATTCTTCAATGGTGCAATACGATTCATGTGTTTCTCAGAAATTTCTCTCATCCCGGATCAGGGAACTGTTTTCAATCAGAACCTGGATCTGTCCAGAACCGGGAACCTCATCTGAACCAGATAGAAGGCTCCATAGAATACCGCACTGAAAAAGGTGGTCCCAAGAAGGTCATTCATGAAGAACGACAATCCGTTGGAGGTATCGCGAAAGAACATCAGGCCTGCAATATAACATTCTGCAAGTCCTGTCGCTGTTTGCGGATAAAAGGGACTGGCGACCCAGGAGAAAAAGTTGGTAATTACAAAAAAGATTACCGATGATGAAACAGACGCCAGTATTACGGATCCCACGTTAACTTTTTTACGGATCACGATACCAATAACAACCGTGATGGCAAAACTCAGATAGACAGCAGGCATATTGGCATGCAGACCAATAACGAGATCGCTTATGAACATCGCGGCGATCGGAATGGCGAAAGCAAATTGCTTTCTGTCGAAATAGGTACCGGCAAATAGCGCCATGGCTGCAATCGGCGTAAAGTTTGGCCAATGCGGCAGCAACCTCAATAAGGCTGCAACAAGAATAACTGAAATTACAACGATAAATCTAGGGTTGATAGATTTATATTTCATTAATATTATGTTTAGAATCTTACAAAAATAGTAAATCATTTTAATAAAAGTCAAGTCTTTTGAAAAATAGTTTCTATTTTTGGTAAACATTCATCAAGCCAATATATAAAAATGAGTTGTAACATTCTATTTTTATCATTAATCACCATATGGCTATCTGCCGGAAGCATGCACATGAAAGAAAAAATTGACTTAATTGTCACAGATGGAACTATTTATACGGTCGATGCCAACAATTCAAAGGTCGGGTCCATGGCGGTTCATCATGGCAAAATAATGGCAGTCGGCACAAGTGAATCAATATCAGCGCGATACCAGGCTACACGCGTAGTGGACATGAAAGGAAAATTTATTTATCCGGGTTTTGTAGATGCCCATTGTCATTTTGTGGGTTACGCCCTTGGTTTGCAATATGTCGATCTGTTTGGTTGTCAGTCATTTGATGAAATATTGGAACGGTTGAAGAAGGCAGAACCTCAATCTTCCGGATGGCTGGTAGGCAGGGGATGGGACCAGAATTTATGGCCGGAGAAGAACTTCCCTGACAACCACCGGTTAAATCTCTTATTTCCCGACATTCCAGTGATGCTGATAAGGGTCGACGGCCATGTTGTACTAACAAACCAGGAGGCGCTGAAAAGGGCAGGGATCGGACTGACCAATGATTTCAACAGCATCGAGGTCGAAAGCAAAAATGGCAGGCTGACCGGTATTTTGAGTGAAACTGCCGCTGACCGGATGCGGGAAACTGTTCCCGCACCCAGCGGCAGCGAGTTGATAGACTTATTGAAAATAGCTGAAAAACAATGCTTTACAGTTGGACTTACCATGGTTAGTGATGCCGGCCTTGACTATCAGCAGGTGAGGGTCATTGATTCGCTGCAAAAAGCAGGCGCATTGAATATGAATGTATATGCCATGCTTACGCCAAATGCAGAGAATTTAATTAAATTTGTAACAAAGGGGCCGTATCAAACAGACCGGCTGACGGTCCGGTCCATCAAAATTTACTCGGATGGGAGCCTGGGCAGCAGAACTGCGAAATTAAAGCAGCCCTATTCAGATGCACCTTCCGGTACGGGGATCATCGTAATACCACCTGATTCGATAAGGGAATTATGTAAAATGGCGTATGATCATGGTTTCCAGGTTAACACGCACTGTATCGGCGATTCGGCGAATAAACTGATCCTTGATATTTATGGCACATTCCTGAAAGGGAAAAATGACCTGCGCTGGAGGATCGAACATGCCCAGGTCGTTGATCCGGAAGATATTCACTTTTTTGGAGATTATTCGGTCATCCCGTCTGTTCAGGCCACCCATGCCACATCGGATATGAAATGGGCCGGCGAGAGGCTCGGCCCGGTTCGGATTCATGGGGCCTATGCCTATAAAGACCTGATGAAACAAAACGGCTGGATTGCCAACGGAACGGATTTCCCGATTGAGAACATTTCTCCGTTGCTGACCTTTTATGCAGCCGTTGCAAGGCAGGATGTTAATGGTTTCCCTGAAGGAGGCTACATGATGAATAATGCCCTGTCACGCGAAGATGCCCTCCGTTCCATCACGATCTGGGCGGTCAAAGCCGATTTTATGGAACAGTCTAAAGGCAGCCTGGAAGCAGGGAAAGATGCTGATTTTGTTGTGCTTGATCAGGATATTATGCATATTCCGATCGGGAAAGTGCCGGAAGTTCTGGTGTTGCAGACATTCATTGGCGGGGAAGAGATTTTTACAAAATAAAAGTAATATTTAGGTACCCTTCAATTTTCGGCAATATATTGCGCGTATAGCAATAATAGCAACCATTTAGCGTTTAGTATCTATAAAATTTATCGGAAAAACCAATTTTAATCATTTTAGGTTCATGAACCAATTAAAAAAAGGGTCGAAATTTACTACCAGCTCTCTAAATAAAAACTAAATAACTAAAAATGAAGACTTTGAAAACAATCTTAATTGTATTCGTTGCATTAACAGCAATGACAAATGTTTTAGGGCAAAGTGTCCTCAAAAAAGTGGATAAAAGGAACTTTAAAAATATAGTTAACCACGGTATTTCATTTCATAAGGTAGCATCATCTGGTGATTATTCCTTTTCAACAACCACAGGAACCTATTCAAACCTTTCCAATGCAATTTCCATAAACAATAATCAACTTTGGGACGATCCTGAAGATTCCATTCCTGTTGGATTTAACTTTAAACTATATGACCTTGTGCTTGATACTGTTTATCTTGGGATTGGTTATGGTGGATTGGTGTCAAGTGTAATTGATACAAATTTCGAAGCTGATTACCTTGTTTTACCATTTGAAACAGATTTAATTGACAGGGGAAATATTTCTGGCATTTCTCAATCACCAATTAGTTACAAGTTAGAAGGCGCTTCCGGGAATAGAATTTTAAAAGTGGAGTGGAATAATGCCGGCTTTTATGATGAGGGTGAATTATTGGGAACGCTACATGATTATATTAATTTTCAATTATGGCTTTATGAAGGATCAAATGATATTGAAATACATTTTGGTCCAAATATGATAACAAATCCATTGATAAACTATGGGCAAGAAACCGGGGCAATTATTGGTTTATCGGATTATAATTTAATTAATCCTTATTTGTTGTCAGGGAACCCGGTTAATCCTGTTTTATCAGACACATTGGTGTTTTTAGGCGGAACCCCGGCAGATGGAACCATTTACAAATTTTCAAACCTAACTTCAGGCATTAAAAATAATCAGCCCGGAAATTTTGATGTTCAAATTTATCCTAATCCAGCTCACCAGATTGCAATAGTTCGGGTAAATAACGGCAAACTAAATCATGCAGAATTACGAATAACAGACACTTTTGGCAGAACGATAAAAGCAATCCGGGACATTCAAACCAATGAAATTTCTGTTGACTGCAATAATCTTATCAAGGGAATTTACCTTTACCAGTTAACAGATCAAGGAAAAAACGTAGCAACCGGAAAACTTATAATTGAATAAGCAAGGTACGGATCAAGCGAAAAAGTCTTGGTCTAAATATCTGATATTATGTGCATTGTGACCCACAACCTGAAGGCGGGGCAATTCATTTAACAAACCGATGACTTTTATTTTCTTAATAGAAACCTACTCACCTTCCCCACAACTTATCTGCTTGATCCATAATACATCTGGAATTCATTAAGTCAGGTTCAATTCAGACGGGTTGACTATTTCAGTCCGTTTTTGTAAAAGAATTTCCCGTAATCATCGCCGGCACGATCGAAACAGCTTTGCACGCGTGATCCGGTATCAAAGTCATAGCCCATCATGTTCTTGCTTGGAATTTTATCGTACTGCACGGTGGCCAATACTTTATCGGGAGCTGCGGTTTCAACCACATCAATGATCATGTTCAGCGAAGCCGGCTTGCTAATGCCCACACCGCTCTGAAAACCGGGTTCAAAAAATGTTACTTTGATAATCATGGTGTATTTGGCATCATCCGCGCCTTCTTTGATGGTAGTGCCAGCCTTGGATGTCTTATCATTAAAATTCTTCTCAAATGTTGGCTGGAAACGGGCAGAACGGTCTGATTTCCATTTTACCGCCCACTCATCACCGCTGCCTGCTTTTTTCTTGTTGCGTTCTGCAATACCTTCCGTAACATAATCATCGGCGCTTTTCTTACCGACCTTCATATGGGAATAATCATACTGGACATTCAGGACGGACTGTCCTTTCAACATCTTTAAATTGCCTGATTTCAGCTTCTGGGCAGTCAGGTTTCCGGCGGAGAACAAAAAGGTGAACATTAGTAAAAACAGACTTAACTTTTTCATTTTTAATTGGTTTTAAATGGTTTTTAAATGGTTTCTGATTCTATGTTTAGAATTTATTTAGACAAAATTAAAACATATTTTAAAAACACCAAAACTATCCTGAAAAATTTCCGTTTTTATTCCTGTTATCAATAAATTTTATTGGTTTTCTGCTGGTTTCCGGGAACTGCATCTTTTGGATGTCGCTGTCTGATGCGAATGCGATCAATGGGGCAACCCGCAATTTGGCACGAAAATGGTCTTTGATCTCATTTTCATTCTCCTCGCCGATACCATTTCCACTAAGGTGTATCAGTATCTCATCTGTACAGATCTGATTGGTATTTACTTCAACAACATAATTTAACACGTAACTGATGTTATCGAGAATATCGTAAAGGGCAGGGGGGAAGAGGGTTGTTCCCTTGTATTTGATCATCTGGTTCTTACGGCCAACGACCGGACCAAGCCTCATCGTGTTTCGCCCGCAGGCACAAGGGGTGTCATCATGGTGACACACGTCGCCTGTTTTAAACCGAAGCAACGGCATGCCTTCAACGCCAAGGGTTGTGACGGTAATTTCGCCGGCTTCACCAGCTTTTACCGGCATGTTGTTGTCATCTAAAAATTCAACGATGATCAGTTCAGGGTGATGGTGCCCTCCGGCGCCCTGGCGACATTCTGTGAAAGATGTCGCCATTTCAGTGGATGCATAGGTCGAAAACAGTTTCAGCGGCCATTTCTCCAGGATTTTCATCCCTAGGGTGTTATACGACAGATCACTTTTTCGTAAGGGTTCACCGATGCAAATGGCGCTTTTGATACTACTTGCCTTGTAGTCAATCCCATGTTGTTCCGCGTATTCGATAATCTTCAGGATGAATGAAGGAACGGCAATAATGGCATTGGGGTTGATCCGCCTGATTGTGTCCCATTGCAGTTCAGGTATTCCGTTTCCTACCCGCACCACGCCGGCTCCCAGCATCCTGACCCCCAGAAAGTAGGCGAGGCCGGCCATAAAACGGCGGTCGATGGTTGTCATGAGTTGATAGGTATCGGAGGCGCTTCCTCCCGCACATGTAAAAGAAATTGCTTCGTTGTACGCAAGACGGTCAAGGTCTTTATCAGTCATGGCAAAACCCACCGGATCGCCCGAAGTGCCGGAGGTGGTGATGTAGTCAATGATCTTTGACTTCGGAACACAAAGAAAATCATCATTCCGCTGCTGCAAATCTTCCTTGGTGGTGACCTGAATATGCACCAGGTCAGCAACTGTCCTGATCTTATTCAGGTCAAGATGTTGGTGTTTAAACCGATCACGGTAAAATGGCGAATACGCGTTGAGGTATTTAAGAACTTCCTGAAGCCTTATGTTTTGATAATCAGCAATTTCAGATAATGACGCCTTTTCGATCTCGGGGAAAAATCCGTTCTTCATTTCTTAAAGGTCAAACTTTTGCATCAGCAGGATGCTCTGTGATAAATTGTGCAATACTGTTCACTGATCTGACCACTTCACGCGCCAGGTTTTGATCGGCGATCCGTATCCCGTAAGTTCGCTGGATGGCCATGATGATCTCGATGGCATCAACCGAATCAAGGGTGAGGGCATTGTCTCCTCCGAAGAGAGGTTTTTCGTCGTCCACATCGTCAGGGTTGATATCATCGATTGACAAAGTGCTCATTATCAGTTTTTTTATGTCAAGTTTTAAATTTTCTATTGGGATTGGCATCTATAAAGTTTTAGTATTAGGTTATTTAACTGCACGTGACAGGGATTTGAAAAATCGTTCTTCAACATCAGCTCTGTCTCTGATCATTTCACTCAATTGTCTTAGTTTTTCCGGACCTAGATCCCTGTTTTTGCCTATACGGGCAGAGAAGAGGGAAATCTCCCTCCATCCATCCCCGATCTTCATCAACTCTCCAGATAATTCTTTCAACTCAGGTTTATTGATCATTTCAGCCGCCTGTTGAAGGAAAGTCGCGTACATGAAACGAAATCCCGCACCTCCCGTACCCTGATCTTCAAGCAGGATGTTTATCTTCATGATCTCATGCGACAGGTGTTCAGTATCCCGTGCAAACTTTGGCCACTCTGTCACCTTTCTGGCGAACATTCGCATTCCTTTAATTCCGATAAAGGGAATGGGGATTTTCAACATCGAAAAACATGCCTTGTTGATCCCCTTGATGATGGCTTTGTTGTAGTCAATACTTGGAGGGAGCTTGTCAAGATGAAAGATAAATCCTTTTGGCGACATATTTCCGCCTGCGAACCGGCCTTTTTCCAGAGAGGATGCAGCAAGTTCCACCATTTTGGGAAAGTAAGCATCGCTGATGGTGTATATATCGTCTTTCTTCCCAATTACCACCAGGAAATGAACATTGATGTGAACCCGTTCCCACGAAGGGACATAATCCATATAAAAGAAATCCACCTGTGCGGCGGTCGGAGTGTTTTGTTGCAGCAACTGGTCCAGGCTTTGCTGACCTTTAACGGTATCTTTAAAATCGTAGGATTTAAACTTAACGCCAAGCCTTTTTTCAATGTTGCTGCGCATTTTTCCCGGCTTGTTCCTTACAATGAAAGTGGGGAACGCGAAGGATTTCATCTTGTGAAAATAGCCGAAAAAAATTCCGCTTGCAATACCGAACACCATAGGTTCGGTTATGTTAAGCCCGCCATGGTTCAATAGGGAGGTGATCGTCCCCGATTCGCAGTGGGCAGCCATTTTATGATTGAAATTCTGTATGATCATTTAGCGTTTTTCTTCAATTTTAGTCAGTACGAGGTATGGATTGCCGGTTTGAGCCTGATCGACTGAAATTTTCCCGGGTTTCTTTTCGAGGATAAGATTGGGTTCAAATGTACCGTTATCATTGACCAGGATCACCTGTAACAGGTTGGCAGCAGGTACATTAAATACAGAGGCATACTTTTGAAGTTCATCAACAGTGGCGCTTCCGAAATGTTTTGGATCGAGATGCTTTTTAACCCTCGATTTCCTGATCCCTGCCCTGGCTGCCAGTTCAGAAAAGGAGAGATCAACAAACACCATATAATATTTCACGATACTGATCTTCCCATCTGTTAATTGCTCCCTGAGTTCTATCTCAAGGTTCTTTCTTTTAAAGTTGTAATCGTCCATGTAGTTGGCAGAGATGAATGAACCTGTCTGCATGGGCCCGAACTCTCCATCCTCCTTTTCAACATACAGGATCATCTGCTGTTCGGGATAATCGACAAAACTATCTTTTTCTTTCATGGGATGAAGTTAGATATCCTCAACTATTTCTGGTTTGCAAAAATAGCAATGCTTGTGATCATTGCAAAGACAAAAAACAG
>JAUXWT010000046.1 GCA_030681475.1 Bacteroidales bacterium | reverse complement strand
AGTCTTCACGAAGGAATGCAATGGGGTCAGAAAGCAATCAGTTTCCGTGTCTGATCTGCGTCCGGGTGTTTACTTTATTCATGTAACGACGGGTGGTGGCAGGGAAGCACTGAAGTTGATTAAGTTGTAATACCCCATCCCATTTAATACCTCATCCCCCTGACCCCTTCTCCTCAAGAAGAGGGGAGCAGGCCCCTCCCTGTTTGAGGAAGGAGTTCGGGTGAGTAAAAGAATGCATATTTTTGTGTTTGGTTAAGCCGTTCCCGGGGAGCCGGGACGGCTTTTTTCGTTTTTATTGCATATTTTTGTCATGCCCGCTTCTATGGCTCTATTTTTGGATTGGTATGGGATACATCTCCACCGTCTTATTATTTTTCCTGGGTATTTTCTGCACCAGCCTGGCTTCACCATCGGTTACCGAAACGGATCCGGTTGACAGTCTGAAACTTGCACTTTCAACGGGAGAGTCACCTGCCGGAAAGATCAATACATTGCTTTCATTGTCACGTGCCGTGGAAGGGCATGATCTGAAAGAGGCGATGAAATATGCTCAGCAAGCTTATAACCTGGCCCGGCAGGATAGGGTCAAGATCGGAGAACTGAATGCACTGTTGCGGATGGGAGCAATAAGCCTTACACGGAACGATTACAATGCAGCAATGGACTATGCCGAAAAAGCCAATGAACTGTCGCACGATCCCGGCCTGGTGAAAGAAAATGCCACAGCCCGGGGCATCATGGCCATTATTTATGCCGAATTGGGTGATTACGGGCGAAGCATGGAGATCAATTATACGATCCTGCGTATGTTTGAACAAATCAATAATAAAATGGAGATCGGCATCACCATGGGCAACATCGGGGCCGACTACTTAAGTCAAAAGAATTATAAGATGGCCATTGAGTACCTCTACAAAGCGCTTAATATTGCCCGCGAACTGGGAGATAAACTTGGCATGGCACACCAGTATAACAATATTTCTGGGATCTACCTGGACCATTTAAAGAATTATCCCAAAGCCCTTCAGTTTCTCAGAGAAGCCCTGAAGGTGAATTCCGAACTTGGAAATAAACAGTTGCAGGGCATCAATTACACCAACCTGGGCATCACGTATTTCAGGCTGAAGGAAACTGACAGTGCACTCTACTACTATACCAAGGGACTGACCACCTTTACCGAATCGAACAGTCCGTTGCTCATCGCTGATTGCGAGATTTACCTGGGTGAGTATTATTACCACCAGAACGACCGGGAAAAGAGTAAAGAATATGCCAGTGCCGCTTTGACAAAAGGACAGGAATACAATTCATTTGAAACAACCCTTGCAGCGGCAAAACTTTTGCATGAAATATCCCTCGCGGAGAAAGACTCTGCCAATGCCTATAAATTTTCCATGATCCAGCATCATGCCCAGGACAGCCTTCTGATCCGCCAAAACCAAAAAGAGATTTACAAGCTTGATTTTCAGTATAATTATGAAAGAATTGACAAGGCACGTCAAATAAAACAAAACAGGAAAAATTACATGTTTGGGTTGATTGTATTTACCCTTGTGGCCGGAATTGTAATCGTGCTACTGATCAACTCACGTCAACGAATAAAAGTAAAAATGACCCTTCTTGAAAAGGAAAAGGTGGAATCGGAACTGTACTTCAAAAACAAAGAGTTGACGATCAACCTGATCGCCCTGATGAAAAAGAATGAAATGCTTGCCGACATTTCCAACAAGCTGGTTATGATCGAGCAGGAAGCGAAAAAAGAAGAGACCCGGGAGGCGCTTTCCAGGATCAGTCATGAAATACAGAAAAATGCTGATGACAAAATGCTGAAAGAGTTCTCCATCCGGTTTCAGGAAGTTCACCAGGGTTTTTATGAAAACCTGCTGAAAAAGTTTCCCGACCTCACACAAAGTGAGCTTAAACTTTGTGCTTTCCTGCGGTTGAACATGACCACCAAAGAAATTTCGGAATTGACCGGCCAGCGGCTCCTTACCGTTGAACATGCCCGGTACCGGCTGCGGAAAAAACTCGGGATATCCAATTCAGAGGCCAACTTGGTCACATTTTTATCGCAACTTTAACCCCCCCAACCTCATCAACAGCCCCTTAACCTCTTCGGTCCCTTTTCTATTCATTTTAATTCCTGTTGGTATCCCTGATTTATCGCATGATTAGGTTTTGTTACAGTGCACAATATCAGGATAATAGCAGTTATTCCCAGTAAATGTAGGGGTGAAAACGGCTTGCCTGGTTGTTTTTGTAACGGTCAAAATTTTGCTTTCGATATCACCAGACTGCATCTTTGCCATCGAATTTAATTTTATCAGCGTGGAAAATTCACATAATGAAATTTCCGGTGAGAACGGAACTGAAACCGGAAGTGAAAAACCGACGGGAGAAAGAACGATAAAGTTTTTAAAAAAACTTAAAATACAGCGTGAGGTATTGTGCAAGTTAATTGAAAGCTCCCCGGTTGCGGTATCGGAATTATCCGGCACCATCAATGAAAATCCTGAACACACGGAAAAGGAATAGACAGATATAAACATTCATCAATAAACCATTTAAACATTAAGCTATGAGAAACAATTCGGTAATTGTGACAATATTTATCAATATTGCACTGGTATTAAGCACATTACATAGTAATGGACAATGGGTTCAGGGCCAGGGAATGGACGGTGGTGATATCCGTTGTATAAAAAAGCTGGGCAATGACCTGTTTGCAGGATCTCAGTATGGCGGGGTTTTCCGTTCCGATGATAACGGTAACACCTGGTCATCAAAATCGAAAGGACTCCCGGGAGGAATTTCAGTGGTTCAAATGGTCAGCAAGGACTCTGCTATATTTGCCGGTACAGGTTACTGGTCGAAAAATGCAAAAGGGGTTTTCAGGTCCTTTGACAACGGAGAAACCTGGGTTCCTAAAAACAGTGGTATTCATACTTCAGGAGGTTGGGCAGATTTGGATATCACCGGATTTGCTGTCATGGGTTCCTATCTTTTTACATCAACCAAATACCATGGCATATACCGTTCGGATGATCTTGGGGATACCTGGGTTTACGCTTCGGCCGATACATCCATGGAGTATTACCAGGTATATGATATCCATGCCATTGGCACATACCTTTTTGCAGCCACCTATAATGGCGGGTTCTTTCGTTCGGGTGACTATGGGACAACGTGGAGCCAGTTAAACCTGGGTCTCCCGGATGGTCGTGTCGTAGATGGTCTGGCATCGAGCGGTACCGATTTATACGCGAGGACAAGCCATGGCTTTTTCTGGTCTCCCAATTACGGAGATTTCTGGATGTCTATCAACAGCGGGATCTCTGATCCGAACGGCGCCTATTCCGGGGCTATTACAGCCGATGGTGATACACTGTTTGTAAGTATCAATTCAGCTTCCATGGGACCCGAAACATATAAATCGATAAATGGCGGGATATCATGGACGGTTATACCAGCCATATCCGGGAACACTGGCTCAGGGCGCTATGTTCAGGCATTACTGAAGGAAGGCAATAATGTTTATGCAGGGAATATCGGGAATTTTGGTGTTTCTGCTGAAGGGGGTGGAATCATTCGCTCAACCGACAGTGGAGCTACATGGAACCAGGGGAGTACCGGGTTAGCGGCATTGAACGGGGTTGCCATTACATCAAACGGGGCCCAGGTTTTTTCCGGTACACGGTATTATTCAGGGATATACAAAACTGAAAATGCCGGTAATCAGTGGACTAAGTACCTTTTACCCGGAACAACCCAAAACTACCAGGTTCTCTCCATGATGAGCCGGGATACAAAACTCTTTGCAGGAATTCAGAGCAGTGGGGTGTACATTTCATCTGACAGCGGTCAGACATGGACGCCCACCGGTGCGATCTCCTATCCTGTTTATGCCCTGGCTAAAAATGCTGCCTATATCTTCGCGGGAACATCTAATCAAGGGATGCGGCGCTCATCCAACGACGGTTCAACCTGGACAACCATTAACACCGGACTTACCACTACACTTCAGAAAACCATTCGTGCGGTTGCCACGTATGGAACCATGGTCTATGCCGGAACTTCCAACGGAGTGTTTAAATCGTTGAACGACGGGACCAACTGGACCGCTGCCAACGGAGGGACAGGCAGTCCTGGTGTCAGTGCCATCAAATCACTGGTGGCCAAAGGGGATACCCTGATCGCAGGGTCATCCACAAAAGGGATTATTCGTTCCCTGGATAAAGGGTCAACCTGGTCGGTCATGTTCACAGGCACCGGAACGGGAAGTGTAGTCAACGCTTTGGTTCTTAAAGGAGATACACTGATTGCCGGCGGCGAAGGAGGAATCTACGTATCGTACGACTGGGGCCTCTCCTGGGGATGCCTGAGCCAGGCGCTGCCTATGATTTCCGAAGTATATACCCTTCATATTTTTAACGACACCCTGTATGCCGGAATGTATGGTCAGTCGGTCTGGCAAACAACATTGAACCTTCCTCCGCTGGCCTACGAGGTAACCGGCGAAAGTCAATATTGCGAAGGAAGTCCGGGTGTTCCGGTCGGACTTTCAGGCTCACAACCCGGGGTTACCTATACATTGTATAAAAACAGCATTGCCCAGGTTCCCACGGTAGCGGGAACAGGTTCACCCATTTCATTCGGGAACCAGCTCTCTGGTATCTACAAAATTGAAGGATCAAATATAAACGGTACCACGACCATGAATGGAACCGTTACGATCTCGATGGCACCGGTTCTGGCAGTCGCGGTTACCATTGTACCCGATGCCAACCCGGTTTCTCCGGGCGATCTGGCGACCTTTACCGCCACTCCTGTCAACGGGGGCCTTATGCCGTCATTTCAGTGGTTTGTCAATAACACTCCAACAGGAGCCGATTCCGTAGTCTTTTCGTATCTGCCTACGAACAATGATACTGTGTATTGCAGGTTGACATCAAGTGAAATATGCACTGCTGGAAACCCGGTACGCTCGAATGACTTGATCATTCGTGTTATTCCAATTACCCTGCCACTGGAAAATATCACAGTAGCAAATGGCGACACCTTGTGCTTCAATGCCCTGCAAACGATTACCGTTGGCGGAAACGGCAACACCTTCACCGTTCAAGCCGGCGGTTCCGCCACCATGATCGCGGGGCAGAACATCATCTATCTCCCCGGAACAACGGCAGATTCAGGCTCTTACATGCTTGGTTACATCACGATGAATGGCACTTACTGCACAAACCCGGTGAACCCGGTGGTGTACAGCCCGCTTCAGCATGTCGGTTTACAGACTCCGGTTCCTGAAACAGGAATCAGCGGAAATATCCGCCTCTACCCCAACCCGGCAACCAGTTCGTTTACCCTGGAGCTCACCGGGGGTGAAACAGCAGGGCTGACGAAGCTTGAAATTTACAGCATCAGTGGACTGAAGGTGTTCAACAAGGAATGCAATGGGGTCAGCAAGCAATCTGTTTCCGTGTCTGATCTGCGCCCGGGTGTTTACTTTGTTCATGTAACAATGGGTGTTGGCAGAGAGACATTGAAATTGATCAAGTTGTAATAATCCTCCCATGTAATACCTCATCCCCCTGACCCCTTCTCCTTGAGGAGAAGGGGAGCAGGCCTCTCCCCGGTTGGGAAGGGATTTAGGGTGGGGTAATGTGTTTGGTTAAGCCGTTCCGGGGAGCCGGGGCGGCTTTTTTGTTTGTTCAACGGGCAGTGAAAAGTGAACACTGAACACCCTGATCAAATGATACGAGTACGAATCGTTTGACAATCGGCAACATCATCGTATCCCAAGAGCAGTAAATTTGTATCAATGCGGCGGGAACCATAAATACGGCAGGCATACCCACCTGCGTTACCGTCCAGGCCGGTGGTTCCGCGCCACCCCATCCAACCTGCTGGTTAGTAACCTGCTTAAGGATGGCGAATCACCGGCAACTGGAAACAAGATCCCAGTCGCAGGTAACATCAGGCTCATTCCGAACCCGACCACAGGGGTGTTTACCCTGGAACAAACTGGGTTTGTGAGTGATAAAACCCTGAAACTGGAGATTAACACCATGCTGGGCAAACAGATCATTTCGGATACAATCTTGGGCGAGAAAAAGCATCAGTTCAACCTCGGTGACGCTCCAACTGGGATCTACCTGGTCAGGATCACGACTGGAGAGAAGATTGAAACGATCAAGCTCGTTAAGCAATGAAGAAAGGCCATAAGACTTTGACACGGAAGCGTTGCGGTGAAGATGCTGTCCGGCTTTAAAGCAATAAAAAAAGAAGGACACATTTTAAGATCATAGGATTTTGTGTTTGGTAAACCGTCCCGGGTTCTGATTTCGATCGGTGACCGGGCGGTTTTTTTTTATGATGGTTTTTGATCAGTGAAGGGTGATTGGATTATCTTTGTTTGTTCCAATACCAATATTAATTGAAATGACGAGGATATTTCCCTTGCGAATCATTCTTCTGCTACTTTTCAATGTTTGGGTATCAGAAGCATTCTCACAGAACTACCTCAAAATTGACAGCCTGCAGCAATCACTGAACAAGGTGACAAACATTGACCAAAAGGTGAACCTTTTATTGAACATTGCCCGTGAATTTGAAACCTCCAATGCTGATTCGGGATTAAAATATGCTAAACAGGCCCATTCTATTGCTGATAATAATGATTATTATGCCGGAAAGATAAAGGCAATACTGCTTGAAGGAAGATTTTACACGTTATTAAATGATTTCAGACACGGCCTGGAAGCGTATGAACAAGCTGTTTCGCTGGCGGAAAAAAAAGGACTGGCAAATGAGGCCGCCATTGCTTATGGAGGAATTGCTCTGTACTATGCCGACTTTGGCGATTATGACAACAGTGCAACATACAATTTTAAAGCGCTCCACCTCTTTGAAAAAACCGGAAATAAAAAAGAAGTCGGGGTTACACTTGCTAACATTGCCGCTGATATGCTGTATCAGAAATCCTTTAATAAAGCGCTGGAATACATGAACCGGGCTTTGGATATTGCAAAGGAGATCGATGACAAACCGGGTATTGCACAGCAATACAACAATATTGCCGCTGTCTATTTTTCGAGCTACAAAGATTTTCCAAAAGCCCTGAGTTATTTTACAAGAGCCTACCAGGTTAATCATGAAATAGGAGAAACCCTCCAGTCGGGAATAAACCTGCTGAATATCGGACATTGCCATTTCGAAATGCATAAGAACGACAGCGCCATTCCCTATTACTCCCGGTCGTTAAAGATTTTCATGGAATCGGGAAACCCGTTCAGGATTGCCAACTGTGAAATAGCGCTGGGAAACTATTACAAGGAAATTAACGATTTCAATCGGAGCCTTAAACATGCACAGGAGGCGCTGAAAATTGCATTACATCTTGATTCCAAGGAACTTATTGTTGACGCCACGGATATCCTGAGAAATATTTACCTTCTTAAAGGCGATACCATTACCGCGTTCAGATATTCCGAAATACGATCACAGGCAAAAGACAGCTTGCTGGTACTGCAGAGTCAAAATAATCTATATAAACTTGAGTATCAATATAATTATGAAAAGCTGGATAAGCAAAGAAAACTGAATCAACTCCGGAATAATTATATTATGGGATTTATTATCCTGGGACTGCTGTCAAGTATGGTCATCGTATTATTAATCTATTCGCGTCAGCGGATTAAAGTCAAAAATACCAATCTTGAAAAGGAAAAGATGGCTTCAGATCTGAATTTCAAAAATAAAGAGTTGACCATCAACCTTATGGCATTGATGAAGAAGAACGAAATGTTGGCAGAAATATCAAAAAAGCTGGTCGCCATTGAGAAACAGATGCCGAGAAACGAGTTCAGGGAGAATATTGCCAAATTAAATAAAGAGGTAACCCGTTCTGCAGATGAAAAGATATGGAAGGAATTTTCATTGCGGTTTCAACAAACAAACAGTGATTTTTACGAAAAATTACTGGAAAAATATCCCGATCTGACCCAAAGTGAGCTTCGGCTTTCAGCCTACCTGAGGTTGAACATGACTTCCAAAGAGATTTCTGAAATCACCGGACAACGAATACTTACCCTTGAAAGTGCAAGGTACCGGCTTAGAAAGAAACTTGGAATTTCCGGTTCCGACAGCAACCTGGTTACGTTTCTCTCACAAATTTAGTCTTTATTTTTTATCTCTGTGTATCAAATCGTTACAAATTATAAGTGACGAATAATACAGGTTTATTACAGGTAGGGAATCTGGAATCATCAGGTATTATGCAGGTGTTTTTTTACCTGCCCGGACTTTTTCCTTCGATATTTGCGGGATTGAAAATTTGTCCATCAAAACGACAGCTACGCTATGGCACGTTGTAAAAAAGATTCTTCATTGAACAATAATCCAAAAACCCTTTTTGATGAGGCAGCAGGAACCGACTCTGAATTTGAAATACAAAAGGTCAACCAAAACAGGGACGTTATTACGAATATTATCGGGAAAATGATTGATAAAATTAATCAGGAACCTGACAACAAATCCAAACCCGGACCATAATCAATTAAACCAAAAATTCCAAATCATGAAAAAAGCAATTACACTATTAATCGCCACTTTTTGCCTGTTTACTCATGTAAATGCACAATGGGAATGGCAAAATCCGCTTCCAACAGGAAACGAATTACGTTCGATAGATTTTACCGATGCAAACACCGGTTACATTGCCGGATATTTTGGCACTATTTTAAAAACAACCAATGGAGGCGATACATGGGAGGTAATCAGGGATAATCAACCCGAACGGTTGATGGCAATTGATTTTACAGATGCAGCCAGTGGGGTGGCTGTAGGTGGAAAAATACTGAGAACAACAGACGGTGGTGTTAACTGGGTGGAGGCCGTTAATGTTTCAGGCCAGGAACTGTTTACTGTTGTTTTCCCAAATTCAACCACGGGGTATGCTGCCGGTAATTC
Source organism: Bacteroidales bacterium (assembly GCA_030681475.1). Lineage (GTDB taxonomy): Bacteria > Bacteroidota > Bacteroidia > Bacteroidales > FEN-979 > CAIVAT01. The sequence continues at coordinate 13,330 of JAUXWT010000046.1, read as the reverse complement.
CGGGACGATATTAAAAACATCCGACGCCGGTCAAACATGGATTCAACAGTATTCATCACCTTCCCTTTATTTATACGCGTCCTTTTTTCTGAATGAGAATAAGGGCTATGTTGGAGGAGGAGATGGTACCGGCGGCGATCAGGGCAAACTTTATATGACAAACGATGGCGGACAAACCTGGGAGCAGGTTACCACAATTACTTCCTATTGGGGCAGTTTCACTGCAATATGGTTCACCGATGCTTTTACAGGCTATGTAGGTACAACAACGGGATATATTTTGAAAACGGTTGATGGTGGCGCTACATGGGACATGCAAAGTTCAGGAGGAGGCATGGTGCGCGATTTTTCATTTTACAATGCATCCAACGGATATTGTGCCGTTGAAGGAGGAGGATATTCCAAAACAACGGACGGGGGTGCGAGTTGGGTGTATGTGAGCCTTCCCTTTGGAGGTTGTTCCGCATATTCATCAGCAACTACCTCAGATTCCGTTGCATATGTTATTGGATGTAACGGTAACATTTTCAGAACCCAGGCTTCGGGATTAAATTGGACCAATTTCCGACCCGCCGCCACAAGTCAGACGCTGCTTTCCATTTTTTTCACCAATCCATCAACTGCCTATACAGTGGGGAATTCAAGTACAATACTCAAAACGACCAACGCCGGGGGCACCTGGAATACTCAAATTTCACCCGTTGCAAGTACCACATTCAACTCCGTATTCTTTACCGATGATAACACCGGGTTCATTGCGGGTAGTTCCGGGAAACTGTTATCCACCGTAAATGGAGGAACAGACTGGACAACCGTAGCAACAGGAACTACAACAATTCTAAACGGGATCCATTTCCCGACCGCACAAACAGGTTATGTAGCCGGTCAGTTAAGCACCTCCGGGAAAATTTTAAAAACAACCGATGCAGGTGCTACCTGGACGCTGCTGTCGAATACTGCCCGAACCCAGTATTCGGTGTATTTTACCAGCGCAGATACCGGTTATACCTGCGGCTCTGCCTCTACGGTGAGCGCAGGGATTTTTAAAACTACGGATGGAGGGACAAATTGGGTAAAGACAACGATCACCGAAACCAGCATTTTATATTCCATTGTCTTTCCACAAAAAGATACCGGATATTGTGCAGGTTCAGGCGGGGTGATCCTTAAAACAACCGATGCAGGAACCAGTTGGACACCCCTTACTACCGGACAATCGTTGGGAATTATTAAATCACTGTTTTTCTTCGATGCAAATACCGGCTTTGCAATCTCCGGCAATAAATTGATTAAAACCGTGGATGGCGGTCAAACCTGGGAATTGGAAACAATCAATCAGAACCTGCTTGGACAACCCAGAATGTTCTGCCTTAATCAGAATTCAATCTGGGCTGTAAGTAATCTTGGCGTAATTTTGCATAAAACCGGGGCGATTCCCCCGGCCACCTTTGCAGTAACCGGTGGCGGATCTTATTGCACAGGCGAATCCGGATTACCCGTAGGCCTTGCCAATTCCGAAACCGGGGTTACCTACATTTTATATAAGGACAACGTAGCGCAAGTCCCGACCATTCCCGGAACCGGTTCAGCGATCTCCTTCGGCAATCAAACCGCAGGAACCTATACCGTGGAAGGCACAAATTCAGCCGGTACTACCCCCATGACCGGCAGCGCCGTGATCACCGAGAACCCGGCCCTGACCGTGAGTGTCACGATCAGTGCAGACGTCAACCCGGTTCCGGCCGGAAATGAAGTAATCCTTACTGCCCTGCCGGTGAACGGCGGAACAACTCCCTCCTATCAGTGGATGTTGAACGGGATCAATACCGGAACCGACAACCCCGTTTTTACCTTTACACCTGCCAACAACGACGCCGTAACCTGTACACTTACCTCTGATGAAGCCTGTGCGACCGGAAACCCCGCCGTTTCAAACGAAATCATCCTCTCGGTGATCCCGGCAACCGTCTCCCTGCTGAACATCATGGTTGCAGATGGCCAAACCAACTGCTACAATGCACTGCAAACCATCTATGTAGCCGGTGGCGGCAACACCTTCACCGTTCAGGCAGGCGGTTCCGCCACCATGATCGCGGGGCAGAATATCATTTACCTGCCGGGAACAACGGCAGATTCGGGAGCCTATATGCTGGGGTATATCACCCTCGACGGCAATTACTGCACCACCCCATCCAACCCGCTGGTTAGTAACCTGCTGAAGGATGGCGAATCACAGGCAACAGGAAACAATGTTCCTGTCACAGATAACTTCAGGATCTACCCGAACCCGACCACCGGCATATTTACCCTGGAACAAACAGGGTTTGTGAGCGAGCAACCCCTGAAACTCGAGATTTATACCATGTTGGGCAAACGGCTCGTTTCAGATAACATCGCGGGTGAGAAAAAACATCAGTTCAACCTCGGTGATGTCCCTGCCGGAATCTATATCATCAGGATCATGACTGGTGAGAAGATTGAATCGATCAAACTCGTTAAACAATAACGCACACAAATAGGATTACATCCTCAAAGGGATGAAGAGGGCGACTCAAAAGCCGAGTCGCCCTCTTTTTATCAAACATCGAAAAAGTGTCCCTGCTTAGGCCATTGCGTAAAACACTGCATTAAGCACATCTTGACAGTTATCGCATAAGCGGCCTTGGCTGGGGCGTTCTATGCCGGCATTCTTCGACTGAATCCAGAGGTTAGGCCCAGAGGTAGACACGTTTCAATGACGACACCACCCGGCCTGAGGGCGTTAAACAGAAAATCAGCAGATATTCTTGTCAGGATATTGGATGTTGGGTAACTTTGCAAGCAACAGGAAGGCATTTCTGAAATAGAATGCCTTTTCTTACTTTTCATATTATTCATCGGAACATGAAAACAAAACTGACATTATTTCTTTTGGTTCTGGGCATGGTCAGTTTTCAGATGATTCTAGCACAGGGCTCTGTCAGAACCGGAAAATTGGATTCGGTTTTACGAACGATAAAAGAGCCTAACGAGAAAGTAGATGCCATTCTGAAATTCCTCAAGGAGCCGGAGAATCAGTATATGGAAGATAGTATTGCCATTGGATTTGCCACCAGGGCCCTGGAAATTTCCCGGCAGACCAATTACACAGTTGGAAAGATCAATTCAATGATAAAGATGGGGAATTATCATTATAGATTCAGTGAATATAAAAAGGCTATGGAGTATGCCCAGCAGGCAAAGGAACTTTCTGAAGATATGAATCTGGAACCGGAACTTGCAAATTCATTGAGCCTCATTGGCAAAATATATACTGAACTTGGTGATTATGACAACAGTTCCCAATATTTCTTCCGAAGTTTAAAGTTGTTCGAAAAGCATAAAGACGAAGAGGGGATTTCGTATGCATTGGGATGTATCGGAAATGACTTTTACAATCATCAAGACTATGACAAAGCTTTGCAGTACTTCAATAAAGCGTTGTCCATCGCAGAAAGGAATAAGTATCAATCAGAGATAAAACGACAGTATAACAACATGGCTGCAGCGTTTAGCGTATTAAAGAGATATGATACTGCCATTGTATTTTTTCAAAAGGCATTGGATATCAACATTAAAATCGGGGATAAATTTGGTCAGGGGATAAATATTATGAATATTGGATACATCCAGATGAATGAAGGAAAGTCAACTGAAGCACTTCAAAGTTTTCATCAATCTCTTCAGCTCTTCACAGAACTTGATAATCGCCTGCATATGGCAGAATGCTACCTGAATTATGGATTCTGTTATTACAGTACCGACCGGCTTGAGGAGGGGATCAATTATTTTAAAAAGGCCCTGCATGAAGGGGTTGAAAACAGATACTATAAAATAATCTCCACCGCGGCAGGCATGCTGAATAGAATTTATTCCGACAAAGGGGAAACCGTTGAGGCATATCCATATCTCAGGTTAGAGAAACAGGCAGGAGACAGCCTTTTTGAAGCAAAAAGACAAATACTGATCTCAAAGTTTGAACTTCAATATTTATACGAGAAAAAGGAATTTGAAAGACGGCAAACCCAGCAAACCAAAAATATTATCATAGGCATAATAATGGTTGGTCTTATTGCAGGGCTTGTTGTGCTTGGATTGTTGTTTTCACGCCAGCGATTAAAATCTAAATTATTCTCGGCTGAAAAAGAAAAAATTGAACTGAAGTTGGAAATTAAGGACAGGGAATTAACGGTTAATTTAATTTCACTCATCAAAAAGAACGAATTACTTACCGAGATTTCAAACAAGCTCGCTCACCTCGAATCCAACGCCACAGGAAAAGAAAGCAAGGATACCATAGCTAAAATCAGACAGGAACTGAGAAACAGCATCAATGACAAAATGTTTAACGAATTTTCTCAGCGTTTTAAAGAAGTACATGCCGGATTTTACGAGAAATTATTACTCACCTATCCCGAGCTGAGCCAGAATGAATTAAAACTATGCGCATTCCTGCGGTTGAATATGTCATCAAAAGATATCGCAGAACTTACCGGCCAACAAGTAACCGCCATTGATAAAGCAAGATTTAGGCTGAGGGAAAAATTAAACCTTGCCAACTCTAAAACAAACCTGGTAACCTTCCTGTCTCAGATTTAACCTCCGGTTAATCCGTTTCTACTTCCACTTCATGCTTATAAATGTCCTTTCGGCAAATTACCCTTCGCTGATTGCCGATCATTTAACCAATTAATATAACCGTTGTTAACCAACTCATTGACAGCACTTTTAGTTATTTTGTCAATATAATGTCCTGATTATTTTTGTGCTATTGGAATAATTTGTCCTGTGTGAATATTTTTTTTTGATCCGATGGCAGTTGATATTTGCGGCTTCTATCCAAACAAGAAAAATCATGGCAAAGAAAACCAATCACCCTGCTATCCCGGGAAATGAAAAACCCGCTGCACATTCCGGGAAGTCCGGTGAACACATCAATGATATCAAAAAACTGGAGCTGCAACATTTGGTTTTGAATAAACTGTTGAATTCCAATAAAAAAAGTTCAAAACCAGCCATCCCTGGCCATGAAATACTTCAAAAAGATATGAACCAATAAACAAATCATTTACAAACAACTAAATCCATGAAACCATGAAAAAGCAAATTACAATCTTTACCCTGCTTCTGGTATTGTTAGTATCCAAAACCGGTACAGCGCAAACTTCAGACTGGCAATGGCAAAATCCACTTCCCCAGGGGAACCATCTTGCAGAAATTCATGTTTTCGATGAGAATACAGCCATTGCTGTAGGCAACATTGGAACAATTATTAAGACAACCAATGGAGGGATTTCCTGGGATATGCAAGAAAGCAATACTCAGGAATACCTTAATTCCGTATTTTTTATTGACAACAATACCGGCTGGGCAGTAGGCAATAATAAGGTGTTATTAAAGACGACTGATGGGGGAACAAGTTGGACTACAATTGTAATTGATCCTGACCCATATACATTTTGGAATCTCTACAGCATTTTTTTCATTGATGAGAATATTGGGTGGATGACTGGTAGTACCACGCATACCTATAAAACCACGGATGGTGGGATGACATGGTCACCTTTAATCTATGCCCCTGAATATGGCGGTCAGGACATTCAATTTATTGACCAAAATCTCGGCTGGATGGTTTCGGGAGGTACCGTTTACAGATCAACTACCGGAGGACAATACTGGGAATTTTCATCTATCTATTTTAATAATGCCGGGGATTATCCTTATGCCATTCATTTTATTGACGCGAATACTGGCTGGGTGGTTGGTGGAAACCCTGCTAATGGAGGAGGCTTAATATCAAAAACAACAGACGGTGGTGTGACCTGGACCGCACAAACAAGTGGTATTTCAGAAGTTTTATATTCTGTTTTCTTTACAGATGCAAATAACGGATGGGCTGTGGGGGATGATAAAATATTAAATACAATTGATGGTGGAGCTAACTGGATGGTTCAAACACTTCTGATTCCTGAAAATTCAATAATAGTAAGATCTGTTAAGTTCACAAATAACAGCATTGGGTTTGTTGTTGGCGACTTTGGTGTAATCTATAAAACTACCAATATGGGAACCGATTGGGTTAGCCAGTTAAACAGCGTTGTGCCATTCACTAATGCTTTCAATGGCGTGGATTTTATTGATGAAACAACCGGATTTGCAGTTGGAGTAGTGGGTTCAATAGTAAAAACAACAGATGGTGGCAGTAGTTGGGTTGTTAAAAGTAGCGGTATTAGCAACCCTCTTAATAATGTTGAAATGATTGATAATAATACAGGGTGGGTTACCGGCGGTTCCGGAAAAATCATTAAAACAACTGATGGTGGAGAAACCTGGATAGAGCAGCCAACCGGCGTAACAAATACATTATATGGATTACACTTTCCTGTAGATGCGTTAACGGGATGGGTTACAGGCACAAGTGGACGAATTCTTAAAACAACCGATGGGGGTACAAATTGGTCAACACAAACAAGTGGTGTGACTGCTTCATTACGGGCTGCTTATTTTATAGACAATAATACGGGTTTTATTGTGGGAAGCAACGGGAAAGTCTTGAAGACAATCAATGGCGGAGCCAACTGGACAAATCAAACAATAGGAAGTACCACACTTATTTTAAATTCAATCTATTTTACCAACCCTTCGACGGGATGGATTGTTGCTGCCAGCGGAAGAATTTTCGGCACTATAGATTCGGGAATCTCCTGGCAGGAAAAAACGAGTGGAACCGGCTGGGCTTTGTATTCCGTTAAATCTACCCCGAATTCAGTTATTGTTGTAGGAAATGGTGGTATAATACTTAAATCAACGGATGGGGGTGATAGTTGGATACCTCAGAACAGCAAGTCTTATAATCTCTTATATTCAGTTGATCTGATTAATGATTCAACCCTTTGGGCGGTTGGGACGAAGGGCACAATATTACATACTGGCAGCGCTACTGCCCCGGCCGCCTTTACTGTAACCGGCGGCGGCTCCTATTGCGAAGGCGAATCCGGATTACCGGTGGGCCTTGCCAATTCCGAAACCGGTGTTACCTACATTTTATATAAGGATAACGTAGCACTAGTCCCGACCATTCCCGGAACGGGTTCCTTCCTCTCCTTCGGCAATCAAACCGCAGGAACCTATACCGTAGAAGGCACAAATTCAGCCGGCACCACCCCGATGACCGGCAGCGCCGTGATCACCGAAAACCCGGCCCTGGCCGTGAGTGTCACGATCAGCGCTAATATCAACCCGGTTCCGGCTGGAAACGAGGTAACCTTGACAGCCCTGCCGGTGAACGGCGGATCAGCCCCCTCCTACCAGTGGATGGTGAACGGGATCAATGCCGGAACTGACAACCCCGTTTTTACTTACACACCTGTCAACAACGATGCCGTAACCTGTACTCTTACCTCTGAGGAAGCCTGTGCGACCGGAAACCCCGCCGTTTCAAATGAGATCATTCTCTCCGTGATCCCGTCAACCGTTTCCCTGCTGAACATTGTGGTGGCTAACAGCGAAACCAACTGCTACAATGCACTGCAAACCATCTATGTGGCCGGAAACGGCAACACCTTTAATGTTCAGGCCGGCGGTTCAGCCACCCTGATCGCGGGGCAGAATATCATTTACCTGCCGGGAACAACGGCTGATTCGGGATCTTACATGCTGGGGTATATCACCCTCAACGGCAATTACTGCACCACCCCATCCAACCCACTGGTTAGCAACCTGCTGAAGGATGGCGAATCACTGACAACAGGAAACAATGTTCCTGTCACAGATAACTTCAGGATCTATCCGAACCCGACCACAGGCATGTTTACCCTGGAACAGACAGGGTTCATAAGTGATCAAACCCTGAAACTCGAGATTTATACCATGTTGGGCAAACGGCTCATTTCGGATAACATCGCGGTTGAGAAAAAACATCAGTTCAACCTAAGTGAAGTCCCTGCCGGAATCTATCTCATCAGGATCATGACTGGCGAGAAGATTGAAACGATCAAACTCGTTAAACAATAACACATATTGGCAGGATTAAAATCCTCATAGGTATGAAGAGAGGGCGGCTCAAAAGGCTGCTCTCTCTTTTTTCAATGCCCTCAGGCCGGGCGATCTCGTCATCGCACCGCATCTACGCCTGGGGCCTACCTTTGAATTTGGTCGAAGAATGTCGGGGTCCGGGGCAAAAAGTGCTATATTTGTATGTCAGGTGCAAACAGATGTCCAATGATCCCCCTTGTAAAACAAGATATTTTGCTACTTGTTATGGTTGTTTGCTTTGGTCCGTTTCTAAATGGACAAACAATTATTACTTCAGATAGCCTGATCCAAAGACTCCGATTTACGAATGAACCAAAGACCATGGTGAGGCTATTGCTACAAATATCAAAGGAAGAAGAACTAAGAGATCCGGAAAAATCATTGAAATATGCTCAGCGGGCGCTGAAAATGGCTCAAACCACTAAATATGACAGTGCAATAGTGCGGGCAATGATTCTGGCAGGCGTTAATTATTGCAGATTAAATAAACTTAAGGAAGCTATTGAGATTGGTGACCATATAGTTGAACTGGCATCTGAATCAGGAATGCAACTGGAAATCGCCGATGGACGAACCATAATGGCAGTAGCTTATGCTCAGGTTGGTGATTTTGATAACAGTTCAAAACTCTATTTCGAAAATCTGAAAATTTATGAGCAATTAAATGAAAAGAGACTACTTGGAAGAACTTTGGGTAATATCGGTGCGGATTTTATCAGCCAGCAGAGTTATGACAAAGCGTTAGAATATACCCAACGGGCATTAAAGATCGCAAAAGAAACAAATAATCAGGTCCTTTTCACTGACCAGTATAATAACCTTGCAGCCATTTATCAGGTCCGGTACAAGGATCTGCAAAAAGCGCTGTATTATTATTTTGAGGCGCTTAAGGTTGCCATCATGATTGAAGATTTTCAGCAACAAGGCATCAATATGCTAAATATCGGTCGCCTCTATCAGGAAATGAATAAACCTGATTCTGCTTTGTATTACATGACCCGATCTTCGCTACTGTTCCACAAAGTAAATAATGTGATCTATATGGCCGACAGCTATATAGCTCTCAGTGAATACCATTTTCGTCAGGGAGATTTCTCGAAGAGTAAAGATCTGGCATTACAGTCTATTGAGATAGGCGAGAAATACCAGATGCTCCAAACCATCTTCGGAGCATCTGATTTATTGCAAAAGATCTTCCTAACCGTAGGAGATACCGCACAAGCTTTTAAATATATTGTGAAACGCACAAGCGTCAATGACAGCATTTATGCGCTTCAAAGTCAAAAAGCCCTATTCCGGGTAGAATTACAATACAATCAGGAGAAAATAGCCAAAGAGCAGAAACTGAAACAGCAGAAGAACTACTTTCTTTTTGGCTTTGTAATTTTTGGACTGTTAGCGGGGTTATTTATTGCAATTCTTTTATACTCCCGGCAAAAAATCAAAATCAAAAATGCTGTGCTGATAAAGGATAAAGCAGAAGCAGATTTAAAGTTTAAAAGTAAAGAATTAAGTATTAACCTGCTTGCACTATTAAAGAAAAACGAATTGATAGCCGAGATCCGACAAAAGTTTGGCGACCTGGAAAAGACGCTCCCCGATAATGAGTTGAAAGAGGTCGTTACCCGTTTCAATCATGAAATTAAAAAAAGTACCGATGACCGGCTGTGGCAGGAATTTTCCTTGCGTTTTAAAGAGATAAACAGCGAATTCTATGATAAATTACTGGTCAAATTTCCTGATCTCAGCCAGAATGAACTGAAATTATGCGCCTATTTGAGATTGAACATGTCCACCAAAGAAATCGCGGAACTTACAGGGCAAAGTATTGAAACCCTGGGAACAGCAAGATACCGCCTTCGGAAAAAATTCGGACTCACAAATTCGGAAAGTAACCTGGTTCTGTTTTTATCTCAGATATAGTTTCCTAATAATCTCCCTGACAGGTATTCCCTCAAACCTTACTGAATCTTTGTGATTTTGCAAAGGACGTGCAATATCCTCATAAACAATGACTTGACATAGAATGTCCAATAAAAGTCTATATGATTTTTATGGTTTGCTCAATTTTTGTACAACCCTTTTATTAGGATCAGGTACCTCATGTTGCTGATCTTTGCGACAGTTTAATGATGACTGAAATGGAGTCCAATAATATTTACAAGCCGGGCGAGGAGGAAGAAAAGGACAATTCCGGAGATGATCCATTTCTTAAACGAATACAAATGCAGGGAAAAATTATCAGAAAGATGCTCATACAATTTGACTCACCTGAAGATTCCTCTACAAACCTGCCGCATGATGGTCAAACAGAATCGGATTCATCTTTTTCAGCATAATAATCATATTTATTAACCATTTAATCCACGACTTATGAAAAAAAAACCAACACTCGCGTTTTGCCTTTTGTTCCTGGTACTTTTTAATTCAATAAAAGCGCAGGATTGGGAGCAAAGCAACGGGCCGAACGGAGGCGCTATTTCCGGATTAACGATTTCGGGGAACAGTACCTATGCAAGTATCGGAAGTACTTTATATTATAAAGAAGCGGGCGGTATATTCAGAACAGATGACAATGGTTTAAACTGGGTTTCAGTGAATAACGGTTTATTGAACACGAATATAAAAACCGTTTATGCCAAAGATACTGTCTTGTTTGCCGGGGCAATAGCCGGATACGACGCGGCTGATGCCGGTGTATTCCGTTCATTTAATGAAGGCCAGACCTGGGAGAGTTGTGGCCTGACTTCGCAAACAATAACCTGCTTAATTCACCAGGGAGATTATATTTTTGCAGGAACACAAACCGGTGGTGTTTACCGGTCATCCGATAACGGGAATACCTGGGTAGCCAAAAATTCCGGATTACCCACAGGTGGGGTGCAGGATTTTGCAAAAAATAACAGCTATATCTTTGTTGTCAGAGGAAGCAGTGTTCTGAGGTCAGCCAATTTCGGTGATACATGGATAGCTATTAATACGGGATTGCCAACTTCCGGACCATTCAAGTCGGTTGTAACTATTGCATCCAACGGAGATACCTTGTATGCCGGTACTTCCAATTTGACCAGCTTACTCGATGGTGTTTACAGATCTGTTAACAGCGGATCGAACTGGACGTTGACCGGGTTAAGCAATACAGCAATCACAGAGCTTTTTACGCTTGAAAATGATGTCTACGCAGCTATACCCGCTGTTGGTGTCAGGAAATCTTCAGATTTAGGGGTAACCTGGACAATGACCTCATTGCCAATCGGTCAAAATTATTGTTTCATTGCCAACACCGGTAATATTTTTTCCGGAAATGGCAATCTTGGCGTTTTTCGTTCAACCGACGACGGGATAAACTGGAATCTGGTGGATAATGGCATGCGCGGTCAATGTATTAGAACACTGGGCGCCAGCAGTAACACCATTTTTGCCGGAACAGAACTTTGCGGCGTTTTTAAAACAAATGACAATGGACAAAATTGGGTGGCGGTCAACAATGGGATAAACAATAATACCAAAACAATACAAACCCTGGATGTTTTTGACTCCAATTTATTTATTAATGCTTATGGTGGAGGAACTCTTACCGCGTACCGTTCAAATGATAATGGAGAAAACTGGACGGCGGTGGATCTTGTTGATCCCCCGCAATCCTATGCAGCCATGGGCGACACGATATTTTGTTCCTCCTATGTTGCTCATTCTTACGATGACACTCTCCAATTATACCGGTCTAATAATAAAGGTGTTACCTGGGAACTTTTACAGGGATTAGGTTTAGGGATTCAGCAAACCGCCATATTGAAAACCATTGGAAATACATTGTTGCTATTTACAAATAATAACGTTTACCAGTCATCAGACTATGGTACTTCATGGGTTGCCATAGGTTCCGTATCAGGTGTTTCACGGGTAACTCTTTGTAACTCAGTTTTGTTTTGCAGCACAACGAATGGGATATATAAGTCAATTGATTTTGGATATACCTGGCAATATGCTAATCTTATGATATCGGCAGCCCATTTAGTTTCAAATAACAATAAAGTTTTTGCTGAGCTTGACCGGGATATTTACGTAACCGTTAATTATGGCGACACCTGGGTGGAAATCAGCAATGAGACCATTGCCTCAACCTCCATTTTCCCTTATGTATACGGCTATGCACTTGTGGCAACAAACAACGATATATATTCCTCGGTTGGACACAGATCCCTGTATAAACGTGAATTAAGTGACTTCAGTGCACCTTTGCAACCTGACGCCATTAGCGGTTCGGCCACTCCCTGTATTGGTTCATCCCAAACATACAGCGTAACCAATGTACAGGGTGTAACCTATACCTGGCAATTCCCGTCGGGGTGGGTGATCACTGCCGGAGGAACGACCAATTCTGTTACCGTGACGGCAGGAAATGTACCCGGAATAGTACTGGTTACACCATCTAATGTTTGGGGAGCAGGGCCTGCACAATTTTTAATCGTTACACCGAATTCAAATCCTCCCGATCAGCCTGGTGTGATTGAGGGCCCGGTAAATCCACTGGAAGGAACCAGCTTGATCTATAGCGTGGTGAATGATCCCGGAGTTTCTTATGCCTGGACTTTCCCATCCGGCTGGGTGCAAACCGCCGGAGGCACGACCAATGAAGTGACCGTTACCATCGGCAGCGGTTCCGGTGATATTACGGTAACCCCTTCAACGCCATGCGGAACCGGCGTCCCGCGAACCCTGGCCGTGGTTACGGTTCCGGCGAACCTTACCGTCAGCAACATCATCATTCCCGATGGCCAGATCAATTGTTACAATGCCACCGGGACCATTGTTGTTGCCGGGGGTGAGAGTACCTTCCTGGTTCAGAGCGGAGGCGAAGCAACGTTCATTGCCGGCCAGGCGATCTATTTCATGCCGGGAACAACGGTTGAAGAAGGAGGATACTTGCTTGGAGTCATCACGACCACCGGCCAGTATTGCAATTCACTGCCAGCCAAGATGATGGCTGCATCTGGAACAGAAACTCTCCATGAAAGCAAACAGGTTTCGCTGTGCCGACTCTACCCCAACCCGGCAACCGGTTCATTTACCCTGGAGTTCACTGACAATGAAACAACAGGGCTGACGAAAATTGAGATTTACAGCATCAGCGGCCTGAAAGTCTTCACGAAGGAATGCAATGGGGTCAGAAAGCAATCAGTTTCCGTGTCTGATCTGCGTCCGGGTGTTTACTTTATTCATGTAACGACGGGTGGTGGCAGGGAAGCACTGAAGTTGATTAAGTTGTAATACCCCA
>JAUXWT010000045.1 GCA_030681475.1 Bacteroidales bacterium | reverse complement strand
TAATGTCAAAGACCACCGCAAATGCCGAAGGCATGGCATTATAATGTCACCACTTCGTGGTTTATGATGTTTGGCAAGGCCTAATTCTATAAAAATGTCAACCCTTCGGGTTTTAAAATTCAACACTTGATTCGCATTTTTCATTAAGATATAAAGGAAATAAAACGTCGCCATCCGTTTTATAATCAAAGAGAATATATAATGTCGAAGAATTTGAAGGATCAAATTTTACTATTTTTTGCTCAATATCGCTATTATCAGTGGGTGTTATCGTTTTTTCAAGACTATTTTTTGCTGGTAAAAGCTCTTGATGGCCATCTTTATTAATAATTGAGGAAACATCACTTACTGAAACTTTAAAAAGCGGGCTATTTTGCATGTCATATACTTTATACCATATTGCTGCAACCCCAATTTTTTTTACTTTGACTACTTTTATTGACCCGTCCTTAAAGTAAATCATTTCCTGGGAGTAACAGGTGTATATGTTCAGAAAAAGCACGAAAACACTCACGATTTTTTTCATCATATTTTATTTAATTACATTACCCCCAACGATTAGCCTGTAAAACCAAATGCCGTTGTAACGCTCGCTTTGCAGAAAACCATTATTAACATTGGTTTTACAGGCATTTTATTAGGTACAGTTAGTCCATCTCAGGTTTTATTGTTTTTGTTTTTCTGCCATTCTTATAAAACTCAATGCATTCAAGTTTTCCTTCATCGCTATAGTTATTAAGTGTCCCATTCCCTTTTTTCAGTGTGCCTTTCTCCAGGGGCCTTCCTTTATTATCGAAAAGCGAAATAATTTCAAATAATCTTCCATTTTCATAAACTTGTTCACCTTTGAATTGACCATTTTCATAAAACCATAATTCCTTTCCATTTTCTTTACCATGATTGAAAATAATCATTGCCTGCAATTGTCCATTCTCGTAATGACTCTGGTTGATGCTATCTCTTTTCCCATTTTTAAAGTAACAATCACATTTTAGTACCCCGTTTCGGTAGTAAGTCTTTCTAAATCCATTGTATATTAAGTTGTTGAGAATTCCATGTTCCTTAATTGTGCCATCAAAATAGATCATCTTGTATTCTTCATATTTCGGCTTCACTCCTCGTTTATCAACTGTATAATACCCAAAGTAGCCCTTTTTATTTCGATAAAAATAACTTCGTTTAAAACACAGTTGACCCGATATAAATATGTGTTCATCCGTTAAATTCTGACCCCTATACCATTTAACAAATGTGGTGTCGGTATTTGGAATTCTTATAGTGTCGGAGCGAATAATTTTTTGACAGAATGAATCATTTACAATACAAAGGAATAGCCAAGAAAAAAGTAGATACTTATTATTCATTTAGGTACATCCTCCCATCATTGGTAAATACCTTGATTCAAGAACCCTAGGGATACGGTACAGGGATACACGTTGAGCTGCATTATTAATATTTCAGTTTGATTTTGATGGGTTAAAGTTACAATATTTTTCAAATCCAAGGAATTCTTCTATCAATGATTTCCATTTCTACCATTGATTAAGTGACACCTCCCCGGGAGGTAGTCTCAAAAAATGAAACATTATAACCGCAAAGGACACAAAGTTTACGCGAATGACACAAAGATCAGATATTCTGTAGTATACACTTTGAGAACTCTGCGAGAAACTTGGCGCACTTTGCTGTCAAAATATTTTTGAGACACCCTTGTCAGAACATTTGTAATGAAGTTGCACGATGCCGGTATCAAATTGTTTTACGTCAACGAGTTTTAATACTTTGCCGGGGTTTCCGTGTAATGACGTATGTGTCTTTATCTGCGTGCGGAAAATCTTGCTTCGTTTTCAGGTTCGACCGTAAATGTAAAATTGATCTCTTTAATATCATTATGTGGTAATATGTTCTCAGGGATGTATCGAACCTTAACCGAAATGTCTGTGCCCACATCAGCCATTTTCATGATCTCTTTTTGTTTCCGGCTGAGGGTGTCATTTTTACTCACGGCTCTCCTTATCCTTCCTTTATCACTTGTCAAAACCACAACTGATATGTATTCTCTTATCCAGGATAATTTATAATACCTATTGATATCGACTAAGGTCCGGGCTTCAAGTAATTTTTCCTTTGTAATTGAAACAGGCGGATATATTCTATGCACTTCAAATCTTGTTTGATTGGGTAAATTTTCTTGCGAAGAACCGGGATGCGGAAAAGCAAGGGCAATGAAAAGAAGTAAAATCAGCTTATTCCGGATATTTTTCATAGTACTGAACAGGGTTAGACACACAAAGGTATCACATTTTTCCATGTTGCCGTCTGTGTCATCTCACGATAGTTCCTTCCCGTTCAGACTCAGAATGGTCAGATTGCCCTGACCTTGTTTCCCGGTTGTTTGAGGACTTCAACATTCGTTTTGATGTTCGCTGCTGAAAATTATTTTTGAATTGCTGTTTCAAACACGATTATTTTGTTTTTATCAATGATGGATAACTTTATCCAACCATATTTCGTCTCATTTCCAATCTGAATTCTGATTCCTAAATAACTGATGCCATTTTGCGGAAAGGTGTTACAATCATTATAATTTATCTGGTATTTATAGATAATTGTGTCTTGTTTGTAAATTATATTAGGAGGAAATCCATAAGATTCATCAATAAGTATTAACGAATCTGTTTTGAATACATCCAACTGATTAATTATATCATGCTGTCTTTTAGGTAAAACTTTAAAGGTGTTGGATTTAATGTTTACAATTGAATCATGATCGCTGATTTTATGACAAGAATACCGATAGAATTCGTTAATATTCACCGTGCTGTCATATCCGATATTAATGGATTGATCAAAGGAAAAAAAAGTAGTATCGGAGGTATAATAGCCCGAAACGGATACATTGTCAGTTAAGCAATAGATCTCTGAACGCGGATGATATCCCATGCCGACAGATCCCCACTTTATACTGATCAGCCTGATATCGGCAATTTTATCATCATCGAGGTCAAGATCAATACTTGCCGGAAATCCCTGGTATAAGATGACCGTATCGTAAATGCGGCGTGACATATTCGTATAGTCTCCTATTTCGACGGTGTCATGCCTGATATATGGATCGTCTTTCTCCTTTTTACAAGCGTTTATAAACAAAAGAAGAAGAATAGCAATAATCGTGGTTTTTTGTAACATGATTATTTAGTTTGGTCATCAAATTGTTGCAGATAACAAATCGTTGAAAACGAACTACAATACAATGATTATCCCTGTCTTTTAACCATTTTGTATATTCCGGCCATACTACCCCCCCCATTCCGGTGATACTACCCCCCCCTGGCGAAGGGGATTTTCTGAGGACAAAATTGTAAAGAACGGGCAATGGCTAATTGTGTCTGTAAATGTATGCAATTTAGGTTTTCAACATTATTTTTCTTTTTTCTTCCAGACCTCTTTTTTTGATGGGTTGC
>JAUXWT010000026.1 GCA_030681475.1 Bacteroidales bacterium | reverse complement strand
CCTGACTTCGACACCCTTTCTATTTTCTTTTTTCAAATAGCTGATAAACAGCGCTATGTAAATCTTGCGTCACCATTTTGGGTGGCGCAAGCCTCAGAAAGCCCTACATTTGCGTATGTTCGTACGCAAAAAGAAGAATCGCTCGGGTACTACCAGTATCGTCGTTGTTGAAAAGCGCAATGGTATTTACCGGGAGATTATTACCATTGGCACCAGTAGTTCTTCCTCTGAAATAGAATCTTTATATCGTCGAGGAAAAAAATGGATATCCCAGCAGTTAGGCGAACAAGATGTTTTTGAGGTTTATGACAGGGCTATTGAAGAAAGGCAGGTTACGGAATACTTGCTGTCAAATGTTAAAAATATTCTCCTTAATGGAGTTCAGTTAATTCTCAATGAAGTATTTAAATTAACGGGGTTCAATGCAATTGAGGATGATATTTTTCGGCAACTGGTCATAGCCCGCTTAGGTCAACCTTTGAGTAAATCGGCAACGGCAGAATACCTCAAATCACACTTTGACGAAGAGGTAAAACTGCACCGCATCTATCGGTATCTTGACAAACTGCATAATACGCAACAAGAGAAGATACAACAGATCAGTGTTGAGCATACCCTGAGAATATTGGGGGGAAAGATTGGGTTATTGTTTTACGATGTGACCACCCTTTATTTTGAAGCCGATTATGGCGATGATTTCAGAGAGACCGGCTTTTCGAAAGATGGAAAACATAGCCAGCCACAAGTCGTGCTCGGTTTATTGGTTAGCAAAGATGGTTATCCCCTTTCCTATTCTGTTTTTAATGGTTCCCAATACGAAGGGTTTACCATGCTTCCTGTGATAGAGAACTTTGTCCAAAAGTTCAACCTGGATGATTTTATTGTTGTAGCCGATTCCGGGTTAATGAACCAGAATAACCTATCCTTGCTCGAATCGGGAAATTACCAATATATTATCGGTGCAAGGATAAAAAACGAAACCAATGAGATCAAGAAATGGGCATTGTCATTATCAAAGCAGGATGGGGTATTTTTTGAAACCCGAAAAGGCACAGCAAGGCTTATTATAGGTTATTCCGACAACCGGGCAAAAAAAGACAGGTACAATAGAGAGAAAGGGGTAAAACGACTTGAAAAAGCATACCGCAACGGAACGATCACCAAAGAGAATATCAACAAACGCGGTTATAACAAGTTCCTTGAAATATCCGACAACGTTAAAGTTGCTATAAACCAAGACAAAATCAAACAAGATGAACAATGGGATGGTCTCAAAGGCTACCTTACCAACACCAGCCTCCCTTCAGAGGAAGTGTATGTACAATATAGTAGCCTTTGGTGGGTTGAACGTGCTTTTCGCATAACGAAAGGCACACTTGAAATGAGGCCGATGTTCCATTTTACACCTAAGAGGATAGAAGCCCATGTCTGCATCTGTTTTGTGGCATATAAGGTTTACAAAGAACTCGAACGAATCCTGAAAATGAAACAAATAAACATGAGTGTCGACAGAGTTTTGGATATTGCAAAAACGATTACCACCATAAAAATCAACCTACCCATAAGCGGCAATACAATGACTAAAACTATGATCTTGACCCAAAGACATAAGTCGATCGCTCAATTATTTGATGAAAATTTTTGGAAAACAATTTAGGGTGGCGCATTGTCGAAGTCAGGAAAAAAGGACTGAACAACAACACTATCAAGAAACGGTTGAAATCCTTTAAAATCTTTCTGAACTATTGTGAATCCAAGAAATACCATAAGTTGAATTTCGATTACGCCCGTGTAAAAATCAAAACCTACGACCCGACCATCGTTACCCTGAATGAAGATGAATTCCAGAAACTTAAAGCATGGGAGCCGGGTAAGTACCAAAAGGTGAAAGACCTTTTTTTATTCGGCATTATGACATCATTAAGGTTTTCAGATTTAATAGCTGTGAGGGAACACCATATTATTAATGGTAACATCGTCAAGAAATCGGAAAAGACCGACATTCAACAGATCATCCCGTTGACCAAATTATCCAGAGAAATTTTGGAACGATATGATTTCAACCTGCAATTGTACACCACCCAATCCTATAATCGGCTGTTAAAATTGATGGGGAAAGAATCCGGTATCTTCGAGAGTGAAGTGGTACTGGTGGAACAAAGAGGAAATCAAAAATTGGAAATCAAAAAGCGTAAGTGGGAGTGTTTGGAGAGTCATACAGCTCGTAGAACATTCATCACCCGTAGCATAGGGAAGGGTATTCCACTGAACGTTATCATGGGGATCACCGGTCATACCCGGATTGAAACCTTATCAAGGTACATGGACAAGTACACTCCGACCAATGGGTATAGGGATTTGTTGGAAGATTGACATTTTACCGGGTACAAAATACTGGAACATTTTAATTCCACATCTTCTTCAGCCCTTCCGTTGGAAATGTTTTTTTGGTATCAATAGATTTTGCCACCATCGATCCTTCCCTGACGAAACAGTCAATCCCATCTTTCTCGAAATAATGATATAGGCGATGCTGGGGTTTCAATTGAAGATATAATGCCCTACAAACCGAGTCGTAGTCATTCATACGGGAAAGTTTCTTTGCCAGATCATAGTTTCTTTTGAACCATCCAACATCTTCATCGTCCAACCCAGTTATTGATGAAGCAAAAAATCTCATTGATTGATTATAATAATGGAATGAGATCATTTTGGTTTTCAGACAGATTTTTAAAAACTCTATTGTCGGGGAAACGGATGGATTTAAATGAATCTTTAAAATTTTTTCATTATCAAATCCCAAATGTATTTCAATCGCAAATGCTTTCTTGTCAATATTGAGCATCCTGAACCTGACGTATGGTTCTGGATTGATCGATGGATTGACTCCAAAAAATTCCAGATCAGAGGGTGGGGAAATTAAAACGATGCCACCTTTGGGATCATTATTAAATAAAACTGAACATAGAATGGCGTGTTGTGATGGAAACCCGGAAAGGTTATCCATGAGATCGCTGGGATAGCAAAATCCACTATTGTAATCTGGTTTTTTCATTATCTGCAGGGTTGAATTAAGAATTTATCAAAAGTAAAGATTTCTTTGTTTTACTTTTACACTGTAAACGGTAAATTATCAAAGAACATGGCGGAATCCGTACCCAGACATTCCCGTGAACCCAGACAAGATCAAAAATCTTGGAATGGTCATACTGTTGACCAAAATCTAAACGAAGATTGGTTGAACGCATTAAATCG
Organism: Bacteroidales bacterium; assembly: GCA_030681475.1. GTDB lineage: Bacteria > Bacteroidota > Bacteroidia > Bacteroidales > FEN-979 > CAIVAT01. Next base: position 2,559 of record JAUXWT010000026.1, on the reverse strand, counting down.
TTTATCGATTTTCAACCTTATCAGCATTTGTGAAGGGCATCAGCGAAGTCGAGACCCATATGGCAAGCTCCCCCATATTAATCTTCGAATTAAACCGTTTTTATTGACTACAGTAAACCAGATTTTCAATAATAATTTAAAAGGTCAACTCTCTGGGATACTTGGAAATTTATTTGATCATTCTTCTTATGCCACGGAAATTCATTGTAAAAAAAAGTCCCGTTCACTAATTGATGATTTGACTGTCGGGATTCGGTGCAGAAAAATGAAAATTACTGACCACTTAGAATTGCTGAATGTTTGGTTCCCTGAAACTATTATGAAAATCGAGGAATTTGATAAAACAACGAACGACATTGTGGGTTTAAGTAATACGCAAAAAATACCCCAAATAGAGAACACAAGGAACTATCGGACAGTACCTGTTTTATGTTCAGTTTTGATGAAAAAGGGTAGGCCATGTTCCAGAATGACCTATAATCTAAACGGGATATGCTGGCAGCACGGGAGAGAATTAGATACACCTTATAATGCTTGGTCTTATTAAAAAGTACAATTCCATTCCACCGGATCTTGGATTCAGCACCGATATTGTGGTTTTAAGGAAATGACTTCGCCTATTTGTTTTACTTTTACACTGTAAATGCGAAATTATAACAGGACATGGCGGAATATGGGGAATGGATCCATAAAGGAGCGACAATTAGTGATGTAACAGCAAAAAAGGAATATGGGGTATCCCGCAATTTTATTATTGAGGGTATTGAAGCAGGTAAATTGGAGTATCGGGAAGGAAGTGTTTGGGGAAATCCATATCTCAGATTATTGAGAAAACAACTCGAAGAATATATTTCAGATCGTTTGGGGAAGAATTACCTTGCTATGGTGAAGAATGAGGCTGAATTTAAAATGGTGAAGAAGGAGATTTCAGAACTTAAGAAAAAACTCATGGTCTTAGAGGTCAGAAAAGCACAACTTGAAGGATTTCTGAAAAAACTGTAAAAAGACTTATGATTTTTTCTATTTCCCTGAATGATTCAATTATTGCAGTCAAATGAAATTCCATTCCACGAGTGAATGGAACTCCCCAATGATTATCAACACATTACAACTTATCGAGTCAAATATCCATCAAGAACTGAATCAAATCGATTTCACCTACTTTATCTCATCATTGATAATCAATGTGTTATAAAATTCGATACTCCGACCAAAGCAATTCGTCCTGAAAACTATTCATTTCACTTTTCATCTTCCTTTTCAGTATAAAATTGAATTGAATCGGAATTTGTCGGAAGCCAAACTTGTCCTATCCGATATTGAGATATAGTTTCAGAAACCCCATTTTAAAGAATAATCAGATTTCATTTCCGGAACGACATACTTTGATGGGTTCTAACTATATTTTGAGGTAACCCCAATAAAATCATATATTCATTAAAATCTATCACTATTTTATTCTATTATAGTTAGTTGCTTAACATCGTTAATAGTTTCTTTCCACATTTGCAAATATTCCTCGATTTCATTAACAAATTCCAAAACAATTTTAAGAAGGCCTGGTTCATCTCTGTGGTTACACGATCAGAATACGAAGTGTACCAGGCTGTTTTCGGCAACACATTGAGACCGGCAAACAATCCCATACCCCGGTCCATACACCAGGTATCATCGGAGGAATACCTGCGGCGGCTGGCCAGTTTCAGGGCAAGGAAACACAATATGGACGAAGCCTTGCTTATAACCGAGGTTCCGGGATAGTTTGATTGGGCTATCACGGTATCTATTTCATAGCGTTTGATAAGAGGCAAAAACATCAGTATTCCCGCATTGGAGCTTTTGAAGGTCTCGTTTTCAAAACTCAGGGGAGCAGATTTTTCTGCCTGTATCTGAACCTTGTCCAATTGCTGTTTCACAAGTTTTGTGCGCCTTGGCAAAGTAAAGGGTTGGTAAACTACATCTTGCGCGGCCCCGATGCCCTGTCGTACCTTTGCGACCAAAACCCAACCCATGAACAAGCAGGATCGCAAAGCCATTTCAGAAGAGATGCACCATCATATCCAAGCATGGCAGCAAAGCAAGACAACACAGAAGCAATACTGCACTGAAAACAATCTTGCGTATCATAAATTTATATATTGGCTTCAGAAGACCCGTGAGGAACAAAACCCGGCTGACGGTATGTTTATTCCGGTCAAAACCAGGCCAGCAAAAAGAACTTTCCTTACCGATGTGGAGATAACCTATCCCAATGGGGTCCGTCTGCGGTTATCGCCTGAGAATTTCGAGCATATCAGCCGGTTGATCCGTTTGGTCTGAATATGTTTGGCCTGACTTCAACACTAAACTATTATCTGTACAATTCTCCCACCGATATGCGGATGGGGTTTAACGGCCTGTGTGGTTTGGTACAGAACCGTTTCCGCCCCGACCCAAACCGATACCACTTCCTGAGATAAATTGATGCCACCAAAATATGTGGATTTCGTAGACGTAACAAAATAACGTCTATGCACACCCTGGTATGCCGGCATTGCGGAAAAGAAGTTCCATCGAACA
>JAUXWT010000017.1 GCA_030681475.1 Bacteroidales bacterium | reverse complement strand
TCAAGAAATATCTTGTTGAGCATGAAGCTGTTTCTTTCATCAAGCGTGATGAAGCGTCGCTGTATGCCAAGGAGAAATGATTCAACTATCAGTAAGGTATGTTCACTCGTATCGTCAGTTACAGTTAATTCAACAATATTTTTCAAAGAAACCGGAAAAAAAAAATGCAGACCGATGAATTTCCCATTACGTTTGCCGTCAGGCGTCATTTCAGACGGATTGATGGAGGATGAGTTGGATGCAAAGATGGCATCCGGTTTTACCACCTTATTCAGTCGGGCAAACAGGTTCTTTTTCAGTTCCAATTTTTCGGGCACCGCTTCGATGATCAGATCGCAGGTTTGCAGTTCGCATAAATCACGCGTAATTACCGTATTCATCAACCTATCGAAACGTGGCTCGTCAATGATTCCAGTGTCGAGCGAACGCGTGATCCGTTTAATGAACTGTTTGGAAATCTTATCAATGTCAGCATCCGGACTACAAACCCACACCAGATCAAGATCGAAGGGAAGAATATAATGAAAAATGCTGCTGCCCATTTTCCCTTCGCCAATAATACCGACTTTATTAATACAGTTCATTTTGAATTACAAATTACAAATTACAAATTCCCTATAATACAGCGGTCCCCTTGTCCCCTTGTCCCCTCGTCCACTTTTCAGACTTTTTTCCACGCCCCTTTATCCTGCTCCATAACAATCTTCCGGTATTCTGCCATGTTTCGCTGGTGTGCCCTGATATGACGGTTATAACCCAACATAGATAACAAAAACCCCAGTCCTTTGTCGATGGCGATCTGCTTTGAACGGATGAGGTTCATGATAAAACTGAATAGCTTCCTGCGATCCGGGTCTCGTGTGAGAACAAACTCTTTAAAAGTTATCCACGACAGACGCGCCTTCATGAATGCCGATATATCCCCGCCCGGCCGGGTAAATGCCCCGTTTGCTAAAAGCGCTTCTCCTTTTTTTCGGATCGTTTCAAAGGAGTATAGCTTTGTAACAGTTTCCATGTATTTATCAAACATGGCAATTTGCGACATGTTCATAAAGTGCAGGGTAGGGAAGTGCCCCACCCCCAATTCGGGGTCGCATGACAGTAAACGCCCCTCCTCATTGAACTTCCGGTGAGTCTCCGTTCCCGGGGGGGCATTAAGCAAGTGAAGGTTTACATTCGGAAGGTTATGCTTCATGGTAAAGTCGAAAATCCGGTCGAACTCTTCAAGTGTGTCACTATCGAAACCGACTACAAAGCTGGCATTGATGTGAATGCCTGCCGCATGGATTTTGTTGATGGCAGCTTCATAGATACTTCCGCCGCGGTTGTGGTGTTTCTGGGATTCATCGAGGCTGGCCGGGTTCAGGGATTCAAACCCGACAAGGATATTAAAACACCCTGCTTCGGCCATTAAATTGAGCAGTTCTTCGTCAGTTGCCACATCCAGGCTGCACATGCATCCCCATGATATCCTCAATGGCTTGATAGCGTGCATGAGCGCTTTTGCGTACCTTTTGTTGATTGTAAGGTTATCATCTACAAAGAAAAAATATTTTGACGGCGCCGCTTTGATCTCCTCCACTACATTTTCGATATCACGATAGCGCATTTTCCGGCCAAAATTCTTTGAAACGAGACAAAAGTCACAGTTGAAAGGGCATCCGCGTGATACCTGGATGGCAACCTGGAAGATCTTTTTCATATTTACCAGGTCCCACCGGGGTGGTTTCTGGGCCTTGTATGGAACGTACGTGGTCGATTCGTACACCTGTTTCAGGCATCCGCTTTCAAAATCGGCAAGCGCCTGTTCCCATTTACCTTCGGCTTCGCCTGCAATCACGCAATCGCCATGTTTCAGAGCCTCTTCCTGCATGAAAGAAGCATAAGGGCCGCCATAAATCACCTTGCTACCTATTGCGCGGTAATGATCGCCCAATTCAAATGCACGCCTTCCGGTTGCCGCCAGCGTTGTGATCCCAACAATGTCGGGTTTGATGTTATCAGGCAATTTTTCAATCTCCTCATCAAAGATCCGTATTTCATAATGACCGGGGGTGAGCGCGGCAACTGTCGGAAGCGCCAACGGACTCATCAGACGCCTCTTTCCGAACATCCTGGCCATTTCACTGTGAGCCGGATAGTTCACGAACCGCTGTCTCGGAGCAATCAGAAATAAGGTATATTTCTTCACCATTTCACCATTTCGCTATTTCAGGATTTCACCATTTTTTTATTATATATCCCGCCTGCATAAACTTACTCACCTCCGTTACAAAGCTGAGAATGATATCACCCGTTTCCAACTTTTCCTCTTTTCTGATCTTGTCAAGGCAAAGCAGGGCCATCGGTGGTCCGATATAACCCATGGCAGACATTTTTGAATAGAGTGTTTTCCTGTCTATGCCAAGTTCGGCACATTCATCCATGATCAGTTCCGATATATGTTTAGAGGGGAAATTTACCTGGAAATATTTTAATCGGTCAAGATCTGCAGGGTATTTGGCCAGCATGCGCTTTAACCCTTTCAGGAAGACCGATCCGCCGGGTTCATGAAAGTTTTCGCGAAGCTCTTCCTGGAACATTTGTGCCAGGTGATGGTACCCCAGATCGAACTCCTCCCGCGGATTCATAAAGTAGGCCGGGCGCTTGTTCCCCATCGCTGAAGGTTTACGTCCGCCGATAGATTCGATATAGTTATATTCCATGAAAAGTCCTGAGGAACGTGCAGCCGCTGCTCGCAGCACAATAGCCGCAGCACCATCGCTCAGGAAATACCGTAAAAAAAGTTCCTCTTTCTTCACCAACGGTTGATTGTAATATTCGGCAACCAGTTCGGAGGAAGAGATGCCTGAAGAAATGACCAGTGCCGTCTTGTAACGGCCATTCCTGATCAGGTCGGCCCCAAGCAACAAGGCCTTGTATGCTGAAGTGCAGTTGGCATGAACTGAAATTTCTGCACATTGTTCAATGCCCAACGCTTCCTGGATACGTACACTGGCTGTCGGCATCTGGTCCTGGTGGGCGCTGCCGTAAACGATAAGGTCGATATCATCGGGAATCATTCCGGCATCAGCGATGGCTTCAACGGATGCCTTCACCGACATGGTAACATTATCTTCGGTAAATTTCCGTGTGATCGGATCCAGGGCATAATGATAATATTCGACTTCGAGCATTTCCTTCATCAGCAGCTTGATCCTGGCGATCCATTTCCGGATCTTCTCAGGGGCCTCTTTCAATTCACCAAGGTAGCGATCCACCTCATCTGCAGGGATGGGCGCACCGGGTAGAAATGAGCCGCTGCCAACCACATTGACAAATATCTCGTTATTATCCATTTGCCTGCAAGGGTTTTAAGTATTTATAAATACAAGCTGCACGGTCGATCTTCAGAATGTTCGTTGGCAACCTGTTCGCAAAATCAATCGCCAGATCCAGCAATTTGTCTTTAGGAACAATGGCATCGACCAGTCCCATTCCCAGGGCATCATCTGCCGAAAAGGTAACTCCCCGGAGGATCATGCTGATGGCATTGGCCTTACCTGCAAGTGAGGCAACACGTTGAATTCCACCTATCCCCGGCATCAGGTTATAGGTTGACTCCGGCAAACCAAGCACAGCATCTGCCGAGCATAACCTGAAATGGCTGAAAAGAGCGAGTTCGAATGCAGAGCCGAGGCAAACACCACGAATTGCAGAAATTACAGGTATTTTCAACTGTTCAAGCATCACAAATGCACGATAATTCTCCAGCATAGTTCGATGATCAACATTGGCCAGTAATTCATTGATATCAGCTCCTGAGGAGTAATGTCTGCCATTTCCGCTGATAATGATGGCCTTCAGCCCCTTCGTTGTGGCGATATCATGCATCATGACCCGGAATTCCTTGAAAAAGGCCATCGTCATCGTGTTGGATGGTGGCTGGTTAAGCGTCAATTGTCCGATTTGCTGGTGGAGACTAAATTGAAGGGTCATGGTTCAGGCCTCCTCCGTTTTCCTGCGTTCGGCTTCATCAACGGCAAGGGAACAGAATAGTCTGGTTTCTTCTCCCATGGCCTCTTCCTGAGGGAGGTCAGAAGCATTTTTTAGCGCCTGCATAATCGACCTGATCACTTTTACCGGTCGGTCAAGGGTCATTTTACGCATCAATGTCAGGGCATATTCAAACGCCTGATCTTTGGGTGCAATGAAATCGACGATTCCCATCTCTTTTGCATCTGCCGCATTGACAGTATCACCGCCTAGGATCATCTTTGCCGATCGGGCAAAACCGGTGCAGACTGGTAGCCTGAAGGTTCCACCCATTCCCGGCATCAGGTTGTGATTTGATTCGGGGAATGCCAGTAATGCGTTTTCCGAGGCAACCCGGATATGGCATGCAAGGGCAATTTCCAGTCCACCTCCGAAACATATGCGGTTGATCGCCGCGATAACCGGGATATCAAGGTCTTGAATATAGTTCAATAGTTTAACGCCATCATGCATCAGCGTTTTTAAAGTTTCGGGATGATTGCTGTTCTTAAAAACAGCATCCAGGTTACCCCCGGCAGAGAAATTTTTACCTTCGCCTTTAATGATCAAGCCTTTTAGGCCCGGTGTTTCCAACCATCTTTTCAGTTGGGTGAGCGTGATAAAATCAGGGATGGCCAATTCATTTGCAGGTGGGTCATTCAGACAGATAACACCAATAGAATCAAGCATTTCAAATATCACTGGTTCTGAACTGTTCATTCCATCAAAGTATTAAATCCCGGATAGGATTTCATTCGGGACATCCCGGACTATTTTATCCTTATCAATAAATATCAGCTTTGTGGTTGCCCTGGCCGAAGCGAGCCCTGTGGTCAGGTTCATCAATCTCTGCTGAAAGACCAGGTAAGGTTTTTCCTGATAACAATACGATTCGATCATCAACTCATCAAAGAGCTTGATTTCACGTTGGTATCGGATATGTATATCGGTAACTACCGGCAAATTTCCGTTATGCTTTAAAAAGACATGCAAATCCAACTGTCTGAAAAATTCCCAGCGGGCATGTTCAAAATAATTGAGGTAAACCGCATTATTAACGTGATTGTATGAGTCAAGCTCATGGCCACGTGCAGCGAGCGTTAGGGTCAGTTTTTTCGGCATTATCCTGATGAATCAAATTTACCTTTGAATTTAAGAAATACTGTTGTTCCGTTACCAATGGATGCAGTTGCAGCGAATTTTTGATCACCCGTGTTCCTTAAGGATATGTCAAAATCTAGTTTTGAATTGATTTGAGGATTGATAATGCTAAGAAACTTGATATTGTCCGACTCTGTAAGTTTAACAGGATGTTTGAGCGCTTTTTCCACAAGTTCGCGGACCATTTGAATCTGGCATACCCCCGGAACCACGGGATTTCCGGGGAAATGTCCCTGGTAAACCGGATGGTTGGAAATAAGGGATACAACCGCATGAATCTTACACGTTTCCTGCGCAAGGCTATCCGAGGTAAATGACTGAATTTCAAAAAAAGATCCTGAAAGCATTCCTGAACACTTTTATCAAGGGTTGATTGACAAAATTAGAGAAAAAACTGACCCGTTGACAAAAAGGAAACCCCAAATAAGTAATTGCTTTTTGGGGTTCCACCTGAGAATTTTCTAAACCAACCACAATTTAGAAAAACATCTTCATTTTTGCAGATATTATGCAGCCTGAATTACCGGTAAAGATCGGGCAATTCAGAACCGTGTGCAATAGGGAGTATAAGTAAATTTATATTCAGGAAAACCACAGGGGATTTTCAGGTTTATTCTAATGATGAATCTTGATATCAGTACAATAACAAAAAACATGGCGTACTCTACACACGCCGTGTAAAGATTAGTTAAGATGAATATTGCACTTCAGACTATCTTAGGTTATGGATTACTAACTATCCCCGGAAGGTAACCTGTACCCTTAAAAATGGATAGAAGCTGTCTTCGTGGCGCTGCCCCTTGAGCTGCCAGTCCAATATGGACCCAGGTGCCGTATTCATGAATTAACTGATCGAACTGAATGTTCGATGCAGCGATTGCCTGGGCCACTTCCAGCACCGAGCCAAAGGCCGGAACGGTAAAATCAGCAGCGAGTCCGGTCATGTGGGCGCTGGTTTTTGAACCGCCTATCTGGGTGTTTAATTCATTACAACGGTAACCACTGCTGATCCGGATTCCGTTACCTCCCAACAGGCTTCGCACCTCTTCAAGTTCCAGAGCAAGTCGTTTCAAGTTCTGTAGAATCTCAGGTGAAGGTGTATTATCGATACCCTTGCGTGCTGCTGTCTGGCTGAAAGTCAACTCATCCTGGGTAAAATGTTCGCTTAATTTATTTGACATATTGCTTTTTTCATGTAAAAGTAAGCAATATTGATGAGATATTTAAAAATTGAAATTATCGGGGAACCCATGCCTATCTGATCACGGAAAACCTGTATATGGTTGTTTCCGAAAATATTTCTCCGTTTCGTAATATGGTATTCGGAAAGGCAGGCTGGTTTGGTGAATCAGGATAATGTTGTGTTTCCAGGCAGAGTCCGTAATGTTGATTGTAAACTTTTCCACTTTTACCCCTGATGGTACCATCCAGGAAATTCCCTGAATAGAACTGAACACCGGGTTGCGTTGTCAGGATCTCCACCTGACGCCCTGATTGCGGATCATACATCCGGGCGGCAATGGAAAGCTCCCCTGGCTTTTTATTCAGCACATAGTTGTGGTCATATCCGCCTTTGACCTTTTCGATTCTTTCACCTATTGCTGTTGGCTTGCTGAAATCCATTGAAGTTCCCTTCACAGATGGCAACGCTCCGGTTGGTATCAGTTCATTGTTAACCTGTGTAAATCTATCAGCAAAAAGGGTTAGAATATGCCGTAAGATGCTTGTATTTCCTTCACTCAGGTTGAAATAGGTGTGGTTGCAGAGATTTACGGGTGTTGGCTGGTCGGTCTCGGCTTCAATCAGCGTTGTCAGTTCATTATAGTCAGTAAGGGAGTAAGTCACAGTTACTTTCAGGTTTCCGGGGAAACCCTCTTCACTATCCCTGCTCAGGTATTTCAATTTTACCTGAACACTCGAGGAATCCCCGGAATCATCAGCATCCCATACCACCTTGTCAAATCCTTTTAATCCGCCATGGAGGCTATTATTCCCGTTGTTGATGGCGAGCTGGTAGGATTTCCCGTCCAGTTTGAATGTTCCCCTGGCGATCCGGTTGGCAAACCTGCCCGCAATCGCACCAAAGTATGGATTGTTGTCAATATATTGCTCCAGGCTGTCATAGCCAAGCACAATATCCCCCAGGCGTCCATCTCTGTCTGGCACAACAATAGATGTGATGATAGCCCCGTAATTGGTGATCTTTACGATGACCCCGTTGGCATTGGTAAGGGTGTAAAGGAACACTTCTTTGCCGTCAGCTTTTCCAAAGGTTTCTTTCATGATATGCAGTGTTTTGTTTTCTGAAAAACGAGAATTGATCTTTTCATTGCCGGCGGAATCGCCTATTTCTGGATCCCCGGAATTTACGCGCATGTTGCATGCAGTAAAAAACAGGGAAAGCGAAATTAAAAACATTAAGCGGAAAATGTTTTTCATGATATGTACGATTTAATGACAAACCTATGAAATTAATAGAATGCAAACAACATTCTGCATACTTTTGGCTTTTTTTAATCGTCAACCCTAAACTGTTAATCGCAAATCAATTGTCACTGATAAGAAAAGTTATCCTTATAACCGGCGCCTCCTCCGGTATCGGTGCGGCAACAGCCCTGGTTTTGGATGCAGCCGGGGCAAGGGTGGCGCTGGTTGCGCGCACTCGGCAGAAACTGGATGCTTTGGCATCAAGGATGCATGATCCTTTAATCATTGAAGCAGATCTGAGCGAAGAAACGAATGCCCGTGAAATGGTACGAAAAGTTGTTTCACAATTTGGCCGCATCGATGTTCTGATTAACAATGCGGCCAGCATTATCGTGGCGAAATCTGATACCGTTAAACAAAGTGATATGCTCACAGCTTTCAGGACGAACCTCCTTGCACCGGTTGCCGCAACGCAGGAGGCCATTTTTTTCATGCGAAGTCAGGGAGGTGGTCACATCATCAACATAGGTTCGCCGGGTTTCATGATGGGGATCCCGTTTTATGCTCCCTATGTTTGCTCAAAAGCTGCATTTTCGGCCTGGACCCGTACAATTCAGGCTGAATGGGCAGGAACAGAAATCATGGTCAGTGAATATTTTCCCGGGTACATCAAAACAGATTCATTACCTGAATCTCGGCTTGGATCAATTGATCAGGATTTCCTGATGGCCGAAACGCAAAATATTCTCGCCAGGATGTTCACCAAACCTAAAACCCCGGATGATGTTGCCCGGCATATTACAAACCTGATCTTAAAGCCGAAAACACTTGTTTATTCTGACATTAGTGTCAGGATCGGTGCCTTTATCTCCAATTTTACAGAGTTCAGGTTAAATCTTGCACGGCAGCTGGCAAAAAACGGGAGGAGAAAAAAGAACCTGACAGTTTTTTCTGAAAAAATAAATTAGTGAAATATGTGAATCAAGAGTTAAAAATCAAATAAATAAAAGCTGCAGCCAATTTGCCAAATACATGAACAAGAAGGCCTTTGGCTGATCGTACTTTATTCGCTCTTTGAAAATCTGTTTTTTCTATCAACCAATTGAACCATCCT
>JAUXWT010000032.1 GCA_030681475.1 Bacteroidales bacterium | reverse complement strand
TGAACTTTCATGAGCATCTTGACAACATCGCACTCAATACCGTTCTGGTTGATCAACATGGAATACGCCGATTCCCAGCGCTGACGGACATGTTCATCATGCTCGGAAAGTTTATTTTCATCCGACAGATAGTAAAGCCTGATCTTCTCAAGGGTTGTATCCGAAACTAATCTATTCATAGATCATTGGCTTTAGCATTTTCAATCAGTTTCATGGCGAAAGTTTGGGCTGGTGAGGAGCCATTTTGTGCCAGGTCAAATATACCTTTGCGAATTTCGGCTTCACGTTTTAATCTTCCACGCTGGAATGCCCTGAAGACAGGATTATCCTGCTCTTCCAAAACGGTGTACAATTGCACCGGGTCCACCTCCAGGATAACGGCAATTTCTTCTTTTGTAAACATCAGCGAAGCATAGTTTTCTACTTCAGTGATGAAGGATTCATTTTGATCGATCAAGGGCGCTAGTATTTGAGAGTTCGTTTAAAATCCAGTCCCGGTGAAAGGCTGCCACCGTTTTATCGCAGCACAAAACACCGGCTTCAATGCGGGGGTTGCGGGTATAGTTTGCCGATCCTACCACACTGATCCCCCAATTATCGTTTTCGATGACTGTGACCTTGGCATGGCAATTGGCGGCTTTGATATCGGTGGTGATCTTTTGCAGGAACTGAAGTTCTGCCGGTTTTCGGATGCCGTTACGGTAATCAAAGATGCCTTTAAGTTCAAGGATCAAGCCATGTTCAATGAACTGATACAACTGACGAATTGCATACTCTGAGATTGCCCAGGTAGTGAAATAGACCCTGGCCGGACCTGTTTGTTCCAGGAGAAAGAACAGCAGGTCATGGGTTGACCAGTCACCCAGAGAGGCATAATGCACCGATTGTCCATCGATAACCTGTCCAAAGACCTGTTGAAGCTTCTCACCAGCTTTGCCAATGGTCAGAAGATTTGATCCTGCAAATGGAACTGATCCGGATTTTGGTCTGTCCGGTTTTTTCTTTGCCAAATCTTCGGTCGAAAACAGGCTCATCTATTTAGCCTTTCCGTTATTTCATCTAATTCCAGTTGGAATTTATCCAACAACTCCTGATTTCTGGGCAATGTTTTGAGTTTCTTTGAATCCGCCACCAGGCGTTTGTACCTGGCGATATAGGTACGAACATTATTCTGCCGGATGATCAGTTCAGCTTCACTCATTTCTGAAATCTTTTTTGGTTCATCATTGACCGGCGCCGGGGGGATCACACCATTTGTCTCATAATGGGCAATCCTTTCAGTGATCTCCTTGAGCTGGTCATCGATGTCCAGTATTCGAAAAGCAATTTTTTTACGCTCCTGGATTTCTCGGTATGGAAGAACAGCATGAAGGTTATCGAGCATTTTGTAACACATTTTCTGCTCCGAACGAAGTCTGTCAATAGTGTTAACCTCCAGAGGTATTGGTTGCTCTGGTTTTGAAGTTACCGGCATTGCCTGAGGTTTCACCAAAGCGGTAATTTTCTCAGAGGCCGCTAAATGCTTGGCAATCTTGCTCAGTTCATACGAAAGAGTCAACCGGTTTTTCACGGTGGCTCCCCCAACACGCAGCATCCTGCCGATTTTAGTATTGTGAGTGTAGCGTTCAAAGAGGCCAAGACCGGCTATGTAGTCCTGGTCAGCCTTCATCCAAAAAAGAATTTCATGATCCATGCAGCGAAGATATCACTGCAATTGCAGTGATGAAAGGACATAAAAAATGCTTGCTAAAAACTTAGCAAGCATTTTTTACTATCATTAATCCTAACGGTCGAGGCTTGCTACTGGCGGGGCGAATCGAAGCCGTTTCCTGTCCTAATACAATGAAGTTTGATAAAAGAACTGCACTGTCCTAAACCCCCGCTGCCCCGCTTGTAGCAAGCCTTTGTTATCAGCTACCCTTTGTATTATTTATTCATCGTTTTAAGTACTTTGCTCTAATTTTATCAAATAACTTATTATCCTTCTTGAATTCTTCTTTTAAAAATTTTACATAATGAGGAGAAAACTGAGGGCTACCAAAATTAGGTATCCAACACATGTCAGGACGCGAACCATCAATTTTATACTCTTTTTTGACACAACGGAAATGGAATGAATTAAGTTTAATTTTTAAGTCTTTCTGAAGAAGATTTATTACATCTTTTTGTCTATATGGATGCGTAATATTTGGGTCTTCCAACCTGTAAGATGGAGCTGAGATGTCATTTGTAATTCTGATAGGTGTGGCATTAGGGGCATCAGATGGAGTTACTTTTGCAGATAATACTTCAACTCTATAGTCAGATGGCGCACTTACTACTTTCCTAATATTTCCAAGCCATGATTTTTTTATTAATTCAAGATTTCGTTCAATTACATCCTTGAGGTCAGTTGAATTACAAGGCTCACTTTTGGCGCCGTGTCTAAAATATATAGTTCCTTGACTAAATGCGTTTTTTTGTTTTCCGTCATTAATAGCATATGTCCCAGGTTTACAGAATACAAATGGTATACGTGAGTCCTCGATTACTAGACCGAATAATTTTGATTTGTCTTTTTTTATTTCAACTATTTCAAAATTACAAAATACGGCGTCAATATACTTTGAAATTTTGTCCGTGAACACTGCTGTGTCAAGTTTGAACAATTTTGATGAATTAAAACTTGATACGCTACCAGCATTCCTAAGTCCATAAACAATTATACCACCACCAGAATTTGCAATAGCAATAATGTCTTTAATATTTTCGCACCAATCTTGATTGCTGTCAGGGTCAAAAGATTCTTTGAATTCAATATACTTGGATTCCCGTTTAGCGACCATTGCTTTTTCTATAATATGTTCTCTAAAGGTTTTCATAATAGGGTTGCCGATAACCATTGTATAAACTTAACTGACTGTGGTTACTTTTTGCAATAGGTAAAATTACAATAATATCAATACTTGAATCGGGCAACACTAAAAAAGCCTGCCAGATCACTCCGGCAGGCTCCTAACTAACCCACTTATGAAAACACTATGAAAGCTTCATTGATTAAATTACCGGCGGATTGGGATCCATTACCAGTAAGCCTTCGTAAAAGGCCATCGGGGAACCCTGTTTGCACAGGAACCCGAACTTATGGCCTTTATCTTTGTCGATCTCCTCGCCCCAGGTGGTTTCGATGGTCTCGATGTGCACCAGGTTGCAGGGTTCACCAATCAGGTAACGCTTGTTTGAGGCGCAGTTCTGAATGATCACTATCCCTTTGAAGTCGATGCCGAAATTCTGAATCCACTTCTGAACGGCTTTCTCAATGCCAGGGTAGAACCCTTCCAAACCAATCTCGTACCCGCCGCAGTCCTGGTTGGACCCTTTGAGCTTTTTCTGAGATGGTTTGATCGTTCCCTGAGTCATATAAAAGCTGTGCATGAATTTGCCCGTCTTCATTGCGATGTCTGCGGCCATGGTCACGCCATCGGTATCCCTTTGCGGAAAGGTGTCCCAATCGATATCCGCTTCCTGGATCAGGATGATCTCGGATTTTATTCCGCCGCCACCTCCGGCATTTCTCACGGTGGGTTTTGCAAGATCAAATAATGCTATGGTCATGATTTTGTGATTTTAATGATTAAACTGCAGGAACATAAGCAAACACCGCTTCTTCAATACCGAAGCCTACTGATTCGTACCAGTCGGCAAAAACCTTGATCTGACGATCAACGCTTTCGATAGAAATATTGGAGGCGCCATTGTTGCGGTTCATCAGCCGGATAAAGTTTTCCTTGGGGGTGGTGAAGATGAGGTTTTCGCCAGCCATGGATGGCAGCGGAGTCAGTGTAAGGTTGGTTCCCTCCAGCATGGTTGTCATGCCATCGTAATTCGTGTCGGTACCATGAAGGTCGCGGCGTTTTTTATGATAAGCTGCAAACCATTTGCGCGACAGGAAGATGTTCATCGCCATATCCTTGTACAAATCGCCCACCTGGTCACCGAACGACTCCAGTTGATCAAACACGTTGTCAACGGTGAGCGCATCCAGGGTGATGAAATTCATGTTTGATCCCCCGGCGGTGTGCTTATTTTTCAAAATAGTGACAAAGCCGTCCATCGAAAGGCCCAGCGCCTGCGCTGTACCTTCAACCGGTGGAACATAATGTCCCTTGCCGATGAGTGCAAGTTCGCGGTTATCCATCACCTTTGGCATGATCAGTTGTTCGATGATATAGCGGGTGATCGGCCATACCTTACGGTCAATCGACTCATCGCCCATAAATCCGAGCCATGAATCCATGATTTCATCGGGATAGAATGAAAGGTCGATCTTGTGCCGGCGCTGCAAAATCTCAACAGGAGTGAATGCAGCTTTTCCTTTCGGGGTCCAGCCTTCCTGGAATCCCTGAACGAGATCGGAAATTACGGCCTTTGATGCGCGGTAAACCAAATCCTGTGACTGTTTTGTGGTCATAAAGGTTTCGGAGTAGGTGGGCTGGGTCAAAAGCCGCAAAATATCTTTCTGGTTCGTTCCTACGTACGTCCCGAATGCGGCTTTAAGTTGGGCTAATGAAATTGTTTCGGCCATTGTTGAAAAAATTAAGTGTTAAAGTTTATGAGCAGAATTCATCTGCGATTTTGTCGTGTGCATACACAGGTTCATCGGCGATGCTTTCAATTTTGTCTGCATCTTTTACAGCAACGATTGGAATGGCAGCATCTTCAGACTGTAATGCCAGAAGTGTCGCTTTGGTTTCAGCATGGCTTTGCTCTTCGTCGGAAAGAAGCGTTTCCAATTCCTGTTTACGGCTAGTAACACTTCCAAGTTCGTCATTGAGCTGTTGAACTCTTTCCGTTGTCAGTTCCTGCGCTTCCAGGTCAGCAGGATCCATCTTGAAAAAGCCTTGAATGGCTTTCCATGTGTTGTTTATTTTCATCGGTTCTGAATTATTGGTTTCATTTTGAATTGAAAGTTCTGTGATCCCCGGTGATAAAGCGGCTGCAACTGAAATTGCATATTCCAGCGATCCGATCTCATCGATAAGTCCCAGGGTGATTGCCTCTGGGGCGAAATACATCTTGCCCGTCAGTGTTGAATCATCCACGGCAGTCCGGTTGGATTTAATAGTGGATAAGAATTTAATGTTGATCACATCCAGCACATTTTTCTGGTATGGTTCATAGTTGCCATCCAATACCTGGTTAAGGTCTGCATTCTTATCCACCGAAAGGCTGGCATAGATTTCTTGGAACTTTACTCCCTGTGCTTCTAGGGCTGGCTGAAGGTCTTCCACCATCAGCATGGTTCCGATGGACCCGATGCGATCAAGGTCAGAACTTGCGATGATCTTTGATGCCCCGGAAATGATCCAGTAAGCTGCACTTGCAGCCATACCTTCTATATAGGCCACAATAGGTGTTGTGGAATTACAAATTGCCTCAGCCAACAGATCGGTGCCGGTCACCTGGCCACCGGGAGAGTCCACAACCAGAACGATGCTTTTGATGTTCGGATTTTGGTCAGCCGATTTTACATCGGTCAAGATAGACTGCGACCCTCTGGGTCCGCAGGGCTGATCGTATTTGAGGATTTCCGAACGGATTGGTATGATGGCAACAGATCCTTCAGGGATGTTAGTATCGGCAAATCCGAAACGCTGGGACTGATCCCCCATTGCGCCGATCACATAGGAGCGATTCCGTTCCCGGGCAATTGCCGAATCAACATCAGAAAAACTTTCCCCTTTCAGCATCGAGAGCAGAATCGAAGCATAAGCGGTTGACCTCTCTTTGGAGATCAACCATGCGCCGGAAAGGATTTCTGCTAAGATGGGATTCATTGTACCTTTTGTTTCAGGATACAATATTATAATGGTATGACGGCCAAATAAAGGACTGAAAATTAAAAGGGATTAATCCTGGGGGGTCTCATCATCCGGGATGATACCGTTTGCTGGCAACAGGAATCCTGCAGGTTTGGTAAACTCTCCGGCAAACAACAACTCATAACCGTTGAATGTTTCCATGGCAGCGGGTTTCATTAGTTTACTGGTCAGTTTCATCGGGCTTTCCATGGTTCCAAAAATGCGGATCGTGCCATTTTTGTCTGTCAAGTTTATGATCAGACAACGACCGGTCATCCGAAATAATTCGGATTCAACCGGGGCACGGTCTTTTGGCACGAGCATCTTCAATTTATAAAGGTATTTTGTTCCCGCAGGAGAATCCTGCTGCTCGGACTCCAGCTGAACCGTCTCCGGGGTGCCGTATATGGAATTCCAGGATCCTCCGATTTTCGGGATAACCGAGCAGTAAAGGTTCAAATCATTAAAGGAAAAAACCGAAACATCCTCCCGGAAGATCCAAGCAACAGATCTGATCCCCCCGATATTGATACCTGAATGTCTTGAAATATTTGCCATGTTAGTTTAATGAGACATAAATGCCATAAAATCCAGGGGACAATCCAGGGACAGAAAGTGGGAAACTTTTTTCTTCTTTTTTTCTTTTCCGTTTGCGGTAATAATCCTTCTTGAGCATCTCATAGTTGATATGATTCATGGCAAATTCATAATCAGCGCAGAACTGCAGGATCGCCTTTTTGAACGAGCCGCAGTAGCGGACCTTGTCATTCATGTAATTGAAGAAAAGCTGCTTGAAATACCACTCCAGGTACTTTTCCAGCATCTCCTGGTTTACCGGGGAAATCCAGACATCACCACGGATATCTATATCCCTGGTGAATGGCAGGGTGAAGGTTATGAATTCTTCCCCCTTAGGCATGAACGGTGGTATTCCTGCAGGGCGCTTCTCCAGCAAAGGCATGAGAATGACCCCAAGGATGTTTCGCTTGGATACGTGGCTTCTGTTCAGCTCGCTTCTGAGATACTCCTGTAAGTAAGGCTTGAGCTTTATCGTTAAAGTTGGTCTTTCTTCGTTTTTCATGGAGCAAATGTAATTTT
Source organism: Bacteroidales bacterium (assembly GCA_030681475.1). GTDB lineage: Bacteria > Bacteroidota > Bacteroidia > Bacteroidales > FEN-979 > CAIVAT01. Next base: position 17,198 of record JAUXWT010000032.1, on the reverse strand, counting down.
CATCAATAGGGAAATAAAGGTCAAAAAACCGGAGAATTTATTACTGCATGGGATTCATCTTTTACAAAAACACGCTTACTTTCAAGATGTGGTTTCAAGATTGCGGAAGTGAGATTCATCGACACTTCGCAAATCTGGTAAAAGAAGGCATTATCTACCCACTGGATCAGGAACTTTAAACCAATATTCCGCTTGCCTTTTGTAATAAAATCATCAATGGTTGCCAGGCGATAGCCGTCCGGCAAATTGTCATAGCCTTGAAATCCGCTTGGACTGGAAACAACAGATGCATTTTTCATATTGAGGGGTTTGTCGTCAATTTTCCAGAAAAAAAAAAAAAACACGATAATTTGAAATGAATACCCCGACCAACAGACCAACGCGACCAACAGCGACCAACACAGACCAACAGCGACCAACACTATTTTACTACATAATATATTATAAATCAATAATATAATATAGTGTAGGTAGCGTTGGCCGGTAAACGAGCGAAATATTTCAAAAAGTTGCATTTTATTTTATTTTTCAATTATCATGTCAGAATGGCGGTTCCGGTTCCTCTGCAAAGAGATCAGGGGGCGGTTCGTCAATCTTCTTTGGAGTTGATTTCTCTGATTCTGTTTTGGCAGAGCTGAAAGTATCTTTGATGGTGCGATCAAGGTTTACATTGAGCCAGTCATCACCATACCGGAAAACATAAGCAGAAGTATTTGTCGTTTCAAAACGGTGTGCCTGGACTGTACCGACATAAGACTTATGGTTTTTCAGATAATGCAGGATCGAGACAAGCTCGACACCATTCTTCCCGGTCTGCTGGCGATGCTTTTCCATATACATCGGATGAATGGTGGAGAATCTGATAAATAACAAAGTATTGTTGGGTGGTGCAAATGGATGATTTTGTTCTTTATCATCCTTGTCTTTATACTTCAGCGATGGAGTATCTTTAATGTTGAAGTCAATTCCGGCTTTAACGTCACCTTTATCAATCAGATATTCAACAGTCTTCCAGAAACCGGCAATTGATTCGCTGCTGGAGATCTGTTTTGATAAATTTGTGATATCATGCTTGGCAAAAGCAAAAATATCCTCAAACTTGAAGCTTAATGATAAAGGTGATTCGCTTTCAAGAATGATCTTGACCGGTGTGAGGATCAGGCAATAATTACGAAGTAATCTTTCATTAAATGGAAGTTGTTCTTCCATAAGTTTTGCTTTCATTTCGTCAAACAATGTGGCAAAGGCAACAGCAAATTGGGCTTCCATCAATGGCCTGAAATCAAGGATATCACAAAGCAAGGAACTGATGCCTTTTTCTTCAATCTTTTTGAGTTTATCGAATTCACCCATTTCAAATTTGCTGAATGCTCTTTTGGCAAAATAGAGCGTGCATGAACGGGTGAAAAGCGCATTATCATCCAGGATCGGCAGGTACTGGCTTGAAATAACAAATGAAGAATTGATCTGGTCGGTGGTGGTGCGGGTGTCCTGTGTCATTTTGCCTTTTTCATGACCGATGCCATCAAAAGCGGCTTTCAACAATTGAAAGCGCCTTGGATCAATTTCATTGTTATATTCATCGCACCAGAGTATTGCGTTTCTGCTTCGGGCAGCTCTGCGTGAAAGGCCGACATGCGTCCCGGATGTAAGATTGAAGGCCGGTTGATTATGAAAAAAGAGGTTTGAGAGTGACCAGGCCAATTGACTTTTACCGGACTGGACTTCTCCAAACAAAAACAAGTGCGGAAAGCACTTGTATTTTTCATAAATCAGATCCCGGAAGCAGGTGGCAATTGCATAGGATATACCCATCATGGAATTTTTCCCGTAGACATTGGACATGATCATGGTCCATTCACCAAAAGTTATCGGTGATTGGTTGTAAATGAAATACCGGTCGTTCTGGTAATCATCGGCATCATCCATTACGTCGGCATATACCACTGAGAAAGCCGGGGAGAAATACTGTTTGTCTTTATGGGAGGTAATGCCAAGATCGTTCACCGGTTGCCATACGCCATTGTAAATGCCGTTGGCGAAAGCATAAAAACCCTCTCTTCTCCAGCCTAAAGTTTTCAATTCTTTGCACTCGGGAAAATCAGCGGATATGAACTGGAGGATCTTCTGAAAATTTGATTTAACGCCTGTCCACATGAAATTCCCTTCTGAATAGCAGTATGCGGCAAATTGCTCCATACTGATAAAATTCTTCGAAGGGATATCAACGATTTTGGAATATCCTTTATCATTGGTGATCTCCACCAGGCGTTTATTATCAATTTTTGAATAGATATGGAATAAAGGTTTGATAATGAAATTTGAACCTTTAACGGGCAAACCATCTTTGGTATAAAACCAATAAGAGTTATTGCGTACAAACCAGCCCAAATTTTCATCATCATCTTCATCATCCTGGTACTTTCTCCTTGTGGGTGCAGGTCTTTTTGCTTCATCGGACAGTTTTTTGAAACTGTCCGTGAATATCTTTTTGGCTATTTTGAATTTCTTCGAAACGTATTTGAAGAACAGATCAGCCGAAGCGGGATCCTTCAGTTCAATGAAGTTCTGGCAGATTATGGAAATAGCATCGGATTGCTGAAAGATATTGTCACCGGCATCCTTAAGCAAGATTTCAGCTTCGGCGCAAATCTTTTCTTTTGCACCGGCATCTGATTCGATAAGATCGAGACCTTCCGGGAGTTCGCTCATCGGGATATCCTTTCCAATAATTCGGGGGCGATACTGAAAAGTTCAGTGACCATTGCAACAATTTCCGTGAAATTGCCATTGATCTTCGCCTGTGCCAGGGACCTGATGGCCATATTAATATCTTTCTCCTTCGCCAGCGCCCATCGCATATAAGAATTCTCCTGTTTGAGCTGATCCCTTTCCCTGATCATCGGCTCCATGTCCATCATGAAAGCGTATGAATGTTTTGCGATATCAAGCTGTCTTTTCCAGAATTTCCAGGTTTCGGTCTCACCGGATTTTGCTTTGGCTTTATCAAGCAGCGCAGTAATCTCAGCGATGGAGTCCAATTGCATACCAATTGCTCCTCCATAGATGGTGTTCCTGTCTACTTCCATCATAAATATCTACTTGGAATCCGGGATGACTGATTTGATTCTTTAATGGAGGAATATAGAATGTCAGTCATTGGAATAGATTTCTGCTCTAATGGCAATTTGTAATTCTTTGATTCGATCATAATATTTATCGGCTGATGAATCGTCAAAATATAGTCCTGGCAATGGGTCATGATGTTGAACTTCAACAAGGTGTCCATAAAAGGCTAACGATTCGCTAAGATTAGCCAGGGCGATATCAATCAAGGCGAGATCGGGCTTGGACATATTTGAGAATGTCTTCATGCAGCAAAGGATTAGAGATTATTAGCAATTGCCATTTCAAAGAACGACATCATTTTACTTTCGGCATCATGCCACCTTCCTCAATCAGTTGCCTTGTCTTTACTACATCAACCAGGTAATGTTTTCTGCTTTTAGTGACTGCCAAAACCGAAACAGGGATCGTTCCGGCATCTGCCAGAACCCGGATTCGTGATTGAGGTATGCCAAGCGTTTTAGATGCTTCAGGGATCTTCTGCCATCTTTTAGGAGCGGTTATTTCAAGCGCGAGTCGTATGCTCCTGAGTTCTTTTAAGATCATTTCTTCGTTACTCATAAAATTTGAATGTTTAATTTTCGGCAAATATATTTATTATTTATAAATCCTATTGCAAATTATTAAATTATTCAAAAAATAGTTATATTACACTGATTATCTGATTTATAAATATCATTACTAAATTAAATAGTATTAAATAATAATAATTACTTGACTTATCACATCAAATAGTTTACATTTGCGAAATAAATTAACATCTGATTAATACTATTAAGCAAAATGAAAGTCGATGGTAACAAGATCAAGACCCTGCTTACACAAATCGGGTCGACTCAAAAGGAACTTTCAAAGTATTGTAAGATTAACACTGCGACCGTCAGCAAGCTGATTAAGTCCGGGCACACCAGTGAAACCAATACGCGCTTAATCGCAAATTTCCTAAAAGTAAATTTAAATGAGATAGCGACCTTTGAAAATGGCGATCCGATCCCCGTTCCTTCAGAAAATGTGGTTTACGTCAAGGATCCGGAATGTGAAAAGCAGGTGCTTGAATTGATGGACAAGGTGAAGGATTTAAAAAAAATCATTGAATTGCAGGAACAACTTATTAAGGCAAATTCAATTCAATCGTAATCCATCAAAAACGGGATCATAGGTTCGAATCCTGATAATCCGAACCCTCAAATAACGCAAATCTGATACCTGGAGAAAATGACACCTTGGAAACCATTGGTATATCTACAAAGTATTATAAGTGGTCGAGTCGCCCCGGGATCACATTTCAGTTGATCATACCCCCTGAAAAAAAACCAGCAGGCCGAAAATTATCCTGCCTGACCCGCGGGTAAAACAAGACAAGACGGCCCACCCATACCTTTGATAAACTCAGAAAGATCGACAGCGTGAGGCCTGAATCCTGCCAGTTTCAGGATATCTATTGCAATTGTGTTTGTCATGTCTGCAATGACTTCATTATTCCTAAGTGCGATCACATTCCCGGTGACAAAATCGGCTCCCGGTAGTTCAATTCGTTTGAAACCCTCGAAAAATGTGTCTGGAAAAATATCCTGACAGCATAACACATGATCCCTGGAAATAACACTCATGGCTCCACCCAGATGCAGAAATGGTTCAGGCACTACGATTGTCCTGACCTCTAAATTTATCTCTTTTAAAATTGCCGTCAGTTGGTCTATACCTTCCTGGTTTGTTCTTTTCGACCGGCCGATAAAGGCAACCCTGCCGGCCAGGATCACATCTCCCCCCTCAACAGTTCCATTTCCTTTAATACTTCCTGCATGGTTTATCCCAAGTGATTCCAAATGTCCGGCCATCCACATCTCCTCCCCTCTTCGGGATTCCAGTCCCATCCTTAGCCGGATATATCCCTTTGCCGTTACTACCGATGGATCTCGTGTAAAAACAGAGTTTGGATGATCTTCAAGTTCAGGAATGACCTCAACATGAACTCCTGCCTGAATAAGCGTATCTTTAAGTTTAAAATGCTGGGAGAGTGCCTTTGCCTGGTTGGCATGTACTGTAATATTATGCTTGCTTAATTCAGTAACCTTAAAATATTCAATTTCAGGTGCGCAGATTATTATCCGTTCTTTTTTTGAATCCATGTTCAAAACGATAATGGTCTTTGATTTAACGAAGGTAATAAAAAAGCCGTCGCATTTTACTACGACGGCCTTTTTCATTGTGATACCTTTATATATCAAATATCATACTCGTAGCCCATGATCTGGGTATCGCTGAATACTGTCATGCTTTTTGCAACCATCATGTCATAGATCATCCCGTTTGCTCCATACAGCAGGGATTTTGCATCATACCCCAACAACCGCAAGTATGCAGCAAGGAAAGCACTGGTTTGTCCTGTATAACAATATATCGCAATGGGTTTATTTACCGGCAGTGTTTTCAGATCAGCCGCCAGCTTAATAGACTCCTTCGGGGTATATTGAGTTGCACCGGGAATGTGTCCGGGATCGTCATACTGTGCCGCAGGCCAGTAGTTGACAATATAATAGGTCGAAAGGTTATCGAACACAGTCTTATTGGAAACCGAACCGGCTCCAAAACCTTCGGCCAAAAGGGTGGCAGCCCTGGCTTCGAGTATCTCCTGGCCGGTGGTCTTCCCTGTTGATAAGGTTGGCATCGCTCCTGCAGCGCCCTTTGCGGTCGCTGTGGTTGAAAATTGTGAAGCATAGGCATTCCCGTTGGCAATGGCAGTGTTCCATTTGGAAGCAAAATCGCTGTGCCATGAACACATGCCCCATTTCATCGAAAATACTTTGTCATAACCAAGCAGGCGAAGTATGGAGGCGACATAACCGGCTGTTTGACCCGTGTAGCAAACGATGGCCACTTTTGTGTAGGCTGTCAGGTTTACAGATTTGATATGTGTCAGGACATCGCCAACAGCAACATTGTGTGCATTATGGATATAACCAGTCGCAAAATCAGCAGCCGCCCGGATATCAATAATGTATACCTGGCCTGTTTCGTTTAGTGTCTTTACTTCGGTAGCTCCGATGATGGACGGCATATCGGTATTCACATAATCCTTTTTCAGGGGTGAATTGGCCGATTCGAGATAGGTGGCAAGCGCCTCAGATTCGTTTATCTGCGGTACGGGTTCGTCTTCATCCTTTTTACAGGAAGTCGCAAATAAGCTCACACACAGGATGCTGAGCAATAATAATTTCCAGTTTTTCATGTTGTTTGTTTTGAGTTAGTGAATATTAATTGATGTTCATGAATAAAGTATTCTATTTGGCAAACCACGCCGGAGGCAACTTGCCATCGACTACAATACCGGCAGAAGCCACTGCCTCCCAGCTAAGCAGGTCGTCAGCAAACAGGTAGAGGTTCTTGTTGACCAGCGTTCCGTTTTCATTACGGATATGACAGTTTGAATAACAAGATTGTCCGGCGGTTGTTTTTGTCCGGTCAGTCCACCTTAGGATGTTATGTGGTGAGGTATAGTTATAGGTGGGCAGTACGGCGAAGTTAGCGTACAGAGGCACGCCATATACTTCCCAGTTGTCGGGAGCTGCAAGAGTTCTCCGAACCAGGGTAAAATCAAAATCTTTCTTGATCACAGGAAGGGGGTTCACTGCAATTTTAAATCCCAAATAAGAGGGAACCCTAGCTCCCAAGCCGTGAATATGGCAGCTTCCGCAGTTGTTATAATTTTGAGAATGACAAACCTGGCAGTTGAAACTTTTATAATGGATGGAATGATAAGTGTTTTTCGTTGCAATGCCGGTATGGCATTCATCACAGGTCGGCAGTTTTTCATAGGCGTAACGTTGCTCCACCTTCTTGCCGTCTCCGTGCATTTCGTCGCCGTCATGGCAATTCACGCATCTGTATCCAGCCTGGGTCAGGTGCACATCGGGTTGGGTGCCTGAGGCAACCCCCAGATAAGCATGTCCGCCGCGCGACACGTGACAGGTTACACAAACCGTGACCATGTCGGGAGTTTTTGTAAAATCATGGCCTTTTGCCAGTCCACCGCCTCCGATGGGAGGACGGACAATATGACATTCACCGCACGAGGCGTGGCAGGTAGCACAATTTTTGTTATACCCTTCAATCTGGTGTGCCGGCAGTTTGTTGAAATCATCGGGACCCGATAAACCGCTTCGGAGTGTGACTTTTCTTTTTTGCCCGGTTCCCTGGTGGATACTGGTCTTGAAGTTATCAACGATTGCCTTATGGCATGTACCGCACGTTTCCTCAGAAAAGAGTGAGGGATGCGAAATAAAATCACCGGAATGTGCGAGCGTTTTATCATCGGTATTGCCGATTCCCTTGTGACAGCCTACACACCCTGTTTTATAGTGGCCTGATTCCTTGAAAGCCTTATAGCCGTCGCCACCCATATAAACCCGGTCGTAAGGTTCATAGTGCGGCGCCTCTCCGCCGCATCCACCCGGAGGAGCTGCAGTATCGGGTGAGTAAACTTTCTGAAGATGAGCATAGTTGGTATGGCAACCCTCACATGATGCTACGCTGTTGGTAACAGGGTCTTCAGTATCCTTTTTCGTACATCCGGTAATTATAGCCATCCCCAAAAAAAGCATGAAAATGATCAGACTTGTTCCTTTTAAATATCTCATATTCAGTAAATTTTATAATGCAATATTCATATGCAAAGTTTGCACTATTTTCCATTCCGGCGCGCGGTGATGAAGTGTCATTGCTACGTAAAAGGACTGTCATCGCACAGGTTTTAAACTGATCCATATCAGTTTTTTTCATGATTTTATTGTATATTTGCCAGTATATTCATATGTCCTTATGAGGAAAAAAGAGAGTTTTTCAGGTTGTACAATAAGTCCGCATCCGTGTAAATGTTTCGAAATGCTTACCACGGAGGAACAGCTGCTGATGGACCTGCACTCTGTAACGGTGATCTATAAAAAAGGGGAAATTATATGCAAACAGGGAGCCCTCGCTTCCCATATCATATACATGGAGAAGGGTCTGGCAAAGGTCTTTCTTGAAGATGGAGTTAACTCGCTGGTGCTTAAAATAATCCCTGATGGAAATATGCTTGGGCTTTCATCGGTCAATAAGGATAATGTCACTTATCAATATTCGGCAATGGCCTACATCGACTCAGAGATCAAACAGATCAACCTCAGCTTTTTCAATCAGATGCTTGGCCAGAACCCTGGTTTTGCAAGAGAGGTCATCAATATTTTTGGGGCAAACAGCGTTCAGATCAACGGCCGGTTTTTTTGTCTGACCCATAAGCAGTCGTATGGCAGATTGGCCGATATCATTATTTGCCTTGCAGACCGGATTTTCAAAAATCACGAATTCGAATTGCCTTTATCACGCAAAGAATTGGCTGAATTATCTGGTATGAGTTCTGAAACCGTTATCAGAATGCTGAAGAAATTCAACGATGAAGGATTAATTCATCTGAAAGGTAAATATTTCAAGATCCTCGATAAATCCAGGTTGAGAAAAATTAGCGAAACGGGCTAAATATCAATAATCCGTTTAGCAGGCGCAGGGCCGGCTCACAAAGAAGTAACCCATAAATCCCCCGAACGCAATGCTTGCATAAGGATTACTCGTGATCCCACACGATCCTGAGGCACATCCTATATAAAAGAAATACAAAAAACCTCCCAGACCGCCTATCGCAGTGAAAACCAAAGGTTTCCAGAATACCCATGTCCTGATTCTCTCTTTGACCGTTTCTGGCCCCTGATCTGTTTTGCAAGTATTTGACATATTATCCCGCTTTGTTATTAACTTGTAAATTGTTGAATGATCTGGTCAGGATGATTGTCACCGGAACCAAATTCTTTTGCAAAGAAACAAAAAAAAATCGGAATAGTGATATTTATGCGATTTATTTTGGACTGCGAACATATTAAAACACATCCTGAACGCAAGTTTTTCTAATTTGGTCCGTCTAACATTTATAACCAAATGTTTAACCTACTCAAATCAAAACTATGAAGACTTTTAAAAGTATCCTACTGGCCATGACATTCATGTTATTCAGTATCACCCAGGGGGCAGCCCAGGACAAAGCGGCGGTCAATGCACAAAAGGAAGCAGGAATCTCTCAAACGATTGAGAATCCGACCCCCGGAAAATTTATAGATAAGGACAAAGACGGAGTTTGTGACAACTTTCAGTCAGGCATAAAAAACGGCCGTGGCCAAAATTTCGTTGACAAGGATGGGGATGGCGCTTGCGATAATCGCGGAACTTTAGGTAAAAAGAATATTAATCTCCGTGGATGCGGGATGGGATATCAGCACCGTCGAGGGCATGGTAAGGGAACATGTTGTGGAAGCGGGCATGGATATCAGCACCGTCATGGCAGGAGTGATCAAAACAATTCGCCTGCCATCGCCCCTGAAAAAAAGGAACAGAAATAAAACAGTCCCGAAACAAACAGATGCCAAAATATTCATAAATTTCCGGAATATTTTGGCTTTCTCTCTTTGCTACAAATGCAATAAGGCATGACAGAACCGGAACTGATTGATGGGCTGATAATCCAAAACAAGGAGGCAATTCAATACCTGGTCAATAACCATCAGAAAAGGATCATCAAAACTGCGTACTATTTTGTTGCCAATATGGAAGATGCTGAGGATTTATCTCAGGAGGTTATTCTCGAAATACTCAGATCTGTCGGACATTATAAAAAAAAAGCATCACTGAGTACCTGGATATACCGGATAACGGTGAACAGATCGCTGGATCATCTGCGCAGGCAAAAAAGGAGAAGTTTTTTTCGAATGAATGAAATGAAAAGGGTTGAACAAGAACCTGCATCCATCGATACGACGAACGACGATAAAGAGAAGAGAAATATACTTGATATGGCTGTCAATTCATTACCGGTGAATCAGAAAATTGCATTCGTGTTAAATAAATATGACGACCTGGCCTATAAGGAAATCGCTGAAATCATGAATTTATCGCTTTCGTCGGTTGAATCACTTATTCACAGGGCAAAAATGAACCTTCAAAAAAAATTAGCGAACTACTTTTCAGAATATGCCAAAGACAAAAAATAACAATGGTTGTCAGTTTATCCGCAACAACCTTTTTTCCTACGTGGAAAGGCAACTTACTGTTGATGAACGACAAAGGTTTGAAAATCACCTTTTAACCTGCCCGGATTGCACGGTGATTGTTTCAGGGTTTCGATCTGTCCCTGTTCTCCTTGAGGCACTGAAGGCGAAGGAACCAAATCCATTTATTCAGACCCGGACATTTCAGCACATAGAAACAGAACTATTGACGGGTAGTCGATCATCTTTTGATTTTTTTCGCACTCTTCTGAAACCCCTGATACTGACATTCACCATTATATCGGCTGTTGCGATCGGCTTTACCATCGGCAAACAAACCGATAAAAAATTTTCACAGGCAATTACCCATCAAAACGACCTTGAGACCATAAAATCGCATTTATATATTTCTGATATTATGGATGAGGATAAAACATTTTTTGGCAACCCTTAAAATCCGTCAAATGAACTTCTTTTCCAAAAACAAGATTATTTTCTGGCTGCTGATATTCCTGGTTGTCGTTAACCTCTCTATACTGGTCACTTTTCTGGTGTTTTATTCAAAAGGGATTCTCCCAATGAGCAATCAACTACCTGATAAACCGGGGTTTGCTCTAAGTAAGGCGCTGTCGCTGACTCCTGTGCAATCGGATCAGGTGGAAGTCCTTCTTACCGGGCATAAAACATTATCAGCGCCACTGCGCGACAGCATCAGGGAATATCGAACCCTGCTTCTTGAAGAACTTGCAGATAAAGATCCTGACACGAATTTAATCACCAATTATATTGAAAGAATTGGTAAATTTCAGAGGGTGATGCAAAAAGCCTCTGTGGCACAATATATGGCGTTAAAAGAAATTTGCACAGCAGATCAATGTCAAAACCTTTCTTCGCTGTACTATGAATTATTTGGCTATGAAGGCCCGGGTAAAGGAATGGGTAAAGGAAACGGAAAGGGGAAGATGCATCGATACCGCCGGGGCCAGGGACATTAATCTTTATTTGATCTAAACAAAATCTGAACAGTTTTTTTTGTACCTTTGCACCATCATTAACTAACACGAATTATTGATGGATTCACTTAACAATCAAAGTGAAACATCAAATACCACCTGGATAAAAATCGTTTCGAAATACAACAGCCCCAATGCTGTTAAAAGCTGGTGGCAACTTACCGGTAACCTTTTACTTTATTCATTTGCATGGTTTTTGATGTTTGAAAGTCTTACCGTCTCCTGGTGGGTCACCCTTGGACTTTCGTTTCCCGCAGCCGGAATGCTTGTCCGGTTATTTATCATTTATCATGATTGCGGACATGGATCATTTTTCAGGTCAGAAAAACTGAATAATGCCGTGGGGTTGTTTATTGGTGTTTTGACTTTCACGCCGTACTTCAGTTGGTCGCACGAACATTATATACATCACGAAACTGCTGGGAATCTGGACAAACGCGACATTGGCGATGTATGGACCCTGACGGTGGACGAATACCGCGAAAGTTCAAAATGGAAGAAGATCATGTACCGGTTTTACCGGCATCCAATTACAATGTTTGGTATAGGGGCATTTTTGGTCTTTGTAATCGTAAACCGGTTTTCACGGAAGACGATGGATAGAAGGGCCAAACTTGGTGTTTACGCCACCAATACAGGATTGCTGATGTTTGCTGCAGGCATGAGCCTGTTGATCGGGGTTAAGGCATTCCTCCTGATCCAACTGCCCATCATTACCGTAGCCGGCATCATCGGATTCTGGCTCTTTTATGTGCAACACCAGTTTAATCCCATCTATTGGGCGCGTACCGAAACATGGGATTATAAACGAATGGCGCTTGAAGGCAGTTCGTATTACAAACTCCCAAGAATACTGCAATACTTCTCAGGTAACATCGGGTTTCATCACATCCATCACCTCAGCCCCATGATCCCTAATTACAATTTATCACAATGTCACCGTGAAAATGCCATGTTCAATGAGATCCGTCCCCTCACTTTTTGGAAAAGCCTGAAAACCCTCACCTTCCGCCTGTGGGATGAGAAGGGACAGGAGATGGTGAGTTTCAGGAAAATGTCCAGGGTTGGTGTGATGACGCGTGACAAGTGACTGCCGACTGCTGACTGCTGACTGCTGACTTTTTACCGGAAACTGGTAACTGGTTGCTGAGATTTTTTTTTATTCCGAAATACTTCTTTCCAAATTATTTACTTTTATTTATTCATTGGCTGTGCAATTGAAGTTCACAGACAACTCAATAGATTCACTTGCAACGATTCATCAAGCGCAGTTCCTGACATATTTTCGATTCTCAGGAGTACGAACAGGATTGCTAATCAATTTTGATGTAACTGTCCTAAAAAACGGATTGAAAAGATATGTTTTATAACCTTCGTGGAGCTTCGTGAAAGAAACTGAACAACGTTATATTGCAATACGGTCTCATAAAGGTGTTCCAACGCTGAAAATTCGTTAATCGGAATTTTAATTTATAATTTACTTTATTACCACCAGTTTTTTCACCAGTAAGCTGGCATCCGTCTTTAAAATGATATTGTAAGTTCCCTGTGATGCTGAAGAGAGATCGATTTGATATTCCTTCTCTCCTTTGAATTGTCTGTTTAGGAAGATCTTGCCATTCAAGTCCTGAACAGTGACTTCAATGTTTCGAAAATCTGCGGAACCCGGAACAATATTAAAAATACCACGTGTTGGGTTCGGATAAATACGGATGGTTTGAGCAATATTTTCTTCCACCCCGATACTTGATTTAGCCTGGGTCACTGTAACTGTTTGGGGGGCAAGACCCGACACAGTGACCTCAATATTTGCCGTACGAGGCTGATCAGCAGTATTTTGCGAGTAGTCTGCCACGATGGTGCCATTGCCTGAACCTGATGATGTTACGGTACACCAGGAAGCATTGCCGGTTACAACCCAGTTTGCATTGGAAGCAACTGAAAAGGCGGTACTGCCTGCCGTTGCGGAAACATTCTGGTTTACTGGGGAGACGGAAAGCGTTGGAGCAGCGCCCGCCTGTGTCAGGGTAACCGTTTCGGAAGCCAGACCAGGAGCGGTTACTGTAATGGTACACATTCTTGAAGAGGCTGAAACATTCGTTTCAAAATCGGCGACAATCGTTCCATTGTTTGAACCGGCCGGGGTAACCGTACACCACGAAGCATCGCTGACAACGCTCCAGGTGGTATTGGAAATGACGCCAAATTGAGTGTTTCCTGCAGGTGATGATACATTTTGGTTGGGAGGCGTGACTGACAACATCGGCGCGGCGCCTTCCTGGGTAACAGCAACTGTTTGCGCACCAGCGCCCAACCCGGTAACAGTGATGTTTGCAATCCGTAAACCCACTGATAGATTTTCGTCATAAGCCACCATGATGGTATCGTTATCAATACCAGATGTGGTGACCGTACACCATGGCGCGTCGCTCTCAACCGTCCATGTAGTGTTTGAAGCTACAAGAAACTGTGTGTTGCCTGTCCAGGCCGGTACATTTTGATTGGGCGGAGTCACAGCAATAAACGGCGCTGCCGGTGTAGAAAATTTGACCTTCAATCCGGTTGCTGATCCACCGGCACTTTCTGCGACTATTCTGAAAAAATAATTGGTGTCGCTTAGAAGTCCTGTTAAATCTGCGCTAACACTCACATTTATTGAGCCGGAACCTGCAAATAAGGTGGGAGTGGAATAATTGAGTGATACCGGGGTATTGCCATATTCAAAATGGTAATCGGTCGGTATTCCATTTGGATTCACGGTACCATTCAGCGTTGCAGAAGTTGCCATTATTGCAGATGCAGGCAGCGTGGTAACTTCGGGAGCAAAATTATACTTGAATGAAGCAATTCTCGTTTTTCGGCTGCCACCATTACCAATATACTCGGTAGTAAACCAGAACGTTTTATCATCGGTGGGGTCAACAGACATTTGTGCATAGTCTCCCCATCTGTTGGCGCCAGTTTGAGAGTTCGTGCCGACAAGAATAGTATCCTCCGTAATATCAAGGATCCCGGTGGCATTAGCAAATTCTCCGGCTGATTGGCCGCAAAAGTAAATACTGGGGAACATATTGAGGCTCGAAACCGAATAGCCCATCCCGATCTCATTGTATCCGTTGAGCATGATGCTTCCCATCCAACGACTGTGTGCATCGGGAGCGTATGTTCCCTGCTGCCTAACCTCCCAGTTTCCTGTAGTCTTGCGAAGTTCATACCACCGGATTCCGGCATGCCGGATGCCATCAATATTGACCGTATGACAACAAACTATGGTTTGATGCGTGTCAAAATTCCTGTATTGGGGTACATTCATGATCACCTGAGGGATTCCATCGACACGCTGACTGGTACCTTTCTGTTCAATATTGTTCCAATTATTTCCAAAATTGCTATTAAAAGGTTGTACGTCAATTTGTTGTGTACGGATAAAGGTGGAATTCGCTGGAGTCGTCCAATCCACAGTCAGGTCATACAGCCACAATTGATCGGAGCCTCCGCCCAGCGCATCATCATTAAACGCGATAAACATTCCGGGAGTTCCCGAGGGAGCCAGTGGCCCGTCATTGTCAATCGGAGGCACACACATGAAACCGTCAATTGACGTCGGGCGCCAGGGATTATTAAATCCAACAGCCAAAGCTGTACCGCCGGTCAGCATTTGTTCGCGTTGAAAGACGTAAATGTCATTGCCGTTGCTGTTGTTATCACCCATATAATATCCATCGCGCCAAACGCTGAATTTAGGATAGTCGGGCATCGATGCAACCTGGAAGGAATACTGGTACCATGTTCCTGTCGGGTCGTTTGTGGTGGAAACTGCCATGAGCATATAATTCGGCCCGGAGAACGGGATCGAGAATTCAGTCGCTAACCATCGGTCTGCCTGGTCATCATATAAAATAATTGGGTCTCCATCATTGCGGTTGGCGCCAGGAACACTTCCGAACAACAAATTCATATTGGTGGGGCCGGCAACAAGGGCGCCGGATTTATTATAAATGGCATAAACGGTATTGATGGTCTGCATGAAATGGTTTGGGCCCGCAGTGCCATTGCAATCGGGAGGATAGTAGGGCGATGTTTGTCCGTCGAAATTCAGGATCGGGGCTTTGCCGCGATTGGTGGTTCCCATGAAATTCTGCCAGGCGGGGTCAGTGCCTTTCGGTAATGCTGTGGCTGAAAATGGAAAAACACGATTCTTCAAATCCTTGTTCAGCGTGCGCGTAAGTCCTTTCAATTCCATCTCGTGAAACTCTTCAGCAGTCATGGCGGGGATATCACGCAAAGGCTTACTCATCCCGAGATATTTACCGGTAATGACTTCGGTTGGATGAACTGGTTTGTTTTGCGCCTGAATCGCAAACATCATCAACGTAAAGACCGTAGTAATCAATAAATTTCGTACCATTTTTTTCTATTTATTTTTTTTTTGCAAAGGTAATAATAATATAAGTTGTCATGGCGACAGGAACCAAAAACTATGTAAAAGGCAGAAGCTGTAAAGATATTAACCTAGAAATACATAGGAAAGATAGGTATATATTTAGACTTATTTGGAATTGTTCCCGGAACATTCTATTTTTGCCTTTAAAACCTGTCAAAATGAAAATGCTAAAAGAATTCAAGGAATTTGCCATGCGTGGCAACATGATAGACCTCGCGGTTGGTGTAATCATCGGTGCAGCTTTCGGAAAGGTAATCGGGTCGCTTGTCAATGACATCATCATGCCTCCAATCGGGGTGCTGGTTGGGGGAATGGACTTTAAAACACTTGCATTGACCATTCGCGAGGCGACAATGGATCCTTTGACCGGAAAAGTTGCCAAAGAGGCGGTTACCATTAATTATGGGAATTTCATTCAAACACTTGTTGACTTCACGATCATCGCATTTGCGATCTTCATGATGATCAAGGCTGTCATGAAAATGAGCAGAAAGCAAGCTGAAGAAGCGCCTGCCGCGCCCCCTGCTCCTACCAAAGATCAGGAATTGCTCACTGAGATCAGGGACCTGCTTAAAAAATAACCTACAACAATTATATTATGAATGCGAATCAAGGGTTAAAAATCAAATAAATAAAAGCGGCAGCCAATTTGCCAAATACGTGAACAAGGAGGCCTTTAGCTGACCGTACTTTACTCGCTCTTTGAAAATCTGTTTTTTCAATCAACCAATTGAACCATCCTTCAATCGGTTGCCGAACTTTTGAAACTGCCTTTGAAAATAAATCATTAGCCGCTCTATCATGCTGTTTCTCCCATTCTGATTGACCTTTAACTGCTTTGACAGGAGTCATCATGACAGCATTCTGGGTTGCAAAAAGACGTTCAAAGAAATCATGGTCATGATAAATCTTATCGCCGAAAAAGGTTCTGTTCTCAATATTACTCCAGGCATTCCTGAATACATTCAAATCATTTTCAGAGGCTGCTGTAATAAGCAATTGTTCTGGGAAAGGAAGTTGGTTTTCGCGCCGGAATGCCAATGCATGAAGTTTAAGTCCAAAATAGTACATGGACTTTGTAGAACAATATCCTTTTTCTGTGAGTTCTGGCGCTACTTTGCCTACCCGTTTGCCCGAGCAGGTAATAACCGGTAAAGAATCTAATAAACTCTCTTGGGTGAAGCAACCTAAGGGCTGGTGGGTTTGCAGTAAAGATGCCGTCAGTAGGCGAAAGGCTTCCGACAACCGGTTGATACGGTTGTTAAATGCCGCATACGATGGGAGTTTGGGAAACCAGGATCGCAGGTATTCATTAGCAAAATTGTAGATCTGTTTGATCTTTGTACGTTGTTCTTGGCTTATGCAAAATAAATACACCGTCATGATTTCCTGGTCTGTAAACCCGGGACAACTATTATTACTGAAGCGTTCACAAGAAAATTTAAGTTCTTTTTCATATGCATCCGATACATAAAAGAAAATTTCAACTAATTTGGTACTCTTAACCTTAGAGATCATATCTTATGATGATTGGTGGAACAAAAA
>JAUXWT010000003.1 GCA_030681475.1 Bacteroidales bacterium | reverse complement strand
ACTGATTTACTTTACATAAGTATTTACTTTACATAATGACCCAGGATCAGGGACGATGCATGGTGTTCCAGGGCTATGAAGAATATCTTTTTAGGATCAACAACAGTGCCAGAGATTCCACCTTCGGAAACCTTCACCGTTTTTATGATCTTGTTTGCCCGGTTCAGCAGCAACATCCAGAATTCTTCATAAGGAAGCTCGCCGATCAGGGAATGGAAAACAGTATATGCATCCCTGCTGCTTGAGATTTTGGGTTTGACAACTACTTCTGCAGCATTTCTTCTGCGGGAGAGCGCAAACATGGAAGCAATCTGGCAGGCACGTTGTTTTCCGATGCCTTTTACCTTCTGCAGGTCAGTAATTCCAAGTTTCCAAAATTCGCAAAGGTTGTTCTGACATGATGCCATGATTTTCTGAGCAATGTCAAGTGAGTTCTCCTGGGGTGTGCCGCTGCCGATAAGGATACTGAGCAGTTCTGCATCTGAGAGACTTGCTGTGCCTTTGAGCAATAACTTTTCGATTGGAATGTCATCTTCAGCCCAAAATTGCATCGGGATCCTGTTCTCGTAGGTTGAGCCATTTTGCAGGCCTGGTTGTGAATCCATGATTGATTTTTTCATCTTTGAATGGTTTTATGCAGCTATCATGGCCGCGGTTAGTACTGAAATCTTGCTGCATGGCCATTACCGGGGAGAAATAAATAATGTCAACGGGTGTTGGTCAGATTGACTTTCCAATCTGAATACACTGAAAGCGGCAGTTCCCAAAGGAGGCCGCCCTTGACAGTTTTATTTTCATATAGGTAATTTTGCAATGATTTCGAGTAAGTGTGCGCTGGCTTTTTGCTACTTTTTTTCAAAAAGGTGCCAGTTTTCTTCCGGTTTTCTTTTGCCAGAATTTTTCTTTGCCGGTGCCGCACAAAAGAAAAAGCTGTACGACCATTAAAAAAGGCAGGCAGTCTGTGACTGCCTGCCGGGGGAGTTAATTTTCAATTCTGAAATTCTTTTGAAACTCTTTAAATTCCCAGTCGTAAAGGGCCGATTGTTCTTCGGTCATTTCTTCTGAAAAGCCTGGGTAGTAAATGCTCTCGATGTGTTGGACAAACATTTCTTCGAATGATTGTTTGCGGGTTTCTCTTGCAAGTGCGGTCATGGTGAGTGTGTTTTAGATGTGGATACTTGAAATTTTCTGACCGCGAAGCGTTAAACCGGATCGATTGGATAATGTCCAGGGTGTTGGTCAGATTGACTGCCAATCTGAATACACTGAAAGCGACCGTTTCTTGTCGCCCTTGACAGTTCCAAGCTACAGCGCCTTACCAGCTGGAAGCCCTGTCGATATAGGTAGCTTAGTAAGGATTTCAAGTATTATATTGTGGGGTGGGTTTTGCTTGCTTTTGATAAAAGCTGCCCGGTTGGGTTTCTTTTTGCTAAGCTTCTTCTTTGCCTTAGATCATCAAAGAAAAAGCGTGGCCGCCGGGTTGCCCCTGTGGAATTGGCCTTGGTTGGCTTTCTCTTTTGCTTCCTTTCTCTTTTTTTCAAAGAGAAAAGAAGTTCGTATACCCTTGCTGATTTGATCAAAAAATCAATAAAATATAAAAAGTCGTAATTACCCCAAATACAATATTTTAGTGCTTCTCATGCCCTGAAATATTGTATTTGTCTGTCAGAAGACCACGCCCCGCCCTGTCGGGAATCACAATTGTATAAATATGAATTTCTGAGGATATATGAAATAGCCTTTCTGCCGATGGCACTCTGTGGTACTGATAATCAGTAACTTGTCAAGATATGTTGTCTGAATGGCTTAGAATGGCATACAATTGCAAGGCTCTGCCATAAAAAAGGGAAGCAACCAGAAATGTCGGTTTTGCTCCCCTTAGGTGATGTATGCTCCCCTGTGAAGCAGGGCAGGCAATACTCAATATCCAATTTATAAGAATCACAATTGTGACACTTATGAATCGCTTATTTTTGTTTTGAACAATGGCAAACAGGACACCTCTTGTTTTTGGACGGTCCGCGTCTCTTTTTGTCCGGACGAGCGGATTCGTTAATTTTCCACACATCGGCATACTCTGCCAGTGGGGTAATCATCACCTGTGCCATGAACTCATCATACAATTGCAACAGCGCTTTTTGTGCTGCATCGTCAATCAGTTTGAATCTCGGTGAGTTGATAAAATCAAAATTCATAGTCAGGAGTTGTACAGGTGGCTGGATTTTTGAAGCGTCTGGAATATTCTGATCATCATTATCCAGGTTGTTGGCCTTGGTAATTCTTTCCAGAGCCTTTACCATTCCAAAAAAGTCTTTTGCCTGCTTTGCCATCCGGAATAAATCAATCGCCCATTGTGTAACTATGTAGCGTATACCTTGCTTGTTTGATGAGCGCACATCTCCAAAGAAGTTTTTAGAATTCCGAATGTCATTATATGCACACACGTTGGAAATGTTAAATCGCCTCATCATGATTTTCACAATGTTTTGATCGGTTTCACTGCTTTCCAGCACCAATGCATGGGCTGCTTCCCATCGTGCCAGGATATCGGCATCGGCTTTGGAAATATCATAGTCTTCTAAATAGTGAAGACGTATGCGCTCGATGAGCGTGTTTTCTTGAAGTTTATAAGTATTCATAGGTTGTTTTATTTATTGTTAGATTAGTTTAGTGCAGCCTCATTTTCGATCCCTACAGCCCTACAGCCCTACAAAGTCATTTAAAAAGCATTAAAGCACTGATAATGAACCGCAAGTGTTTGCAAGGACTTTCCAACATCCCGTAGGGCGGTTTTTTCAGCCCTACATAACCTGAAAAATCAGGATTTTGCATGATTCCCTTCAAATCCCTACGAAAAATTTGCAGCCCTACGAAAATCAAAAAACATAACATACTGATAAATAATAGAATAATAGTTTAATATTGTATTTGTAGGGCTGTAGGGCTGTAGGGCGCAACTTTTTCGGCAGGATTTTCTGTGTGAAATTTCAGAACGGCGGCTCATCCGGCTCAGGGGTTTTAATCCGCTGAAGATCGATTCCCATGGCTTCAATCAATTTGTATTTAAGCGCAATGCAACTGGTAACCCGCTCGGCTTTGTTGATGATCCTACGGTTAATCCCCGTTACAGGATCGGTTTCCCATGATTCTACCTGATATATAAACCGGTGACTGTTAACCTGGCCGATATAGGCGGGATGGTCTTTGAGGTACATGCGCAAGGCATTGATCTTTAAACTTTCAGAATTGTGTATTTTCTGACAGATTTGAACCGTATCGGTCACAATAAGGAATAACACCGATGCTGATCCCCCATCCATTGGAACTTCAACTTTTTCCGTTTTTGATATCGTAATGGTTACATGCGCCTCCGTGGAAATATCGAACTCCCGTCCGCTTATGATTTGTCCCTGTGCATACAACATGCTGATGGTATTGAAAAACACGGATAACCGGTTGCTGGTGCTCAATTCTTCGCTTTGACGTAGGATCTGCCGTTTAGCATCTTCGTTGAACGCGGTATATGTGAATGGGAGTGGAAGCTCTGGCACCAGTTCTTCCATCATTTTAGCCAATGCAATAAACAGGCTTACGGTGTTTACGATACGGGTTTGATATGAGCCGCCTTCCTTCTGAATATCGATCTTAACCTGCTTCTGGGCATCACGCATATATGCAGCAAAGTGCTTCTGCACAATAGGCCGGAGTTTGATGATCTCCATGGCGATATTGCTAAGTCCGTCACGTTCACGGTCTTTCAGATCTTTGTACATGACTACTTCTTCATCGGTCCAGTTATCCTTTTTTGGAACATGTTTCTGAACAACACGATTGCCCAAAGCGCCATCATCCCTTTCAGGTCCTTCCTGTCCAAGCAGGATCGGACTGCCATTAATTTTCGAAACATCAATATCCTTGCTGGTTGCATCCTTGCGTTTCTGCTTCCCTTCATTGTCATAAACAGCAGCTTTCAATCCCTGGAACTTCACATCAGATATCTGGTAGTCGTTATACTCTTCGAATATCACCGGGATATCCCTGAAACGTTCAAGACTTGTGAAAAATGCTGCATCGGTCCCCGAGTTCAGATTGAACATGGGGGCGCCATGCATAAATGGCGCACGGATGCTTTCAGCAATTTTTGATTTTCCTGATTCGGTTGGACCTATAAAAAATAAGGATGTGAAAAACCGCTCAATCGGAAAGATAATGCTCCTGTTAGCGGATAAGATCGCGAAAAGGATAGCCCACATGCCATTGCCATTGTAAGAGTACACTTTATGCATCAGTTCTGACCATTCTTTCCATGAGGTTCTGTGCTCCGGTTTGAAAGCTAAAAAGCGGTCGTACTCATACCGGTCATTATCGGAGCGCATGCTTTTGTATATTTTGCTGAATGATGGGGAGTAGTATGTTTCATCTCTGAACTTCACCAGACCAAGTTCATCGACCGAAGTAAAAGTATTATCGGCAATGATGCCATTTGAGAAAGCGAAGAAGCCTTCAGGTTGCCACCCGAATGTTGAAAATTCCAGGCATTTGGGGAACTGGAGGGCAATGCTTTCAAGGATCTTCTCATGGTGAAACGGTTTACCATTGGTGAAGATATAACCGCCGTTGTTCCACAGGAATTTTTTCCACTGCTGCAATTCAACCATATCAGCACTCTTGAACTCAACATACTCCTCTTTATTAAGTTCAGAATGGAACAGCCTTACCACCCGTTTATTCCTTACCGGGTCGGGGTCATACACCTGAAACAATGGTTCCATGTAGAAATTTCCAACTTTCACCAGCGTATTATCCAGGGTCCGGAAAACGTAGAATATATTATTTCCCGTTTTGTTTTGGGCAGGGAAGAAACCATACCGTTGGAAAAAGCTCTGGTCAACGTAATTTGGAAGGTGCGCAATGTCAAACACAAATTGCTGGTCATCAATAACAACATGTTCCTGCCTTTGAACGGCCAGGTTCTTGCACTTCTCAACATAAGGTCGCAATATTTTTGAAAAAGCGGACTGTGTGAGGTCGAATTGTTTGGCAATCCAATTGGTCTTGATATGGATAATGGTGTTATCAAGCTTGGACAGAAACTCCGCGACCATCTCCACAAACTTTTTAGAACGTTTTGTATCGGGTTGTCGCTTCAATGGTAAGACTAAACCTACCACATAAAAATCAAGGAAATCAATATATACAGCTGAATCAGGATTCTCACTCAACGTATCAAAGGTCTTTTCTTCAAGTACTTCAACCTGGAGCCCATGTTCAGTGAGAAGTCTTCCGGCTTCAGCCATCGGGAGTTCTACAGCATTTTCATCAACGATAAGCCTGAGACCTTGAATTTTAACATTCTTTGTCAATTTTGCCAGCCGGGAAATATCTTCTTTCCCCAGCGGACCATCCGGCAGACTGATGGTATTTTCATTTCCTTCGGCATGACATGAAACAACATCGCCCGGGTCTGATAGAAGAATGGCGAAGCCTTTTTCGTTTATCATATCCTCCGCAGCATCAAGTCCGAAAAATCCTTTTTCCTGGTGTTTGATTTTTGGAAGTTGTTTTTTCACATGCCGCACGATATCATCCAGGTTCACATCCAGTTTTTTGGCAATGTCGCTGGTCAGATACGCCCGTGTTTGTTCATCCCCGATGAGTGAAACCTGGGAGACAAGTTCTTTGACCAGCTTTGCTTTTTGCAAAGGGTCCTGATCCACCTGCTCCTTTATCATATCGATGCGGAACGAAACGATATCCTTCCGATTATCTTCAATGAAAGCCTTCAGGGTTTCAGCGCCATGCTTTAATACAAACGAATCGGGATCCTCCCCATCTGGCAACACAACAATGTAAACATCAAGCCCAATCTGCAGGGGAATTTTGAGATTTGCGATGCTGGCCCTGATTCCGGCGGGATCGCCATCATACACAATTGTGAGGCAATTGGTGAATGATTGGATCATTTTAACCTGATCTTCGCTCAGTGAAGTTCCTGAACCGGCCACCACATTACTGATCCCGGCCAGGTGCCAGCTGATCAGGTCGGTTTGACCCTCCACCAGCAGACATTCGTTTTCCTTTATTATATCCTTTTTGGACTGGAATAGTCCATAAAGAGACTTGCTCTTTTTGAATACTTCAGTATCCGGGCTGTTCAGATATTTTTGTTTATCCTTCTCGTCCGTAATGATCCTTCCGGTGAAGCCAATCATGCGACCTGAACGATCGAAAAACGGGAACATGATCCGTTTTTGAAAGTAGTCATAATACTGACCTCGCTCATTCTGTTTTATCAACCCGGCGGCCATTAAAACATCATTGGAATACCCGGCTTGTTTGGCTGCCCTAAGCAGGTCGTTACCGGTTTCAGCATAACCAATTTTAAAAAGATCAATGGCATTATTGAGTTTCCTTTTTTGGAGGTATTCCAGGGCTGGCTTGTGATTCTGAATGTTTGCAGAGAAATATTCCTGAGCCCATTTCAGAACGGCAAAAATGCCATCACGGCGTTTTTGTGCATCGGAATATTCGGCATCATTGTCATTTCGTATGATGCTGATGCCATATTTACCAGCAATGTAGGTAAGCGCTTCGGTAAAACTCATTGCCTCATGCTCCTGAAGGAACTCGATGGCGTCGCCAGACTTTCCACATCCAAAGCATTTAAAGGTGCCGCGAGCAGGGTTCACCATGAAGCTCGGGGTCTTTTCATGATGGAACGGACAACAGACTGTGTAATTAACACCCTTCTTTTTCAGCGTGATAAAATCACCAATGATATCGGCAATTTGGGCGGCACTTTTTATTTCTTCTGCGTTCGATATCATGATGTTGTTTTTAATACATTCGGATGGTGCGTTGATGTCTTCATTTTTGTGCTTTGAATTTGAAGTATGTTATAAAACGCAACTCTTCATAGCTTCCAGCACTTCGGACTTTTTGAAAAGGATTTTTCGACCATGTTGATAAAATGGAATTTTCCTTGATTTCTTCCAGGCAATTATTGTTGGCAACGACACTCTTAAAAATCTCGCAGCTTCTCTTTGGGAGAGATAAATCTCATCAGATTCTTTTATCTCCTTTTTCTGTACTGTTTTTTTTGACGCCTCCCATTCGTTAAGCAGTTCAAAAAATTCTCTTTTGTCTTGAATGAACATGATTGGATTTTCCATTGGATTAAGTGTATTAAAGTTTCGGCAAAAATGCCAAGTCCATTCAGTTTGATAAAGGACAAGGTTATCTTATTGATTAAAAGGGAATTAACTGGAATCAAGCAAAAATAAACGCAATTGCAAAAACTTAAATAGGTGAAATACTGACAGTTAAAAAAAATAATGGATGCCACATGGCTTCCAAAATGTTGCTAAAAGATTTATTATTCTGTTCACAATGTTTTGAAAAGCACTTTCGATCAGGTCTCAATCTCGAACAGATTGCCATATTAAGATATTGATTTCCATATTACTGGAAAAATATTTTTTCAAATCGCAGAACATTGAGAGTAAACAATTGAAATCAAGGACTAATGAAATGGCTGATGTATTGTCATCAGTTTCTCCACAATTTCAATTGTAATTGAAACATAATATGGCAAAACAATGGCAATATGCAGTTATTATTGCCGTAGTTTTGGATTATTGAATTTTGGTTGTATATTTGCACAAAAAAGCTGCATTGTCATCCGGATTCTTAAATAGTCTATATACTCGTTTTGAAGGAAATTCCACAATTTCTTACAAGGACCTGTTTTCTTTTATCCAGAAAGAGTTTCCATCCCTGGCCGAAAAAACCATTAACTGGAAGATTTATCAACTCAAATCCAAAGGCATTCTGTCTCATATAAGCAGGGGAATATACTCTATGAGGAAGAAAAACGATTTTACTCCAGAGCTGTCTCCCTATTTGAAACGCATCTTCAAAAAAGTAAAAAGAGATTTGCCTTTGATCAATTTTTGCGTTTGGGATAGCCGATGGCTTAATGAGTTCATGATACATCAGATTTTCAGATACTATATTGTTGTTGAAACGGAAAAAGATGCTGCCGATTCGGTTTTCAATGTATTGAACGGTTTCAGCAAAAATGTTTTTCTTAATCCCGATAGAGAAACTTTCAGGCGTTACATTAGTAATTACAGCGAAGTGATTATTGTTAAGTCATTGATCAGCGAAGCGCCGTTGCTTGAATTGGAAAATATTATGGTGCCATCAATCGAAAAACTTTTGATAGATTGCTTAACAGATGTTGATCTATTCGCTGCCCAGCAGGACGAATTAGATAATATATATCAAATGGTTTTTCAGAAATACCCTGTGAATATCAATAAAATCAGCCGTTATGCCAGGCGGAGGGGCCAGATTGATGAACTTGAAAACAAAATAGAACACCTTAATTTAAATCTGTAAAAGATGATCTTAACCGGTTCCTTCGAAAAAGCATGGATTCAGGAAATATCCAAAACTGTCGGCAAACGCGGGGATCCTAAGTTAGTGGAAAAAATAATTTATTCATTAACCTTATTGGAGCAGTTGAAACTTTCAGGTCTTAATTTGATTTTTAAAGGAGGTACATCTTTATTTCTGATGTCTGAGACCCCAAGCAGATTTTCTATTGATGTGGATATTATTGTTGCAGATTCTCCTGCGAGCATTCCCGCTTATTTAGATACGGTAATTCAATCTGGCTTTTTCATAAAATGGGAGGATGACAATGACCGCAAAAGCAGCGAGAATGCTCCTGTTGGTCATTATAAGTTCTTTTATGAAAGTAGTATCAGCAAACATTTTGGAGATGAACCTGTTTTGCTTGACATTCTTTTTACTGCCAACCCAGGTTACCCCAAGATTAATAATATTCCGATCAAACACAAATGGCTGTTGACAGATGATCCTTTCGAGATTATTAAGGTGCCTTCTTTTGAGTCGCTGCTCGGTGACAAGTTAACTGCTTTTGCGCCTACAACGACAGGAATTTTATATTCAAAAAATCGGCCCGTTGAGATTATCAAGCAATTATTTGACATTGCCTATTTGTTTGACAGTGCAATCGATTTTCAAGAAATTAAGGATTCTTTTAAAAATGTTGCCGGCGAAGAGATTGCATACCGCAAGTTATCGATCTCCTATAACGATGTTTTGCAGGATGCTTTTGAAACAGCATTGTTAATTACCCGACGGGATTATTCTTCTGAAAACTTCAACTTTCTTCAAAAGGGGATTAGCAATATCGTAAATTTTATCATTGTGCCGTTCAAATTGGAAGATGCAATCGTTTGTGCTTCAAAAGTTGCATATCTCACCCAGGCAATAAAACAAAACTCAGTCGTTGGCCTTGCTCACTTCAAAACTCCCGGAGATATCGCGGATTTGACAATCACGCAAGATGAATTTTCTAAACTCAATCGCCTGAAAAAGATATTACCGGAGGCTTTTTTCTATTGGTACCATGCCATTAATCTTCTGTAAATCTCTTTGAAAACCCCTGAAGAGCCGTAAACTTTGAAATCTATAAAAGGACAGTAAACTCGTTTATTGGCAAATATTAGAAATCAAATAACGGACTGTAATGCAATTTACAGGCAAATATTTGAATATACTCTACAGACATTCATTTGTTTGTGATTAGGCTTACGGTTTAATGTCTGGTGCTTTCTTAATTTGATGACCCGGAATATTATCCCACGTCCTGTCCATTTCCAGTTTTTTAAAATCCTCTGAGATCTTCACATACTTGTTGAAAACGCTGTCTTTTTTGTGTCCAGTAATATCCTTAATGGTTTTAGTATTCATTTCCAATACAATACTATTGGTGATGAAAGTTTTTCTGGCGGTATGGTTGGTGATCAATTTCCATTTTGGTTCTGAATGCTCCCTGGCCTTGCCGCCGGAATAGTCAACATAGTGAACCCGGGTATTAATCTCTGCTTCTTCGCAGCAGTCTTTGATATGGTCATTTAATTTTTGCGAAGAAAGCTTTGGCAGTGGCGTGATTTCTAAATGTTCATATTTGGCAAGAATTGCCTGTGCAAATTGGTTCAACGGAATAACCTCTGTTTTATGAGTTTTAACGATCGTTTTGAAAATCTGACCCTCTTTGATGTTTTCCTTCTTGAGATTCCTGAGATCGGAAACGCGCATGCCTGTGAAGCACATAAAACAAAAGAGGTCTCTTGCCCGGGCCCTCTTGGGAGATTCGAACTTAAAGTTCAACAGGGTCATCAGCTCATCCAGCGTCAGATAAATAACATCTTTCTCGCGCTCGACCGCTTTGAAATCCTTATAGGTTAAATCCTTGACATAGCCTCGTTTCTGGCACCAGGTGAGGAATGCTTTCAGGTTGCTGATGATCTTGGCAAAGTAATTATCCTTGGCTTTCCTTTTAACAAATGCATAAGTCCTGAGGTTGTCAAAGAACTTAAAGTTGATTGCGTGGAGATCGACTTTGTATTTGGTGTCTTTTTCGAAATCCAGAAGAAAGTTTTTGAAAGTCCCGTAGCAAACGATGGTTCTGTTGGCCCTGACGGCCTTACTACTCTCAATGTACTCATCAAGAACATCAAAGAAAGTCTGGTTGGTTTTTCTTTGCTTCCCTGCAGGATTGATTATGGCATTTTTCAGATAAGCCTCAGTTATTACAATCTCGTCTCTTAAGGCATCGTTAATGGCTCTTTCGGCTTTTTCTTTCAGCAGGCTGAGTCTTTCATTGATAGCGATATAATTGTTATCCGACTCATCCTCCCTTTGCTTTAACACCTTTTCATTATTCTGACTCCAGTGTTTTGGTTTCACAACATGGCCAACAAAAATGATAGTACGGAAATACTGATGCGTTATCCGCATAATAATGGGTTGTTGACCTTTTTTATTAATTTTGCCTGATTGAAGGTAGAAATGAATGTTGGCCATATTTCGGAATTGCTAGAGAAATGCGAATATACGAAAAAAAACTGGGTACCCAAATAGGGTACCCAAAAAATTCATAAAATGGAGAAAAATAGGGTTTATTTGGAAATATTCTAAAAAATAAGTGACTGATAAACAATTGATACAGAAAAATATAGTTAAATTCAGGCAAATATCACGTCCCCCGGCTCCGGGTACCACAACAAATGCAAAGTGCAAGGTGCAAAGTGTAATAATTTACACCTTGCACTTTTCGTTTTAGACTTTGTACTTCAGATTTCTATATCTGGAAAAAGATATCACAAAACAGTATTACCTTTTCACCCTTTCCCTGATTAAGCAATAAAAACATCCTGGAAAATAAAGAAAAGGGTCTGTTCAACGAACAAATCCGTGAAAGAACCATAAGCATGGCGGTTGGCATTCATGAACTTCTCGTAAAGACTAAGGTCTTACCTGTAAAAAGACCTGTTGTCAACCAACTCATCAGGAGTTCCTCTTCGGTGGCTTCAAACTACAGGGCTGCAACCCGCAGCAGGTCAGATGCAGAATTTTACTCAAAGATGTGCATCGTGGTGGAAGAAATGGATGAAACCCAATTTTGGCTTGATTATCTGGAGCGAATTCAAAGTTAAATATTTGGTCAGTTAAGCGTACATCTAATGTTAATGTGTTGGCTTACAATCAGCTAAGTACGTAAATTCGAAAAGTTAGATGTTAGAATTTATGTAATAAAACGAAAAAAACAGGTGTT
Source organism: Bacteroidales bacterium (assembly GCA_030681475.1). Taxonomy (GTDB): domain Bacteria; phylum Bacteroidota; class Bacteroidia; order Bacteroidales; family FEN-979; genus CAIVAT01. The sequence continues at coordinate 1,932 of JAUXWT010000003.1, read as the reverse complement.
CGCCTGTCTTTTTGGCTTTAAACCGCTGATAATATGCTGGATCAGGCACAAACCAAGTTATATCATTATTTTTTCCCAACGTAAATTGCCGGCAAAATCGTGGTGATGCATCTTCATTCGCCCGAAGTGTTGATACCAGATATTTTTTTCACTACCTTTGTACAAAGGTTCAACGGTGACTTGCAACAATCTCTTATTCAGTGATCATATCATTTCTCAGATGTTCAGGAGAGATATTTCGTTGGAGGAGGTGAAAATCATTTTGAATATGGGGGAGGTTATCCGCGAATATCCAGACGATAAACCATATCCAAGTTTTCTGATACTTGGATTTATAGATCACCGCCCGTTGCATCTGCTCGTTGCAAAAGATTCTGAAACGGGAAATTGTATTATGGTCACCGCTTATGAACCTGATAAAACTGCATGGTCACCTGATTTTAAAACCAAAAACCGATAATATGGAATGTGTCATTTGTAAAGCAGGAAATATGTACGAGGGAAAGGTAACGGTTACCCTTGAAAAAAACGGATCCATCATTCTGATCAAAGAGGTTCCCGCGCATGTTTGTGATGTTTGTGAGCATTATTATCTGGATGAACAAACCACTGGAGAAGTCCTCAAACGTGGAACGGAAGGACTGTTAAAAGGAGCGGAACTTGAGGTGATGAAATTAAAAGTGGCCTGATCTCGATTTTAGTTCTTCCTCAATAAAATCAAACACTTTCAGGTAATCTGGAATGATTCTAAAGTTAGATAATTGGTCAGTTAAGTGTACCCCTCCAAATGCAAAGTGCAAGGTGCAAAGTGTAAAATTTTGCACCTTGCACTTTTCGTTTTAGACTTTGCACTTCAGAACCCTGAACCTGCAATCTCACAAGCGTCGTACAGCATCTATCCCAGCCCGGCCACGGGTACGTTCACGCATGAACAAGCGGGTGAACGGGAAGGTCCATCGAATGCCGCGATATCTGGCATGCGCGGCCACACGATCATGCACCTTGAGATCACCAGGGACAGAAAACAGGATATTTCTCTTTCCGGTTTGCCCGCGGGGATCTGTTTTCTGAAGATCGGTTCCGGCGCCGGAATCGAAACACGGAAGATCGTGAAGAGACGTTGACCCACCAATCCGATTGCCCAGGAAATCCCGCAAAGCGAGGTTGTAAGCGGTCTGCCCTTTGCGAACCCGGGCACGATAGGCTTTTAGTACTTCGGGGTTCTTAAGGATGTTTGTGGCACACTTCGATGCCCGCTTAAATTTCGTCCGGTAGTCAATTTGTCTCTCCGTCGGCACTGGCACCTTTCGCTTATGCGGGAAAGTCATGATGATTTTTCCGCCACGGGGCTCCAGGATCACCTGCTGGCCGAAAATTCCACTGTACATCTTAGTTAAGAGATTCATTTTTTTTGACATGGGATGATCTTGTTAAATGATAAAGTGATAATATTTAAGTACTTAATATTTGACAAAGGCTGTCTTGCCAATTTATTGCTTTATCGGGTTTAGTGGCAAAAGGTAATACATGATACAGCACTTTGTTAATAACTCCATCGATGCCGGCGCTTTGATGCTGGTTTCATCAAGGTTTCATCAAGGATTCATCAGACATGGTATATGCTGTTCTATAAGCTTTGTTTATGCTATTGTATAAGCTTTGTATAAGCTGCCTGCATCCTTTCATTATGAATTTCATCGGGCGGCAGAGCAATTGAAGGGGCTGGTTCCTGAAAAGTTAACAGGTAGGGAACGCAAAGTTTAGTTATCAGCCTAAAAATAGGTTCTGACTGCAAATTCAAATTGTTCGATAAATATCTTTTTAAACACACTGATATTCAGACATCCAAGACTCCCGCAATCTAAACCGCGACTGATTCGTAAACCAGCTTCAAATCTGTTAAAGGGAAGCAGGTTTCTGTTTGGTTTAGCA
>JAUXWT010000002.1 GCA_030681475.1 Bacteroidales bacterium | reverse complement strand
CCCCTTGTCCCCCCGTCTCCCCTCCCACCAAATTTTCTCCCATCCTTCCAACGCACATTCATCGAAATTTGGTACTTTAGCAAAAACATTTTATGATAAATGGATTTATCACCGTAGGGAATTATGCGATGTTGATGCATAAGGTCTTCAGCCTTCCTCAAAAGGGCAAGATCTTCTGGAATCAGTTGATCGCTGAAATAAACAACCTGGGCATCGAATCACTGGGCATTGTCACCTTCATTTCCGCCTTCATGGGGGCTGTCGTGTCGATCCAAACGGCATATAACATTGACAGTCCGCTGATACCCATGTCGATGGTGGGATTTACTGTCCGACAGAGTATCATCCTTGAATTTTCACCCACCGTCATCAGCCTGATCCTTGCCGGGAAAGTCGGATCGCGGATCGCATCAGAGATCGGCACCATGCGTGTCACCGAACAGATCGACGCACTGGAAATCATGGGGGTGAATTCGGCAAACTTTCTGATATTTCCAAAAATCGTTGCCTCCATTTTAATCAATCCGGTACTGATCATCTTCAGCATGTGGGTGGGGATCCTGGGAGGGTGGCTTGCCATGGTTGCCTCCGGGATGGTCTCAACGAATGACTATGTGGAGGGGATGAGGATCGATTTTGTGGGATACACGATATTTTATGCACTCACAAAAACAGTTTTTTTTGCCTTCATCATCTCTTCTGTATCAGGTTTTTTTGGGTACTTTACCAAGGGAGGAGCCCTGGAAGTTGGTCAGTCAAGCACAAAGGCCGTTGTTTACAGCAGCGTGCTTATCATCCTGTTCAACCTTGTGTTAACACAACTTTTACTCACATGATCGAAGCCCGGAATATCAACAAATCCTTTGGAGATAATCATGTACTGAAGAACGTTTCCTGTTCTTTCGAGAAAGGTAAGACCAATCTCATTATCGGACAGAGCGGTTCGGGAAAGACCGTGCTGATGAAGTGCCTGGTCGGGCTATTTGAAGTTGACTCCGGAATAGTGGTTTATGATGACCGCGATTTTACAAAGATGAACTTTGAAAAGCGAAAAACGTTGCGACAGGAGATAGGAATGCTTTTTCAGGGAGGCGCATTGTTCGACTCAATGAATGTGGAGGAAAATATAATGTTCCCGCTGAATATGTTTACCAGGCAACCGTTGAGCGAAAAACTGGATCGGGTCAACTTCGTGCTGAAGCGCGTCAATCTTGAAAACGTCAACCGGCTGATGCCTTCCGAACTCAGCGGGGGAATGCGCAAACGGGTAGCCATTGCACGGGCCATTGCCATGAAACCCCAATACCTGTTTTGTGATGAACCCAACTCGGGACTCGACCCCCTCACTGCCGGCGTGATCGACCATCTTATCCAGGAAATTACCGAAGAATATGAAATCACGACCATTGTCAACACGCACGACATGAACTCGGTGCTCAGCATCGGCGACACCGTAGCCTATATTTACCGCGGGGAATTGTGGTGGAAGGGCAACAAGGAGACCATTTTGCACACCAACAATGAAGAGTTGAACGAATTTGTTTTCGGAACAGAGTTGACTTCCAGGTTAAAGCGTTAGGCCAATGTCGCTGAATTTTATTGACTATATCATCCTCGTCATTCTTGCGCTTTTTGTAATCCAGGGTTACCGAAAGGGGATCATCATAAGCCTGGCCTCGATCGCCGCGCTTGTTCTGGGCATTTACGTGGCAGTCCATTTTTCAAACTACCTCGATGCTACCCTGATGGAACATCTGAAACCTTCGCGCAAATGGCTGCCGATCCTCTCGTTTTCCATAACTTTTTTACTTGTAGTGATCGCGGTCATGATCGTTGGCAAGCTGACCGAAAGATTGGTTGATGTGATCGGCATGGGATTCTTCAACCATCTGGGCGGCGCTGTTCTCGGCGTCGTCAAGGGGGTAGTGCTGATCAGCATCCTGTTTTTCATTTTCACCAGCATTGATGCAAAAGGGAAGTGGCTCGCAGAAAAAGACAAACAAGACTCTTTTTTTTACAGCCAGGTTGCAGCGGTCTTTCCTAAGCTGATGAAGACGTTTGGGGGGGAGATAAAGTTTCCGAGTTGGTGAACAGGGGGACAAGGGGACAAGGGGACTGGCGGGCGGTGGACTGGGTGAATTAGTGGTTGGGGTTTGTGAGTTTTTCGAGAATGGATTCGGGGGTGATGCTTCTGATGCATGTGCAGTCCATGGTTTTGCGGCAGTCGCTGCAATTATTTTCAAGAACCAGATAAGTTGCGTTTTTTCCGATCGGCGCCCACCGTTGCGGGAAGATAGGGCGCATGGGAGCATATAGCCCGATTGCCCTGATGCCGACCGCTGCCGCCAGGTGTAACGGGCCAGTGCTGGCAGCTACCAACCCATCGGAGGAACTGATCAGACTGATGAGTTCGCCCAGGCTTAATTTCCCGGTCATATCTGTAATCCGCTCCCGGTGATTTTCCAGAAACTCAGTCATCATTTCACCCTCCTCCCTGGTGCCGGTGATCATAATGTTGTATTTTTCAGCAGGGAGCAGGTTGATCAGTTTTGAGAAATTTTCCAGGCCCCACTCCCTTGCACTTCCCTTCGATTTCGGATGCAGGATCAGCCTAAACCGTCCCCTTGTCCCCTTGTCCCCCCGTCCCCTTGTCCCCTTGTCCCCTTGTCCCCCCTTCAACCCATACATCCCCTCTATTTCCGCAAGCGAAAACTCAAGGGTAACCCCCATCCCCTTCAGCATCTTCAGGTTGAGTTGTGATTCATGAAGTTTTGAATTCTTTCGCGGAATATGCAACAACCGGTTACAGGTAAACCATGTAAAAAAACGCCCTGCCGTGGCAATTCGTTTCGGGATCCCGGCCTGCTTTGCAGCAAGGCAGATCTCCTTAACCGGGAAAACATGGATAATCACGTCCGCACGCATGCCACGCAGCATCTCCCTCCCCCCGAGGGGGGAGGGCCAGGGAGGGGGTCCCCCCCCTCGGGGGGAGGGAGAGTCCCAACTCACAAATTCATCCACATTCCTGCATAATTCTACGACCGGCCTTGTATATTCACGGCCAAGAAAAATGATGGTGCAACCGGGTATCGATTTTTTGAGTGCATCTGCCAGGGGGAGTGTCAAAACGACATCGCCGATACTGTCGGTCCGGCTAAGGATGATACGCATTATTCCATGATGGCTTTGATGCCCGGAAGTTGTTTCCCCTCTATGTATTCAAGCATGGCGCCGCCGCCGGTAGAAACATAGCTGACTTTGTCGGCCAGATTGTATTTGTTGATGGCTGCAACTGAATCACCGCCGCCGACCAGCGTAAAAGTTCCCGTTTCGGTAACCCGGGCAAGCGCCTGCGCGACAAACTTCGTACCCGATTCATAATTGTTCATCTCAAACACCCCCATCGGGCCATTCCAGAGGATTGTGCCTGACTGTTCGATGACAAGGTTGAATTTCGCACAGGCGGAAGGCCCGATATCCAGACCCATCCATGGTACCTGGATGTCGAAAGCGCTGCTGGCCTTTTTATTTGCATCGTTTGAGAAGGCATCAGCCAGGACCGCATCCGGGGGCAGGTAGAGGTTTACACCTTTTACCTTAGCCTTGTCGATGATGGTTTTGGCCATTTCAAGATATTCATCTTCAACCATCGAGGCGCCGATCTCTCCGCCCTGAGCCTTGATGAAGGTGAACATCATACCGCCACCGATGATCAGGTTGTTGACCTTGTCCATCAGGTGGTTGATGATCTCGATCTTTGTCGAAACCTTTGCTCCTCCCAAAATAGCAGTTATCGGGCGTTTACCGTCTTTCAAACATTTGTCGATGTTGATGATCTCGTTGGCCATGACGTAACCGAACATTTTTTTCCCCGGGAAAAATTCAGCGATGACAGCCGTTGAAGCATGGGCACGGTGCGCCGTTCCAAAAGCATCGTTCACATACATGTCGCCAAGGAGGGATAATTTCCTGGCAAATTCCCGGTCTCCCTTCTCCTCTTCCTTGTAAAAACGAAGGTTCTCCAACAGCAGGATCTCACCTGGTTTCAGGGAGCCGGCCAGGTCAATGGCAGACTGCCCGATGCAATCGTCGGCGAATTTTACAGGGAGGTTCAGTTTTTGTGAGAGGTATGGGATCACATGTTTCAGAGAGTATTTTTCTTCAGGACCTGTCTTCGGACGGCCCAGGTGCGACATCAGGATCACCGCACCCCCATCGTTCAATATCCTGGTAATGGTCGGAATAGTGGCATCAATGCGGGTAGTATCTGAGATTTGATTCAGATCGTTGAGTGGTACGTTGAAATCAACCCTGATCAACGCCTTTTTACCCTTAAATGTAAAATTATCAATCGTTTGCATGTTATTATTCAGTTAAATTATAGTAGCAAATTTAAAATTTTTACCCGTGACAATGCATATATATTTAATTTTACCTTGATTTTATAAACATGAAGCATGCAAGATTTAAGCGTAACACTCATTCAGACAAACCTTTTCTGGGAGGAGACACAGAGAAACCTCGATCATTTTGACAAATTGCTGGGGCAAATCAACGAACCCACTGATCTGATCCTGCTTCCCGAGACTTTTAATACCGGATTTTCAATAAATCCGGCAAAGTGTGCCGAGCCTGTTGATGGCCCCTCTACACATTTTCTCCGCCAGAAAGCCCGGGATAAAAACGCAGTGATCATGGCCACCCTGTTGACCTGCGAGGGGGAGGGATGTTATAACCGACTCATAACCATGCATCCTGACGGACATTATGAAATATACGATAAACGGCACCTTTTCCGTTTGAGTGAAGAGCATAAGATTTTCAAGCGGGGATATCAAAAACTAATTGTTGACGTGAAAGGCTGGAAAATTTCTCCCTTTACCTGTTATGACCTGCGCTTCCCGGTTTGGACCAAGAATACATACCGGGATGGAAATTATGGTTATGATCTCCTGGTTTACCTGGCCAACTGGCCTGCTGTTCGTTCATACGCCTGGAAAACATTGCTTATAGCAAGGGCCATGGAAAACCAGTCTTGCGTGGCAGGGGTGAACCGTATCGGCAAAGACGGGCATGGCTACTGGCATTCAGGTGACTCCATGGCCATTGATGCCAAAGGAAATGTGGTATTTGCAGCGGACGAAGGAAGTGAAGCGATACAAACAGTTTCATTCTCTGCCCAGGATTTGAAATTATTCCGCGACTCTTATACCCTTGGAATGGATTGGGACCAGTTTACCATTAATGCTAAACCGTAGGCCATGCCGAAATTGTCGGTTGTCATCATCACCTTCAATGAAGAGACGAACATCCGCCGCACGTTGGATTCAGTAAAGCCGATTGCTGATGAAATCGTGGTGGTCGATTCAATGTCAACCGACAATACCATTGACATCTGCCGGGAGTTTGGCTGCAAAGTGTATCAACGTGAATTCGACGGTTATGGAACGCAAAAGCAATTTGCAACAGAACAGGCCTCCAACGACTGGATTTTTTCCATTGACGGGGATGAAGTAGTCACGGATGAATTGCAAAAGGAGATATTAACGATGTTTACCGACATGACAGGAACCGGGTTTTCCGGCCCCAACCATTCCGGCTACTTTGTTCACCGGTCACTGCATTTCATGGGCAAGATTCTCCGGCATAGCGGCGTTGGAAAAGAGTCCCTGCTGAGACTTTTTAACCGGACCAAAGGCGGATTTACGACCGTAACCGTACATGAGGGGGTCGAAGTGACCGGCTCAACGGGTACACTTCAGGGCAGGCTTATTCACTATTCCTACCGGGGGATCAGCCATCACCTTGAAAAAATCAACACCTATACCTCCCTGGCAGCAGAAGAGTACATTAAAAAGGGCAGGTCTTTTCCTCTCTTTTGGGTCGCCCTGAAATTTCCTGCCACATTTCTAACCGTTTACATTATCAAGGGCGGTATTCTCGATGGATATCCCGGATTCATGTGGTCATTCCTGGCAGCAATATATGCTTCCCTGAAAGTGGCAAAAACGATCGAACGGTCGCAAAAGAAATGAGTGTAATAATAACCATTACATCACCTGTTTTGTAAAACTGCTTATGCCCGTCACCTGGAATCAATTCTTACGGTATTGGTATATTTTCTCACTTTGTGTGACGATCGCTTCCCTGCCATTTTCCAAACTCGGGATAAGTATCGGTCAGTTTATGCTGGTGGGTGGGTGGATTGCGGAGCGGTATGATGGAAGAAGGTTAATATCTGCTTTGGCTGGGAGTCCTCCACTGCAGAGCGCGCTGAATATACTCCCGCTTTCGCTCGGCCTGCTGTATAAAGCCATTGAAAACGGTTTCCGGCAATTTTCAAGGAACAGACCGGCCCTTATTTTCAGTTCGATCCTGCTGTTCCATGTATTGGGGTTGATCTTTACGACAGATTTTAATTATGCCTTTAAAGATCTCCGGACCAAGTTACCCTTCTTCCTTGTGCCACTGGTCATTTCAACTTCGGAATCCTTTGATAAAAAAGGCTTTTACCGGATCATGCTGTTATTTGTCTTAGCCGTACTGATAAGGTCGTTTTATAATACCTGGATGATTGCGACCCATCATTTCCTCGATATCCGGGATGTTTCCCGCAATATATCTCATATAATATACAGCCTATTGCTCACCCTCAGCATCTTTACCCTCATATTCTTCTTATTTAAACGCAAGGTGTTTGTAGCCTGGCAAAAGGGGATCATTCTGTTGATTCTGGTTTGGCTGTGTGCGTACATCATTATATCCCAGTCATTTACCGGGTTATCCATCGCTATGATCACCATTCTGATCCTGATCCCGGTCCTGATTTTCAAGACCAGGAACCAATGGCTTAAGGCGATCCTGGTTCTCAGTACGCTGATTCTGATCACCGGTATTGGGTTTTCACTCCGTTCGATCATCCGCGATTATTACCATGTGAACCCCGTGGATTTTACAAAACTCGAAAAAACCACATCACGGGGCAATCCTTACATCCATAATCCCTATTCCACCCAGACCGAAAACGGTAATTATTTATGGATATATATCCAATGGAATGAAATGCGGGAAGTCTGGAACAGGCGAAGTGAGATCCCCTTCGACAGCCTGAACAAAAAAGACGAAACGGTAGCTTATACGATTGTCCGGTATCTGTCCTCCAAAGGTTGGAGAAAAGATGCTGATGCGGTTGAAAAACTGAGCCGACAGGAGGTTTCTGCCATTGAAAAAGGGGTTGCGAACTATATATTTCTTGAGAAATTCAGCATCCGCGGTCGGGTTTACGAGTTCCTTTGGGGGTTCGACAATTACGTGAAAACGGGGAACCCGACGGGCTCTACCCTGATGCAGCGGTTTGAATTCTGGAAGGCGTCCATCGGGATCATCAAAGACAACTGGCTCACCGGGGTTGGTACCGGCGACATGAACCTGGCATTCAGCGCGCAGTATGAAAAAATGCATACCAAGCTTGCGCCTGATCAACGTTGGCGATCGCATAACCAGTTTCTTTCCATTTTCATTGGTTTCGGGATCTTTGGGATGCTCTGGTTCCTGTTTTCCATCTTTTACCCCCCGGTGATGTCGCACCACTTTAAGGATTATTTTTTTCTGATATTCATGATCATTTCCCTTTTGTCAATGTTAACGGGCGACACCATAGAGTCACAAACCGGGGTGTCGTTCTTTGCCATCTTTTATTCACTTTTCCTCTTTGCCCGGAAGGAGAAAGAGGTTGTTTTTTTCAAAGACACCAAATAAAAAACCCATGCAAACTGCATCATCGGAAAAATGGTTCATGATCGTCAACCCGAATGCCGGGGTCAAGAAGGGAACGAAAGACTGGCCAAAAATTCTCAGGCTGCTGCAAAAAGAAAATGTTGACTTTGACTTCCAAACCACCACCGGCAGAGGGCATGCCATTGAGATTGCCTCAGAATCCATCCTGAACGGATGCATGAACATCTGTGTGGTCGGGGGCGACGGGACACTCAACGAAGCGCTCAATGGAATCATGGGCCAGCAACTTGTTTCAAGTTCGGAGATCACCCTTGGGATAATCCCGGTCGGAACCGGAAATGACTGGAGCCGCATGTTCAACGTCCCATTTGATTACCTTAGGGCCATACATATCCTGAAACAAAAAACGACCTTTTTGCAGGATGCCGGAAGAGTGACCTATTATCACAATGCAGAGCAGTTGAGCCGGTTTTTTATGAACGTAGCAGGAATGGGTTATGACGCGCTGGTGGCGAAAAAGACCAATCTGTTGAAAGAAAAAGGGCTGGGCGGACCACTTTCATACATGTATTTTGTTTTCGCAAGCCTTTTCCAGTATAAATTCATTGAAACGGTGATCGAAGTTGATGGTATTCAGGCTTTCAGCGGAGGGTTATTTTCGATGAATGTCGGCATCTGCAAATACAATGGCGGTGGTATGATGCAGGTTCCCCATGCCATTCCCGATGACGGGTTGCTCGATGTGACGCTTATCAAGAAAGCCTCGAAATGGATGGTGGTGCGACATGCCCGGAAATTATTCGATGGATCTCTGGTTAACCTTCCGATGGTGGCTACCTTCAGGGGGGAGACCATCCGGATCAGTTCAACCGAAAAGTTGTTCCTTGAGACTGACGGCGAGTCGCTGGGGCATTCGCCACTGACGTTCGAAGTTCTGCCAAGGTGCGTCAGGGTTGTAACAGGGGGTACCTCACCCCCCTGACCCCCTCTCCCCCGGGAGAGGGGGAGATGATTTGACTGAATTATCATTCTCAATCCAGTCTCCCGATTCCTTGATCAATTCAACCATGGTATCAACGGCCATTTCTTCTTCAATATTTTTCCTGACCAGCTTTTGCCCTTTGTAGAGGTGTATTTTCCCGCTTCCGGCGCCCACAAGTCCGTAATGAGCGTCGGCCATTTCGCCCGGGCCATTGACCACACAACCCATCACGGCAATCTTTAACCCTTTCAGGTGTGATGTTTTTGACTGGATTTCCTGAAAGACAGCCTGGATGTTAAACTGTGTCCTTCCGCAGGAGGGGCAGGCGATAAATTCTGTTTTGGTGATCCGCACCCCTGCCGACTGAAGGATGCTGTATGCTGCTGGAATTTCTAATTCAGGATCTTCGGTGAGCGACACTCTGATTGTATCTCCGATGCCATCGGCCAGCAGGCTGCCGATCCCGATAGCCGATTTGATCCTTCCGTCATCCCCCGATCCGGCTTCTGTCACACCCAGGTGGATGGGATAGTTCATTCCGGCCTCCTTCATGCGTTCCGCCAGAAGCCTGTTTGCCGCGATCATCATCCGGATGTTGCTTGCTTTCATCGAAAAGACAAGGTCATGAAAAGAGAGACTGTCGCAAATCCTGGCAAATTCAAGCGCCGATTCGACCATACCGAGCGGAGTGTCGCCGTACATGTGCATGATGCGCTCGGAAAGCGAACCATGATTCACGCCAATCCTGATCGCCGTGCCATGATCTTTGCAGATTTTTAACAATGGCGCAAGGCGCCCGGCAATCTGTTCTTCAACAATTCCGGGACCTCTTTCACGATCTTCCCTCCCCACAACACGCAACGGTAGATAATTTCCCGGATTAATCCGGACTTTTTCGACAATCGATGCAGCCTCTTCTGCTATTTTTGCATTAAAGTGTACGTCGGCAATGATGGGCGTATGATATCCCTGTTTCCGGAGCTCTTTTTTAATCTCCCGAAGATTCACCGCCTCTTTCATCCACGGAACGGCAATACGCACATACTCACAGCCTGCATTTATCATGCGGATGGCCTGGGCAACGGTTGATAAGGTATCAAGCGTATCGGTACTGGTCATCGACTGTACCCGGACCGGGTTGTCGCCGCCCATCGGCAGACTGCCAACGTGAACAACCCGGGTTTTATATCTGAATGGATTTTCTGCAGTCATATAATTAAATCAAATAATGATCAAAATCTATTTTACTCCAAAGGTTTGATAAGCTAATGTAACCCTTTAACACGAGGCTTTCCTGCCACAAAATCTTTCAGGTAAAAGGGTTCAAAGTACGCCAGGTCTTCGAACAGATTTTGACTGAATTTCTCCGTGGCCAGACCAATCATGAATAGTGCTGATGCCTGAAAATCGTCAATAAACGAGGCATTTGGATGGCTTTCCAAAAGTGGTTTGCATTTTGCAGCACCCACACCTCCGAAAACCACCACATTGTCTGCCAGATATTCCTGAAACGAAAATTCATCTATTATTTCCGCACGAACCTCCCTTATTTCTTGGTTTTCATTGTCATACACTGCGCAATAGACCTCCATGCGGCGGGCATCGATCATCGGACAGAAAAGGGTTACCCCACCCCCGGCCCCTCCCCGGGACGGGGAGGGGTGAGGGGGTGGGGTCATCCCCACCGCCATAGCCTGAAGGGTAGGAATAGCAATTAGTGGTTTATCGAGTGCATAACACAGTCCTTTTGCTGTGGCCACACCGATACGCAGGCCTGTATATGAACCGGGACCCATGCTTACCGCGATGGCATCGAGCATTGCCAGACTTACACCCGAAGATTTTATAATTTCATCGATAAAGGTTGTAAGCATGGCTGAATGCACATTCCGCGCCGAGGATTCCCGGATCCCAAGGAGTTTATTGTCCCGGGACAAGGCTACAGAGCACACCTCCGTGGCTGTTTCAATGGAGAGGATCAGCGCCATCCACTATTTTTGTTTCTCCTTGGTAAACAGGTCTTTCTTGTCAACCTTTTTAACTTTATCTCCGTCTTTAAGGAGCTTGGAAACAGCGCTGTATGGAGCGGTAATGACCTCATCGTCAACCTTCAGGCCGTCAAGAATCTGGATATAGGTGTTATCCTGGATGCCGGTTTTGACATCAATTTTTTTAGCCGTGCCATCGCTGAGGAGAAAGACGCACTCCTGGATCTTGTCATTCTTCTTGGCCGTGGTCACAACTTCAACATCTTCATTCCTGTCCTCCTTTTTTGTCTTGGTTTTTTCATTGAACTTGTCGAGGCTGTCTTTGGCAATTCTGGTAGTAACTGCCTGGATCGGGACAGTCAGGGTGTTTTCTGCAGTTTCTGTCTGTATTTCAACGGTACATGACATCCCGGGGCGGAAAGGAGAATAATTGACCTCTTTTCCATCAAGCAGATCCTGGTAAAAGTCTTTCAGGATGTGGATTTTTACATTAAAGTTGGTAACCTGGTCAACACTCACCCCGGAGGTGTTCGCGGAGGTGGCAATTTCGGTTACAACCCCCTTGAATTTACGGTTCAGGTAGGCATCCACTTCAATCAGCGCGGTGTCGCCCATGCTGACACGGACAATATCATTTTCGTTGACCTGAACCTGGGCTTCCATCTCGTTGAGGTTTGCGATGCGCATGATCTCCGTGCCGCTGGAAAATTGAGAGGCGCCGGTAACCCGTTCCCCTTGCAAAACATTTAACTTTGACACGGTACCGTCGTTTGGCGCAAATATCGCCGTCCGGGTAAGGTCTTCTTTTGATCTTTTCAGGGCTGCTTCTGAATTTTTAACCATGAATTCGGAGGCCTTGATATCCTCTTCCCCGGCGGTTACCTGGGCTTGGGCAACCTGGAAGGATGATTTTGCCTGATCATATTCTGCCTTAGAGATCACATTTTGCTGAAACAATTTCTCCTGGCGGTCAAAGGTAAGCCGTGCGTTTTCGAATTGTGCTTTAAGCTGTGCCAACCGCGCTTTTGAATTTGCAAGATTGGCTTTCTGTGTGTTTACAGAAGCTTCGCTCTGATCAAACTGGGAGATATAGATCTCCGGATCGATTTTCGCCAGAAGGTCGCCCTTTTTAACCTGGTTCCCCTCCTTCACATACAGTTCAACAACTTCGCCTGAAATGTACGGACTGATCTTGATGTCTTTTTCGGGCTGGATCTTGCCATTTGATGAAACCGTTTGAATAATGGTACGCTTCATCACTTTTTCGGTTGAAACCCTGATGCCGTCACTTCCCTTGCCTTTGATGATGGCCGCAACAACAATGATGGCCACTACTGCAACAATGGCAATAATGATCCACATCTTCTTTTTTGAAATCTTGCTGGTCATTGAGAATAGAGTTTTTGGTTATTCCCGGTCAATTTTAATCGGGCTCCCCATGTAAAAATCGAGGATAGTCGTTTTGAAAATAAAATCATATTTGGCCTGAAGCAGTTCCGACTCAGACCTGGTAAGGTCTTTTTTACTGTTATTGTAATCGAAAGAGGTCATCACGCCAACATCGAACTTCTGCTGGGCGTATTTGAATGCCTCGGTTTGGGCCTTCACCTTTTCCTGGGAAGCTGTGTATTTCTGAAGGGCAGAGGCGGCATCGGCATAAGCCTGTTCAATGGTTTTGCGCAGGTCGCGAGTTCTGATCCCCAGGTCAAGTTCGGCCTGTGATTTTTGAATTTTCGCCTGGCTTATCGCGGTACGTCCCGCCCAGCCGTTGAATATCGGGATATTCAGGTAAAACCCTACCGACTGGTTGCTGTTATCACGCAACTGGTCGGTAAAAGACTTCGTACGGTAGTTGTAATTCAATTGCCCGATAATAACAGCCTCTTGGGATGTTTTGGTATATCCAACCGAATCGAAACGGTAAACAGGAGGTGAGTCCGGATCGAGTTGTCGTGCAACCCCCGAATAACCCGTTCCCCATGAACCACTCAATGAAAGGGTCGGTTGAACATAGCCCCGGGCAATGGCGAGCCTCTTTTGTGCACTTTCCACCCGAAGTTCTGCGCTTTTTATCTCCGGCCTTGTTTTCAGGGCATGTTCGAAAATAACTCCCGCGTTGATTTTATCATCCGGGGATTGAACCGGCTTGAGCATTGGTTTTTCAACCTGGAAGTCGGACGATACCGGAAGATCTATCAATTGTTGAAGTGAAAGGGTTGAAATGTAAAGGCGGTTTTCAGCATCTACCACTGTTAATTTTTCCGAGGCTTTCTGCGCCTGGATGTTCAGTAAATCTCCCCTTGCCGCCGAACCGGCATCAACCAGTTTCTCCATCCGCTCTGACTGGGATGTTGTTATACTTAGCTGTGCCCTGGCAATATCCAGCAGCTCCAGATTAAATAAAATATCGAGGTAATAACCGGCGACCGAAAGAGAGATGTTGTTCTTGATAACGTCCATGTCATACTTGCTGGCCATCAGGTTGATTTTGTTTTCCTTATAGGTGTTTAACTTCTGAAGACCTGAAAAAAGAGTGACATTACTGGAGATATAAAAGTTGTTGGAACGTACCGTGTTCGTTGCAAATGTGTTGGTATACTGGTCGATGGTTTGTCCGAAATTCCATACGTTTGTTCCGTTGGCATTCAGATTCGGCAACATGCTCAGGCCGCTTTGCAGTACTTGATCCTTGTTGCTCTCAACGATCAGCAGTTGCTTGTTGACGTCGAGATTGTTTTCAAGCGCATAGTTGATACAATCTTCCAAGGTCCAGATTTTTTGAGCCTGACCGTTGCCAGAAATAACCCAAAAAGTGAAAAATAAAAAGGATGTAAGCCAAAGTTTAAAAGTATTCGCTTGCATTTTCAAGGGTTTTTATAAGAGTTCAAAAGTAATGATTTTCCATTACATTAAGGCAATAAGACGAAGAAATTGGCGATAGGTTACAAACCGCTATTTTAGTAATTCAATATTATTTTCTATTTTTGCACGGTTCAAAGCATCGCAACAGATTTCATGACCACAAACAATTCTCGCTCATTTTTATTTAGGTTTCTGGCTTCCGGCCTTCTTGTTTGGGCTGTTTTTGTGACCGGTCTCTTCGCCGCTGTTCAGGATCACACCATGCTTGTTCCAGCGAATGACAGCGCGTTTGAACAACATGGGAAATCTGATAGCCGCTCCGAAGGCAAATTCAACGCCGGGGCAATGATCATGGAACATGTGGTTGACAACCACGAATGGCATGTCGCCGAAATTGGCAGCCTTCACCTGACCATCCCGCTCCCGGTCATCTTGCTTTATAACGGGAAACTGTACACCTTTTTGTCAAGCCGGTTCCACAATGCAGCACACAGTTATCTCGGATTTAAACTTGAGCAGGGGGGGCCCCACAAGGGTAAGATCGTTCGGGCCGGACAATATGGGCATGCTGTTCAGGATGCGCACAAAGTCTATGATTTTTCGATCACGAAAACGGTATTTGCCATTTTGCTGAGCTCCTTTTTGCTGGTGCTGATCTTTGTCTCCATGGCCAGGGCCTACACACGCAACAGGGGTAAGGCCCCCAGCGGGCTACAGTCGCTGCTTGAGCCTCTTGTTATTTTCATTCGCGACGACATCGCGAAAAGTTCCATCGGAGAGAAAAAGTATGAAAAGTTCATGCCCTTTTTGCTGACAGTATTTTTTTTCATCTTTTTCAACAACCTGTTCGGCCTGGTGCCGTTTTTCCCCGGAGGCGCCAACGTGACCGGCAACATTGCCGTTACCCTGGTCATGGCAGTTTTCACCTTTGTCATCACCACAATCAACGGGAACAAACACTATTGGATTGATATCGTCAATACGCCGGGGGTTCCCTGGTGGCTGAAATTTCCGGTGCCATTGATGCCGGTCGTTGAGATCATCGGGATCATCACCAAGCCATTTGTATTGATGATCCGGCTTTTTGCAAACATTACCGCCGGGCACATCATCGTGCTTGGATTCGTGAGTCTGATATTTATTTTTGGCGCCATCAGCGCCGCGCTGGGAATAGGCGTTTCTGTGGTTTCTGTCGCCTTCATGATTTTCATGTACCTGCTGGAACTGCTGGTGGCATTTATACAAGCTTATGTGTTCACCTTGTTATCGGCGCTCTATTTCGGGCTGGCGACAATGGAGCCGGAACACCATTAGAGAGTTACGATTGTTTTTTTAATAACCCTTAATACCTGATTATTATGCATTTATTATCAATTTTACTGCAACTGGCAGGCGATTTCGCCGCCATTGCAAAGATGGGAGCAGGACTGGGAGCAGGGATCGCCGTGATTGGCGCAGGCATCGGTATCGGAAATATCGGTAAAAGCGCCCTCGAATCCATTGCCCGTCAGCCCGAAGCGATCGGTGATATTCGTTCGAATATGATCATCGCCGCAGCTCTTGTCGAAGGTGTGGCATTTTTTGCTATCGTTGTTTGTCTGCTCATCCTGTTTATTTAGCAGCAACAGCAAGTTTCCGGCGGATCAACGGTTGGTTGATCTGCCGGGAACCTTTTCAATCTCAACCATATAAAAACAAACCAATATGGAATTAATCACGCCGGGACTGGGCCTGATCTTCTGGATGACACTCTCTTTTTTCCTCCTGGTGTACGTCCTGGGGAAATTTGCCTGGAAACCTATTCTTCAGATGCTTCATGAGCGGGAGACTTCAATCCATGAAGCGCTCAATGCCGCGAATCAGGCAAGAGAAGATATGAAGGAGCTGAAATTCAGCAACGAACAGCTTCTCCAGGAGGCTAAAAACGAACGGGATGCCCTGTTGAATGAAGCGCGGAAAGTTAGGGACAAGTTGTTGGAAGAATCGCGGATAAAGGCAAGCGAAGAGGCTTCACGGATCGTAGAAGCAGCCAAGGCAAGCATCCACAATGAAAAAATGGCTGCCATGACCGAATTGAAGATCCAGATCGCGGAAAATTCGCTGACCCTTGCCAGAATCATCTTACAACGTGAGCTGGAAGATCCGCGGAAGCAGGAAGAATATGTTCAGAAGTTAATCAAAGAAGTTAAATTCAACTAACCGGCATGAATGTTTCATTGGTAGCGGAACGATATGCAAAGGCATTGTTTGAACTTGCCCTGGAAAAAAACGCGGCAGAGGAGGTATACCAAGACAGTCTGATGATCTCCAGGGCTTGCGAAAACAGCAGGGAGTTACGGCTGTTGTTAAAAAGTCCCGTCATCAACTCCGGCAAGAAACTAACAATCCTCCGTGAATTATTTGAAAAAAACATTCATCAAATTACGTTGACCTACATGATGATCATGGTCAGGAAGAACAGGGAATCATTTATTGATGCCATCGCCGTTCAGTTTGTTGACCTATACAACGTTTACCGGAACATCCTGACCGTTCATTTCAGTTCACCGGTCTTACCTGATGAAGAGACCAGAAAACAGGTGTTGAGCCTGATGGAAAAATACACCGCGGCAGATATCGACCTGCAGGCTGAAATTGATGAATCACTCGTTGGAGGGTTCGTGCTGAAATGGAGCGACAAGCAATATGATGCCAGTATCCGCCGGGAAATAGAAAACATTCGCAATTCAATCGCGAAAATCAATTTATACAAAAAAGGATTTTAAAATGAAAATAGTGATGGCGCTGTTTCACAATTTCGCCATTTCGCTATTTCACAATTTCGCTATTTAAAATTTAAACTATGGCAGAAATCAAACCCGCAGAAGTTACTGCAATTTTACGCAGGGAACTCGCCGGTATCCAAAGTGAAAAAGAACTTGAAGAGGTCGGTACCGTGCTGACGGTAGGCGACGGCATCGCCCGCATCTACGGCATGAACAATGTGGAGAGCGGCGAGTTGATCGAGTTTGAAAAAAACGGACTGAAGGGCATTGTACTGAACCTTGAAGCAGACAATGTCGGCGCTGTTTTGCTTGGAGATTACTTTGAGATAAAAGAGGGTGATGTTGTAAAGCGGACCCGCCGCATTGCCTCCATCGAAGTTGGCGAAGGGCTGCTTGGCCGCGTTATCAATACTCTTGGAGAACCGATCGACGGCAAAGGCAAGATAGAAGGTGCGCGTTTTGAGATGCCGCTTGAACGGAAAGCGCCTGGCGTTATTTACAGGCAGCCGGTGAATCAACCCCTGCAAACAGGAATCAAGCCCATCGATGCCATGATCCCGATCGGCCGCGGACAGCGCGAGCTGATCATCGGCGACCGCCAGACCGGCAAAACGGCCATTGCCATTGATGCCATTATCAACCAGAAGGAATTTCACGCCAAAGGGGAAACGGTATTTTGCATTTACGTTGCAATTGGGCAAAAGGGCTCGACCGTGGCCAACATTGTAAAAACGCTTGAAGAAAAAGGCGCAATGGAATACACGGTGGTTGTTTCTTCAACGGCTTCCGATCCTGCCGCCATGCAGTATTATGCCCCTTTTGCCGGCGCTGCCATCGGTGAATTTTTCAGGGATACCGGCCGACCGGCCCTGATAATTTATGACGATTTATCAAAACAGGCGGTGGCCTATCGTGAAGTTTCCCTGTTGCTCCGCCGTCCTCCCGGGCGCGAAGCCTATCCCGGCGATGTCTTTTACCTCCACTCCAGGTTGCTCGAACGCGCCGCGAGGATCATCTCTTCCGATGATATTGCCCGCCAGATGAACGACCTTCCTGATACGCTGAAAGAGATGGTAAAAGGAGGAGGATCGCTTACCGCGCTTCCGATCATTGAAACCCAGGCCGGCGACGTGTCGGCATACATCCCCACCAATGTGATCTCCATCACCGACGGACAGATCTTCCTGGAAACCGCGTTGTTCAATGCCGGCATCCGCCCGGCCATCAACGTGGGGATATCGGTATCCCGCGTCGGGGGAAATGCCCAGATCAAATCGATGAAAAAGGTTGCCGGCACGCTCAAACTTGACCAGGCCGAATACCGCGAACTCGAAGCGTTTTCAAAATTCGGGTCCGACCTCGATGCCGCCACCAAGGCCGTACTCGACAAAGGCGCGCGCAATGTGGAGATCCTGAAGCAGCCGCAATACTCCCCGATGGCTGTTGAAAACCAGATCGCCATCATCTTTTGCGGAACGCGCGGGTTGTTGCGGAATGTCCCGATTCGCAGCGTCAGCAATTTTGAGATCGAATTTCTGCATTTCATGGAGGTCAGCCATCCGCAGGTGTTGCTCAACCTCAAAGCGGGGAAGCTTCTGGATGAGGATATCAGCATCATGGAACAGACGGCGAAGGATCTTTCAAAAAAATACGAGGAAAAGAAATAGGAGACATCAATGGCCGGACTGAAGGACGTACGTATTCGGATCGCATCTGTAAAATCGACACAGCAAATCACCAATGCCATGAAAATGGTGGCGGCCTCAAAGCTGCGCAGGGCGCAAACGGCCATCATCAAACTCAGGCCGTATGCCGCCAAACTGCGTGAGATATTGCAAAACCTGAGCGCCAGCATCGACCATTCCGACGAAAATGTATTCTCACAGGAACGCAAACCGGAAAAAATCCTGCTGGTGGTGATCGCCTCCAACCGGGGTTTGTGCGGCGCCTTCAATTCGAACATCATGAAAATGGCGGTGCATTTCACAGAGACCACTTATAGCCAGCAATTCAGTAAGAACAACGTCAGCTTTATCACCATCGGGCGGAAAGCCTCTGAATATTTCCGCAAGAGGAAATACAATGTCCTGGAATCGCACGATGAACTTTTTGACCAGCTTACCTTCGCAAACGCCTCCATCCTTGCCGAAAAACTGATGAAGGGGTTTGCCGCAAAGGATTTCGACAGGATTGACCTGATCTACAACCAGTTTAAAAATGCCGCCGTTCAGCGGCTGATCGTTGAACAATACCTGCCCATTGCACCACCACAGGCTATGGCCCAGTCACCGGTTGCCAGGGTGGAGGCCGATTACATATTTGAACCCGACAAGGAGGTCATTGTCCGCGAACTGATCCCGAAAACGCTGCGCATACAGCTTTTCAAGGCTGCGCTTGATTCATTTGCCTCAGAGCAGGGCGCCAGGATGACCGCCATGCAAAAGGCCACCGAGAACGCCAAGGATCTCCTGCGCGATCTCAACATCTCTTACAACAAGGCGCGCCAGAATGCCATCACCAACGCCATTCTCGAAATTGTATCCGGGGCGGAGGCATTGAAGGGTTAAACAGAATTTATCCCAAAAATCCGAATAACCACAAAGGAATTTTATTCCCTGAGCCATATTCCAGGTCATTTTTTATTACACAGAGAGACACGGAGAAGACACAGAGAGACACAGAGTGGTTTGTCCCCTTGATAACGTAGTAAAATAAATATATGGTTCGTTCCTGTAATTACTACTTAATCGTTAAAAGAAGAAAAGGTAATACATTATCGAGAAGACACAGAGAGTGCTTTTATTTCATACGGCTTGAATGAATTACTGCATGAACTATAATTCTATGGGTTTCGACCTTATATACAAATACATAATGGTCAAAAGGGGCACAACGAAGTTTTTTTACGGAAAATGGCTTTTGCCTGCAGGCGGCAAAGATTTGTTGATGTGCAATGCCAGTGTATACTACTTTAACGGTTTGCCCTGCCATGCATTAAACCTATGTAGATTCTTGTTTTTAGAGATTTTTGCAAACATCGTAACAGATTTCTCCGACATTTCAATAAGAGACTGTAATATTTCGTCATTCGCCTGATCCCCAGGCAAAGCCAAACTTATGGCAGCAATTGCATCAGATTCGTATTCCGGTTTGACCTTAACAACGAATTTTAACTGATCCATTACCTTCAGACATCCATGACTCCCGCAATCTAAACCGCGACTGATTCGTAAACCAGCTTCAAATCTGTTAAAGGGAAGCAGGTTTCTGTTTGGTTTAGCAAGGAGCATAATTCCTTGACTGTTTGATTTGCCCTTGGGGTAGACAACGAATGTAACTTGATTGTAAGTTTTTTATTTTCATAATCCGGGATCATATCGGCATCGCTTGTAAATATTTCTTTTAAAATCATCCGCCCCTCTTTTTCGTTACTTTTATAAAACTCGGACATGATATTGTATAATGCTGATTCTGCCCTGTAAACGAGCATTATTATTGCATTTTTCAACTTCTTGCTTTCTTGCTTTAGCTTGTTATAGCGTTGCTCCTGGGGCATTTCTGCAATGCAAATACGAGAAGGCTGGCTTTTCCTGCCGGCTAAAAGGCCTTTGATTTCATCATTGTATTCATTGATCTTCTCTATCAGGGAAGAGCTTTTAAAAATGTTCTGCACATAGTGCCCCATGTCTGTTACATCACTATCTCCCAGATTTTTGTAAACACGGGCTTCAAGCCTGGACTTTTTCTCTCTTGTCTTCTTTATTTGGTAAGTAAGTGTCTTGTAATCAGGGTTGGGGATGGTGCGTTTTTGATCAACAGGGGCTGTCCCATATTCTACCATTCGGTCAAAATCAAAATTTTCGATCATGTATTTAAAGAAGTTTTCTTGTGTCCACCTTGAGAACATTTTTACTGCTGCATTTTGCATTGATAAACTGGGATGTGTTGTCAGTATCGCTGTCTGGTGTCCATTTTCAGAAAGCTTTCGGATTTCCCTGAACCAAAACCCATTCAATTCAGTGCCCATTTCGCAAAATTGCATCGTCACATTGGTATTATAAACTTGTGTTTCAACGCTATAAAACAATGAACTATCCCATTGATCGCTAACATTTTTACGATATGTGATTACTGCTACACGGTATTCTTTCCATAACTTTTTATACCATGCGGGTTCATAAGCTTCGCGATCGATAACAATGGTAAAGACTGGTTCCCCGGGTTTAGCTGCCTGGGTTATTTCTTCCAGTATCTTTGGTATGATTTCTTCAATGGCAGACTTTAATTTTTCGTTCAATTCTCCGGTGATAACCATCAAGGGAAGTCCACTCTGATCGTTTACCCAGAATTCGGTGGTACCACTTAAACAAAGCTTTTCGCGCGTTACAAAACGCTTGGGAAGGTTTGCCAGATCACCGTGGTAAACC
>JAUXWT010000111.1 GCA_030681475.1 Bacteroidales bacterium | reverse complement strand
TGAACTTGAAAGACAGACCCTTATTTGGTGTAATGCAAACAATGCTGATAAAAGAAAAATCAATTGGAGTTTTACGCGATATAAAGCTGACAAAAAACTATCAAATTATTACGTTTCATAATTAATTTGTCTTGACACTAGCCAAGGAAGTTGAAGAGTTTTTCAATAAGACAGAACAACCCGAGTTTGCACATTATACATACGATGAAGACATTGAATATGACAAAGGACATGGAAGAATTGAAACCCGGCATTGTAAAACCA
Source organism: Bacteroidales bacterium (assembly GCA_030681475.1). Classification (GTDB taxonomy): domain Bacteria; phylum Bacteroidota; class Bacteroidia; order Bacteroidales; family FEN-979; genus CAIVAT01. Next base: position 33,469 of record JAUXWT010000111.1, on the reverse strand, counting down.
TAACCAACTTACAGTGGCTCATTGAACCACAAAGTTGGGACAACCTCAAAAGTATTGCCCAGGTCAAGGCAACAGTCATAAAGAACGGTATTGAAACACGGGAAACCAGGTATTACATCAGCAGCCTCTCTGGCAATGCCAAGCAGATGAACCGCGCTATCCGTAAACATTGGGCCATTGAGAACAGCCTGCACTGGGTATTGGATGTGACCTTTAACGAAGACCAATGCCGGGTACGAACAGGGAATGGCGCTGAAAATCTTTCTATTATGAGACGTGTGGCTTTAAATGCCATTAAAAACGATAAAACCGCAAAGGCCAGCTTAAAAGTCAGACGCAAGCAGGCTGGTTGGGACGACAACTATGCGTTGATAATCTTAGCTCAAATAATTGTTAACAAATAATAAACACCCATATATAATACACCCCTCGCCGATGACTTCCTCTTTATCAGATAATCCCTGATAGTAGGCTACATGCCGATATTCTTACATGTGGCTGTCATCGTTTGCACAGAAACACCCAGGGAGGGGAAAATACTGTTCATGCGTTTGCCCTGATGATGAGGATAATTTATAGCCATTCTTTACCTCCTTTTTTTTATCTTTGCACCCCACACAGTCCAGTTTATTCTTAACCAACTACTTATACAATGAAGGTCTTAATTTGCATGAGCAATGTTCCTGATACGACAACAAAAGTCAAATTCATCGATGACTTTACAAAATTGGATACAGCAGGAATTCAATGGGTCATTAACCCATGGGACGAATTATCTCTGACCAGGGCGCTCGAATTGAAGGATGATCCCTCCAGCGGCATTCAGACTGTTACCGTTGCACATGTCGGACTGATCAGTGCCGAGCCTACAATCCGTAAGGCGCTGGCTATCGGCGCAGATGATGCCATCAGGATCAATGCCGAACCCGCCGATGCCTACTTCGTAGCCGCCCAATTGGCAAATGTTTTAAAGAGTGAACCCTATGACTTGATTCTTTGTGGCATTGAATCAAGTGATTTCAATGGTTCCACGGTAGGAGGGATGCTGGCTGAATTTTTAGAATATCCATCGGTATCCTCCGTCTCCAGTGTAAAAATTGAGAACGGACAAATCATAATCACCCGTGAAATAGACGGTGGAAAAGAAATTGTCACAGTACCAACGCCGGTTGTTGCCATCGTTCAGAAGGGAATTGCAAAAGAACCCCGAATTGCAGCCATGCGTGGAATTATGATGGCCCGCACAAAACCGCTTAAAGTGGTCGAACCGGTTGCAGTTGAGCCATTAACAGAGGTGCAGAGATACGAAATGCCGAAACCCCGTGCAGTATGCAAGTTTGTTGATCCCGAAAATCCAAAGCAACTTATTGAATTACTGCAAAATGAAGCTAAAATTATTTAATCTGAACCGCTAAAACCAAAACCGAATTATGTCAGTTTTAATTTTTGTTGAGAATTGGGATGGGAAATTCAAAAAATTGAGTTTTGAGCTCGTCTCCTATGGCGCTAAGTTGGCAGAAATGCTGAAAACCGAAATTGTGGTGTTATCTGTTGGTAAAGTTGAAAACACCGAATTGGAAAAACTCGGAAAATATGGGGCTGTTCGTATAATCAGCGCCGTTAACGACAAGATCAACGTTTTTGATGGTCAGGCTTACTCAGCGATCATTGCTGGATTTGCTGCACTGGAAGATGCAAAAATTGTTTTACTTTCCAACAATACCACGGGAAAAGCCATTGCCCCCCGTTTGTCTGTAAAGTTGAAAGCTGGTCTCGGTTCAGGTGTTAGCAAATTACCACTCAGCACCAGTCCTTTCACCGTATTCAAAAAGGTATATTCAGGCAATGCGTTCAGCAACCTGATCATTAAATCCGACGTTAAAATTTTAACACTGGCACAAAATTCATCCGAGGTCATTGAAACTGAGAACAAGGGTGTGGTTACAACTGTGCCGATTGAGTGGAACCCGGAAACGGTCAAGACCAGAGTAAATGAAGTTCAGAAGCAAACCGGTAAAATCCTGTTGACCGACGCCGAAATAGTTGTTTCTGGTGGCCGGGGAATGAAATCTGCAGATAACTGGGGTCCGATGGTGGAATTGGCTGAATTACTTGGCGCCGCTACAGCATGTTCACGTCCCGTTTCTGATGAGGGATGGCGGCCTCATGAGGAGCATACCGGTCAAACAGGAAAAATAATTGCACCCAACCTCTATATAGCGATCGGAATTTCAGGTGCGACCCAACACCTCGCCGGTGTAAGTTCTTCAAAATATATTGTGGCCATCAATACAGATAAGGATGCCCCGATTTTTGCTGCCGCTCAATATGGCATCATCGGAGATGCCAGCAAGGTACTTCCAAAACTCGTGGAGGCAGTAAAAGATATAAAGGGGAAATAAACCAGCCATGGTCAAACAACTCGTTTTCACGCTCGCACTGCTTGTCACGATTGGCTTCTTTGGTTTCACGACTTACCGTTTCATCAACTATTTTAAATTTACAAAACCTGCATTTCCGGTACGCGATCTCGGTAAACGGCTATGGGTGATGATGGATGTGGCCATCGGCCAGACAAAAATTTTCCGCCAACCGGTCATGGGCTTTTTTCATGCCCTGGTTTTCTGGGGATTTTGTGTTATCGCCATCGGCAGTATTGAGATGATTTTTGATGGCCTTTTCGGAACTGAACGCTTTCTGGAGTTTCTTGGCCCCGTTTACAATTTGATCAGCGCATCAGCGGATATCTTTGGATTGCTGGTTGGAATTTCCATCATCATATTTATTTCCCGTCGCCTGTTCTTTCACATCAAACGGTTTGAAGGTATTGAAATGAAACCCGTCTCGCACAAGGATGCAAATCTTGCCCTGGTCATGATCCTGGCGCTGATGGTGTCATTACTGAGTATGAATATGGCGTACTACGCCGGAATTCAGCAATCAGGCAAATCTTTGGCAGGGATTTACCCGGTCAGCAGCCTGTTGGCCGGATTTCTGGCTGGCGTCGAACCTGCCCGACTCGGAGTAATTTACGAAATCTCCTGGTGGTCGCATATCCTGCTCATCTTTATATTTGCAAACATCCTGCCATATTCAAAGCATTTTCATGTATTCATGTCGGTTCCCAATGTTTTCCTTTCCCGCCTGGAACCACTTGGTAAATTGCCGAATATGGACAGCGTTATGAAGGAAGTGCAAATGATGCTTGATCCAAACGCTTCCTTGTCTGCTGAATCAACTGATGTTCCCGTTGAACGCTTTGGCATTAAGGATGCAGAGGATGTAACCTGGAAAAATTACCTCGATTCCCTGGCCTGTACCGAATGCGGCAGATGTACATCGGTTTGTCCGGCAAACCTAACCGGCAAGCGCTTGTCACCCCGAAAAATAATCATGGACGTGCGGGCAAGGATGAAAGAAAAAGGGCCGGGATTGATAAAAAACGGACGATTATTTTCTGATCATAAATCATTGGTTAGGGACTTTATTTCTGAGGAGGAGCTATGGGCTTGTACAACATGTAACGCCTGTGCCAGGGAGTGTCCGATCAACATCAACCACCCGATTTTAATTGTCGATATGCGCCGGTACCTTGTATTGGAAGAGGCTTCGGCGCCTGGCGGGATCAAGGCTGTATTCACCAACATTGAGAACAATGGGGCCCCCTGGCAATTTTCAATGGAAGACCGTCTGCTGTGGGCACAAAATATTGAATTACGTATTGCTTAATCAGTTCAGTACCAATGGAAATTCGTAAAGTTGAAGTACCTGTGATGGCCGATTTGCACGCACGTGGAAAGCAAGCGGAATTCCTGTTTTGGGTAGGATGTGCGGGTGCATTCGATGACCGTTACCAAAAAGTGACAAAGGACTTTGTCAAGATTTTAGCCTTCCTGAATGTGAGTTATGCTGTACTTGGCAAAGAAGAATCCTGTACCGGCGATCCTGCCCGCCGTGCCGGAAATGAGATGCTTTACCAGATGCAGGCTTTTCAGAACATTGCGCTATTCAAGAAATATGACATCAGGAAAGTGTTAACCATCTGTCCGCACTGCTACAACATATTTAAAAATGAATATCCGGATCTCGGGGCCGGTTTCGAAGTGATCAATTACCTGCAATTCCTTGACCATATGATTTTATCAGGACAACTCATTCTTGATCCGCAGGCATTGTCAAATGTAAGTGTTACATATCATGACCCTTGTTACCTTGGCCGGGCCAATGATATCTATTTTGAACCCCGTTCTATTTTAAAAAAACTCACCACCAACATTGTGGAAATGAAGCGGAACAGGAGTTTCGCCTTATGTTGCGGCGCTGGTGGCGCACAAATGTTCAAAGAAGCGGAAAAAGGCGATAAGGAGGTCTTTATTGAACGTACCGAGGAGGCGCTTCAGACAGGTGCGAAGGTTATTGCCACAGCTTGTCCGTTCTGCATGACCATGCTTACAGATGGGATTAAATACAAGAATCGGGAAGAAGATGTGAAAAATTTGGATATTGCTGAATTAATCGTTCAATCGTTAAATATTTAAACTGTATAACTAAAATAATTGTAATGGAGAAAAGAAAAGTACTGAAAAGCGGTGAGTTTCTCGTTGATGAAGTTGATGCAAAAGACATTTTCATACCTGAACAATTCGATGAAGAGCAAAAAATGATTGCCCAAACCATCCAGGATTTCCTTGAGGCTGAACTCTATCCGAATATCGACCAGATTGATTCCCCGGATACCAACCTCATGAAGAGCACCCTGAAGAAAGCCGGAGAACTTGGCCTGATGGGAATCTCCCTTCCGGAAGAATATGGTGGATTTGGTCAATCGTTTGTAACCCAAATGCTTGCTGCTGAAAAGATTGGAGCCGGTCACTCATTTTCCGTCGCATTTATGGCACATACCGGTATTGGCACCTTACCGATCATGTATTATGGCAACGAAGAACAGCGCCAACGTTATGTGACCCGTCTTGCAACGGGTGATTTGATCGGCGCCTATTGTTTGACTGAGCCTGGCGCAGGGAGTGATGCCAATTCTGGAAAAACGTCTGCCATTTTGTCGGAAGACGGGAGTCATTATATTCTGAACGGTCAGAAAATGTGGATCACCAATGCTTCCTTTGCCGATACACAAGTGGTTTTTGCAAAAATTGACAAGGACCGGGTACTCAGCGCCTTTATCGTGGAAAAGAACTTTCCGGGTGTAGTGATCAGTCCCGATGAGCATAAAATGGGTATCAAGGGATCTTCCACTGCCCAGATATTCTATAATGATGTAAAAGTGCCGGTTGAAAATCTGCTTGGCAGCCGGGGAGAGGGGTTCAGAATTGCGCTGAACATTCTTCACATGGGACGAATTAAACTTGGCGCAAATGTGCTGGGAGCTTCAAAAAAAGCAATAACCGATTCGGTAAAATATGCCAACGAGCGCAAACAATTTAATGTATTGATTTCGACATTTGGGGCCATCAAGCATAAACTTGCCGAGCAGGTCATAAGAACGTTTGCCCTTGAATGTGCAATATACAGGATAAGCAAGGACATTGAAGATAAAATTGAAATGCTGGCAGCCACCGGCATAGACAAAGGAAGGGCTTCGGTAGAGGGGATCGGACATTATGCGGTTGAGGCAGCCATTTTAAAAGTGTATGGATCAGAAGTTCTTGATTTTGTGATCGATGAGGCAGTTCAGGTACATGGAGGGATGGGATATTCTGCAGAAATGGCTGTTGAACGCGGATATCGTGATTCACGCATCAACAGGATCTTTGAAGGAACCAATGAGATCAACAGGTTATTGCTTGTCGATACAGCCATGAAAAGAGCCATGAAAGGCGACTTTGATCTGTTCGGCAAAGCGGGCGCCCTTTTTGCAAATCTTGATTCAGTCAAGGCAAGTACCAAAACTGATGAGACCTATTTTGAGGAAAAACTGAGGATAATAAAAAACTTTAAGAACCTCATTCTTATTGTGATGCAGGGAGCATCAATGCAGTTCAACAAAGATTTTATCCAGGAACAAGAGATACTGAACAACCTTGCGGATATGATCATTGATGTTTATATCGCAGAATCCATGGTGTTAAGGATCCAGAAAATGGAAACGATCAAAGAGATTGATCCTGAAAGTATTTACCGTTCGATGCTGGATGTATTTATATATAATGCCGGTGATAAGATCAGGAAATCCGCTGCAGATGCAACAAATTCATTTACTTCCCCCGGACTTAACGGCACCTATAGATCTGTTGTTGAAAGCCTCACACAGGTACCCGGCGTAAATGTTAAAAATGCACGCCGTAAAATTGCCAACAGGTTGATCGAGGACAATTGCTATAAGATGTAACCTTCCTGGTACCGGGGACTATTTAACCGGTTCGGTTTTTTCGGGATTTGATACAATGATGACCATTTCATCTTTCTGAGGAATATAGTCCACGGTTATCAGATCATTTTCAGTAAGTTTGGTTTTAATGATCTCTTCGGCCAGGGTATCTTCAACATATTTCTGGATCGCACGTTTCAGCGGCCTGGCGCCAAACTGGACGTCCCAACCTTTTTCTGCTATATAATCTTTTGCCGCATCGGTGATAACGATGCTGTATCCAAGGTCTTTGGTCCTTTTGAACAGATGCTGCAGTTCAATGTCAATGATCTTGTGAATATCTTCCCGTTCAAGTGCATCAAAGATGACAACGTCATCAATTCTGTTGATAAATTCAGGGGCAAAGGCCTTCTTAAGGGCATTTTCAATCACGCCGCGTGCATAGTCATTACTGGCGGCCTGTTTTGCTGAAGTTGCAAAGCCGACGCCCTGTCCAAAATCTTTAAGCTGACGGGAGCCGATATTTGACGTCATGATCACGATGGTATTCTTAAAGTCAACCCTGCGGCCAAAACTATCCGTTAACATGCCGTCATCCAGTACCTGAAGCAATAAATGAAAAACGTCGGGATGCGCTTTTTCTATTTCATCCAATAATACAACAGAGTAAGGGCGACGGCGGATTTTTTCGGTCAATTGTCCACCCTCTTCATATCCGACATATCCCGGAGGGGCGCCAATGAGCCGTGAAACAGCAAACTTCTCCATGTACTCACTCATATCGATCCGTACCAGCGCATCTTCCGTGTCAAACAAATATTTTGACAACACTTTTGCAAGATGCGTTTTCCCGACACCGGTAGGGCCAAGAAAAATAAAGGTCCCGATTGGTTTGTTGGGGTCCTTCAGACCGGCCCGGTTGCGACGGATTGCTCTAACCACCTTTTTAATGGCTTCATTCTGACCGATCACTGAGTTTTCCAGTTCGCCTTCCATATTGATCAGGCGATCACTCTCATTTTTTGCAATGCGCTGCACCGGTATCCCTGTCATCATGGCTACAACTTCGGCCACGTTATCTTCAGCAACCGTTTGCCGGTTCAGTTTGGCGCTCTCTTCCCATATCTTTTTTTCACGTTCAAGGCTGTCCTGCAGCTTACGCTCTGTATCACGCAAATCAGCGGCTTCTTCAAATTTCTGGCTGTTTATGGCCAGCATCTTATGTTTTCTGGTCTCTTCAATCTGGTTCTCCACTTCAATTATTTCGTTGGGAACGTTGATATTTGAGATGTGAACCCTGGCGCCGGCCTCGTCAAGCGCATCAATGGCCTTGTCGGGAAGGTACCGGTCTGTTATGTAGCGGTTGGTAAGGGAAACGCATGCCTTAATGGCATCGTCGGTATAAGTTACCAGGTGGTGGTCCTCGTATTTTTCCTTAATATTTTGCAGAATTTCAATCGTTTCATCTGCTGAAGTCGGGTCAACAAGGACCTTCTGGAACCTTCGTTCAAGCGCTCCATCCTTTTCAATGTACTGGCGATACTCATCCAGGGTAGTTGCCCCGATGCATTGAATGTCTCCACGTGCCAATGCCGGTTTAAACATGTTAGAGGCATCCAGAGATCCCGATGCATTCCCGGCGCCGACAATAGTATGGATTTCATCTATAAAAACAATGATATTCGGATTTTTTTCCAATTCATTAAGGACGGCTTTCATCCGTTCTTCAAACTGGCCACGGTATTTTGTACCGGCAACAAGTGAAGCTAAGTCGAGAGATACCAGGCGTTTATTGAACAACGACCTGGCCACTTTACGTTGCACGATCCTGAGGGCCAGCCCTTCTGCAATGGCTGATTTTCCAACACCGGGTTCTCCGATCAGGATCGGGTTATTTTTTTTTCGGCGGCTCAATATCTGAGCAATGCGCTGTAATTCTTTGTCACGGCCAACAATGGGATCAAGGCGATCCTCTTCGGCGGCTTTGGTGATATCCCTGCCAAAATTATCAAGAACGGGTGTTTTTGACTTTGAATCCTGGGGCTTTTTTGGGCTCCCGCTGAAACTCTTTCCGCCCTCTTCCGGGTCTTCATCCTCCTCATCTTTGGGCAGGATATCCTGTGGGTCAAAGTGTGGCTCGTCGCTTGTGCTCGACAGAATTGCTTTCAGTTCATCCTGAACGGTATCATAGTTCACACCAAAGCCTTGAAGGGTTTTTGTGACGAGGTTATTTTCATCTTTGAGAATAGCCAACAGCAGATGTTCGGTGCCAATCAAATCGCTGTTGAACAGCTTTGCTTCCAGGTAGGTGATCTTCAGGGCACGTTCAGCTTGTTTAATCAGTGGCAGGTTTTCGCCGCCGGCATGTTTTTCCTTATGGCTGGAAACCGCCTGTTCAACTTTTTTCCTGACTTCCGCCAGATCAATACGCAGATTGCGCATGATCCTTATCGCAAGGCCATCACCTTCCCTGATAATTCCAAGCAGGAGGTGTTCGAGACCAATGTAATCGTTTCCTAACCTTTGCGCTTCTTCCCGGCTGTATATTAAAACGTCTTTGACACGTTGAGAAAATTTTGCTTCCATAAAATACACTGTTACAGTAAATCAATATCAATCCGACAAAAATCGAACCATTCTTTCAAACGGTTAAATTGTCAAACCATCCAAAAGTACGATTGAAATCCGTCTTTTAATGTTAAATGGTCTTTATTTATTAACATTCCCATGTTAGTAAGACACCAAAATAATTGTCAGGTTGCACGTGATACGAAACGGTATTTTCACTATCTTCGTATTCTAAATAATATTATATTATATATCTGAATATCAGTTAAATAAATTATGGAAAAAGAGGATATTGAATCGGGAGAAAAAATAGTTCAGGTTAATATTGAAAACCAGATGAAGACCGCCTACATTGATTATGCAATGTCGGTGATTGTTCAGCGGGCTTTGCCCGATGTGAGAGATGGTTTAAAGCCGGTTCACAGGCGCGTGTTATTCGGCATGTATGAATTGGGGGTTCTTTCCAACCGGGCGTATAAAAAATCGGCAAGAATAGTAGGGGAGGTTCTTGGAAAGTTCCATCCGCATGGCGATACATCTGTTTATGATGCCATGGTCAGGATGGCCCAGGAATGGAGTTTACGTTACCCGCTGGTTGACGGACAGGGGAACTTTGGTTCGATGGACGGCGACAATCCGGCCGCCATGAGGTATACTGAAGCGCGTCTTCAAAAGATTGCTGAAGAGATGGTCGCGGATATTGAAAAAGACACCGTCGATTACCAGTTAAACTTTGATGATACGCTGAAGGAGCCGACAGTAATGCCTTCGCGCATCCCGAACCTATTGATAAACGGTGCATCAGGAATTGCCGTGGGTATGGCCACAAACATGGCGCCACATAACCTGAGCGAAGTCGTCGACGGGATCATTGCCTATATTGATAACAGGGACATAACGATCGCCGAATTGATGCAATTTATCAAAGCGCCTGATTTTCCAACCGGAGGAATTATCTATGGATATGAAGGCGTTAAAGATGCTTTCGAGACCGGCCGGGGGCGGATCGTGATACGTGGAGAGACAAAAATTGAAGAGGATGACCATGGACGGGAACGGATCATTGTCAACTCCGTGCCTTTTCAGGTAAACAAGGCAGAAATGATCAAAAAGACTGCCGATCTTGTGAATGACAAGAAGATTGAAGGTATTTCCGATATCCGTGATGAATCTGACCGCAACGGGGTTCGAATTGTTTATGAACTCAAACGGGAAGCCATTACCAACGTGATACTGAACAAGTTATTTCAGATGACCGCACTCCAGACATCATTCAATGTCAATAATATAGCCCTTGTGAAGGGCCGGCCTATGATGTTGAATTTAAAGGATATGATCGTCCATTATGTTGAACACCGGCATGAAGTAATTATCCGGCGGACTAAATTTGACCTGTCGGAAGCGCTTAAAAGAGCACATATTCTTGAAGGTTTGCTCATTGCCCTCGATAACCTCGATGCAGTGATTGCGTTGATCAGGGCATCGCAAACTCCGGACGAAGCGAGAGCCGGGTTAATGGAAAGTTTCGGATTGAGTGAAATCCAGGCTAAGGCCATTCTGGATATGCGTTTGCAGCGTCTTACCGGGTTGGAGCGTGACAAGATTAAGGCAGAGTATGCCGAATTGATGAAACTGATTGATTATCTGAATAGTATATTGGCGGATGAGACCCTGAGAATGGATTTAATCAAGGCAGACCTGGCTGAGATCAAAGAAAAATACGGGGATGAACCACGTTCACAAATTGTATATTCTGCCACCGATTTCAGGATCGAAGATACAATTCCTGATGAAAATGTTGTCATCACCATTTCCCATATGGGATATATCAAGCGGACTCCCCTATCAGAATACCGGGTGCAGAATAGGGGAGGGCGAGGCGTTAAAGGAACAGAAATCAGGGATGAGGATTTCCTGGAACATCTGTTTGTAGCCACAAACCACAATTACCTGTTGTTCTTTACAGAAAAAGGTAAATGTTATTGGCTCAGGGTTTACGAAATTCCTGAAGGTGGAAAGACTTCCAAGGGAAGAGCGATTCAGAACCTGGTCAATATTGAACCTGATGACAAAGTCAGGGCTTTCATCAATGTAAAAGATCTGAAGGACGAGGAGTATATCACCTCAAACTTTATCATCTTAGCCACCAAGAAAGGCACGATTAAAAAGACATCCCTCGAAGCATATTCCCGTCCGCGCCAGAACGGGATCAACGCCATCACCATCAACGAAGGCGACCAGTTACTTGAGGCAAAGTTGACCCAGGGGGCCGACGAAGTCGTTATGGCTTTAAAATCAGGCCGTGCCATCAGGTTTAACGAAAAGACGGTCAGGCCGATGGGAAGAAATGCTGCAGGTGTTCGCGGAATTTCTATCTCCGGAGCCAAAGATGAGGTTATTGGGATGATCTGTATTCCGTTGGATAAGAAATGTGAAGTTCTGGTCGTGTCTGAAAAAGGTTATGGGAAACGATCGAACATTGATGATTACCGCATAACAAACCGTGGTGGAAAAGGCGTAAAAACATTGAATATTACTGAAAAAACAGGCGATGTAATTGCTGTGAAGGAAGTAACAGATAATGATGACCTGATGATTATCAACCGTTCCGGCGTTATCATCCGCATGGCAGTGGCAAATCTTCGGGTGATGGGCCGTGCGACACAGGGAGTTCGTTTAATAAAGATCGATGAGGGTGATTCTATCGCTGCTGTCGCCAAAGTTGATGTCGAAGATGCGGAAGATGTTATCGACGAAGTGATAGCTGAAACCGTTGACAGCAAGGATGAAATTATCCACGATCAACCAGATCAACCAGTTGTGAATGATGAAACAGGTGAAGGTGAGGATTCCAATTAATTTACGTGTAATTTGCATTAAATCAGTTTGTATTTTTTAACTTTGTAGTCTCAAAACCAACTCAGTTGTATCATTCAACTTTCAAAACCATGAAAAAAATAGCCTTAGTTCTGGTATTGGTAACCTCCATTACCCTTGCCTTCGGACAGAAAAATGTTCGACAAACCGCATCTAATTATCTGAAATCAGGGAAGTTAGATAAGGCCAAGGAAGCAATCGATCAATGTGTGCTGGATGCCAGTACCGCCCAGGATGCCAAATCGTGGTTTCTCAGGGGAAACATTTACCTCGAAATATCCAATTCAAAAGATGAAAAATTTAAAACACTTGATCCCGATCCTATAGCAAAAGCGTTGGAATCGTATAAGAATGCCATTGAATTTGATCCTAAGCAGGAGTACTACGACGATATTTTTGCCAAGTTGAACTGGCAGCGCAACAATTATTATAATGAGGCTGTCGAGAATTACAACAATCAACAATATAAGGATGCGATGATTAATTTTGCCAAAGCTGCAGAGGTAATAGAATTGGCGAATGTTCCTGATACGATCTCCATCTTAAATGCTGCGACATGTGCCTCGTTGGCCAATGAAACGGAATTGGCGAAACAGTACTATATAAAATTATTGAAGGCAGACTATAAATCACCTATTGTATTTATCACATTATCTGACATATATCGTCAGGCAAAAGACTCCGCAAATGCGTTAAAATATGTGCGGATGGGCCAGCAGGATTACCCGGATGATCTTCGGTTATTCCTGGCGGAGACAAATATATATCTTACATTTAACAATACTGCCAAGGCTTTAAGCAATTTAAAGGTCGCTATGGCAAAGGATTCGACTAACTTTTCAGTCTCATTTGCCCTGGGAACGATCTATGACAATATATCCAATGATAGTTCAAATGCTCAGGTTGAACGCAAAAAGGCTTTTGAGGATGCCATTATGGCGTATTTGAATTCAATCCGTTTGAACCCTGAATATTTTGAAGGAAACTATAATCTTGGTGCATTGTATGTGAATAAAGCTGCTACAATAAACGATGAAGCAAACAGGTTGCCGCTTGAAGCTACTGCCCAATATGACAAGCTTAAATCAGAGGCAGATGGCTTACTCGAAAAAGCATTGCCCTTTCTTGAAAAAGCGACTGAACTGCAACCCGATGATATAAACACATTATACACGTTGAAGCAGATCTACGCCCGGACTAATCAGCGTGATAAGGTTGCGGCCATTGATGCAAAAATCGATGCCATCCAGCAGAAATAGGGTGGGATAATAGAATCAGGGGAGGACAATCAGACTTGGAATCTCCTGATATTTTTATATTTTCTACTTAACATAATATTAATTATAGGACAAATTATAACATAACAAATGTTGATATTCAGTTAGTTATATTTTTCAAAAGTGTCTGTACTCCGGCTTTATTCCTTACATTTGCAGCATAGTTCTTATATTTTATTGATAATCAACTAAGAATAACGGGAGTATAACCTCCGGTTAACCTCCTATAAACAGTTTATTTATTTGGTTATCAATTATATCTGAATATTCATCAATTAGCTGCATTTTCACATGAAAAAAATAGAATTCAAGAATATAATACCTCCTGATGGTCATAGTATTAAAATTGACGAGAACCGCTGGCGCGTTATAATTGGAAGTAAAACGGAAATTTCTTTTAAAAACCAAAAACATGCTATCACATTTCAAATTAGGATTAATGAAGAGCTTAATGATGCGCTGATCATATATAACGATATCTCAATCGAACTTTACCGTCATTATAAAACAAACTGGTTCTATTTCAATATGAACAGTCACCAGGATGATAACGAAAAAAGAATACGTCAATCCTTTTCTGAAGTTGAACGACTTATGGATAAAATCGTTATAGAATGGGATCATGGCAGAATTGTCGCACAAATTGGGAATATTGCCGAGAGCCTTATAACAATCGCAAAATGCATGCAAGCGTTACAACGTCATCGTGAATCCTTTGCAGAAGTTAGAAGTTTGGAGCTTGTTGTTACACGAATCAAACGATCTCGAGAGACAATTGATGGCTTTGGCTGGAATCCTTTACCTAATGGCGGAGAGATTGTTCGCTGTGAGCCGCTAACTCAACTTAAAATCCGGGAACAACTAAAAACATTAAAGGAAACTTTGTACAAAAGAAGTTTGAAAAGTTGATTCTATTATTATGCTTTTGGTTCTTCTTTTCCTGGAGGTAATTGTTGCGCGAACCTCTCTAAAAGCATCAGGCCAAACATACCCCCGGTGAACGAAATCACCATCACGAATATTTCCATACTGATCACAACTCCATTCACGCTTTTAAAAATCATGTAGGTGAGCATCAGCAAACCCCAGTAACCGGCTGCAGCTTTCCTGCTGGCGGCGCCTGCCTGGTCTTCAAAGAAGCCGGCAAACCATATAAAAAATTGTTTCATTTTGGAAGTTTAAAAAATTGTTTACGAGCTTTCACATGACTGTAACTCAAGTGTACCCAGGAAAGGTTATTCTCATTGATCATCTGATCAAAGGGAAGGTTTAACCTGAGTACAGTATCAATAATTATTTTGTTTTTTTCGATTCCATTTTCCCAGTATTCAATGTCTGCTGCCTGGCCGGTAAGATGCTGTGAAGTTGGTTTGGAACCAACTGCAACATTAAGGCGACTGCACCGGTAGGCCCCGGTAACATGAATATCGCCTGGGAGGTTGTTCACCAAAGGTAAAAGCAAGTGCTGAAACAAAGCTGCAAGGTTGTTACAAACGTAATCAGGCGGAACCCATTGTTCATTGTAACCTTTTCGCTTGGCCGTATCGGAACGAGTCATAGTTACAAGGGAAAAATCATTTTTTAGGATCATCTTACAAGGTTGTTATTTATGTCGCTGATGTTGAATAAGTCCATGTTGCATCAGTATAGATCATTGTTTTTACCATGTAGATATTGCTACCCGTTTCCATGTATTTGTTGCCGTACAGATATAAATGAAATTAGCATCCCAACATATATCCCCTGCGTTCCCTGATGCTGTTGCTGATGCCGGAGTTTTAGAATTTCTCAATCTCATTTTATCTCCAACGATATCAAGAAATGTTGTTGGAGCATTCCATGATGCAGGAGATATTGAGAAGTACCCGTTGTGGTAGAAAATGAAGTTATTATTTGCAGTTGCGGTGTTAGTTGTTTGGAATGTCATAATAGTCGAGGGGGTCACTCCTGTCGTATCTGTGACCTGCGAATTGAAATTTGCCGTATTTGTATAGGCTCCACGGTGAAACGGGCGAAACACAAAAGTGCCAACTGTTGTCCAGGGATTAACCCTTACGGGACTTTGCCATGTGTTTAATGACCTCTGAAAATTGAAATAAGACCCCGAACCGGGTTCATTATTTGATGATGTAACAACAAATTGGGGATTGTAGATATAATTTGACCTGATGTTAAAATTCCCGTTTCCGTCTAATACCATAACCTCTTGCAAGTTATTCGTTGCAGTGCCTCCTGTTCCTTGTGGCGATAAGTTTACAGATAAACTAGACTTTTGATTTCCAGTACTTGTGCCTGCATTCAGAATAATATTTCCCCCTGCCTTATTAGAATTTCCGGTTAATGTACTTCCAGCCTCCAATGTCAACGAAGAACCATTAACGGCAGATGTAGTGTTTTGGATTACTGATATTTTCCTTGCAGCAGTTCCATCAAAATTGATTGTATTTGTGGTGGTGGTTGTGCCTATACCTACATTCCCTGATGGATAGTAGATGTTGGAACCGTTGATAATCCATTGGCTTGTTGTTGGAGTTTTCCATTCAAGCCCATGGGTGCCGGGTAGAGATGATCCTGTTTGGATGGTTAATACCTGTCCGGAACTACCTCTGGAAAGAACGGTAGGTATGGGTTGCTCGCCTGGCGGCGATATTCCTATAATTATATCACCGTCATTAACTAATACATTATTTAATTTTGAGTTCCAATCATCTGAATTCCCGCCATTTGCTGTAATTACACCATTTACATCAAGGGCGGTTTGTGGTAAAGTCGTGAGAATTCCAACATTGCCTTTATCATAGTAAATATCCGGAGATATATCTTCCCAAATGCCGGGGATCTTATCATTAAAAGTATTCCAGTCTGCAGCGGATAGATAACCATCTGTCGTTTTGCCGGCTTTAGAGATGGAGATTGTCGGTGAAACTCCTCCGGATGAACTCAATGGTGCAGAACCATAAACAACATTGACTTTCCCTTCAAAATAGCTAAAATCATCCCAGGACAAATAACCATCCTGATACTGTAAATGGCCGGCTTTAGGAATGGAAATATTTGGCGTAGTACCCCCGGTTGAAACAATCGGACTGGTTGCAGTGACAGCGGTAACAGCACCTGACAAGCTTTGAGGCAGGGAGCAATTATCGGTAACAGAGACATTGTAACCGTTGACCATCAGGGCGGTTGTTTTAGTTGTGCCGGAAACCTCAAGTTTTTGCCCGGGATTTGTAAGCCCGACACCCATATTACCATTGGCAAGGATCACTGCCCGGGGAACCACGCCAGTACCAGGATTGGTTTGAAAATTAATTCCTTGAACTGCATTACCATTGGTTCCGGCTCGAAGGGTAATATCAGTTCCTGCCGTTCTGATTTCGCTGCCAGTAAGCAGTACACTCCCAAAAAGGCCATTAGTAGCATTTACCTGGCCGTTGACTTCAAGTTTTTGAACAGGCGCAGTAACACCAATGCCGACATTTCCGGTTTCAAAAATGGCTGCATAGCCGGTATTTGGTTTGACATATAACCCTGTGCCAGCTTGAGTTAATATGTTAATCCCTCTGCAAGAATTAATAGCTTCAGCTTCAATGACAGAATTGTTTCCAGAGACAGCATAAGAACGGCCTTTAATTGCGGGTGTCATGGAGCCGTTTACACTCATGATACCATAAAGAGGGGTTGCACTTCCTGTAGCGTTGCTATTGGATAGCAAACCACCTACTACATAGAGTTTGTGTACGTTTCCTGAATAGCCGGTGGTTATGCCGATGGCGACCATTCCGGAATTGGAATTATGAATATCATTACCAACTACAGTCCACGGACTTGTATCTGCGTGAGTATGGTTGCCATAAGCGGCTGTTGTGCCTGTAGTTCCAAAGCCAGGGAAAGATACATAGTTGACATTGTTGAATGTCAGGTTTGTAGGCGCAAAGGCACATTGGGAGATGGAGCCTCCATCTACGAATGAAATGGATTTAAAAGTGGTGGATTGCGAGCATCCAACCACGGAGATTAAAATAAGAGCTAGTGAAAGGAAGAGATTTTTCATTTTATCGGGTTTTAAGGATTCGCATTGTGAGGCAAGGCAATGGCATAAACGGATGCTGCCACCCATGTTTTGATGGTGAGGTATCCGGGATTCTTATTTATAAGGATCACTTCAGCGGGACCGCCCTGGGCAGAAAAACCATTTATGGTAAAAGTGTAAAGGCTGTTTGGAAATGGAACCGGCCAAATGAGCTGAATCTGAGTATCTGCAACGGTTGTAACCTGAGCTTCGGTTAAAGAAGGAATCAGCCCAATGGTCTGCTGGATATAATCAAGAATTTTAATTTCGGCAGCTTCATGCGAAGAGACAAGGACTTTTTGACCTGAAGGCCTCTGTGACAAAGCATATTTTATTACCGCCAAAACATCCGCGTAGGTCATGATCTAACTGTATTGGTCATCGTAATCATCTGAATATTCACGATCAGATATAACAAAAAGTCTCATTATGAACTTTGAAAAAAAAAATCCCTGTATGCCCTGTCATAATCAATCTCTAAATCGTAGAGATATTCATCATCTTTGAAGAATTCCTTGATCATATCATTGGTGATGATAAGCGGGAACAGTGATTTTTCTCTGTATTCAAAAACCTGTTGCGAGAGCAGCAGCTCACGCAGATAATCTTTTGTTTCGCGCGAAATCCATCCGGAATTGCATTTCATTTTCTGCATTTCCGAAGTGCGGAACTTGCTCACCGGTGCATTGAAGCTGGTATAATTGCCGATGGTTTCTGACGAAGATGTTGAGAAGTCAACATCAATGTTCGTTGAGCCGGTTCCGGTAAAGCGAACAACGTCATAAGCGCGGCCAAAGCTGTTCTGAAAGATGAAAACGCGCTCTGACTCGTAGAATCTATTATCGAGAACAAATGTTTTTCGCTCTGTTTCTATATGAAGGTCCTGATGAGCAAGGAAAACCTGCCATGAAGAGATCGTGTGCCCCGGGAAGCGCAATTCAAGCTGAAGGTGCTCATACCCTACTGACAATTCAATTACTGCATTCGGGTTTATTTCGCTGATGTTTATTGAGAAACTGTCAACATCTCCATCATCGAATGTAACGATGACGGCAAGGAGAAGCATATCAAACGAAGGTTTTGAAGAAATCAGGAAGAAAAGCAGTTCGGGAGAGGTTTTACTGGTCATTTTGCTCGCCGGCGCCCAGGTCATGAAACTGAGCTGATTTTCCGGAACCTGGAAAAAAGACTGGCTGAAGGAATTGTAAGCAACCATCGTTTCCCGGTTCAGGCCCCCGGGGATCGCGTGACGGGTTGTGTCAAAGGTTAATTTTCTGACGATGCCATCATATCGCTCAGCAAACCCGGCATAAAACGGTAAAACATAATTCTGAAAAAACTGATACAGCCTGGATGGATCGAATGGCCATGTAAACCGGGGCTGTACATCATTTTGAAGGAGAACGCTCAGGTATTCTGAAAAGTTAAATGTTGCATCGCCAATGGCATTGACCGGTTTAACATCCTGGGCAAGCTGTTTATTATTGCTGTCCCAGATCCCGGCAACGATTGAAAAGTTATTTCGCTGAACAGGATTGGCTCCGGCAACATAATCATAAAGCGTAACGGTTATTAAGCGCGATGTTACGATGGCACTTGAGGCGGTTCCTTTTTCGTAAGCAGAAAGGAAAATGATTCTGTTGGAGGGTCCTGCATCGGCTATTGTGACCTGAAACCGTGAGCAGATATAGAAGTTTGAGCAAAGGCAGTCGTAGAGTGATTGCGCCCAGGTTGCCCAGTTTGCGGAATTAAGGGCGGTGGGGATCTGCAGGCCGGAATCATCAGGTACCAAAGCAGTGAGAAATGTAATTGTACGGTCCGGGAACTGAAAAATCAGATCATGGCCGGCCACTGTATCTGCAGCAGAAACAACAAGGTAAAAATGACAGTTTGTACCTTGACTGGAGAGCATATTGTCCGAATGTATGCGAAAGAGAGCGGGGTTGCCGGCAAAAAAGGTTTCTTCAGGAGTGGTGACAATGTTTATCATGGTTCAATACTAAATCAATATGCAGTGACAATAAAGGACAACTAAACAGAAGTGAAGCCGCGTATAGTTGCCGGTTTAAGTCCGGCGTTGGAAATAGTAACCTGTACGTCTGACAAGAGGTAGGAATCCCCGTTAATCATGTATTTGCGTGAAAAATCAAGTTCGTTGATGTCAAGCAATGACATTTGCTTAACGAACTTGACCTGTTTAGAACTC
Organism: Bacteroidales bacterium; assembly: GCA_030681475.1. GTDB lineage: Bacteria > Bacteroidota > Bacteroidia > Bacteroidales > FEN-979 > CAIVAT01. The sequence continues at coordinate 14,147 of JAUXWT010000111.1, read as the reverse complement.
ATTTGAAAATCACAAAATGCCTTGAAATACTTAGCAAAAAGCCCGTTCTCACCCGAAAAAAAGAGTGATTTAGTATTCAAAGAGTTAGAGGCATAAACGCGCTCGTCTCTGGTTCCGATTCCGGACCAGGGATGAAGGTTCATAAAAAACAGTTTAGGAGAAATTGTATCCCATGAACTCTGAGCGGTGCCAATAACGCAATCATAAGGTGCAAGGGTTTGATTCATAAGGGTAGAAGCCTTTGTTTCAATCGTTTTTGCAGACTCACGATAGATGAATTCAGAAAACAGGTTGCCAATGGGAAAAGGCGAGACAATCCAAAGGCGGTTATACATCATATAATAACGGTTCTCATCGCGAACCCATCGAAAGTCAAGGTTCTGGCTACCCGGCCAGGGAGAAAGATTGGAAGCTGAATCTACGGGAGGCTTTATTTTATCAAGTGAATAATCCTGTTGTGATTTCAACAAGGTCCAAAATTCATCATCGGATTCCATATTCATTTTCAAATGGAAGCCGGTAACAGGATCTCCAAGCTCGGTATAGATATCGGAAACATTCCTGGAAAACTCAATTGCATCAGTTGATTTAACGATTTTGTCAACGGAAACAAGCTTTACGGTCTTGGTTATATTGTTGACAAAAAAGCGAATGTTGAAGAAATTTTCAAGGCCGGTGAGGAATTCGTTGACAGAAATTACCGGTACATGATAGCTGAGAAAGACTTTCAGCTTATCATAATTAAAGGGACCAGTGAGTGTACAGTTGGCATCAACGGAGTTAAATAGCGCAAGGGAATTGAAGTCAGGATCAGGAGTAAAAAATGAATCATCAAGGTTGAATTCAAGTTTCTGAAAAAGCCTGTCGAGTACGAATCTGAGGTAAAGCATGGGAACCAGGATAGTTCTGGGGTCATCAGAGCCGAAGTAATACATGGTTCCGGTAAGATAATAGTTGAAATAATTATTTGACTGATCAAGTGGGGGTTCTTCAAAATAGGAAGGGTTGTGGATCTGAGGGAACCCGAAATTGCGTTCAGGAAAAACATGACCACGGCAATCATTGAAATAGTCAATTTTAAGCGTTTCTCCTGTCCATGTCATCTCTCCAAAGTCAACATCCTGAAGAGTCATGTTTTTGCGACGGTAAGTGAAATCTCCTTTATCCATGAAAAGCGTTGCCTCATAAAAATCCGACTGAGCCTTGATGATCCTAAGCGTACCTTTTAGCAGAAGCACACCATTCCACTGCAGGCAGGCATCGAATACCTGGTAAGGGTCTGAGATTTTCTCAATGCGATGTTTGAATCCAAGGATTGAAACATTGAGGGGTGTAGCAGGGAGCTTGAAGGGATAAGTATAATCACCGATGGTGTTGAAGATGGGAGACGAAAATTTCAAAGTAATTGAAATGTCGGCACTCAGATCAAGCGAAGTTTCATTGACAAAAAGGTTCAGCATATCAGATGGATTTTACATCGTTTTCAATATCATTGATGGTGCTGGCCGAATCACGGACATCATCATAAACCAAAAAGGTGCGGATGCCATTTCGGGCATGGGTGTTGAATTCATTCAGCGCACTGAGCAGCCCATTCTCAAAGGAGCCTTGATTTTGAGAAATGGCCGAAGGTGAATTACCTGACTGCGGGTAGCTTCCTGAAGCGAACTGCGGTACCCGGGCGAAGTTGATGGCATCAATTACGCCAGGGTAATTCATCTGAAGGTTTTTGGTGGTTTTGGCATCAATGACATATTCGGGACCGGCTTCAGAGATGAGCGTAGGTGTGCTGTAAAGACCGGTTGAAGCCGGACCTACCCAGGGCACGTTATTATAAAGGCGGCCATCATCCCTGCCGGTTACATTGTAACGGCCTTTGGCAGCTTGCGGAACCGGTGCAGCAAGGATGGCAGCGATCTGGATCGCGCCAAGGATCCCGGTAACGATAGCCAGGGCGAATCCTGCCGGGATAGTGGAAAGTGCAGATGTAATTCCAAGGGCAACATTGATACCGGCTTGTAAAACTGCCATCGCTTTTGCCCGAACAGCCTGATCATGTTCTATTTTACGTTTTTTGGCGGCCAGCGCGGCATCATTTTTTGCCGTGGCTTCATCATATTGTTTCTGGGTGATCAGTCCGGCCTTGAGCCTTCCTTTTAAGTTTTTCTCTTTTTTTTCATTGAGCGCCTGATCCCGGGCAAGCTCCATATTTTCCCTGCTTGAGTACCAATCATCCAGGGAGCCAAGCGTATCCTTGACCATGCTGACATAACCAACTACTTTTTCGGCATCTTTGGCCCATTTATTTGCTTCATAACTTTCTCTTTCTTCTTTCATTTTAGGATCTTCTGATCCATCGTCGGGGCTGTCAAAACTGCCAAGGAGTCCTCCGGTGGTGACATCCCATGTTTCTTTATCTGACATGGGCCGGTCGTTGAAATACTTATCCATCCAATCAGTAAGATCATCGGGCTGAGTGAGGGATGCAACCAGTTCATCAACGGCTTTCTTTTCTTCGTTGAGTTTCTTAATTCTTTCGGCGGTTACGGCAGCCTGGGCGGGATCGTTGATGACCTGATCCTGCAAAAGGGCATTGAATTTCTTTATTTCTTCATTGATCTTTTCATAGCTTGTTTTACCTGCTTTTTTTAAATCGACCAGGGATTCAACAAGGGCATCAACTTTCTCTTTTTCCTTTTGCAGCGATTTTATTCTTTCTGCCGTGATAGCGGCCTGTTTAGGATCAGCGATAACCTGCTGCTGGAGCAGAGCGACATATTTCTTTATTTCTTCACCAAGTTTCTCATACGTTGTTTTGAGCGCTTCTTTGGCTAATCTTTTCTTTTCTTCGTCTGAGGTTTTATCGCTTGTATCAAAAACCGCAATTTCTTTTTGAACCTCTTTTATTTTGTTCTGGATGCGGATGTAATCTTCGCTTCCGGCAATTGTATTTTTACGGGCAATCTGAAGCTTGTTTAATTTCTCTTCAAGATTGTCCAGGGATTTGCCATGAATAGAATCGGCCACCGATTCAGCATTGGTAATGGCAAGAACTTCTTTTTGAGTTTCTTTCAGCCTGTCAAGATTTGTGCGAAGTTCTTTAACTCCGGAGTCGAGTTCTTTGGCTGCCTTGGCTCCATTGTTAAGGCCATCAGCCATGTTCATTGCAGTGCCATCAGCAGCGGAAGAACTTTTAACATAGTTCCAAACCTGCTGAAGCGGGGTTGCTTTGGAGTTGTCTTGCTTAACCTTTTGCTGGCGTGCCTGCATCATTGCCAATTCTACTTCCGCAAGCTTAATGGAATCAGCAATTTTTGTTTTCAGGTCGGCTTTCTCCTGTATTGAAAGCTGATTAAGGGTCCGGATGCTGCCATTCAGGGCATCATAGGAAGAAGAAAGCAATTTATTGATGGCTTCCATGCGGTTCATGGAAGATATTTTAACAGCTTCATTGTTGATTGCAGAACGGCTGGCAGTTTCATAATACTTCAAAGCAGCCACAAGAGCTGTAACAGCGGCTATGACTACGCCAATGGGGTTGGCGGTCATGGCGGCATTCCATGCCCACTGGGCAACCGTTGCTATTTTAGTGGCAATGGTTCCCTGCGATTTAGCGAAAGCATAAAGACGCTCTTTGATAATGAGCGCTTCAAGAACAACAGCATCTTTGATTCTGAGTAGTATGCCTTCCTTCATCAGAAGGATGTTCAAAGCAGAGATTTGCATACTACGGGTAGCCGCCGCAATCCAGATAAGAACGGCTCCGGAAAGCAATGTCAGGGCAACGATATTGTCTTTGATCGTTTTTGGCAGGACCTTGAGCCAGGCCACAAGATCAACTGCAACATCAACACCTGATTTAAGAATCGAAATCAGCGTGGCAGAAGCCATCAGGCTGTTAAACTCTTTGCCAAGTTTATCGAGCGTGGCACCAAGGGTGGTGTTTTTGATGTTGAATTCGGCCATCACACCGTTTGTGTTTTGTAAGGATGCCCCGGCCATGTTGACCTTTTCAGTCAGCATGGCGGTATTATTGCCAAGTTTGGAAAACACTTCGGCGGCACCGATACCCGATATTTCCATCTCTTTGATCATTCTTCCCAGATAGGTTGCCCCCTCCCCTGACCTTCTTGACCCTTCGAGTACCTTGAAGAATGCGTTGTACAGATCGGTATTCACCAGTTTCGTGAATTCTTCAAGCGGCAAGCCGGCCACTTTTGCGAATTCATCTGTATTGGTTGTCATTTTAGCCAGAATCTTGACCATGGCTGTTCCACCGCGCTCGGTAGAGATCGCCAATTCCTGCATCGTTGCACTAAGCCCAAGCACTTCATCGGATGAAAGGCCAAGGTTGATCCCCACACCACCAATGCGGTTGGCAAAGTCGGTAAGCACCGGCGCCGTGGCAAAGCCGGCAGCGCTGAGATCATTGATCGCATTACCAAGGCGGAGAAGATCATCTGAGACATCTTTGGTTCTCATGTCGGTAAGGACATTGCGCAGGGTCCCCATGATGGATGCGACAGCTTCTGCACCGCCGATGATCTCATCGCCCAGGGCAACATTCAGCTTGTCGATGGCTTCAGTAAAATCGAAGATTGACTTTTTCTCAATCCCAAGCTGGCCGGCGACATTGGCGATTTCGCGCAATTCCTGACGGGAGGTGCGCGTGTCTATTTTTTTGAACTCTGAATTCAAACGGGAGACTTCATCGGCAGTCATGCCGGTGGTCTTGCGGATATTGGCCAGCGAGTCGCTGAGTTTCCCGGCACTGTCAACCATGCCCTTGATGGCCAGGCTCGCGCCGGCAAAGGCGGCGCCAATGAGGGCAATGCTTTGGAGGTATTTGTTTGTCCAGTCCGCAAACTTTCCCATGGCGCTCTGTGTGCCCATGATCTCCTGTTTTACTTCGGAAAGACGGTTTTTAACTTTTTGAAATTCTTCTGTTTTCTTTGTGAATTCAGCAGAATTGGTGGGAAGTTTGCGAAGCTCCGCATTGAGAGCCTTGGTAGCGTTTTCAAGTTCCTTGAGCGTTGCATTAGCTTTTTGGCCGTTCAGAATAACTTCTGCCCTGGCGATTTCACTTTGAGCCATCGTTTATTTTATTGAATTATCACCAATATTTTCAGCGATCACAAGAGCGCCCTTGTGTCCATATTCTTTTGCAAGGATTTCTTTGAGCGTAGCGACTTCCGCGTAAAAGGTTTTTCCATACCATTTCTTCGGCTTTCTTCTATTACCAAGCATCTTTCCCTCAAGGGCGCGGGAAGTGCGGTTTTCGGCTACCCCTCCTATTTTAGTTCCTCTACCCACTCCCATATCAACGAACTTGCCATAATAGAGAAATGCAAAACGGATGGCGATAACATCGCCTGCCGGGGTCCCGATTATTTCTTTGAGAAAGGAGGTTTCAAGCCCTCCGGTCTGTCCGATGCGAAGTTTCTGGAGTTTTTCCTTCCAGATCTTGATGGTGTAAAAGGCCCAGGAATCGGCAATTTGAAAGGTGGAAGGTTTTCTTTTCTCCATGGAGCAAAGAAAACGATGCCAGGATCAAAAATAAAGGACAGCCTTTAGTATTCAAACCCTTCATCTTTCGGGTTGTTTACAGACCATTGAAGCGGATTGTAGGAAAGATCAAGTTTTGTATGGATGCGAAATGAAAATAGGAAACCGAAGCAATTGTCAAAAATGCCGTCAACCATCTGGTATGAAACGGAGTTGATATTAAAGCCAAGAATGGCTTTGAGGGCGCGGGGTTCGCAAGTGAGCAGGTCATGGTTCATTCTTGAAAAAATAGACTGACCGATTTGTTTCATGTGTTGAAGAAGGAGCATTTCGCCGGAAAAGTCATCGACATTATCCAGGCGGCCAAGTACCAGGAATCCCCCTTTAACTTCATCAAGGGTATTATCGAGGTTCGGAGCGACAAAACTCCCGGAGAGAGAATTCATGATCAGTGCAGGGAATTGCATGGATCCCCGAAGAGCCTGCAGCGGTTCGTTAATATCCATAACATAAAAGTCATGGAGGTCATTATGCCATTGGGCAAGGTTTTGAAAGTATCTCAGGTATGCTCGTACATCAGTCATTGGGCGGGTATTTTTTAATGAATTCAAAATATTCGATGGCTTTTTGTTCAAGGCCAAGGAATACATTATAAAGATTGGAATTCATAATGCGATCAAGGCTTTCATCGTCTGTTTTACCATCAGCCAGGGAAATGATAAGGGTGGCCCAACCAGTGGATTTATCATTTGCGGATGATGATTTGTGGCGATATACATGAGGAAATTTATCAGGTAATGACCCGTAGACTCCGGAGAAGAATAGGAAAATGGAGTATTTTAATTCGTGAGGCAACGATGCGAGCTTCTTTGCTCGAATCGGCAGCGTACGGTCAATGAACCGGACTCTTGGATCAGTTGATTCACAGAAGTGTCTGCGAATGAACCAGAAAGATTTTTTTCTGCGAAATAAAACAGCTACAAGTTCATCAAGTTTTGCTGTGTCATGGGTAAGGTCGTATTCTTCATACCGAACCTGTGCTTTAGTGAATTCACCAAAGGTGCTTGTTTCCATCGCATCAGAGGGGCCATAATACCGGACCCAAGGGAAGCGTTTGATCCGGATGGAAGAAATGAGTGCGTTGGTTAATGAAACCTTTTCAAGCAAATAATTAAGTGAGATGGAAAGCCCATGCATTTCATCTGCAGGAATAGATTTCCATAAACGGTTACCAATTCGCAGGAACCTGAAAAGAAGCTGTACCTTGAATTCAACAGCAGTTAATTTGTTGTTGAATGAACGGCTTACCATGATCAATTGTTTGCGTGTTAATTCGTTCCATGAGGAAGGAAGGGAACGCTTAACATCATTTATTTGGACTTGGTGCATGTGGTATTTATAAGATTCGCTTGCGAATAATCCTATAAGCAAAGTAGACAATAAGACCTAAGCCGATGGCGATAAGCGTCATGAACCGCCATGGGAATGACCGTTTGACATCCGTTACAGCCATGTCTGAACTTGTTTCAGAATTGGCGGTTTTCTGCAGGTTGTTTGTCGTATTGTGATTTTCAGTTTCATTAACAGTTTTTTTTGATTCTTCGCGGGTAACGGTAACACGGTTGAATTTGTGAGGGAATGTCCTGGGCTTTTCAATCACAGAAAAGGTGATGTTACCAGAAGCGGAATCAACAAGCATAGTGGCTTTCATTGAGGTGGATTCAAGCTGAAAGACTCCTTCTGAAAGAAGCTCGGCAAGCGATTTATGTGCCTGGAGCGTGGAGCCGGGAACTGAAAAAGTTGTATCAACGGTTTCAGTAGTGCGTTTCTCGGTGATGCTTGTGGATTCTTTATTTACATCTCTTTTTAACAATGAAGCCATGGCTTCCCTGGTTTGTATTTGAGAAGAAGCCGTGACCTTTTCCCGGGTCATGTGTTTCTGTACGTTGCAACTGCTGAGTATGGCCAGAAGAGCAATGGCGAAAATTAAATGTTTCATTTTGCGAGTGATTGAATGTTTAAATCAATTGTGTGAATGGATGTTCTTAATTCTTTCATATCCAATGAAAATTGATGATGGTCTTCTTTATTGGCAGCAAATGAGGCACAAAGATTTTCAGAATTGGTTTTAATGTAGGCTGCCATTGACATTTCAATTGCAGCGATTTTCAGGGTCACGGTTGTTTCGAGTTTGGCGATCTTAACATTAGTATTTACCCATACTGTTACAAGACCTCCAAGAAGAGCGATGGCTGAAAAAATCAAGCCTACGATCAGAACGAAGTTTTGGATCATGCGACAAAGATTGAATTGGTGGATGAATTGGGAAAATCGCTTCTTTTTACGGCGTTTATCGGTCCTACATACCGGTTTGATGCAAAATAGAGAGGATATTTATCAGCGCTTGCATTGTTGTCCAGGTATTCCTGAAGCATTTTGAGTTCAGCTTCACCGTCGAGCCGGTTTGCCTCATGCATGGCTGAAATTCTTTCCTTGTTTGCCCTTTCCTTGTTCTGGACATTGACAAAGGTGTTGGAGGCATTGTTGAAAATACCCCAATCAAGCGTATCGATGGAAATTTCAAGCAGCGCCCGGGCCATCGTTAAATGTACCAGGGCAGGGATGACAAGGTCGAGCAGCGACTGATCATCCGGCGAAAGGTCTTCACCGGATTGGATTTTCTGTTTGAGATCATCAAACTGAAGCGCCGAGAGCGTGGGCTTGATATATTTTTTCTCAATGCTTCCAATGACGGGCATCAGGGAGAGGAATACCCTGCGCGAGCTGTGAATGTCGGCATGAAGCTGAAATTCTGCAGCGCTGCGGATGAAATAAGGGCTTTTTGGAAGCTGAACGGACTGAAATGTTTCACCGTTTGCGGCAAGGAACTCAAGGATACCATCCATTTGCCTGTGTGCCCGGGAAAGGAATGTTTCTTTGACATTCATGATCTGGTACTGGGGAGCCGGTTTATGGGTATCGCTTTGGATCACCTGGATTCCTGCCCCGGAGATGCTCACCGCCATTTCATCAACACCAAGATAAAGGGCATAAAGGGCGATAGCCCGGTGAACTTTCGCAAGGAGAATATCGGGGATCGAAACATATCCATCGAGTTGTTCAACCAATGGACCTTTAGGAAAGACCATGGCATTCAGATAATCATAGACCGGACGGCCCAACGTGGGAATGATGAAAATTTCTTCAGCATCCAGCAGGTAGGGATACCAGTTATCAAACGAGTTTGAAATGTTGACAGACGATGCTGTCCTGATCTGGGCAATGGTTGAAATCAGCATGGTTCAGGCCTGTGTTTGGTCTATACGTTTGGCAGTCTTGGTCGGGTGTTGATCCTGGGTTTGAGAAGTGTCAACCGTGACATAATCAAACTGAATTGCAGGATCCCATTTGTTGAAATCACGAATGAAATACAATGGAGAGAGACTAACTGCTCGGTCTGTTCCCATGTCGGCATTGAGCATCCAATACGCTTCACGCTTATCGGATCCACTACCGGCCCCGAGTTTTCCTCCAGGGTTTCCGGCGCCGATCAAACAGGGATCCACTCCTATTGCGAAAAGTATTTCAGAATTGGCAGCCTGACTATCGGGAAGATAAGCAGAGTTGTCAAGCCTGTTCTGTATAACTTCGATTTTCCAGCCGGTGAGGTAGTCCTGTTTAACCTTTGAGTAAAAAGCGTAACTGACAAAAGCCTTTCCGGAATTTTCAACGTCGGCCAGGAATGCGTTCATATCTGTAAGAACCTCTAACCGTTTTGCTTCGCGCTGCTCTTTCGTGAAATCCGGAGAAGGGAACCGGGCGGTGAAATAATCATCGGGTATCTGGATATGATACTTGATGGTCATTTGGTTCTTCATGATGGCAGACTTCAGCACAGGAACGCTGTTTGCGATATTCATCCATTTGTTTGCCCGAACAGAATTCCAAAGCGGTAGGTGGTAATAGGATTTATTGAAGGACCGGTAGAAAACATGAAGGGCGAACTGGCCATCACGATACTTAACACCATCGTATATGTCAGGATTAAACAGCGGCAGTTTTGCGACCAGGACATTATCGAAACTTGGGTTATTTTCCCATTGGGCGCAATAATAAATATTAGGGATTCTGTTATTGAGGTCCATCTTCGAGAGCCTGCAGTATGCAGGATCCTTAACAAATACCCTGTTTATTTTATCCCTGCCTTTATTGGTTATAAACTCAAGCCAGCCATTGGCAAATGTTTCAAGTCCCATGATCAGATCAGGCCATACAAGATTGATTTGATTGATCCGGAAGAATTCCACCACTTCAGGATCCGAGACAGTTTCCCTTGCAACGGCTCCGGACTGATCAGTTTTTTCACGATAACAGACAATTCCTCTTCCGAAATGGACACGCTTACGTTTATCAAGCGCCCTGAGCGCTACTGAATTTTTATCCAATTCAGCAAGCACTTCCTGGGGAAAGAGATTCGATGGCCCCCAGTCAGACCATTCGGCAGAGGAAAGGTCATAAGGAGGTACCACTTTAGGTTTCCCGGAATCAGCACCCGTAGATGAAGTTGACACAAAAGTTTTGGCACCCGGCAGGATGGCGTAATCTCCGCTTATAATGATCCTTTCCATCAGAAAAATACTTTTTGATTGTTGAATTCGATAATCAGGCGGATATGGACTTTGCGAATACCGCCATTTGGAAGAAGAATGTTTCTGGTTGAATTCACCCAGTGGTTCGGCTGCCTGGAAATGGATGGATTCTCATCTGCCTTTTTACGCGAATCGAAAACGGTCTTTCCGCTACGCTTCCCTACGCATTTCCTTCCACTCTGAATTTCAATGATTTCTCCACCGCTGCGCCTGATCCGGTCTGCGGTAACGAATTTGACATGAAAGTTTACCGGCTTGCCCTCACCGTCAAGCTGGTCCATCAGGTCAAGCGCTGCACTTAATTGGATATAGGTTGAATTCATGACCGCAAGGATACGACGGCGGGCATGGATAATAAAGGACAATATATTTTCAAGAGCCTTTATGGTAAAAAAAAATCCTGACTTCTCAGGACTCACTTTAAAGGTTTAAGGTTGTTTTGACGTGGATTATTGGCAGGGAAATTTTCGAGAATTACAAGTCTTGTGTATAGCTTTTAGTTGCAAATTTCATTGTGCTTTCCAGCCAAATTACATATAAGGTTATTCAAATCAGAAACGCTGAAACTTTAACTGTTTCGATAATTGAAGTTGCAGGCTATTGGCGGAATGTGGAACCTTAGTCGTCACTTTGAAAGTCGAATAATTTCTGCCCTTAGGTCTTCAATTACTTCAATATTGTAAATTTTCTTTTTCCCAGTGGCACCTTTTGTTGAGTAAACAAAAAAAACTTTTCCTCCAAACTCCTTTTCAAATTTAGCGTGATTTACTTTGTGCATTTCTATCCATTGATATTGGTTTAATGCTTGACCTGATGCGATTGGCTTGATTTGAATACCAATAAATTTCTCTCCAACTTTTATAAAAAAATCCACGCTATAGGTCCTGTCCCAAATATCAGGTGCTGGTTCTATTTTGCGTTCTAAAGAACCTTCTAATTGGCCATAAATAGTATCAATTTCAGTTCTGTATCCATCATAAGTTCTGCGGAGAACAAGGTTATAAGCATATTCAATACACTCTTCTTCGGTAATGGATGCTAATTCACTTTGAACAATTTCGGATAACTTGATATAAAGAGTTTGACCAAGCCCAGTAATGTATTCTCGTGTTATCCGTATTCCGTTTTTCTTTTTCTGTTTTCCTTTTGTAAAATAAAACTCCTCCCATTCTTTAAACTCATTAGGGGCACAACTTCTGATTAATTCGGATAAAGCACCAACGCTATATGCTTTGTTTAATCCCCATCTATTTAAACCATAGTTCAAAAGTGTCTCGTGCTTAAATTTTAAGCCTTCACCATGTGATTCAGTAATCCATTCTTTAGCCATTATTGTATTGTAAGGGTTTGTTTAATTGTGTTAGGGATGTTTGGTTGATTATTCCAACTCATGATTAAGGCTGTTCGTCTCTCATTATCACTTCTTGTCCGATTTTCTAAACTGTCTAAATAAGTTTCTAATTCATTAATACTTGTAATGATAAAGAAGCCTGCTGGTCTTCCTGTTGTAGCACCTATTAAATCGCCATCAACTTCAATACATTCTTTAATCAGACCTCTTAATTGAACTTGGTTACCACCTACCGGATAACCTAAAAGTTGGGCTAATATTCTTGCTACAATGGCATTTTGTCGTCCATTTCCTAAAGTGGCTAATAATGCTTGTCTCTGTGCTTGGGTATAATTTATCGGCATGCTTCTTTTTGAAGATTTAAAAATTTATTTTTGTGCTTAAAGTCAATATCACAATCCACTTGTACCAAACCATTTTTGATAAGATGGGCATTGATAAAAGTTTTATTCTCTAGATACAGATAGCAAAGTAAGTTATTTTCTTTGTCGTGCTTTACACTATCATATTTAAGGAAAACCCGCTTCCCTTTTGTTTTGTCAGTAAGGAATGTGGTTGCTTTCCCATTGGCAATCGGGTCCTCTTTGATTCCCATAAGTCTTATGGTAAGATCGTTGCTTAAACGAATCATTTCGGGGCTAATTACTTCTTTAACAGTATAAAAAACTTCTCTTGTCGTGGAACTGTTTTTGTCAATTTTAGAACCAAATTGCAATTTCTTTACATCAATTTTTTTGTCAAGAACGTGAGGGTCTTTGAATACGTAAGGGAGATTTTTAATTGCATTTTCAAAATCAATTTGGGCATGCTGTTGCATCACAAATTCATACGTTGTCCCATTTATGTCCTTTTGATGAACTTCTAATTTCTCTTTAATGAATGGAATAAATTCAGGGTTAATTTCAAAACCAACGGAATTTCTGTCAAGATTTTTAGCCGCCAACGCCGTTGTTCCGCTACCTGCAAAAGGGTCCAGAACAAATTCGCCAACAAATGAAAACATTTTAATTAATCGTCTAGGCAATTCTTCAGGAAACATGGCAATATGTCCGTTCTGTCTTGCTCCCGCAAAATTCCAATGTCCTGCAAAAAAAGTATTCCACTCCTCAGCGGTCATTTTAGAAAGCTCTTTTTGTTCTTTTTGATGTTTAGGGGCATCACCTAATTTTTTAAAAACTAAAATAAATTCATAATCTAGTTTTAAAATTCCATTTCTAGGGTATGGATACGACCCCATTTGCACACCGCCACCAGTAGTATTTGATGTTGTGACTTTTTGCCAAATGATGGCACCCATATAGTCAAAACCGATGTTTTCGCAGAACTTAATAATTTCTTCCCGTATTGGAATTACCTTATAACGACCGTAATAAACTGCTCTGGCAAATTGGTCGCCAATATTAACGCAAAGACGGCAACCATTGTGAAGAGTGCGGTAGCACTCTTTCCAAACCAAATTTAGGTTATTAATGTAACTTTCGTAACTGTCGTGAAAACCAATTTGATTATCTGTCCCGTAATCTTTAAGTTGCCAATAAGGTGGTGAAGTTATTGCTAAATGTACTGAATTATCAGGCAATTCCGTCATTTGTCTACTATCGCCATTAATTATTTTATGATGGGTTTTCAACGCTTTAATTTTTACCAAATTTACAAAGAATTCTGTCATATTTTCTACAAATTTTTGAACGGTCACAATTCTACTCCCTTACACCCAACATCTCAATAGACACAACCGAAATCGTTTATTGTCCAAATTGGACGGCTGACGTCTGTAATGATAGAAATCCTTTATTAATATTGACCAGCAATGATTCCGGGTTTCTGACCAATTTGTCAACCATGTCTTTTCATTACATTGTTTTTATGCTTAATCAGAAAATAAGCAAAAGGTAATACAGAAAAGTGGAATATTTTTCAACAAATTTGCTATTATTCAGAATATCAGGCGAATAAAATTCAGACCATTTTACTATTGCCTTTACGATCATTAAAAATGGGAGTTCCGCCCCCAATGGCGGAACTCCCGAAGATTCAGAAGTTAATCTTCTCTTCAGCTTCCGAAATGCTTGAATCAAATGATAACTTCAGGAAATCAATCACCTTTTTAACTCCAGGGGTGAAGCTGGTGGTGAAGACATTCCCATCTGAATCATTTAGCCGCATGGAGCAGTTGAAGTCGTTGGATGAAATCTGGAAGCGCTCCAGTTCAGAGCGGGTTTGCACCAACTTGGCTCTTTTTTCGATGATGAGCTGGAGGTTTTCGACCTTGAGAATCTTCTCCTGGAGCGACAATTCAGGTTTCACAACTGCGACCGGCTCCGGCTTAATTTCTGCAACCGGTTCCGGCTTTACTTCTGCGACCGGTTCAGGAACTTCATCCACTGCAGCCTCTTCGGCTGGTTCTGGTTTAAAAGAAGAGAAACTTGGCCTGACAACCATGACCTGGCCGGGTTGTGATTTACCGTTTGTCGGCTTGAGAACTGATGATGACTTTGACATGTGTTTTGCCCTGTGCCCCAGGGACTTATTTTGGCATCTGGCTCGCCGGTTAAGAAAAATTTCTGCCCTAAACAATACCGGAATGAAAATTCTGGAACAAAGGTTCGGGTCAGATTGATTTTCCAATCTGAATGAACCCA
>JAUXWT010000001.1 GCA_030681475.1 Bacteroidales bacterium | reverse complement strand
ATCTGCCGTAATTAATAATTGTTTCGTTGTTTTATATTCAGGCATTCCCATTTCAATCCACCATCTGCGGATGCTTGAAACTGCAAATGAAGATGTATCATAGCTCTTGCCAACATTAACAAACCATTCATTTTTCCCTATGTCATAAATGCCGTAGGGTACTGCTTTGCCGACCGTCTTGTCCTGAATCCCTGATGCTGAAAAAGTTGATAATGAAAGATGCGTGAAATTTACCTTTCAAACAACCGGAGATACTCCTCAAAAATAAAGATACGATTACGCTTATAACCTGTCTGCTCTTTAAGAATTCCAATTTGCTGAAAATTTTTCAGGATTGAGTTGGCTGTTGGTTTGCTTATTTTTAAATCTTCTTCCACATCTAACGCCGTCACAACTGGTTTCTTGTACAAATAAAACAACAACTCTTTTGCCAATGGCAATTTTCTACCCAGTTTAATGATTCTTTGCCCTTCTATATCTTCACGTAAGGATAAAACATCCCTAAACGTATTGCTGCCACTTTGTGCTGTCTCAATAACTGCCACCAGAAAGAACTTGATCCATTGTGTCAGATCATTATTTTTTCTTACCAGCATCAAATTGTCATAATAGAGCCCTTTGTGTTTTTCGAAGAAATCCGATAAATAAAGAGTGGGTTTATGCAGGATATTTTGTTTCACGAGGTACAAGGTGATCAGTAGGCGTCCCAGACGACCATTCCCATCCAGAAATGGGTGAATCGTTTCGAACTGGTAGTGTGCGATGGCAATTCGGATAAGATGAGGGACTTTGATGGTCTCATTGTTCAGAAATTTTTCCAGATCGCTCATGAGATCAGCAACCTCATTATGAACAGGAGGGATAAACACAGCATCCTTGAGAGATGTACCACCTATCCAGTTCTGGCTTTTACGAAATTCACCCGGTTGTTTATGTTTACCCCGGACACTTTTTAAAAGTGTTTCATGTGTCTGGCGTAATAAACGATTAGAGAGAGGAAGTTCATCCAGTTTGCCAATTGCAAAACTCATAGCTTCGATATAATTCTGCACCTCCTGCCAGTCGTCTTTCTTTTCAGGATTAATATCTCTTTCTTTCAGAACAGCATCTTCAATCTGCGTTTGAGTTCCCTCAATTCTGCTTGATTTTGTTGCTTCTTTAACCATATGCATTTTGATAAATGTACCCACGTCAGGGACAATTAATGAAAATGCATCCAAAGCCCCAATTTTAAGGTTGGCCTCTTCCAGTAGTGTATTGATGTCCGGTTGGCTGATAATCCATTCCAGATTTATTTTTGTGGGTTGAAAACTTTGATATTGGTACTGTGAAAGGTAATTGCCGGAAATAAATTTCGAAATGTCCATGGTGTGGTCATTAATTTTTCGACAAATTTAATTATAAAATCGTTATAGTTAAAGTTTGTTGAATTTCTTTAACTAAAGAATCTTATAGTCAGGGATATTCAAAGTCTTCAATAAAATCAACCACTTTGAGATAATCTGGAATGATTCCAAAGTTAGATAATTTGTCAGTTAAGTGTATTTTAATCTCGAATTAATTAACACAATATCAACAAATTACAAAGGTCAACAGAAGTCGAGGTTAAAATTTAGGTAAAAATTTCTGAGCGAAGAGGGTGACTCAAAAGCCGAGCCGCCCTCTTTTTATTAAACATCGAAAAAGCGTCCCTGCTAAGGCCATTGTGTAAAGCACTGTATTAGCACACCTTACCAGTCATCCCCTAAGCGGCTGAGGTGATCTGACCCGGATGTAGACGTGTTGCGGTGACGAGGCCGCCTGGCCTTGATGGCATGAATTGCTACACCTTAAAATAGCATATATTTGTGAGCTCCAATTACAAACATCGGATTTATGATCTCACATTTTATACGAAGAATCCTGCTGGTTTTCGTCGGTGTTTTATTTTTTCAAGTCGTTTACGGGCAAAAGAATAGCCATATTGACAGCCTGTTGCATACTATCCGGCTTACCCAGGATGAACATAAAAAGGCCCGGTTATTACTTACGATTTCAAAGGAAGAAGAAATCAGGGATCCTGAGAAATCACTCAACTATGCAAAGCAAGCCCAAAGAATTGCTCAAAAGGTGGATTATGACAGCGCTGAAGTCAGAGCGTTGATATTAATGGGGGTTAATTATACCCGAATGATGTTGCTAAAGGAAGCCATTGCAACAAGTGAACTGATTATTGAAAAGGCAACCAGAAATAATATGCTGTTGGAAATTGCCGACGGAAGAGGTATAATGGCGGTTGCATATGCACATGGTGGTGATTTTGACAACAGTTCGCGGCTCTATTTTGAGAACCTGAAAATTTATGAGAAACTGAATGAACAAAGACTGGTGGCTGGAACCCTTGGGAACATCGGTGTTGATTTCGTAGAACAGGGGAATTATCTGAAGGCTTTGGAATACATCAACAAGGCGCTCCGCATTGGTTTAGAAATCAACGATAAAACAATAATTACTGATCAATATAATAACCTGGCATCCATTTATCATAATGGAATTCAAGATTATCCAAAGGCGCTGGAATTTTACAGTAAATCACTGGAAATAGCAGTAAAAATCGAAGATTTTCAACTCCAGGGGCTGAACATGCTTGACATAGGACATGTATATATGAAAACGAACAACCATGATTCCTCTTTCGTTTATTTTATTCGTTCATTGGAGATTTTTCAAAAATTAAATAACCGGGTTCTAATGGCCGACAGCTATATCGCCCTCGGAACCTGGTATTTTCGAAAACCAGATCACAAGAAAAGTAAAGAGCTTGCAATGCTCGGATTTAATATTGGGAAAGAGTTTAATAAACTGCAAACCCTTTATGAGTCATCGGATTTATTGTACAATATCTACCTTGCTGAAAAGGATTCATCGGATGCATTCAACTACTATATATCTAAGACAAACGCCCAGGATAGCTTAAATGCACGTCAGAATAAAATGGAACTTTTCAGGCTTGAGTTTCAGTACAATCAGGAAAAATTAGTTAAGGAACAAAAAATCAGACAATTAAAATTTTACTTGCTGTTTGGTTTTATTATCCTTGGGCTATTTTCCGGATTGGTTATCATATTTCTTTTTTATTCACGTCAAAAAATCAAAATTAAAAACACGCTTCTGGAGAAAGAAAAGGTAGAATCGGACCTGAGATTTAAGAGCAAAGAATTAAGCATAAATCTTATGGCGCTGCTGAAAAAAAACGAAATGATCTCGGAAATCAGCCAAAAACTATCAAACCTTGAAAGAAACTCCTCCCAGGATGATTTGCAGGGGTTCTTGTCAAAACTTAACCACGAAATCAAGCAAAACTCGGATGACCGATTATGGCATGAATTCTCACTGCAGTTTAAGGAGACGAACAGCGAATTCTATGACAAACTGCTAAAACAGTTTCCCGACCTGTCCCAGAGCGAATTAAAACTGTGCGCATATCTGAGGCTGAATATGACTACCAAAGAAATCGCAGATCTTACAGGTCAAAGTACCGAAACGCTGGGAAAAGCACGCTACCGCCTGCGTAAAAAATTCGGCTTGACAAATTCCGAAAGTAACCTCATGACTTTTTTAACACAGATCTGAGAATTGTCCTTCCATTACTAAACTTTTCCCATAATCACAACTATTTGATAAGCAAATTATTAAGACAATTTGTCCATAAAAAGTCCTATTAGAATCATGTTCTGATACCATTTTTGTACACCCTGTATTTTAGGTTATGGCCGTAACAGGGTTGAACTTTGCATTCGTATTAATACAACTATTGTAAAAATGAAAAAAAATGAACTCGCTAAAAAAACTTCTGCCAATACTTCCGAGGAGGATACTTTTTTGCGCAGACGAGAGGTTCAGGGGACATTAATAAAAAAGATCCTTGCAGAAATTGACCTCCAACCCAAACCGGAAGAAAAGCTGAAGCCCGGGGATGAAATGAATTTCCTTGATTTTGCCAACGAGGAAAACGAACAGCTTTAGAGAATTAACCTAGAATTAAAATCAGTTTATTAACCTTTAAAACCATGATTATGAAAAATTTACTTCCGCTCATGCTGATCTGCTTATTACTAATAGGCGTATCAGGTATTTCACAGCCTGCGACCTGGGAATGGCAGAATCCGGTTCCTACAGGAAACCCGCTTGATGATATACATGTGTTTGACACCAACTCAGCAATTATTGTTGGACAATCCGGAACAATTCTGAAGACAACGGATGGTGGAATCACTTGGTCCCGAAAAGTAAGTGGAACTACTGTTTGGTTACATTCTGTTCATTTCGTTGACAACAATACAGGCTGGGTGGTTGGGTTTAACGGAACAATCTTAAAAACAACAGATGGTGGAACAAACTGGACAAACCAATCGGATCCTTTTTTTACAGATAATCTGACCTCTGTTTATTTCATTAATGCGGATACAGGATGGTTTGTGAGTGCTTCTGGTGGCACAAAAAAAACGACTGACGGGGGATTAAATTGGAATTTCTTAAGTGGATCTCCGGGTGGTTCCGATATTCAGTTTATTGATAATGACAGAGGCTGGGTTGCTTCCGGGGGCTATATTTACAGGACAATAAATGGTGGTCTTACATGGGACTGGGCCTTGTTTTATAATAGCAGTGCGGTTGAATGCCATTCAATTCATTTTATAGATTCCAATACCGGCTGGGCCGTTGGAGGTGATCAAGTGAACGGGCTGAGTTTGATAGCACACACTACCGATGGCGGACTAACCTGGGTGCAACAAACAAGCGGTGTTCAGGATATGCTTTATTCAGTATATTTTACTGATGCGAATACCGGTTGGACGGTTGGAACTCAGGGGGGGTTGGCATTTAATATTTTGAACACAGTAGATGGAGGTGCCAATTGGAACCTGCAGGCAAGTTTTGCAACAACTGCATTTCCAAAATCGGTTAGTTTTACAAATGCTAATACTGGTTGGGTTGTTGGAGAAGGTGGAAGAATATATAAAACTTCAAATGGCGGAGTGATGTGGTCGGACTTGAAAACCTCGGTTACCGCTGACAACCAATTACTATATTCAGTTGATTTTGAAAATACAACAACAGGCTGGGCGGTAGGCGGATTATCTGCCGGTAAAATTCTGAAAACCATGGATGGCGGCACAACCTGGTTTGAACAAGCCAGTATTGACACCATTAACCAACTTAAAGCTGTTCAATTCATAGACCAGAATACGGGATGGACAGTTGGTAGCAGTGGGACAATACTAAAAACAACGGATGGAGGAACGAATTGGGTGACACAAACAAGCGGGATCACAAATGCTTTGAACACTGTGTTTTTTCTTGATGGAACAACAGGATGGGCAGGTGGACTTAGTGGTAAAATTTTAAAGACAACCAACGGAGGAGACACGTGGGTTTTGCAATCAAGCGGAGTTACTGCCAATATAAATTCGATCTATTTTATAGACAACCTTACAGGATTTGCCGCAGGAAGCAGTGGGAAAGTACTGAAAACCACCAATGGCGGTACAACATGGACCAACCAGACCGTTGGAACAACCACTATAATTTATTATTCATTGAATTTCACCGATAATGTTACCGGATGGTTAGTCGGCAGCAGCGGAAGAATATACAAAACAACAAATGCAGGCGCAACGTGGGTACAACAAAATAGTGGTACTTCCTCCGCATTATATTACGTGAAACCAGGCCAGAATATTGTAAGGGCATTCGGGTCAGGGGGTACAATCAGGAAAACCACCGATGGTGGTACAACATGGGTCGCCGAAGTAAGTGGAACAGTTACTTCTTTATGGTCTGCTTCATTTTTAAACGACAGCACCGGATGGTTAGTAGGATCAAATGGCACCATCTTGCATAAAGGAGTTCTAGTTTCCTCCCCTGCCGCCTATGCCGTAACCGGTGGCGGTTCCTATTGCGCAGGCGAATCCGGATTACCCGTGGGTCTTGCCAATTCCGAAACCGGTGTTACCTACATTTTATTTAAGGACAATGTGGCACAAGTGCCCACCATTCCCGGAACCGGGTCTGCCTTCTCCTTCGGCAATCAAACCGCCGGAGCCTATACCGTGGAAGGCACAAATTCAACCGGCACCACCCCCATGACCGGCATTGCGGTAATCACTGAAACCCCTGCCCTGGCCGTGAGTGTCACAATCAGCGCAGATGTCAACCCGGTTCCTGTTGGGAATGAAGTAACCCTTACTGCCCTGCCGGTTAATGGCGGAGCAACCCCTTCCTACCAGTGGATGGTGAACGGGATCAACGCGGGAACCGACAATGCCGTGGTCACCTACATCCCGGCAAACAACGATGCCGTAACCTGCACTATGACGTCCGATGAAACTTGTACTACAGGCAACCCGGCCATCTCGAACGAAATCATCCTTTCGGTAATCCCCGCGACCGTCAGCCTGTTGAATATCGTTGTGGCGGATGGTGAGACCACCTGCTACAACGCACTGCAAACCATCTATGTTGCCGGTAATGGCAACACCTTCACCGTTCAGGCCGGCGGTTCCGCCACCATGATCGCGGGGCAAAACATAATTTACCTCCCCGGAACAACAACAGATTCGGGATCCTACATGCTTGGTTACATTACGACCGATGACACTTACTGCACAAACCCGGTGAACCCGGTCGCGAACAGCCCGGTTCAGCATGACGGCTTACAGACCCTGGTTCATGAAACCGGAATCAGCGGGAATATCCGCCTCTACCCGAACCCGGCAACCAGTTCATTTACCCTGGAACTCACTGGCAATGAAACTACAGGGCTGTCAAAGCTCGAAATCTACAACATCAGCGGATTGAAAGTCTTCACGAAGGAATGCAATGGGGTCAGAAAGCAATCAGTTTCCGTGTCTGATCTGCGTCCGGGTGTTTACTTTATTCATGTAACGACGGGTGGTGGCAGGGAAGCACTGAAGTTGATTAAGTTGTAATACCCCA
>JAUXWT010000099.1 GCA_030681475.1 Bacteroidales bacterium | reverse complement strand
AATAAGCTCCCCGCTGCCGTGGATTTGAATATCGGATCCACTTGAATTTTTAAGGTTTTCAATATCCGTTAACGAGTGAAGAAAAACCGAGTTTTTCCAATCTGACTTTTTCATGGTCCCGGACATGACGTATTTTGTAACGTCATTGATACCCGGCCAATCGCCTGCATGATCCGGCCAGTAGGAGGCAAAAATATCAAACGTTTTTCTACCCAGGAGAAGGTCTGCAGGTTTCATTTGTTTTTCCATGGCTTTTCCACCGGCTTCGTCAAAATGAGGTACAACCCATCCGCCATATGTGAACCCGTTTGATGTATCTTCCCCAGGGCCGCCGGGGGCCTGCATTACCCCATCTAAGGTTATAAATGACAAAACAATTATTATTCTCATGATATGTTTGGTTTACGATTTATTTATTGCTGTCTTTCGTTTAGCATTGACGCTAACTTGTTGTAAGCTGTAGAAAAAGTTTAAATATACAAATAAAATTTTCCGGGCAAACAACAGGTGTACATTGTTTCCAGAGGGGAAGAGTCCCTTATACACCGGGGACACCCGGACGAGGTACAGCGAGGCTGGCTGAACTACTTTCGTATGGCAAGTATTCAAGGCAAACTCAAAGGCCTTGATGGTTGGGTTCGTAACCGTTTGAGATATTGCATATGGCTCTCCCCGTCGGCGATGCTGGCAGGGCAGCCTACTCGGTTAGGGGGCGATTGGAATTACTGGATTGAAATTTGGAGATCTTTACCTAAGCCCTGTTTTATAATGCGATAAAACGTAGATAATTGAATTTCACTCTTTCCGGATTCAATCCTTGAAATGTAGCTTTTCTTAGTCCCTGTTTTCTGCGCAAGTTCTTCTTGAGTTAATTGTGCTTCTTTCCTGGCTTCTTTCAATAATTCACCAAGTCGGAAAGACATCGCTTCAGTTTCAAACTGTTCCCTTGCCGGTGTCCCCTTTGCTCCGTATTGTTTATTTAAATGATCTTCAAATGTTGTCATTTTGTTCATGTTTATTTTCAATTGCCCCCTAACGTGTGGCATGTAAAAACCAAGTGCCATCGTACCGTTCACTATGAACAAAACCCTCATCAGCATTGGTTTCAAAGGCATACAAAGGCGAACAGTATCTCACCTTCGAGGTGGCCAAGCTTCAGAACCAGGACAGCTTCGGAAACGATTACACCGTGTATGTTAACGAACTGGTGGAAACCGAAGAAAAACCGTAGGAAACAGCCCCAAAAACTGCAACACCGGAAGAAAAGCCACGCAAGAGTGCCAAAAAAGCGACGAAGGCAACCAGGGAACCTGCCAGGATGAAATTCCCTTCTGAATACGGGAGAAAGGAGCCGTGGTCGCCATGGCTTTTTTTTGGACGTCGGGTACTGATCCGGGCGCACCAAGGGGCATTAATCTATAAAACAGAAAGTCAATGGAATTTTGTATCCTTGCATAAAAGAAGCTATTATGACAAAACACTTGTCAATTTTTGTTTTATTAGTAGTTCTACTTCACGGTTGCACTCAAGAACCATCAGACAGGATTGGATTTCAATCAAATACAGAAAGCAGGCTGAAAATAGATTCGCTTGAAATCCTTGATTCTATGGTAAACCTTTATAAAGCTTCCAATAATATTCTTGCACACAAATATGCAAATAAAGCGCTCTCACTGGCATTATCAATAAATACAGAAGAAGCATTAGCCCAGGCTTTTATGATCAAAGGTATTGCTTACAAAAACTTCAATAACGATTCGAGTTTTATTTTTTACTCTAAAGCGGTAAAAATTGTAGAAGCAAACAATATCGAATCTCTTAGGGCTAAACTCTACTACAATATTGCCATGGTATACCTGGCTGCCGCAGATCATAAAATGGCTATTATCATGTTAGATTCGACAATTTCAATTGCAAGGATCACAAAGGACTTTGCCTTGCTTTCCAATGCGTACAATTCTGTCGGCAGCATTAAAAATAACTTGTTGGATACAGCTTCTTCTAGAATAATGTTTGATTCTGCTTTTAGGGTAGCACGAAGATATAACTTGTCAAAACAAACAGGAGTTGCCCTGGCAAGTCTTTCTTTATTTGAAAAAAATCCTTTAATTGTTGAAAGCAAGAGAAAAAGTGCGATCCTGATCCTAAGTCGTGAACCAGGCAACGAAGAAGAAATTGCAATGATCCAACTAAATATCGGGCTAACAAAGAGTGATCCCGATTCAGCGATAGCGTATTACCAGGCTTCTTTGGAAATGACAAAATCTGGCAATTTCCCTGAATTAGAAGTTACCGCATATAATAATATGGCATACAGCTTTCTTGATAAAAAAGATTTTATGGAAGCGGAATCTTGCCTGAAAGTGCATGCGATTCCCATTGCACAGAAGTTAGAAAACTTTAATTGGCTGTCAAGCCTTTACGATACCTATGCCGATGTCATGTTGGCACAGGATAATAAATCAAAGGCGTTCGATTACGAACGACAGTCACTAAAAATGAGGCATGGCGCTAATCGCAAATATGCCTCGGAACAGGTAAGATTACTGTCCGCTTTGTTGGATTTGAAGAATAAAGAGATAAGGATTCAGTCCAACGAAAGTGACTTGCAGAAAAAAGAAAATAAAATCAGGGTGATCCTGTTTTTATTCGGATGTACGGTTTTACTTCTCTTACTGACAGTCCTTTTCTACAGTTGGAGATTGCAGAAAAACCGGATTCGATATCAGGAATCCCTTTTGAAATCGGCTAAAAAACTAATAGATCTAGAAGAAACTCAAAAAGGCAGACTTTCGATGGAACTTCATGATCTGGCAAATCCGTTTTATATTTCTATGTTAAAACACATTGAGATGGCGAATATAAGCGATCGAACCATCGAGAATGAGTTGAAAGAAAAACTATCAACCTTGACCTCAAGTATCCGCGAAATATCACACAGAATCGACAACAGCTTTATCGGTCAAATTCCACTGCCGGAATTGATTGCAGGTCTGACAAAAGATATTCAAGCAGTATCTGCCGTCCCAATTACTTATAAAGTCAGTGATAACTATATTGACCTCCCAATTGAGAAAACATTGCATATTTACAGGATAATTCAGGAAATCCTTTTTAATGCCATGAAATATGTAACAGAAGGAAAAGTCGAGATCGAATTGGCAATAGAAGAAAATCACTTGTTTGTTTTTTACTCAGATACCGGTCCGGGGATAGAAGAAGTGATACCGAAGACAAAGGGCTTGGGTATATCGAATATTTATGAGAGAGCACGGTTGTTAGGAGGGAAAGCAAACATGAGTTCAATCCCTGGTTCCGGCACAACCTGGAATATTTCGATTCCGTTGTCCAAATGATATCTATAAAAGGCATACCCATGATAAGATTATTCATTATTGAAGATCACCTGATGGTGATCCTTTCGAGTTTTAGGTTTTTATTCAGACCTCAAAGGGACGGCATTGCAATCACGGGATCATCGGAGACAATTGATGAGGTTGTTTCAATGGCCAGATCAACAGAATTCGATATTTTCATTCTGGATTTGCACATCCCGAATCATCAGCCGATCGATAATGTAAAGACATTGAAGAAACATTTTCCTGACAAGCCTATTATAATCTACACCGGGGAAAAATCTTCAATCTGGAAAAGCAGAATGTTTCAGGAGGGAGTTTCAGCTTATGTCACGAAAGATTCAACCAGAGAGGAACTTAAGTTGGCTATCATGAAAGTATCCCAGGGAGAACGATTCAATGTTTATTCACAGAAAAATTCCAGAAATCTAACTATAACGGATAATCCGGCAAATGAGAATTTGAAGTTTACAACACTGCAAAGAAACATTATTAAGGATCTCTCCGATGGCTTGACTCATAAAGAGATTTCGGATAAAATGGGTGTAAGCCGGTCATTGATTGAAAAGATATTGAAAAACCTTCGATCAGATTGTAATGTAAAGAATAATCTGGAATTAATAAAACTCCTTTCAAAGGCTGGTTCTGTTTGAATCAGCTCCTGTTCCGGATTGGTTACCCCCGTCGTAAATGGCACCATTTTTATCCTATTCCATCTCCATTTTTATTCGGTCACTGAAATGGTGACCGACCCCTATTTGTATCTCGCAGA
>JAUXWT010000094.1 GCA_030681475.1 Bacteroidales bacterium | reverse complement strand
CGTTCCAGTTCTGGTCATTTCAGTCAATTGATCTCGTTCTTCCTTTGTAAGAGTAACCTTATATGTAGTCATAGCCTTTTTTCGGCTAAGATACGAAATTATTGTAATTACGTCATATTAATTGTGACGTGACACTAGGTTTCTTGAACAATTGGGAGGAAGAACCTATTTGGAAATAATTGGAACAGAAGAACAATAAACCGTAAAAATAATTTCGATTTGAATTCCAAATCCACACCCACTACTTAGTGAATTCATAAGCAGGTAAAACTTTCCATACTTTTATTGATCCGATCATCCTGCTTTGTTCCCGGCGTCTGTGAAAACAGTGTCCTTATATTCATCATTCCCTCCCTGGGCCAGCCGGTCTATGATTATTTGTCTGCCATGGTCTAATTAAATTGATGACCAATAATATTTACTCTGTCAGGATCAATCTTTTCGTTTCTGCTTTATTTTCACTGATCATCCTGCAGAGGTAAATTCCCCCCGGCAGCTTGTTCCCGTGCGAATCGGTCCCGTTCCAGTTAATGGTTGCAATACCAGGCCCGAACACTCCTGAAACCAAGGTTTTAACCTTTACTCCCCTGATATCCAGTATGTCGAGCGTAACATGGCTGCGGTGTGTTATTTCCAGTGGAATGGAGGTTACAGAACTGAACGGGTTCGGGTAATTGCATCCGATATTTCCAGGCGATGCCGGGTCTATGACCGAAGTCAACAGATCCTGGTTGATCATGATGATCACATAAAAATTACCGGCAGTTGTTGAGATCCGGAGACTGTCAGTCACATAGACAACAGCAGGATTCGAAAGCAAAGGCAGCGGCATTTTAACGCGTATCGCAACACTGTCACCACCAGGGTTGACCAGGTGGGGGATTGAGGTCACTGACATGGAATCAACGTACCATGGTAAGAAGTAGCCGAATTGCTGAACTGTATCCAGGCTAATCCCGTTAGGAGTGTAATTATGCAGCTGGGTGATCTTTCCATTCAGGCAGTCGATAGGCTCGATGAACCAAAGGGTATCAGGAACGGCAGCTAAATTGGTATAAACCGTCTGGAATGTAAAAGGGTCGGCTGCGCCAATGAAAGGGGCGCTGGCGTGGCGGCCCGATTGATCGGCTGCAGTTAAATAATACTTTATGACGCTCCCGGCAGGCTGCTTAGGGATCATGCCTGTGTAATGGTTGGATGTGGTGTTCACCATCAGTGTCGTATTATATGGTCCGCCATTTACCTGGTAGTGTATGATGGCCGAATCGGCGATCACCGGTTGCTGGCTGCTCGCAATGATATCGGTATTGATGGTATAATCTGTTTCACAGGGCTGGTTGCCCGAAACGGGAATATGTTTGAGGTGAAGCAGGCCGATGTCGGCAACCCCCATTACGCGACAATGCAAGGCATCTGTCGATATCCACGGGGTGGAAGGGTTTCCGAGGAAACCAATCACCTGGTATCCGGGCATGGCAGCCTCATAAACCGCCTTGGCGCTGTCGTCCCATGCTGAATTCATAAATGGCAGGAGAACTTTGTTGTTCAGGATCACCGAGTTGGAATAGGGCTGATCCTGCGGGGTCATTACCCGGTATATTTTGTAATTATACCCATACGAGCAGGTTTGTGAAGCCCAGTACGTTGCCGCTGATTCAAGTGCGGTGTATTCGGGATCGTTTGTCAACACCTTTCTGATCAGCATTTTATCGGGGGCAAGAAATTTACCCCAGCAATCGATGTGATCAATGCCTGTTGAAATATTCGGATCGGGAACCACCTGAAAATTTGTAATACCAAGATAATCGTTCATTTTCTGGGCGATCTGCTCATGAGTCTGGGTTGGGTTCTCAACCCAGACCAGGTTAGTAGATGAAGAGATACCGTAGCCATCGGTCATATAATTTCCCCCTGCTGTAATAATGTTCATACCATACCACGGGATACCCAGCATTTCCGCCACCTTTTTCGGGATTTCATCATCGTTGGGGCGGGGACGGTTATATGGAAAGTCGACAATGCCGATCTGGTTGGCGCTGTCCGACTCAAACCAGGGGC
The DNA here is from genome assembly GCA_030681475.1 of Bacteroidales bacterium. Lineage (GTDB taxonomy): Bacteria > Bacteroidota > Bacteroidia > Bacteroidales > FEN-979 > CAIVAT01. Next base: position 18,011 of record JAUXWT010000094.1, on the reverse strand, counting down.
CATAATCCCGGGTCCAATAGCTGTCAGATGGGGCGATCAGGAAATCGCAATGGCTGGTATCTACCCCATTCGCAACATATTGACTTAATACCGCGTTTTTCTGGGTTATTGAACTCACAATGGTTGTTACGGTAACATCTGTTGCCATCTCTTTGATGAGGGATATCGGAATGCCAAAAGGGTAGCGCACAAGGGCTCCCTGCATCCGGTCAAATTCAGCCACATTCCTGACCGGGGCCACGGGCGGGTTTGTTTCGACAAAACCCCTGCCGATCTCGCCTTTCCGCAACAACTCATCCGGGGTCATTTCGTGCTGAAGCGCCGGCCGGCCGATCTGCGAATTATCCTGCGACATGGCGGTTGCCATCAGTAAAACCAGGATCAGTGTAATATAAACATGTTTCATTTCGAAAAAATATGGTTATTAAAGCAATTACAAATGTAACACTTTCGCGGATTTCCCAAAATCATTAATTTTGCTGAAACTTGGATCAGATGAATAAAAAAGTCAGTGTCGCCCGGCTCTCCATATTCTCAAACAGCATTCTTATCATCCTGAAAGTTGTGGTTGGCCTGCTCTCCGGCTCCGTAAGTATCATATCGGAGGCCATCCATTCGCTGATGGACCTGCTTGCATCCATTGTGGCATATTTTTCGGTCCGCATTTCTGACACGCCTGCAGATGAGCGGCATCCTTATGGCCATGCGAAATTTGAGAATATCTCTGGCGCGGTAGAGGCGCTGCTTATTTTTATTGCCGCGTTCTGGATTATTTATGAAGCAGTGAAAAAAATCATTCATCCATCAAATGTCGAACAGATTGGCATCGGGGTCGCGGTCATGATCATTTCCGCCGTGGTGAACATCATTGTTTCCAAAAAGTTATACAGGGTAGCCAGGGAAACGGATTCGGTCGCGTTGGAAGCCGATGCGCTGCATCTCAAAACCGACGTGTACACTTCAATAGGCGTGGCAGCGGGGCTTTTATTGATGTGGGTGAGCGGATATCACTTATTCGACCCTGTCATTGCAATATTAGTGGCGCTACTGATCTTAAAAGAATCTTATCAGTTGTTTTCAAAAGCATATGCACCGCTTCTTGACCTTTCCTTGCCAGCCGATGATGTGGCACGAATTTCAGCGATCATTCAGCGCCAATGTACCGATGAAATGAACTTTCATAATTTACGCACACGAAAAGCAGGACATATTAAATACATCGATTTTCATCTTAACCTTGATTCAGAAAAAACTGTCGGGGAGGCTCATGAGATATGCAATCAGATCGAAGAGGCCATAAAAAATGCCTTTGACCATGCCGAGGTCACGATCCATGTTGAAAATTTCTGAAAATAAAACCCTATTTTTGCAGTTATTCTGGCTAATAAATCGTTTAAATTTTCATTTCATGGTATTGAAAAAAATCCAGATTGCCCTCCTGTCATTCCTCCTGTTTCCCTGTTACCTATCTGCACAAGAGCCCATCCGGCCTGATTCAATGCTCAGGTTTAAGCAACTGATTGAAGATGATCAGGTTGTAGTTATGCTCGACAGTCTTGCGACCTTAAAAATTTTTGAAGACACACAATTCCCGAATGCCAACCAGTTACAAAGCTGGAACGCCTATGCTGACAATGACATCCCCTCTTTCCCCGATTCAATTTATATTGAACGCATCGCGCAGATGAATGAACAATCGCCCTTTGAATACATCTATAACACGGATGTAAAAACCTTTATTGAACTATATGGCGTGAGGAAACGTAAACTAACTGCGCGCATCCTTGGCCTTTCCCAAATATATTTTCCTCTGTTCGAAGAGCAGCTTGATAAATTCAACATGCCCCTGGAACTCAAATACCTCGCTGTTATTGAATCGGCGCTCAACCCCGTTGCCAATTCACCCGCAGGGGCAAAAGGTTTGTGGCAATTCATGTATGGCACCGGGAAGGTTTACGACCTTAAGGTAAGCACTTATGTGGATGACCGGTTCGACCCATACAAATCAACCATTGCCGCTTGTGAACATCTGACCGATTTATATGATATTTATGGGAGTTGGTCACTGGCGCTGGCAGCCTATAACTCGGGTGCCGGGAATGTTAACAAGGCCATTCGCCGTGCCGGGGGTATCAAGAATTTCTGGGCCATTAAAAAATACCTCCCGAAAGAGACCGCCTCCTATGTTCCGGCCTTCATTGCAGCAAGCTATGTTATAACCTATGCCAATGAACATAAGATCTTCCCGGTCGATCCGGGAATACTCTATTATGAAGTGGATACGGTAACGGTTCACAATCCCCTTTCATTCGATCAGATTTCTGAAATGCTGAACATCCCGATGGATGAAATTATTTTTTTAAATCCCGCCTACAAACATAAAGTTATTCCTGCAACCGCTGAAAATCCCTATAAACTGCGCTTGCGAAAAAAGTACGTTGGTAGTTTTATGAACAATGAGTACACCCTGTATGCCTATAAAACCAAGGAGGGATTGGCCGGAGAAGCCCTGGCACAATTGGTCAGCGAAAACTACCGTGAATCAAAACTATATACCGTCAGAAGTGGGGAAACGGTTTCTTCTGTGGCGAAAAAGTTTCATATGAGCACCTCAGAAGTAAGGTCGCTTAACGGATTGAAGAACAACTATATCAAACCGAATAAAAAGATCCTGGTTTATACCAATCCACCTAAAGGTAAGACCCAGGATGGCGGTATTGCTTCCTCCTATGTTCCGGAGGCGGCTTCAAAAGAGGCCTCTGCATCCATAGCGAGATCTGGCCCGAATTCCGATCCGGGTTCATCAAAACCCTCCACGGCACAAAACCAGCCAGACGAAATCCAACAAAGGATACATGTGGTAAGGCGTGGTGAAAATCTTGGACTTATTTCAAGGAAATATGATTGCAGCGTTTCTGATCTGATGAAATGGAACAGGCTGAAAGATCCTAAAATCAAGGTTGGACAGAAACTTAAAGTTGTTTCAAGCAATATCGCCTCCACCTCTAATGTCAGGGCTGAATCGAATCCCCGTCCTAAAACAACCTCCGCAAACTCACAGCGATTTACTTATTATACTATATTATCCGGTGATAACCTGTGGGATATCGCAAATAAATTTGATGTGACTGTTGCCCAAATAAAGTCACTGAACAGTTTAAAAAATCATAACCGTATCAAACCGGGCCAAAAAATTAAAATACCAAAGTAAATTTTTCCTATTATTGTCATGCCCCTCATCCAAACCACCTTCGGTTATACAGATGAAAATAATTACTAAAAGCAGCAATGATCAGCTAAGTTTCCTCGTGATCGTAGTCTTGTTGCTCCTCCCTTTTATGGCACAGGCACAGGATGCCATTACCCTCGAATTTTGCTACCATCAGGCTGAAAAGAACTACCCCCTGAGCCGGCAATTAGATTTGCTGGAAAACTCCAACACGCTTAAGGTTAAAAACCTGAGCAAGAACTATCTCCCTCAATTCAATATCAGCGGCGGGGCTTCCCTGCAGTCGGATGTAACCCGGGTTTCCATCGATTTTCCGGCAGGTTTGCCTTCACCGGTCATGCCAATCATCAGCAAAGATTGGTACAAACTTACCCTCGATGTCACCCAGTCGATATACGACGGACATGTGACCCATTATCAGAAACAGTCAGAGGCATTCAACGTGCAGGCAGATCGGAAAAGTGTGGAGATCGAACTATATAAACTCAAGGAAAGGATCAACCATATCTTTTTCGCGATTGTTCTCTTACAGAAGAATGAATCCCTGCTGAAAAGCAACCAGGAACGCATCCGGGCCAGGTTGACCGAAGTGCAGTCAGGCGTAAGGAATGGCGCAGTTCTTGAAATGAATGCCGACATTCTCCAGGCTGAACTGGTGCGCCTCGATCAACAGGTGACCGAAACCCAAATGGACAGGAATGCCTCCTGTAAAATGCTTTCGGAACTGATCGCATACCCGGTCTCTGATACAACGTCACTTGTACTCCCTGATGTTACCCTTTCGGGAATGCCATTTGAAAATAAACGACTGGAAAATGAGTTGTTCAGCATCCAGCGGTCTAAAGTCAATCTGATGCGAAACATGGTTACCACGAAATGGAATCCGAAGATTTTCGCCTACGGACAGGCAGGTTACGGAAGACCGGGTCTCAATATGCTCGATGACAGTTTTAAACCCTGGGGGCTTTTCGGGGCAAAATTAACCTGGTCGCCATGGAACTGGAATCAGAACAAAAACGAGAAACAACTTCTTGCCATTCAGAATGATATGCTGCAAAGTCAGCAGGATACTTTTAATAAAAATCTGAAAATCAGTTCTCAAAAAGATATCAGCGAGGTGTTGAAATTCACGGAGCTGCTCACACAGGATGAACAGATCATCGCCTTGCGGGTAAAAATAACCCAAACGGCTTCTTCCCAGTTTGACAACGGAGTGATCTCTCCAAGCGATTATATTTTAAGACTGAACGAAGAAACCCAGTCGCGGCTTAATTTGGAAATACATAAAATTCAATTAATTAAAGCAAAAATTTCATACCTTTATACGTTAGTAAAACTATGAGACTCCGCCCCACCCCCGGGAGGGTGTTTCAAAAGGTGAAAAACTATAACCGCAAAGGACACAAAGTTTTTACGCGAAGGACACAAAGATCAGATATTCAGTAGCATACACTTTGCGAACTCTGCGAGAAACTTTGCGAACTTTGCGATTAAAGGACTTTTGAGACACCCTCTGCAGGGGTGGGGTAATAGAAACCATCAATATGGAAAACCATTTTACAGCAGTAATGATATCCCTGGTCTTCCTGGGTTCATCCTGCACCAACAGCAAGGATCAACCGGATGCCTATGGATCCTTTGAGGCCACGGAAGTAACCATTTCATCACTTGCCAATGGTAAGATCATGGTTTTCAACCTCGAGGAGGGTCAGTTGCTCGATTCGAACCAGTTTATCGGAATTGTTGACACCACCGACCTGCATTTGAAAAAAATGCAGATCACTGAACAAAAAAATGCCTCAGCGTCTCGAAAAGAGGATCTGACGGCCCAGATCGCAATTCAGGAGCAAAACCGTGAAAACCTCCTGGTTGAAAAAAACAGGGTCATAAAATTACTGAAAGACGGCGCTGCAACGCAGAAACAACTCGATGATATCAAATCGGGACTGAACCTGATCGACAAACAGGTATCCTCGATAAAAACCCAATTCAAGGGCATCGGGGACCAAACCGGCAGCATCGAACAACAGATTGCCCAGGTTCGCGAATTGATTAAGAATGCGTACATCATCAACCCGGTAAAGGGTACCGTTCTGACGAAATATGCCGAGAACAACGAAGTGACGACATTCGGGAAGCCGCTATACAAGATCGCCGACCTCCGTGAGATGCAACTTCGTGTTTACGTAAGCGGGGCACAATTGCCACACATTAAAATCGGCGACAATGTGGAAGTACGTGTCGATCAGGATGAAAAGACCAATAAAAAGATGGATGGCGTTGTCAGTTGGGTTTCACAAACGGCTGAATTCACGCCAAAAACCATACAAACCAAGGAGGAACGTGTCAACCTCGTGTACGCGGTGAAGGTAAGAGTTATAAATGACGGGAGCCTTAAGATCGGCATGCCGGGCGAGATAAAACTGATTTCAAATTAAACTAAATCAAAACCATGAAAAAAATCACTTCGACCTTTTTAATGCTGCTTGTCTTGACGGTCTTTTCAGGGATCGATGCATCGGCGCAAACCCACAAAGCAGATGATATCCTTGGCACCTGGCTGAACCAGGAAGCTACCGGAAAGATCTCGTTATATAAAGAGAACGGGAAATATTACGGGAAACTTGTTTGGCTGAGGGAAACCCATGACAAGATAACAGGGCAGCCCCGCACCGACAAGGAAAATCCGGATCCAACACTGAAATCAACTCCGCTGATCGGCCTGATCAGCATGAAGGACTTTTCCTTCGATGGAAAGGACGAATGGTCAGGTGGAACGATCTATGATCCGAAAAACGGAAAGACTTACAAATGTTATATTCAGTTCGATAGTCCGGGCAAGTTGAAAATCCGCGGGTATGTTGGTGTTTCTTTGCTCGGAAGAAACACCTATTGGACCAAAAGCACTCCACCGCAGAATTAAGTTATGCCGGTAACCTCCGTCAATGTTCAACATCTGACCAAGCGGTTTGGAGAGACCCTTGCTCTTGATGATATAACTTTTGATGCAGGAAAAGGGGAATTATTTGGGTTCATAGGTCCCGACGGAGCCGGTAAAACAACTTTGTTCCGAATTATGACCACCCTGCTCCTCCCCGATGCCGGCATATGCAAGGTAGAAGGGTATGATGTAGTAAAAGATTACCGGAAGATCAGGAGTATCTGTGGGTATATGCCCGGAAAGTTTTCGTTGTACCACGATCTGACGGTGGAAGAAAACCTGAACTTCTTTGCTACTATTTTTGGCACAACCATCCGTGAAAATTACGACCTGGTCAAGGAGATCTATCAGCAGATCGAGCCATTCAAAGACAGGAAAGCCGGGAAGTTATCGGGGGGGATGAAGCAGAAACTCGCCTTATCCTGCGCCATGATCCATAAGCCTGAAATTCTTTTTCTCGATGAACCCACCACAGGGGTGGATGCCGTTTCGCGACTCGAATTCTGGGAGATGCTGAAACGGTTGAAGAGATCTGGCATCACCATCCTGGTCTCCACACCATACATGGATGAGGCCGGTTTGTGCGACCGCGTTGCCCTGATGCAAAATGGCCGGATCATGACCATCAATACACCGCGGAATATTATCAGAAATTATCCATTGTCGCTGCTTTCGGTGAAGGCGGGCGACATTTACCGCCTGCTCGGCGATCTGAGGAAATACCCGGACGTTCACAGTGTGTACCCTTTCGGGCAATCGGCCCATGTGGCTTTCCATGGACCGGATATTGAAAAAGAAAGCCTGGAGAAATTTTTAAATAAGAAAAACCATGATGTTGTGGAGATCATGCAGGTTGAAGCGACCATCGAAGATTGTTTCATGGAACTGATGAAAACCCCCGGGGAAGTAATAAACCACTAAGTGTCATCAAGCAGCGAAAATATCATCATCGTAAAAAACCTGGTCAAGAAATTTGGCTCGTTCGTGGCAAACGACCACCTGACATTTGAGGTTAAAAAAGGGGAGATATTCGGGTTCCTGGGGGCCAACGGCGCCGGGAAGACCACTGCGATAAAGATCCTGTGCGGACTCTCCTATCCTACTTCCGGTGAATTGTCGGTTGCCGGTTTTGATATATATTCCCAGCGTGAAAAGGTGAAGAGGAACATCGGGTACATGAGCCAGCGCTTTTCATTGTACGACGACCTCACCGTTTTCGAAAACATCCGGTTTTACGGAGGTATTTATGGATTAAGAAAAAAAGAGATCGATTCCCGCTCACATGCCCTGATGCAACGTCTCGGGTTTGAATCGGCACGCAACAAACTGATCCGGGATATTCCGTTGGGATGGAAACAAAAGCTGGCATTTTCAGTTGCCATCCTTCATAGTCCGAAAATCGTTTTCCTGGATGAACCTACCGGCGGGGTGGATCCGGTCACACGTCGGCAGTTCTGGGATATGATCTACGAAACATCACACGACGGAATTACCGTGTTTGTGACAACACACTATATGGATGAAGCAGAATATTGCGACCGCGTTTCGATCATGGTTGACGGGAAGATTGCAGCGCTGGACACTCCTGACAACCTGAAACTCACGTTCGGGGCTGCTTCGATGAATGATGTATTTATCAAACTGGCGAGGGGATGAAACGGTTCCGCGGATTTGTCATCAAGGAGTTTTACCATATCTTCAGGGATTACCGTACCCTGCTGATACTCTTTGGCATGCCGGCCGTTCAGTTGATGTTATTCGGATATGTGCTCACCAACGAGATCAAGGATGCGAAAATTGCCATTTGCGACCCATCCAAAGACGAAGTGACCCGCCGGATCAGCGATAAGATACTCTCCTCGGGTTACTTTATCCTGGAACAGAACCTCAATACGGTGGCAGAGGTCGATCCGGTTTTCAGGAAAGGTGTTGTTAAACTTGCGCTCATTTATGAGCCCGGTTTCGCAAAAAAACTTGAAAAAACAGGGAAGGCTAACATTCAGATCATTGCTGATGCCTCTGATCCGAACACCGCCAACATGCTGGTCAATTACGCCAGCGGGATCATCAGCAACTACCTTGTGACCATGAATACAGAGAAAGTTCCGCTTCGGATCATCCCTGAAGTGCGGATGATGTACAACGCAGAGCTAAAAGGAGTTTACATGTTCGTTCCCGGCCTGATGGCCATGTTGCTGATGCTGATCTCCGCCCTCATGACCTCCCTCTCCATTACAAAGGAAAAAGAGCTGGGTACCATGGAATTGTTGCTGGTCTCACCGCTGCGGCCTTCACAGATCATTGTTGGTAAAGTTTTTCCTTATGTTTTTCTGGCTTTCATCGATGCAGTCATTATCCTTGTCCTGGGTCGTTTTATCTTCGGAATGCCTATCCTGGGAAGCATTTCACTGTTGCTCCTCGAAAGTTTCCTGTTTATCTGCATGGCTTTGTCGCTCGGTATCCTGATCTCAAACATCACCAGCAGCCAGCAGGTGGCCATGATGATCTCGCTGGTGGCGCTGATGCTGCCCACGATCCTGCTCAGCGGTTTCATCTTCCCGGTCGAGAATATGCCGGTGATCATGCAGGTATTGTGCCACGCCATGCCTCCCAAATATTACATCACCATCATCAAAAGCATCATGCTGCAGGGGAACGGAATTGAATATGTTTGGAAGGAAACGATTATCCTGATCGGATTTACCGCTGTTTTCCTGGCGATAAGCATTAAAAAATTCAAAAGACGGCTTACCTGATGAGGACCATCTTATATATTATCCAGAAGGAGTTTTTGCAGGTATTCCGCAACAAGTCGATGCTGCCGATCATTTTTGTCGTCCCGATCGTCCAGTTGATCATCCTGGTGAATGCGGCTACCTATGAGATGAAGCACATCAGGTTATCGGTGGTTGACTTTGACCTTTCAGGCACTTCCCGCAAACTCGTCAGCAAATTCCAGGGCTCTCCCTTTTACGAGATCCGGAGCGCCCATTTTTCATACCGGGAGGCTGAAGATCAGATGAAACGGGGAAACATAGACATGATCCTTCAGGTTCCGGCGGGTTTTGAAAAAGGGCTGTTGAAAGAGAACCGTGCAAAAGTACAGTTTGTCATCAATGCCATTAACGGGCAGAGCGCAGGACTCATCAATGCATACTCGACCATGATCCTGCTCGATTATAACCGTGAGTTGCTGATTGAAATTGTAAATCCGGCCATGCTTGCCGGTACCCGGAACATTCAAACGGATTACAGTTACTGGTATAATCCAAAGCTGAACTATAAAACATACATGGTACCCGGGATACTGGTGCTGCTTGTCACCATCATCGGACTGTTGCTTTCGGGAATGAACATTGTGCGGGAAATGGAGATCGGAACCATTGAACAGATCAATGTGACACCGATCAACAAAATCCAGTTTATTACCGGAAAACTGATGCCTTTCTGGATTATCGGCCTGTTTGAACTTGCTTTCGGACTCGCGGTCGGGAAGTTGCTGTTCGATATCCCCCTCGAAGGAAACCTGGGATTAATTTTTATGTCGGCATCAGTCTATCTTTTTGTAATTTTGTCCTTCGGCCTGCTCATTTCAACGATAACCCAAACACAGCAGCAGGCCATGCTGGTTTCGTTCTTTTTCATGGTGGTATTCATCCTGATGAGCGGCTTGTTCACATCCATTGAGAGCATGCCATTGTGGGCGCAAAACCTTGACAGACTGAATCCGTTGATGTATTTTATAAAGATCATGCGGATGGTATTGCTGAAGGGATCGGGTTTTGCAGATATCAGCCATCATTTCTGGTCATTGGTGGTTTACGCTGTTTTCAGCTTGAGCTTGGCCATTCTGAGATACCGAAAAGTATCATAACCCGATATATTGAATAAGAGATCCGGAAAGTACATCATCCCCAGGGTCATTTTCCTGGGATTGGCGGTTACAGGCATTGCCTTTTTCCTGACCCTGAGCATGTTTCACCGGGATGGTGAGAAAACGGATACCCTGCGGCGTATCAGGGAACGTGGCTACCTTATTGCCCTTACCGACCAAAATACCCTCAATTACTTCATTTACCGTGGCCAACCCATGGGATACCAGCTTGAATTGCTCGAATCCTTTGCAAAACACCTTGGTGTCCCCCTCAGGATCATTGCCAGCAATAATATTTCGAAACTTGAATATTATCTGAAATACAAAGCCGCGGATCTGATCGCACTCAACCTGCCGATCACAAGCGGCGGAAAAAAACTCGTTCAGTTTTCCGCTCCCTTCGGTGAGACCCGGCTGGTATTGGTTCAACGAAAATCGCAAAAATCCGGAAATCCTGAAATCAATCTTATAAAATCATTGGCCGATTTTCCGGAGGATACGGTATATGTTCGTAAAAACCAATTCCTGGCTGCCCAATTTCATACTTTTTATAAAAAAACAAGGAAAAATGCCATTCTGAAAGAGGTAACAGACATCAGCCAGGAGGAACTGATCAGGAAGGTATCGGAGGGAAAGATTAGGTTTGCCATCTGCAAGGAAAACGTGGCTATGGTGTATCACCGGTTTTACAGAAATATTGACATTTCGGTGCTGGCCTTCCCGTTACACTCATACGGATGGGGAATGGGACCCGACTCCGACTCACTGCGCATGGAGGCCGACGCCTGGCTTCACGAACTCAAGACATCCCGTGAACTGAAAAAGATCTACCTCGACTATTTTAGCAACCAGCGTATCGTCAGGCTTTTACAAAGCGACTATTTCTCGGTGTGCTGCGATAAACTCTCTCCTTTCGATGAAGCCATCAAGGAACAGAGCAGGCTCGTGAACTGGGACTGGCGACTGGTGGCCTCTCTGGTCTATGAAGAGTCAAACTTCAGGCCGGGCCAGGTCTCATCCAGAAGCGCCAGCGGGCTGATGCAACTGATGCCCGAGACTGCAGCGAAGTTTGGGATCGACAGCACGGCAACCCCGGCAAGACAGATTGCCGGTGGCGTTAAGTACCTGAGATATCTTGACAAACAACTTCCGGACGAGATCACCAGTCCGATAGAGCGGATCTATTTTGTACTGGCCTCCTACAATGTTGGCATCGGCAGGGTGCTTGCGGCCAGGGAAAAAGCGGAGAAATTCGGCAAAGACAAGAACAGGTGGAACGGCCATGTGGATTACTACCTCCTCCGGCGTTCAAAAACAGACACAGTCGCAAAATACGACAGCATCGATTCCTACCCCGTCGACTACAAAACAGAAGGGTTTGTGGATGACATCGTGGGCCGGTACTTTCACTACAGGAACCTGATTAAATAAACTCAAATCCCCACAAACAAAGCGCCTCATTTCTGATATGTTATTTCTATAATTGCGTTAAGGTGTGATGGTTTTTTTGAATGGTTTGCAGCAAATCATTCCTTACATTCACCTGGGTGGCAAAATCACCCCAATTTTTAACCACCATATTAATCTCCTCAATACTTTTTTCGCCTTTTTTAATGTTGTTTGATTTGGCAATGGTCATTAAATCTGCTCTTACGATATTTCTGTGTTTTCCATTTATGCTTAATGTTTGCTGGTTAACCCAGGCATTTTCGGGGTTATACGAATAACAAACGTCGTATGCCGGGGCTAATTCCCATTTCCCTCCCTGTTTTAACCGGAATGAAAGGTTTTTAGTATGGTCATCGCAATTGGTGGCTAAAACATTAAACACCATCCTGCGGAACATCTGCTCAGCCTCAGGATACGTTAAACGCAATAAGCGCATGGTTTGAAATACCTGCTCGTAGCTATAACCATACAAATTGTTGAAATCATAATGCCGGATACCGCACAGGGTTTGAATGTGATGTTTGGTATCATTGCTTTCCCTGTCGAATCGTTTGGTCATGAAGTGAGCTCTGCAATTTTCTTCGAGCAACTCACATTCAGTCATCTCAATGCCACATTCCTTTGCCATCAGATGATAGGCATATTCCACACGTCCCCAACCCTGGCTTTCACCAAACTGTGCCCCGCTCACTCCATCAAGCTTTAACAACCAATGTCCGAATCCTTTGGGGGCTTTTGTCTGGCCGGATCGGACCTCTTTTGTTTTTTTATTGAAAGCGATAACCGCTTTTGGCCTGATGCCACCCGCTGATGTTCCGATTTTTAAAATTTCTTTCATCGCCTGCTGCTCCTCAGCGCTGATCTGTCCCTGGAAACTTTCACGCTCCGACAGCATTTTTCTTGCAACATCAACAAGACTATTTATTTCAATGGCAAATGTGTTTTTATTGGTTTTTATTTGAGCCGGTTCAAATTCCAGGGCCCCCATACCCCGGCTGCCGATGAAACATAATTTTTCAACCGGATTCATGCCATCAGGCGGACGGCCATTTTGGGCCAGCCATCTTTCTATTAATAAGTTACCGTATTTATCAGGCAAAGAATCAGAAAGCAGGCCCGGAAGTCCCTTAAATGTGTCAACTGCGCTATCTTTTGCCGGTAAAAGTTCAGGAAAGCTGTATATGCGGTCACCATGGCTAAGGGGCATTTTTATAGGCGCAAGATCCCAGTTTTTATTCAGGAATTCTTTAGCGAATTGGAAATCGGCCAATTGCCGGTTGGCATCCCAGGTTACCACACCAACCAATGTATCCCATATGTTTACGTATGCATAATCTACCATCCTGTATCTTCATTTAAACCGGGTTCCTTATGAGTTGTTCCTGCTCTTTTTCTTTTCTTTTCTTTAAGCCTGGCATATTCAATCGGACTGAATTTTTCTTCTACGATGAAAATATTTAACAGATGCAACAGATCAAGCGCCCTCAATATCTGAATAAGGGAATTAAGCGTTATGGATTCTCCATTTTCTATCTGACTAAGAGTCCAGCGGTTTATTCCTGCCTCTTTTGCAACCCGGGCTTGTGTTTTGTTTTGTTCCAGTCGCTGGTGTTTAATGTATTCTCCGATTGCATCTATTATAGCACTATCGCTCATTGCAATCCAATTATGGTTGGGTTTTTCTCTCATTATGCCCTGTATTGTCATTTTATGATAGTATTTCCCAACAAATATAACCATAATAATTTATATCCAGGAAAAATATTTATGCTATTTTTGCAGGGAATGAAATAAACCGACTTTTACCAATAATTTTACTTTGACTTATGAACCCAAAATATCTTCGTAAATTTTTACTTATTTGCACAGTTATGGTGACCATCAATTCCTTCGCACAGTCCGGCAGCCTGCCTCCGGCGATCAAAGAAGAAATAGTGACCTACAAGGCAGGCGACATAACACTGAATGGTTTTGTTGCCTGGGATGAAAATATAAAAGGAAAACGCCCGGTTGTCCTGGTTGTTCACGAATGGTGGGGTCTCAACGACTATGCAAAAATGCGGGCAAGGAAACTTGCTGAACTGGGATATTTCGCCATGGCGGTCGACATGTATGGCAACGGGAAAACCGCGGCCGACCCGAAGCAGGCGCAGGAATTTGCATCGCCGTTCTATCAGGATCCCGGTCTGGCAAAAATGCGGCTTGATGCTGCTATAAAAAAAGTAAAGGAATACCCGCAGGCCGATCCGGGCATGATTGCGGCCATCGGCTATTGCTTCGGCGGATCGGTGGTGCTTAACTCCGCAAAGCTGGGCGCCGACCTGGTTGGTGTCGTAAGTTTTCATGGCGGTCTTGCCGGAACTCCTGCGGATAAAAAACTGTTGAAAGCTGAAATTCTCGTTTGCCATGGAGGAAATGACAAATTTGTTTCTCAGGAGGATGTAGATACTTTTAAACAACAACTTGATTCCATAGGCGCTGAATATACATTTAACACATACCCCAACGCGACTCACGCCTTTACCAACCCGGATGCAACCAAAACCGGCAAGGAGTTCAACATGCCCATTGAATACAATGCCGAAGCGGACAGAGACTCCTGGAACGACATGAAAGATTTTCTTCGCCGGATCTTCGGGAGATAAATACCATTTGAATTACTTGCTTTCTGGTTGCAATTATTGTATCTTTCCTGCGACATTCGCAGTCGGCAGTCGGCAGTCGGCAGTCGGCAGTCGGAAGTCGGAAGTCGGAAGTTAGCTGGCAATGTACTGAACCGGGAACTGCCGACTGCGAACTGTAAACTATTACCATGCTCCGCACCATTATCATCGATGATGAAGATCACATCCGTGATTCGCTTGCAAAGCTGCTTGCAAGGCATTGCCCGCAGGTGATGGTCGCCGGCGCTGCATCCGGTGTGGTTAGCGGAATCGAAACCATCAGGGAACTAAACCCTGATCTGGTATTGCTGGACATACAGATGAACGACGGAACAGGTTTCGACCTGCTGCAATCTTTTCCCACGATCGATTTCAAAGTCATTTTCATTACGGCATACGATCAATATGCCCTCCAGGCATTTCGTTTCAGTGCGGTCGATTACCTTCTGAAACCGGTAAATCCTGAACATCTTGTTGCAGCGATCAATCGTGCCGCCCTGCTGATCAGGGATCATTTCAACATTCAACTGAACGCCCTGTACGATAACCTGAGATCGTTAACCCGGCAGGATAAGAAGATCATTCTGAAAACAACGGAACAGATCTATTTGCTTGATCTGAAAAACATTGTCTGTTGTGAATCCGACAGTTGTTACACGACAATCAATACAAATGAAGGCGAACACATCATGGTGGCCAAAACCCTGAAAGAATATGAGGAGATGTTGTCGGGGTGCGGGTTTTATCGGGTCCATAAATCCTTCCTGATCAACCTGGCACACATCAAACGGTTCGAAAAGCAGGATGGCGGATTCATCGTGCTGACCAATGACCAGAAAATACCGGTGGCGTCGCGGAAGCGGGAGGAGATGATGGGGTTGTTGGAGAAGATGGCGGAATGAAAGAAAGTTGGCAGTCAGCAGTTGGCAGTTTGCAGAGTTTTGCCAACTGGGAACTGGAAACTGGGAACTGGAAACTGGGAACTTGCAGCAGTTAAACACGAATAACAAAATATGCAGAAAATCAGCCTCCTCTTTTTTCTTCTCATTCCCGGTATCCTCTTCGCGCAAAGCGATTTTACTGTTCAATCTCAGCATAAGATTGACAGTCTCAGGAATTTATTGCCGGGGTCAAGTGCCGGGAACCAGGTGGACATTCTGAATGAACTCGCCGACTATTTTGCAGCATTCAATTTTGATTCCAGCATTGTTTACTCATCTCAGGCCGGGCGGCTTGCAACAATTTCCGGTTATCAAAAGGGGATCGGTGTTTCACGATACCAGGCGGGCAACGCCTATTGCTATAAACTGGACTTTAAAAATGCCCTGATGTCATACCTGTCTGCACAATCGATCCTGGCAAAAGGGAATTATTATAAGGAACTTGGGGATGTGAGCCTCATGATCGGCAACATCAACTTTTTCATCTGGAGAGGAGAAGAAGCCATCTCCAACTATCGAAATGCGATCAGGTATTACACGGAAGCCAGGAGTGATTCATCATTAATTGCGGCATATGATGCCATTAGCATCACCGTATTCTTTTTAAGTTACGGATCCATCGACACCGCCTTGGTCTATGGATTTAACATGCTGGATCAGTCCCGACGATATAAAAACAGCTACGCTGAAGCTTACTCCCTGATGAATATTGGGATGTTTTACATCTTTAACCAGAAATCGGTCGCTGAGAAGCAAAAGACGCTCCTTTATTGCGATTCGGCGATGGCTGTAGCTTCTGACATCAAAGAGGATGGGCTTATTACAATCATCCATATAATTCGTGGTAATTACTACGACGAGTTTTCCACCTTTTTTGAAGCCACGGGCGACCTCTCCCGGGCACGGATTCATTATGAAAATGCTTACAAGTCCAGCATGAAAGCAGGTTGCAGTTACCTGCAGGCAGCTATCCTGATCAACCTGGCAAAGCTGGATCTGCTTGACAAGGATTATAAAAATGCAGACATTCATCTTGAATTGTGCGAAGCCACCTTGAAGGATTTCTTTGACTTTGAGTGGAAAAACACACCAGCACAAGGAAAAGTTGCTGGCGCTGTTGGTAAGCTGATGGACTATTTTATGGCGCAGCGGGCAAGATACAACATGTACCAAAAACAGTTCAGGCGAACAGTTGCACTGGGTGATTATGAGAAAGCCATCGATTACCTTCTTCTATTTCATGAAGCAAGAGACTCCATGTTTGCATCCCAGCAGGGGAAACAGGTTGAATTATTGATCACGGAAGATGAAGCCGAGAAGCAGCAGCAGAAGCTACAAACCCTGGCCAGTGACAATGAGTTAAACCGGTTGCAGCTCTCCCGTTCCCGTCTTATTTTTATCGGAACCGGGGCAGGCATCCTGATGATCAGTGTAATCCTGCTTCTCGTTTTGCAGCGAAGGAGAATACGGGCAGAACAGCGATCGGTTACGATGGAACAGCGGCTGCTCCGGGCACAGATGAACCCCCACTTCATTTTCAACTCGCTGGCAAGCATCCAGAATTTCGTGATCAATGAAAACTCTGACCAGGCGAGTGTTTACCTATCCCGGTTCTCCCAGTTGGTCAGGAATATCCTTGATAATTCGACCGAGGAATATGTTCCTCTTGAGAAAGAGATCAGTACGATCGAAAATTACCTGGAGTTGCAGAAAGTAAGATATGCCGGGAAATTTGATTATACGATATCAATAGATGAACGAATTGATGACGAAGCGATGCTGATCCCCCCGATGCTGGCACAACCGTTCATTGAAAATGCGATCGAACACGGCATCCGGCACAAAGAGACAACCGGACAAATTGAGGTCCGGTTCCAACTGCAGGAGGGGATGATCCTTTTCGAGGTGGAAGACGACGGTGTAGGCCGAGACAAAGCACAGGAGATCGAATCAAAGCAAAAATCCCGTCACCGCTCCATGGCAACATCAATCACCCGCGACCGCCTCAATACCCTGAATAAAAAACTGAAAAAGAAGATCCGGATGGAGATCATCGACCTGAAAGATGCTGCAGGAAAAGGGCGCGGGACAAAAGTGGAGTTTGGGATTCCGGTGGTAGAAACTGGGAACTAATAAAATGAATATTATTTCCTCCGATATGCGCCAAACCCTATACCTTCTACTGCTCATCATCCTCCTAACAGGATGCCGGCAAAGTGATTCGCCCTCCTCTCTGGAATTCACAGGATATGCAAACAACCCGATCCTCACCCCCGGTGAACCGGGTTCATGGGATGACTTAAATGTTGCTGCACCCCAGATCGTCTTTCATGAAAATACATTTTACCTGTTTTATATGGGATGCAATGTGGCTGGCAGAATGGCAATAGGGCTTGCGACCTCAACTGACGGATTCAATTATTCAAAATTTGAGGGAAACCCCCTCCTGGCTCCTGACAGCAGCGGATTTGACGCATTTACACTTGGTCCCGGGATCCTTCTGAAAGAGGATACAACCTGGGTGATGTATTATAACTGCCAGGAAATTGCGGTGTATGCTCCAGGCACTTCAGTAGGGAGGGCAACGGCAAGGCAACTTACCGGACCTTGGATTCGGGGCAGTTCACCGGTTTTGACTTCCGGAAAGAAGGGGGAATGGGATGATGGGTTTATCATTCCAAGTTCTGTTTTGAAGCTTGATGATGGCAGTTTCCGGATGTATTATTCGGGGGGAAGAGAAATTTCAACCTATACAAATTTTTATATTGGAATGCATACGTGTCCGAACAATTTGAGTTTTAGCATTGTTTGATTATTTGAATTATTGATATTCAGCAACATAGTCATCAGAAACTGAGAAGTAGCTGTTCAAAATCTTTTTCTGAATCATGAGAACGAAATAGGTCTAGCAGTG
>JAUXWT010000093.1 GCA_030681475.1 Bacteroidales bacterium | reverse complement strand
CACTGCTAGACCTATTTCGTTCTCATGATTCAGAAAAAGATTTTGAACAGCTACTTCTCAGTTTCTGATGACTATGTTGCTGAATATCAATAATTCAAATAATCAAACAATGCTAAAACTCAAATTGTTCGGACACGTATGGTCGAAAATCATGGGTAGATCATCAGTCGGGATACCTTCACCGGTATTCCGAACTTCAACTTCGACGTTACTTTCCTTTTTCCTGACGTTAACATAAATGGTACCCTTTTCGGGCGTGTACTGTACAGCGTTGCTGACCAGGTTCTGAAGAACACGCTCCATAAGGGTTAAATCAGCCAGCACCATCGGAACCGAAGTGGAGATCTCTGATTCAATGCGGATCTGTTTTTTCTCTGTTTCCAGGTGGTATTGCTGTACTGTATCCTGCAACAATTCGTTTATAAAGAAGGTCTCCTTTCTGAGTTCGATCTGGCGTGCTTCCAGTTTTGAAAGCTCAAAAAGGTCAGAGACCAGCCTTTTGAGTTTTTCGCTGCCATTCAGGATAGTCTCCAGGTAATGTTTCCGGTCTTCCGGAGTCAGATTATCATCTTTAATAAGCAAGGTTTCAACATATCCATGGATCACTGCCAGCGGGCTGCGCAGATCATGGGAGACATTGGCGATCAGCTCCCTGCGAAGAGTATCGACCTCCTTCAGCTTGTCGATGTTGAGCAGTATCGTATCTGCCATATCATTAAAGGTGTGCGACAGCAACTTCAATTCGCCTTTCATGTTTTGTTCAGGGATCCTGGCCAGAAGGTCGCCATTCTCGAACTGCCTGAAGGTATGGGCGATCACCCGTATATTCTTCGTAAGCAGCCAGATCAGCAGCAGGCCAATCAGGATAGCGGCCATCATCGTGATCGAGAAGGCATATGCTCCGACTCTCATCCAAAAACTGCCCAGCAACGCCGAACTGATGTTATCATACTCTTCACTCAGCAATACGATATAAACATAACCCATAAAAATTCCGTTTTCCTTCACCGCGGTTGCCGAGAATACGGTTTTTTTGCCAGGGTTGCGGGGATCGTCGCCCAAAACAAAATGTGAACCTTTTGCTTCAATAAAATTTCTGACAGGCTTGATGTCTACCCGGTTCAGCTTTACTTTTTTATCAAGAACGACAAACGACAGGATCTCCCCTTCCGGGTCGAGAAGGTAAACTTCGATAGATGGGTTCACAGCCATCATCGAGTGCATGATCTTACCCAATGCCTCCTCGTTTACTTTACCATCTAAAAAGGGGGGCACCTCCACCAGCAAATGTTCGGCGACATTAGCGTTAAGCCGCTGTGTCATTTCCTGGTAATAGCGGTTGGAGGCCAAAGTGGTAATCAGTACATAGGCCAGGCCAAGTAACAGCAATATCAGAAGAAAAGCCGCGCTGATCCTCCAATACAGACTCTTTAGGAAAGTATTTCTTTTCATGGCATCAAACTTCATCATTAAAACGGTAACCAATCCCCCAGGTTGTCAGGATGTACCTGGGATTATTAATATCGGGTTCAACTTTTGCCCGTAAACGGTTAATGTGCGAGTTTACGGTATGTTCATAGCCGCTGAATTCGTAACCCCAGATTTCTTTCAGCAGTTCCTGTCGGTTATAGCTGTGGCCGGGGTGGGCTGCAAGCAATACCAGCAGGTCGAATTCTTTGGGTGTCAGCTCAATGCGTTCTTGCTTCAGCGTCACTTTGCGTTTTTCAATATCAATATATAATTCTCCAAGTTCAATGGGCTTTTTACCGGTATCATCTTTTCTGATATCTTGTTCCTGTCTGCGAAAGATGGCTTTCACTCTTGCGATAAACTCCCTGATTCCAAACGGTTTCGTCAGGTAGTCGTCAGCCCCTGATTCCAGTCCGAGTACTTTATCAATCTCTTCAGTCCTTGCCGTGAGCATCAGGATCGGAGTGTAATTCTCATATGCGCGTACTTTTTGTGCAATGGATATCCCGTCTCTGCCCGGCAACATCACATCCAGGATGATCAGATCAAATCTACCGTTCATGGCTTTATCCATTCCCGTATCCCCGTCATAGGCCACCTCGGTCTGGCAATCCAGATCGTTCAGGTGTATTTTCAGGAGATCAACTATGTCTCTGTCATCTTCGATTACGAGAACCTGTTTCATATACTGTTATTTAAAATCTTATGCTAAGATACGAATGATATGTCACAAAAGTATCACCAAAGTGTTGCAAATCAATATGGCTTTTGTCACAATGACAACTAAAAAACAGGCTGCCGGAAAACAGCAGCCTGAATAGATTAAGTGATTACGTGATGCACCTTATTGTTTCCAAACGACCGGACAATTGACCAGGGCAACGCCCATAGCCATGATATTAGCCGCCGAGGCGGTTTGCCAGTTCATTACTGTTCCGAAATCGGTATTATTATACACATCCACATCCCAAAGGGGTGAATAACCGGCTTGTTCGGGCATGAATTCAAGCACGTTATGCGTCTGCATGGTTCCGGGTTCAGTCTTGAATCCTGAAGGAGGTCCGCCACCGGTCAGATCGGGGTTGATGTTGAAGGTGACAAGGATATCGGCCACCGGCACCTGCGATGAACCGGTCAACATCAGGTCTCTTTCAAAAAAACTGAAGTAAAATACAACCTTTCCTTTATACCAGCCGCGAACAAGCTGGTTTGATTCACCGGAAGTATAACGCAGGTTCGCAGTCGATCCTTCAGGTACCACCGGACAGTTGACCAGTGTGGTGGTGGATTCGATTGAATAACCATTGCTCACGATCTCCTGGTAACTGGTCACCACATTGGCAACGTATCCTGCAGGGACAGTGACCTTATTTACCCGCCAGAAATCGTTGTATCCTGCATCACCGGGAATAACATCGACAATGTTCAACTGGCCTGCGACCGGTGTTGTCTCCCCCGTGCGGAAAAGCACATAAATAGGGGCTGCTGCAAGGGATTGTACATCAAAATTATAGTATCGCGCGTTGCTGCCGTTCGGACCAAGTCCTTGTGTGATAAAAGGCTCCATGTCGAAATTTATTGCCATGTTGGCAGCAGGCAGTCCATTGGTTGCATCTCTCATAAACAGGTGTCCTGCAGTTGCACTGAACCTGTCGATGGATGCTTTTACGGCCGTATTCGGGTCTTTGGCCTGAGGTGTAATCATGGGTTCATCCTTGTCTTTCTTGCAGGATGACAGCATGATGAAAGGTAATGCTAATAAAATTAAGATTTTCTTTTTCATAACGAATTAAATTTTAAGTGTTTCAAAAACAAAAGTAGGCCAAGGGTATCACAGATTCATCACGGAAAGATAAAACTTGTCTAACATTTACCCGAGAGTGTCCCAAAAGGCTATATTTTAAGAATAACCGCAGAGACGCAGAGACGCAAAGCACTTATTATCAATCCTTATTTCTCTGCGTCTTCGCGCCTCTGCGGTAAATAAAAAGCTTTTGAGACACCCTCCAATTCAGAACCTGTTTGCATTTTAACTTTATCCGGCAGGAAAATTTAAAAGTCCTTATATTAAAAGGAAATGTTGTACCCGAAACCTATGGCAAATTTACTCAGGCCATCAGGCCTTACTTTCCGGGAAATTGCCGGAGCTCCGACCGATAGTTCTAAAAACTGCGATTTGGCGATGTGATATTGCAGGATGACATTGAGATTAAGGGTTAATCCCTGCGAACCGGAAAGTGTGACCCGGTTGCCATCCGGCTCCTGGTAGGTATCGTTCTGAATATGGTATATCGGAACCAACCCCGTGATCAGGGTGATCTTTTTCGAATGTACTGCAATGAAAGATAACCTGAGCATGACATCTGCCGTCTTGTAATAATTCCGGGTGGAATAATACTTTAGCTCCCTGGAGTTCACGGAATAATCGGTTGCCAGGAATTGATTGTTGTTTTGGGTGACCGGTTGCTGATACCCGGCTGTAAAGGAGAACCGCTTTATTTTGTAACCAACACCCAGCAAAATGTCTGTTGTTCCAAGGGATAGCTGGTAGTTCATTGGTAAAGGCATGCCCTCCTTCTTTTTATTGCCATCATTAAACGGAACCTTCACTCCCCCGGTAACAAAGAAGTGACCTAAAAAATTATAGCTCATGCTCAGATAGAAATCTGAAGGTCCGATGGTATTGGCAAGTTCCCCTGATAAAAGACCAAAGTTGACCTTCCCGGAAAAGGAGAAATTCCTGCCAAGCAATCTGGTATATTCAACAAATGGCGTGAATACAAGAATTTCGTGCTGGCTCATTCCAAAGGTAAATCCGGCATGAAAAGTATTATTCCTGTCTTTGAGTGTATCAGCAATTCCGGCAGGATTCATGCTTTGGATAGAACAAAAACCCGGATCGCTGCATCCCTGAGGTCTGCTCTCCAGTGCGAACAACATAAACAGGATAAATGCATAAAATTTTAATGACGACCGAATGGGATAATATTCCGGTTTGAACAAGTGCACTATTTGGCTAATAATTCATTGACCTTCTGTTTGGCTGCATCAATGTCCATTATTGCACCCTGGTTTCCCCTGAAACGGATATATCCTGTTTGATCAACAATGATCAGGCGGTCGTTCGTGGTTCCATAATCGGAGCCAACGGCCGAAGCATTCAACATCAGCGGGAATGACACCCCGGTCGAATTTTTAAAGGCTTCAACTGCTGAATTCAACCCATTCCAAACGTCAAGTCCGAGAACGGCATAATCTGTCCGGGAAGCATAAGGGACAACGAGGTTGGCCTGGATCTCAGGAGCAGATGCTTTACAGTAGGAACAACTGTATCCGAAGAAAAACAGGACGACCACTTTGTTTGTATAATCAGAGAGTCCGAGCGAATCTCCAGACAATGATTTCAGCTTGAAATCGGTTGCCATCGTCTTTGCCGTATCGGCAGGAATCACTGCTTCTTTCTTTTTGCAGGAGGACAATGGACCGAAAGAAACCAAGGTGACCATAATGTTAAGAATGATCGGAGTGATTCGCAACGCTGATTTTTGAAAAATGGTTAAATATTGCATAATTTGATTATTTAGAATTAGTTTATATAACGAAGAAATATCGAATTTATTTTATTGATCCACATTTATTTACGAGCAGAAAAGGAATCAATATATCTTGTTTATCAATGGTTCCCCGGGAAATAGATGCAGTTCGTTTCTGCTATAAGATTTTGAAAATTATACTGCTGGAACAACGGGATCGCCGGATTGATTTTCAGTGCAATGGTATCCTGTGCAACGAGGTGATCATTTTCAAATCTGAATCCCACCATGGCATCATGAGGATCGGTGGGTACATACAGGCGTTTAAGGTGATTAACTGATGTAACGGCCGAAAGACAGAGATTCCGGGAACCATTCAGATGGTTGCTTACACCCGCTATTTCATCAACCACCCGCAATGAATCATTTTCAATCCTTGAGATTTTCAAAACCCCGCCGATATGCGGGGTCTGCACCCATGCTATTTCAATTGTCCCATCACCGTCAAGGTCATCAATAGCCGCGATATTCAGCCACCTGTAAGGCATCCCGATAAATCCACTTTGAGCATAAGGCAGTAACCTGTCCAGGATTATCTTGTAAACGCACACACTGGCGCCAAAATTCAGACTGGTCTGAATGGTGATAAATTCAAGTTCCCCGTCATTGTCAACATCTTTGAGCCTTGGCTGCAGATCCTCGAACACAAATGTTTCATCGAGTTTGAAATAATATTGCCTTTTGTTTTTAATAACCAGCAATCCCCCGGCTTCGATTTTATCGCCCAAAATACCGTGGTTATACCGCAGTGTCGGGTCAACATACCGTGCGCTGACCGACCGGTCATCATTCCAGGCGATCATGTTTTCGGGAAGTGTTGCATATTGTTTTTCAATGCCGGTATATAGGGGTTCCTGATAACGTTCACAACCCGTTACCGAAAATATCAGGATGAATACAAAAACAATATATGGATAGCTTTTATCGGTCATTTGATTGCTTGAAGTATTTCTTTAACCGCCGATCGTTTTTTATAATCCGGGTCAAATTGTCTCCAAATGATTGTACCGTTCTTGCCAATAATATAAGTAGCGGGAATAGGTAGTCGCTGACTGTCGTCAGAGTGTGCTTTTTTAAGATCAGCATCGGTAAAAACATCATAGAGGACCAGCGTTGATTTACCTGGCCTGAAGGTAACATCATATGAATCGGAAATCCGGTAACCATCATCATAAAGTAATGTGAATTGCGCTCCGGTTTTTTTTGCCGTTTTTTCGAGGTATTCTGGTTTTTCAGGAGAGATGGCAATAACCCGGGCCCCGGCAGCCTCAATGAGGGCCAGGCTGTCCTGCAGTTTGCCAAGATGTTTATTGCACACCGGACACCAGAAACCCCTGTAAAACACAATCACGACAGGTCCGATTTTAAGCTGGTCATATAACCTGAACATTTTACCATGCTGATCAACCGCGCTGAAATCAGGCGACTTTATACCTACAGATAATCCTTTGGCCTCCTCCGCGGTTCTGTATTTCTGGGCATACAATAGACTCGAATTACAAATAATCAGTGTTATTATTGCAAAAATGGTTTTCATTTTATCCTCCGTTTGATAAAGTAATCCATACTGATCCTGCCCCACTTCATCACAGCAGTTCCGTAAAATCCATAAGCCAGTACAAGCCTAAGTGCAAGCAGGGGCTGATCTTTTAGTCCGGTCACGATAGCAATCGATTTTCTATATGTTTCAATGCTATACATACGGAGTATTTATTTGTTTACAAATCCATGAATTAACCCACCTGCAAGAGCGTTTTCCAGAAAATGGAGCACATCTTCAGCAAGCTGCTGATCAGGTACTATTCCGATTTCCCGTGAAGTTTTTTTAATCAATTCTTTTATCGTGCGTGGCTTTTCGGCCAGCAGTTCGACCATTCGTGCCAGAAAAGGGGAGAGGTTGGTAAATTTGACTTTCCCGGTAACCGGTTCCCGGTGCAGGACTAAAAAATAGTGCCCCTTGTCGGTTTTGGTAATTTGTTGCGCATTCTTCAAATGAACCGGATAGGTGAAATACTGAAGGTGGTGTTCAGGGTTGATCACGATCTTGTCTTTCTTCAGGTTTCCAGCCGGGGTGTGACCCGCAGTTTTATCTTCCATCATGAACATTTCCACCTCAAGCCATTCGAGCCAGAGCAATTCATCGAGGAAGGGATATTTTTTAACGATAGCCGGCTGTTGATCTTTTACATAGGCCCAAAACTCTTTCGGCATTGACCAGACCTGGGGAGACTGACAGGCATGTGACGAAAAAAAATCATTCACCTCCTTGGTCCACTCATCAGGCGACAACAAGTTGCAGGTTAACGGGAAGGCCGAACGGAGCGTATCGTCCACAACATTGATTACGAGTTGTCTGTAACGGCCAACATGGCGTTCATTGACACCCTGGATGGGATTGTATTGCCCGGTCCGGCAATATTTGGCCAGTTCCGACTGATGATTTCGCGTGGTTTCAAGCAGTTGCATAGGATTTTTCTTTTAATGCATCTCTTTTTATTTTTTCAAGTTGCAGGATCTCATGTTGCAGTTCAGCCAAGTCAGGAATGTTAAAATCGCGTTCCAGTAACACTGGTACATCCTTCTGAAGTTTCCGGATGGCATAATCAAAAAGTTGATAAACCGGATCGATTATAGCTTCTCCGTGGGTGTCAATAATGAGATCGTCAGCTATTTTCAAATGCCCGGCCATGTGGATGTAAGAAACATTGTCAATTGTGAGTCCATCGATAAACTGATAGGGATCGTAATGGTGGTTGAAACTGTTGACATAAATATTGTTTACATCCAGCAACAGGTCGCAGCCCGATTTTCGGAGAACAGCATTGATGAATTCCAGTTCAGTCATCTCGGGAGCTACCGGGGTATAGTAGCTTACGATTTCGATGGCAATTTTTTGCTGAAGCAGGTCCTGTACCTGCAGTATCCTTTCCGAAACGTGATCCACCGCATCGGCGGTAAAAGGGACCGGCAACAAATCGTACAAGTGTGCATTGTCGCATTTGGCATAACTCAGGTGTTCTGAATATATCCCGGCGCCGGTCTCCTTTATGAATGTTTTCACCTTCCGGAGAAAATCAAGGTCCAGGGGATCCGGACTGCCAATCGACAGGGATAAGCCATGCAGGAAGAGCGGATACCTTTTAAGCGCTTTATTCAATTGCTTTTTCCAGTATCCGCCAACGCCAATCCAATTCTCGGGAGCTACTTCCAAAAATGACGGTTGCAATACGCTGCTTTGAAGAAACTCTTCCGCAAAATCTTTTCTGAATCCAATGCCTGTCATAATTAAATGTTAATTAACGCCGCATTTTCCTTCGCCGCATTTGGCATCTTTCATTTTGGTTTCGGTTTTAGCGCCTTCCTTTGTGGTTTCTTTTACCGCATCGGCTTTCTTGGAATCCTTCATGTGCTTCATGTCTTTCATATCCTTGCCGCACTTCGCATCCTTCATTTTATCTCCGGCTTTTTTTGCCGCGGCGGTATCGGTTTTCATGGCATCGCCACATTTCAGTTCGAGGGTTTTGAAATTGACGGCACGGCTGGCGCTCTCAAGTAAGCTGGCGCGGATCTCCGAGCCTGAACCAAGATTGTTATATGAAACCAGGCTGGAGGCGGAAACGCTCAGTCCGGCTGTTGCGATAAATGCTCCTGCGATCAGTGAACCTTTGAAAATATTGCTGTTTGAATTTTTCATGTTATTTAAATTTAATGATGATGAATAATTGATTGTTTGTGCTATTTGATAGAATAGTCGTTGTGTTTTGTCAAACCTGACAGAAAATTCAAAATATTTATGATTAATTACACGGAGGTTCACGGAGAAGACACGGAGAGCCACAGAGAACGTGGCGTACAGAAGGGTTCAGTAAATCAATAAAGTCAAAAAGAATTGAGGAGGGGAAAGGGAATGACAACCGAAACAAAAATGAGATATGTTATGATTTACCAGGTTTCGAGTTTATGAATAACGCGGTCAATAAATCCTTCCGGAAGAATAGCGGGATCAGGTTCTGTTGCATCTGGTTTTGTGTGATCTTCTTTTAATACCCGGTCAATTATCCGGCTTTGCCGGCCATAATTGCGGCAGGCGCTGCACATCAAGGTATGAAAATGAAGCTGCATTATTTCCTGCCGGCTTATTCCTGAATGGATCCTTTTATCGATCAGTTCAGTCGATTTCCTGCAAGATATCATCAGCATGTTCATCAGTTTCTTCATCTTGTCATTTCTTGATCCAATTGGTTTCCAAACAAAATCTTAATTGCAACTTGGCCCTGTGAAGTATCTGCCAGAAATTGGCCGGGGTAATTTCGAGTTCCCTGACGATTTCTGCTCCTTCAACCCCTGCAAGGTATTTCAGTTGAACGGCCGAAAACCACTTTGAAGGCAACCGGTGCAGGCAATCCTGAAGGGTGGCATTGAAATCATGGTCATCGAGCAGGTTTTTTTCATTCCAACTGACGGGCCTCGATCCTTTTCTCCATGAGCCCGATTCATCGAAATACTCATCCGCCTGGTAATCACTTCCGGGGGTCAACTCGATCTGATCGGGTTTCCGGTATTTTTCGCGGTGATAATCCATGATCTTGTGTTTCAGGATGGAGAACAACCATGTTTTGGGACTGCTCCTGCCTTCAAAGGATGAAAAAGACTGCAGCGCAGCCAGGAATGTGTTCTGTACAACATCCTCTGCCGATTCACGGTCCGACATTTTGTAAAAGGTAAACCGGAACATCTCCTGGCTGTATTCGCGGACCCATCGTGTGATGGTTTCATTTTTCTCAGGTACCATTGCAGTGCGGGTTTCTCCGGTAAATATACAGAATATTTTAAAAAACCGTCATCATCTTGTCTGCATTTTCAGCAATGGCTTGACTATTTGTCGGACAACAAATAAAATCCTGACAATAATTCTGAAAACTTTTTTTGGAAGAGCCCATCAGGAACCCTCAGGGGCTTTCAGGTCGATGCCCATAATACCATAAAATTTACCAATTGATTCCCAATTATCTGCCATAACAAGCAGTTGGTCGCCGGTTTGAATTTTAGTATGGCCTTCAGGTTGGATGAATTTACCATTCCGTTCAATGGAAGTAATCGTAATCCCGCTTATTCCAAAATCGACCAGCGATTTACCCAAATGCTGGCAAGTTGAATTGATGGTGAGTTGAACCATGATTGTTCTGTCCCGCTGGATAAGATCCTTATCTGATGTCGAAATCTTTTTAATTTCAACGGGAAGAATTAATTTCAACCATCTGGCGATAATGGGGATGGTTGTTCCCTGCAGAAGCACGGAGGTAATGGAGATGAAAAAGACAAGGTCGAAGATGACATTTGCCCTGGCAACTCCTGCGGTCAGCGGATAAGTTGCCAGAATGATGGGTACAGCTCCCCTGACCCCGACCCATGAAATAAAGAGTTTCTTGCGGTTGGTGATCTTAAAGAAAAACAGGGATATAAAGACACTCACCGGCCTTGCTATGATAATGAGTATAAAAGAGATGAGCAGGCCAACGCCAATATGAGGCACCAATTGTTTAGGGAATACCAGCAAGCCAAGTGTGATGAACATGATCCCCTGCATCAGCCAGGCTTGTCCGTCAAAATGTTTGATAAGGCTTTTCTTATGAATGAAATTCCTGCTTCCAAGGATGCAGGCTGAAATGTAAACGGCAAGGAACCCGTTTCCTCCGATAAATCCGGTGAACGAGAACGTAAACAGCATCATGGTGATCAGCAGGACGGAATAGAGACCGTCAAATTCCATTTTGATCCAGTTGATCACCCAGTGCATGATGATTCCCATCAGGTATCCCATGATGCCGCCGAGGATCATCTGCTGAAAAAACATGGGGATCAGTGACATGTAGGTGGCATCCTGGTTTGAAAGCAGGTAGGTGAAAACAATGGTAAGGAAATAGGCCATCGGATCATTGCTCCCGCTTTCAAATTCAAGCAGTGAACGAAGGTTTCCTTTCAATGCGATGCTTCGTGAGCGCAAAATCGAAAAAACGGCCGCAGCATCCGTTGATGAAACAATGGAGCCCAGCAAAAGGCCTTCCAGCAATGACAGGCTTGTCACCAGCGAAACAAAGATCCCGACGATAAAGGCAGTAACGATGACCCCGATGCTGGACAGCAAGACCCCCTGCCATAAAACAGGTTTAATATCTCCCCATCTTGTTTCCAGGCCTCCTGAAAACAGGATAAAAGAGAGGGCGATTGCCCCGATAAATTTTGTGATCAGGGGATCGGAAAAGTTAATTCCGCCAATGCCATCCGAACCGGCCAGCATGCCAACCACCAGGAACAAAAGCAGGATCGGAATGCCATATTTTGTGGTTCTGGTACCTAAAAGACCTATGAAAAGCAGAATTGATCCAAGTAAAATAATGTTGTCGATGTTGATCGTCATGGGCAGGCAGCTTCGATCTCTCAAAGATAGGAATTTTGGTGGGATGGCTGACTTTGATTATGAATTGAAAGTTCACAGTCGGCAGTCAGCAGTCAGCAATCGGCAGTCAGCAGTCGGCAGTCAGCAGTCGGCAGACTGCGAACTGAGAACTGCAGACTGCAGACTTTTTTAAATTCAATTATCCTTAAGACATCGCACACTGAAACCATAATTCTTAAAACTGTAAGAGTCTGCGAAACGGCCAATTTTCGGACTGAAATAATGGATATTCCGGTACCAGGCGTAGTCGGTAACGTTTAGTGTTGACGTCCACCATACTGCCTCAGCGCCGGTGAGGTCGAAGCCAGTCCGGCGGGCAAATTCCTCTTGATCCCTGCTGTGTTACGTATTGCATCATCTCATCCCATTGGTAGAGACCGCCATATTTGATACAACTGTCGGGATTGTTACTGTGACAGTATTTTTCGAGGATACCGTTGTTGGTTTGATTCTGACTGCCATTGATCATGCTCCCCACGTTGAGGTTCTCCTTTAACCAGCACTGGCTGAAGATCTGAATGGTGTTGTAGACTTGTCCTTCGTATGTAACCGCTGGCGTTCCCGGGCAGGGGATGTTGGTAGCGAACTGGAATGTATGGGAACTGCTGGCACCGGGAGTGTCCAGCTTGCCCGACTGAAGAGTGCCAGCATAACCAATGTAAAGCAGTGTATCCCCCTGGCTGAAAGTGAAGGTTTGAACAGCCTCAGTTGTCTTTAATGGTGATGGTGATTTATCAATTCCCATATATTCAAGTGAACAGTTCCGGTTTGATGCTGAAGCAGAATTCATAATCCTGATGCTGTTTCTTGATCCTTTCCATCGCGTGGTAAAGAAAAACAATCTTCCGGTACCCGGGGTAAACCTGAATGAATGATAACCTTGGTCCAGCATCCGCCTGGTATGGATGACCTGTCGTCCGTGAATGTCTGTTACCGTGAGGTCCACTTTGTCCTTTTCCGGAACATACAGGGTAATTATGGTTTGATCCATAACAGGATTCGGATAATTCTGAAACACCTGAAAGTGTTCCTTGTCATTATCCATATCGTGGATTCCAACCTGGACCAGCGCCAGTACCGTATCCGGGTAATACAAAACAGTATCACCTCCCCGGGTCCGGTTCATTACTTTTATGCTGTCAGGCTGTACATAAGCAGTGGCGTTAACAGCATTGAAGGTCAGTATCATTGCCGGATTCTGACCATAAACACTTGCCATCACTGCAAGCGCCACAACTGAGAGAACGATTTTTGTCTTCATAAGAAAAGCCTTTTACCATTTTATAACCTTCCCGCTGCCAACTTCATTTCCAGCCCGGATGCGGTAAAAATAAACCCCTGCAGGCAGTTTTTCCATGTTCCAGGTCAATTTTTGTTCACCATTGATCTGGTTTGCATTCAGCGGTTCGGCGACCAGTTGCCCGAAACTGTTGAAAACATGAATCGTTGTATGAACCTGCTTCCTGAGTGTATAAGCGAATGTTGTTGATTGACTTGCCGGATTCGGATAATTCGCAATGTGTAATCCGAAATCAGTAATTGAAGCTAACCCGGCAGGAATACCGAACTTGTTGTTAATTACGAAGCTCATAAGCCTGTTTGCATCGGCAGTATCCATATAATACAGCGGGAAGCTGAGCAGGATGGTTTTATAATCATCTCCCATATATTCCAGTCCCACGATCTTGCCCTGCTGCGCTCCCTGGACAGTTCCCGGGCCGTACTTTGAATCGAAGCGGTAAACCGGATCTCCTCCGGATGCCGGCGTAAATACCTCGATGTTATTCAACTCCCCGGGATAGCCCGGTTTCATGCTTTTTGCAGGATCCACCCACAGGGTGTCATATCCCGCTTCATCCGGGTAGGCGCGGTACATGTAGCTGCTGATCTTTTTAGATACGGAATCGGCCCGGAAATACTTTCTTATCAATGAATTTTCAGGGAATTTCATCGGAAAACCGATACTTCCAAGTATAAAACGGGAGAACGAGAACCCCGCGAACATCATGTTGCCGTGGTTGGCAAAAAATGTTTCGAGATCGCCGGCAACCTGGCCGGGGATCTGATCGTATTCCAGCGAATTGATGACCCACAGGGCGTTCCTGTATTGTGACAGGGTTGCCAGGGTGAGCGGGTGATCCTTGTTCATGTCAAACCACCGGAAAGGGATGCTGTCGAGGACGGAGGCATAAAATTGCACGATGCTGTCGGGGGTAGTCTGTGCGCCCTTCATGCAGGCCACCACCAGCAGGGTATCGGTGAATCCGAACCGCACCCCGTGAACGGTTCCGGAAGCAACGCTCTCCTCCAGCGACTTGCTGATCATCGTTGCGAAGTAGTAATAGTCTTTTTTTGTTTCAACCGATGGATCTGCATAAGAGGTGTCGGTGATCAGCGCCGTGTTAAGTTTAACAAATCCGGCGCTATCGTTCTCCGACCGGTATATGTTATAACCTTTCAGGTGTGCATTTCCGGTTGGGTTCCAGTTGATCACAATGTTATCCGCGGATGAACGGGCAGCAATGCCCTGCGGAAAGGGAAGGAACTGCATCTCCATGATGGTTGCAAGGGATCCCTGCGCTATCTCCGCACAATATCCTATATTGCAGTTGGAAACCACATCGTCAACGGAATGGTAGTATGCATTGAATTCATATTCAAAAGCCCAGGTCGACTGGAATCCCTTCTGCCAGTAGATAAAGGAGTCCGACCTGTGCTCGAAATCCACCGGGCCGGTGACCACCGAAAGGCTTGTGTAACGCTGAAAAACTCCGGTGGCCAGGCGATAGGCACTTTCGGCGCCTTTGTAACGGAAAAGATACACCACCTTCAAGCTGTCGGGATTGTAGGCGATCATGTCCATATTCATCATCAGCATGATCTTTTCCCCGGTCTCTGTCGATTTTGCTGCCTGATGATTCGATCCCCAGAATCCCATTTCCTCTCCTGCAAAGAGGATGAACCGGATCGTTGACTCCGGCTGATAATTCATCAGTTTCATCACTCGGGCAGCTTCCAGCGTGGCCGCCACCGCCGAGCCGTTGTCGTCGACACCTGGCGCCAAAGAGTCCGGTTTCGTAATGCAATAGGAGTCATAATGCCCGCCAAGGATGCAGACTTCACCGGGAGCGCTGGCACCGTGCAGGGTACAGATCACGTTGTACTGCCAGTAGGTTGAATCACCGTATGCAACCTGGAAGGAATCCAGTTTTACATCGGGATAACCGTAAGATGAAAATTTACCCATGATCCAGGATGCGACAGCTTTCCGGTTGTCGGCCAATGCGTAACGTGTTCCATAAGCCTGCAGATGCTCCAGTGTGGCCGTAATGCTGTCGACCCGGACCTGCTCAGTGCACACCTGGATCACCGGGTTCTGTCCATGTGTGCTTAGGGTGAGCCAGAGGGCGGTATAGGTTATCAGAAGGAGTGTTTTCATTTTTTTAGAATTTAATTACTTTCCCCTTCCCAACAGCTCCGCCCGCCCACAGCCGATAATTGTAAATGCCTGCAGGATAATTTTCCGCATTCCATGTTACCTGGTGTTTCCCCTTTGGCCGGGAAGCGTTTTCCAGCACCTCCACTAACCTTCCGAAACTGTCAAATATCTCAAGTTTTACCTGTCCCGGATCCTTCAGTGAATAAAAGAAAGTGGTGGATTGATAAACCGGATTCGGATAATTTGTAATTTGTAATTTGTAATTTGTAATTCGTTCGTTGATTCCAACCCAGATATTTGGCGCTGTCGCCAGTCCGAGGGAATTTTCCCATGTTCCATAGTCGTAGTACAAATAAACGGTTGACCCATTCACAAGGGTGCAGGGTTGTTCATATATCATGGTAGTGTTGTTGAAATAAGGATCATTCTCCTGGACATAGACCGGGTTTTCCGGCCATTTTTCCCAGCTGATCCCATCTGAACTATAGGCATATCCGATATCTGACCGGTAGCCGAGGGTGGGGTCGGGACATAAGGCGGCATAGTACATATGATAATAACCACCCATTCTTAGGACGCC
The DNA here is from genome assembly GCA_030681475.1 of Bacteroidales bacterium. Classification (GTDB taxonomy): domain Bacteria; phylum Bacteroidota; class Bacteroidia; order Bacteroidales; family FEN-979; genus CAIVAT01. Next base: position 14,177 of record JAUXWT010000093.1, on the reverse strand, counting down.
GGCTCCGGTAACCCCCCATTCATCAAATTCACCCGGTGCTCCTGCCGGAAGGATGGGGTCACTTTCAGCAAAAGGAGCCTGGGTTGTAGCCGGATCATTGTATTTAGTCCATGTTATTCCATCCGGGGAGGTGGCCATACCCATCAGCCAGTTACTGTTAAAGTCGTCGGAGGCGTAATAAAACATGATAAAGCCTCCGGTATCCAGCGGAAGAACATTGTTCGTATTGACAAGACCTGCATCCCATTCCCCCGGGCTGCCAATGGTCAACACGGGTGCAGAGGACCGCTCCCATACGCCGGTCAGGCTGTCGGCGGTGGCTCTGCCGGTGGATTCCCCGGGGCCCCAGCCCGGGTATTGACGGGCGCCATAATACATCACCCATTTTGGGCCGACTTTCAATACGGGCCCTCCACCGGCGAAAAGGGAATCAAAACCGTTGCCTGAAGGAGTTATGACGGGATTCCCTGCAAATTTGGTATAGATTAATCCGTCAGAGGAGGTTGCAAGGCATCCGCCGCCATTTCCTGCGTAAAAAATATAAAAAGCGCCGTTATCCCACAGGGCATATGGTGCGACCAACAAATCACCATCATACGAACCCGGATCTCCGTGGGTCAAAACAGGATTGAAGAAAGAACCGGTAAACTCAAGCGGTTCCTGGGCTATGGCTCCGTTCCAACCAGGAAGGAGTGACCAAAGGATGCCCAATGCTAAAACAGTAATTGCTTTTTTCATAGGATTCACTTTTAAGGTTATTCTTTTTTATTCAAATATACATCCCCATCAAGTGGTGAAACAATCCCCATTTAGTAGTAATTTTGACTAGCGGATCAGGCGGACAAGTTGCCAGTCAGCAGTATGCAGGCTACAGTCAAAATTTGCCAACTGCCAACTGCCAACTGCCAACTGCCAACTGCCAACTGCCAACTTACTTCTTGAGATATTTCAGCACTGCCTCCGTGCGGGTGCGCACCTGAAGTTTTTCGTAGATGTTCCGGATGTGGGTGCGGACGGTCTCCACGCTGATGCAAAGGGATTCTGCTACTTCCTTGTAGAAATATCCTTGTGCCAGGTACCCGAGGATCTCCTCCTCGCGTTTTGTCAGGTTTCCCGTACCAGTATCTTTTAAGGCAGGATGCTGAAAGGATTGAACAACTTTTCTCGCGATTTCCCCCGACATCGGAGAGCCGCCACGTTGTACATCCTGAATCGCTTCGAGAAGCTTAACCGGAGGAGTGTGCTTCAGGAGATAGCCGCATGCGCCTGCTGAAAGGGATCGAAATATGGCGTCGGTATCTTCAAAAACAGTCAGCATGATGAAGAGGATGGGCAGATTCTTCTCCTTCAGTTTCAGGATGCATTCGATGCCGTTGATGCCGGGCAGGTTGATGTCCATCAGCACCACATCCGGGGAGATATCAGGCAATCCGGCCAGAGCATCTTCACCACTGCCGAAAACAGCAACACAGGAAAAGCCCGGAGAGCCATTGAGCAGCATCTGCAATCCTTCACGGACGGTCTTGTCGTCCTCCACGATGGCGATGCGGATCGGGTTGTTCAGGGAATTTTCTGTTTCAGCCATTCCAAATTTTTCCTGTTAAAATCTTTTTCCGGGCATGAACAAATTTAAACAGCAAAATTAAAATGAAAGGCTACTGATTCCTATCCCCAAAAAGTAGTAATTCCAATTCCGTTCCTTCGCCAACTTTTGATCTGACCCGGAACTCCCCGTTGATGTCGCTCAGCCGCCTCTTCATGTTTATCAGTCCGTTTCCCGGGAATTCAAGGTTGCCGGGATTAAATCCTTTGCCATTGTCCTTAATTGTGATAATAATTTCATATTTATTCAACTTCATCGAAATCCCGACTTCCGTGGCAGCGGCATGCTTAACCACATTGTGCAGGGCTTCCCTGACCACCAGATAAATATTCCGGCGTACTTCCACCCTCAGGGCAAGGTTCAGTTCGGCTTCCGGCAGGTCAAATGTACATCTTACAGATGCTGTTTCGAGGTACTCGTTTGCGAATCGCCGGATGTATGCGACAAGCCCAGCCAGCGTATCGTTCTTCGGGTTCAATGCCCAGATGATCTGGCTCATCTCCTCCATCACCCCTCGGGACGTATCGCTGATCTGGCTGAGCCATTGTTTGGTTTCATCTGCTTTATCAGCATTATTTTTAGCCAGTTCGCTCAGGATCGAAATACGCGTAAGGCTGGCGCCCACATCATCGTGCATATCCTGCGAAATCCGGCTTCGCTCCCGTTCCAGCATCAGTTGCCGGTCAAGATCCTTCTGGAAGAGGCTTGCCGTGTTGAGCAGGGCAATTACCCTTCGGGCGAGCAGTGTAAGAACATTGATGTCCTGCCGGGAATAGATCCTGTGTGACTTTTTCCGGCCACAGATAAAGAACCCGTTCGGTTCTCCGTCAGATACCAGCGGAACGATCAGATCTCCATTAAATATTTCAAGGATAGCAGGTTTACGACCCAATTCATCCGGGGAAAAGACAGTTGATTTCCGGAGTTTCCCTTCAAGTTCGGAATTAATTTCATGATCTGAACCGATCTTTTGATCATTTATCCCAAAAACATATACCGGCTCGTAGATCAGGTCATGGTTTTTAAGGTTAAACATAAAAGAATTGAAATGAAATATATCATCGATACTTTGAGGGATTTTTTGTTTCAACTCATCAAACCGGTAAATACCCGCCATTTTTGCTTCGAAATCTGAAACAACCGTAGCAGAGTCATACGATTCACGATGAAATATCCGGTCTATCAGGCGCTGGATACGGTCTCTCAATGCCAGGAAGACAATCACCGAAACCCCAAGGATCATGAAACGGGTCAGGGTAGACTCCTTGTAAAGAAACTGATCTACAAGCCAGATCATCATGAGGTAAGAAAGGGTAATGATTACCGTAGCGACCAGGTACAGCAGTACTTTCCGTACTACAACCTCCACATGCCAGATCCGGAAACGGAAAATTGCGACCAGGATGCAGAGGATCAGGATCGCGTTGCCTGCCGTCGAAGACATTTCGATGAGGTAGGGCCATTGAAGCCCGACAATCCACTCGTAAAAGAAAGTCAGGGATACGAGTGGAAGGAAAACGAAGAAAGAACCAATGATCAGCAGCATGAGTTGATTCCGGGCCAGCGTATCCTTGATGGTTCGATACTGATACACTGCAATGGCCAGGGCTGTCAGAAAAATCACGGTATCCCAGTAAAGGGAGTGCCTGATCATCCTTGTGAAGGCCTCATCCGTTTCAGCCGATGGGATATAGACAAACCTTAGATAACTGATGAAGAAATATATTGACAAGAGGACGCCGGCTGTGTAAAAAGCTGTTGGAAGGTGTCTGAACTTCATGTATATCAAAGCAGGTTTTGGGAAAAGCAGATGAAAATGGATCAGGACGATACCATACAGGTTGATGCAGAAAATGAATACCATGGTGGCCATCACCGGCAGAAGAACGGGAAAGGGAGTGAAAATGGCAACGGGGGCCACTGTCATAAGCATCTGAAAGTAGATGAAAAACACCCATACTGCGTTATCTCCAGGGCGTTTGACCAGAAGGTACAGGCTGGCGAGGCTGAAAAGAAGGGAAAAACCAAGCAAAGTCCAGGCAACAGCTTCACCTTCCGAATAGTAAGATTCGACAATAACCGGTATCCCGACCTCCAGGGTATTCCTGAGAATCCCGAAAATCAGGGTGTCACCGGTCTTCTGCCCGTGGTAGCATGAGAACCATTCTTCCAAAGGGTAACCGTTGCAGGAAACAAGGGTGTCGCCGATCCTGATTTCCGTTTTGCTTACCGGACTGTCCTCCCCGATATAGTTTACGATCCAATGACCATTCACAAGCGCGGAGGTCTCACCACTGACAGGCGTCTGGTACATGTAGATAAAACGAATACTGTTTGCACAGACAACCACAAATACGAGCAGGTATGCCCAGTAAGGGATCAGGCGGAGCGACTGGCGAAGGTTGCCCATGGGGGTGGTGTGGAAAAGGAAGATAAAGATAGGAAAAAAAGTGTGCAGTTGGCAGTTGACAGTCAAATAATTGTATATTTGTAATGCCAATTAGATTTGAATGCCAAAGATCTACGAGTATCTGGGAATTTTGTTGTTTTTCTATTCTAATGAGCATGAGCCTGTCCATGTACACGGAAAATACAATGAATTTGAGATTACTGCCGAATTTTATATTGTTAATGGAAGAATTGAAGAGATCAAAATTAAACCTGTAAAAGGAAGAAGACCTTTGTCTGGCAATAAACTTATTGATTTTAAAGACTTTATTACACAATATGGAAATCGAATCGTGGCCAAATGGATAGATTACTTTGTTTACCATAAGGAGGTTGAATTTGAAAGGATAAACAAACCGTTGAAATGAAAATAGTTGAGGAACCATCAGAAGTTTACGGAACTGAAGTAATAGAGATTGTTTCAGCAGAATATATCGGTGATCGTGCCATCAGGGTTAAATTTGACAATGGTGTCGAAAAATGCATAGATTTTAAACCATTTCTTTTAAATTCACTGCATCCATCGATCCGAAAATACCTTGATGAAACATTATTTAAGGAATTTCAGATCATCGATGGAAATCTCAATTGGAACGATTATGATCTCATCTTTCCAATAGAGGATCTCCTTGAAGGACAGATTTAGTACCATCCTGTCTTCAGATACCAATACGGTTTGAGGTCCCAAATTGTGATCTCAAACTTATCAAATCCTCGCTCCATAAAGATCCGCCAGGCCCATATCCAGCATCACCTTGATTTCTCGGATCACAATAGGAAAAAAATCCACTTCGCCGTTTTTCAGTTGTCAGTTAGCAAATTGTCCTGCAGACTGAACATTGCCCACTGCCCACTGGGAACTGGGAACTATAATTTTATGATCTTCCCCATGCCAACCTCATTCCCCGCCTGAACGCGGTAAAAATAGATACCGGCAGGTAAAGGCTCTGCGTTCCAGTAAAACTGCTGGTCACCCTTTTGCTGAAAGGCATTCACCGGTTCCCCCACCAACCGTCTGAAACTGTCAAAGATCTCAATAGTTACATGGGAAGGCTCTTTCAGAGAACAGGTAAATGTGGTTGAATTTTTGACCGGATTCGGATAAATCGTCATTCGTAATTCGTCATGCGTAATTCGGTTCTCCCCTGCTCCCACCCAAACATCCGCGGTTGCCATTCCGATTTCTGCAGGACCAGGGCCATAGTCATAGTACATGAAAACGGTTTCATTGTATATAAGAAGGCTGGGAACTTCTACGTTGCCTCCTATACTGATACCATACGGATCATACTGGGTGGAATAGACCGGATTTTCAGGCCATTTTTCCCAGGAAATACCATCATAACTCCACGCGTAACCAATGCCTCCGGGTGACGGGCCACCTCCGCTGTAATACATTTCATAATACCCATGTTTAAAGATGACTGTACATTCCCATGCATGCCCCTCATCCCATTCGCCTGTCGATCCGACTTTCAATACAGGATCGCTGTCTGCATAAGGGGGAAACGGTGTGGCAGGATCATTGTATTTCGTCCATGTGATCCCGTCGGGTGATGTCGCCATCCCGATCTCCCAGTAGCCCGTAAAAAAATCGGTCGAAGCAGAATAGAACATGATAAAACCACCGGTATCTTTGGGAAAAACTCCATTGGGGGCGATAAATCCTTCGTCCCATTCACCCGCAACACCCACTGTTATGACAGGATCCGTCATGCGTTCCCATGGCCCGGTAAGGTCGTCGGAAGTCGCCCGTCCGACTGCATTTCCCGGACCGTACCCGGGATCTTCCCGTCCACAATAATACATCACCCATTGTGAGCCGGTTTCGATGATCACGCTCTGGGTGATCTGATACGAATCAAAGCCGCTGGCCGAAGGCGCCAATAAAGGATTACCAATAAACTTTTCAAATGTATATCCGTCATTTGATGTAGCAACGCAAATACTTCCATCCCCTGTGTAGTAGAGATAAAATATCCCTTCATGCCATAAGGCATAAGGTAAAAAGCACATCGTTGCATCGTACGAACCCGGGTCTCCGTGCGTCAGTACCGGGTTGCCTGAATAAGAAGAAAAATCCAACGGTTCCTGAGCCATGGCTCCGTTCCATCCCGGAAGGAGAGTTATCAAAGCGCTCAGCATTAAAATTGTACATGTTCTTTTCATAGGAGGTTGTTTTAAAAGTTTGCAGTCTGCAGTTGGCAGTCTGCAAAATTTTGACTGCAGACTGAGGACTGCTGACTGCTGACTTATTTCTATTCTTTAACAACCTTCCCCACCTGCACCATACCTTCTGTCATTGCCCTCACAATATAGATACCGACAGCGAGATGGCTGATGTCGATTTGAGTTTTGGCATCAAATATGGCTTGTTTCAGCAAGACCTGACCACAAAGGCTGAGGATTGATAGTTGCCCCCTGGTCATAGTTTCAATGGTTATTATATCTGAAGTTGGATTGGGATACATAACCAGGGAATTTAATTTCAGAGGACGGTTGAACAGGCCGACTATACTACCACCATTCGTTGTTTTTAATATTGTACCAAAATCACCAACTATATGGGCTGTATCGGAATTCGTAAAGTAAACGGAGTGTAATGGTCTTCTACCTACTACCTGCGTTGTCCAGGTCGTACCACCATCTTCGGTTTCCCAGATAATTCCGTACCCAGGATATTGAATGCCAACCACAACACCATATTCAACATCTGTAAAGTAAACGGAGGCGAACGATGGGGAACCAATAGGACCGTTGAAAAGGATCGTCCAGGTTGCTCCAGCATCGATAGTTTTCAAGATTATATTAGCGCCCACCGCATAACCCGTATTAGCATCAGGAAAGTAGACTGAGTTTATCAAATCTGTTGTTCCGGCAGAAATTGAAGTCCAGGTTGCACCTCCATCAATGGTTTTTATTATGACCCCCAAATTATCACCTCTACCAACTACAAAGCCGGTATAGGCATCAGTAAAGTAAACTGAACGTAACAATAGCGTTGAGTCGATCAATAATGTATTCCAGGTTATTCCTCCGTCTATTGTTTTTATGATAATTCCATTGTCACCAACTACATACCCCGTATTGGGGTCACTAAAATAAACTGAATGCAGCCAGCTAGTTGTTCCGCCAGCTAATGAATTCCAGGTCGTGCCACCATTGATGGTTTTGATAATGGTTCCGCTGTTATCAACTGCAAAGCAAGTATTTACATCAGTACAACAAATTGAAGACAACCAACTTGCTGTATTACAGGTGCCAGGAACCCAGGTTGTTCCTCCATCGGTTGTTTTTACGATAAGCCCCTCCCCCGAACCTATCCCGCCGACAGCATAACCGGTACCTGGACTGGCGAAGCAAACTGAGCGTAATGCATAAGTTGTCCCACTTGACATCTCATTCCAGGTGATGCCTGCGTCCGTTGTTTTAATGATGGTTCCATGCGAACCCACTGTAAAACCAATATACTCATTTGTGAAGTAAACAGAATAAAAGTAATTGAAGGCCAAGCCATTATTTGATCCGGTTGATAAAGGTGTCCATGTTATGCCACCATCTGTAGTTTTTATTATCCTTCCGTAATTACCTGACGCATATCCGGTGTTGGCATTTGTGAAATAAACAGCGTACAGGTACATCTGTGGTATTCCACTTGATATAACAGTCCAGTTTGTACCTCCATCAATGGTTTTAATAATTGTTCCATCAAAGCCACCCACTGCATAACCTGTATCCGGGTGGGGAAAGTGGACAGACCTTAAGTCATTTGATATTCCGCTCGGCAAGGAAGTCCAGTTTGTACCTCCATCTATAGTTTTAAGAATTTTCCCATTACTGCCAACCGTATAACCTGTATTAAAATCAACAAAAAAAACTGACCTCAGAGAATAGGTTGTAACGCCTGGTAAAAGCGACCAGGTTGTGCCGCCATCAATGGTTTTAATGATGACACCGCCCGATGTATCACTTCCCACAGCATATCCGGTATCTGCATTTGTAAAATAAACCGAGTTTAAATTTACATTTGTTCCAGGGGATATCTCAGTCCATGTCGCACCTGCATCAATGGTCTTCAGTATTATGCTACCCACTGCATAACCTGCACTAACATCGGTAAAATAGACAGAATTTAACCCACTGGATATTCCACTTGATAAAACGGTCCAGTTTGTCCCGCCATCGGTGGTCTTAATGATAGTTCCGTCATCACCCACTGCATAACCCGTACTGGCATCTGGGAAGTGAACAGATTTCAACGTATTACCCTGTGGTAGTGGGTATTGCCATGTCCATTGTGCTATTGTGCTGTTCGCCACCAGCAAACAAAACAATAAAATGTAAAAATTTTTCATATGGTCAGGATTAAGGTTTGAGATGCCTTTCATTACTCAGGAACACCAGGAAATCAAATATTCCTGATGTGACAAATGTGCCTGGTGTTTCATTTAATTTCAAATCAGCTGAAATAAAATTACTCCATCACAACACCTGAAATGAACCGGATTAGTGAACGCCGGGAATTTATCAGGGAACGCCGGGGAAAATTCAGGGAAAGTCGGCAGTGCACAGTCAGCAGTACTGAGTCTGCAGACTGCCGACTGCAGTCTTGGAACTACTTTTCAACAACCGGAATCCCAAAGCTCACCCTGGTTCCGCATGCCTCGCCATGATTGTCCTTCAGGTCGGTGATCTCCAACCGGATCTTGTTTTTCAGTTTTTTGTTCAGCCTGACCAGGCGGTCATGGGTAATGGAGGTGGATAAAGAGCGGTGAACACGATTCTGTTTCAATTCTATTTCCATGGCTTTTTCACGGCCTACGCCATCATCCTCCACTTCGAACCGGATCATGCTGTCTGCAAGGAGAAACCGGATATCAAGATGGCCTGGTGTCTCTTTGTACCTGATCCCGTGCTCGATGGAATTCTCGATGAAGGGTTGCGCCAACATCGGGGGTATCATCATATTTTCTTCTTCGATCTTTTCATCCACCGACAGGTTGTAAGTAAACTGTCCTGCATAACGCAATTGTTGCAGTTCAAGATAACACCGGATCGTCTCGATCTCCTTTTGAAGGGAGACATATTCCTCAATGGAATTATCCAGTATGTTCCTGACCAGCTGTGAAAACCGCGAAAGATAGATGCTGGCCTCATTGGTTTTCCGGTTGACGATAAAATTCTGAATACCTGCAAGTGAGTTGAAAATGAAATGCGGGTTCATCTGCGAACGCAGCAGTTTCTGCTCAAGGGTTGAGGATCGTTGCTCAGCCTTCCATCGCTTTCGCTGAAAATACAACAATACGAGGAGGCTGATGATGATCACACCGGCACTGATACCGATAAAAATATATCTTGACCTTGATAGTTTTAGCCGCTCAAACTCATTGTTCTTTGATAATGACAGGATCTTCTGTTCAGTTCTTTCAGATTCTGCCTCAGCTATCATCAATTCTATTTGCCTGGTCTTCAGAGCGGAATTCATGGAATCGCGGGACTGGTAATACCTTTGGAGGTAATCTATTGCCTGTCTCAGCTCTCCTCTCGCAACAGCAAGCCGATAGCGGTTTTTGAAGAAGTTGTTTCTTTCTCTCTGGGCTATAAAGAAATTGAACGGTTCTTCCCTAAAACGAAATAAATTTTCAATTAACACATTGCTTTTCAGATCGGACTGGAAGAATTCAACCAGTTTAATCTCCCCAGAATCAAGGTTCCTTTCTGCCTGATAATTTTTATTTTCTTCAATGTCAATGGCAGCAAGTGCATTATGGATCATAATCTGGAAAATAATTTCTCCTGATTTCCTGGCGTGGCTGATACCTTTTTCATAATAATACCTTGCAAGAGCCAGATTCCCTGTTGAATCGAATAATGGTGAACTTCTGTCATAATTAGATCCAAGGTTGTTAAAGATGATCGTAATGATCTTTTCATTTTTTAACTTTTCTGCGAGATATAATGCAGAATCACTATAAGAAATTACCATTTGTTTACCAGCAACTGTTTTGGATTCAATATAATACATTGCGATTTCAGTTAAAGCCATTGCCTGCCAGTAGGGATCGTTAATCCTGCGGGAATAATCCAGTAGCTTATGCCCATAAACCAATGAACTATCAACTGGCCAGTAGCTAATCAGATTAAACGCTATTGCCATATTCTCCCATACCGTGGCGAGTGGTCCCTCATCGCCTGATAGCTGGTAGTAATGAATAGCCTTCCGGTAAAAAGAGATGCATTCATCGCTACGCATGATAAAAAAATTGATCTGGCCCAACTGAAAGTATATTTCACCCAATTCTTTCCATTTCTTATGCTCCTCAAGTCTCCTTGTCGCTGATAAGTAAGTGAGCACAGCATTCCTGAAATCCATTTTATAATAATAGGCGTTGCCAATATTGACCTTTATTATGGCTTCAGAAAGACTGTCGGAAACGGTTCTGGAAAGATGAAGGGCCTGACCTCCATAAAAGAAACTGGTGTCAAAGGATAATGATGCATAACAGCCGGCAAGCTGATTCAGGATAAGTATCCTCTCCTTTATTCCGGAGCCGTGGATATTATTTTTCAGGCTGTCAATCTCATGCCTGGAGGCATGACGCTGTAGCTGGGAGGCACCCTGCAGTTGCAAAATCAGAAGAATGAAAATGAAAAAGATCTTGTTCATGCCTGGAGATTTGTGTGTGAACTACTCCGCCATCTTTTCCATCAACTCCATCATCAATTCGCGCTTCCTCGATGCCACCGGGATCTTCAGGTCATTGGTCAGGACGATGTAGCCCCCATCCTGGCGATCAAACCTTTTAACATGGACAAGGTTGATCAGGTAGGATTTATGGACACGGTAAAACCCGCAATCCGTCAGCATCTCTTCATAATCTTTCAGGGTTTTTGACACGATGATGTCCTCTCCTTCCAAAGTATGGACTGTAGTATAGCAACTATCCGAATCGCAAAAGATAATATGACCAACATCAACCAGGTGGATGCTCTCTGCAGTTCTGAGAATGACCTTTTTATTTTTGTTGCTGTCGGATCTGAGGTTTTCTTCAAGTGCATTCATCTGTTTTTTGAAATCCTCACGGATCAGTTTCCCTGCGCGGGTAACGGCTTCCACAAGCTGTTCCGGATTGACCGGTTTAAGCAGGTAATCCAATGCACTGAACCGGAAAGCCTGGACGGCATAATGATCATATGCAGTGACAAAAATGACTTTAAAGTCAATGGAAGGAAACGCTGAAAGCAGATCGAAACCTGTACCGTCTTTCATCCGGAGATCCAGGAACACAAGTTCAGGCTTAAGTTCCTTTATGGTTGCAATACCACTCACCACACCTGATGCCTCGCCGACAACCTTAACATCCGGACAATTCATCCCCAGCATTTTTACCAGGGTGTCGCGGATATGAAATTCATCGTCGATGATGACAGCACGGATCATAAAACCATCGGGTTGAAATGATGTGGTAAAGATAAGATACTAATATGGGGAAAGCAAGTGGAAAGTCGGGTGCTAAAATAAATTCCTCACTTCCTGAAATTCGCTACCAATGCTTGCAGTTTCAAAACCAAGTCCCGGGGTTCGGCCTTTTCAGCATGTTTTATCGCTGTGCGAAGTTCATCTGGATTGATTGGTTTCTCCAGGAATTCAAGACTGCTCAGTTTGAAGGCCTGAATGGTATCTTTATCAAATGCAGAAATGAAAATTATTTTGAAATCGATTGAATCCGGGGAATGCAGAAGATCAAATCCGGATCCGTCTTCCAGGTTGATATCGAGAAAAACCAGATCCGGATGAAGCCTTTGTATTGCTATGATCCCCTCTGCCACACCGGACGCCTCCCCCACAACATTGACCTGCGGACAATGTCTTGCGAGCAGTTTCCGCAGGGTATCCCGGATGTGGGGTTCGTCGTCGATGAGGAGGGTGCGTGTCATGGTTGCGAGTCGGCAGTCGGCAGTTGGCAGTCTGCCAACTTATTGAACAGTTATCATTTCCGAATACAATGTATTGTCAGCAATGACCCTTAGCAGGTACACGCCTGCCGCCAACTGCAAATTAAGTTCACGTTCTCTGCCTTGCAGGATTTGGGTGAAGACCAGACGGCCTTGCATGTCGAATACATTTGCCTGTAGCGATTTGCGGCAATCATCCCTTATCTCAAGGTGTATCTTGCCTAGACCCGGATTTGGATAGACTTTTAACGAATTTTCAGCTTCCGGTCGTTTATCAATGCCGGCCCAAACATCCGTATTAAAATATATCTCCACTTTATTGGTAAAACTCCATGCAGGGGCGGCCGATCCGCCGGCAACGATTAAATAGTTCCCAACTCCCGCAACCGCATGAAGCAGCAGAGAATGGGTCAGGCTGTCGGTCGACCACGTCCCTGTTGAATCATCATAAATATCCATCACATTGAAAGCCGAATTCCAGTAATGGCTGTACAGGTCAAAATGTCCGCCGCCGGAAAAACAGGCCTTGCGGTTGCTGATTACGGCCGAAGAGGGATCGGGGAACAAGGCCCTGGCTACGGAGAGGCTTGCCGTATCCCATGTTCCGGTGGCGGCATCGAAGATATCCACCCTGTTGGTGGGTTGGTTATCTATTGTAGTTCCGCCGGCAAAGATCACTTTATTTCTTACGGTAACGGCGGAGAGGAATCCCCGCGCCTGTGAAAGTGAAGCTGTTGTCCACGTCCCGGTTGAAAAATGGTAAATGTCGATCCTGTCCGTCACTGAGGATGTTTCATCGCAATAACCACCGGCAAAGAATGCAAGGTCGCCGAGAACTGCAGCTCCCATCCCGCTCCTTGATTGAGACAAGGAGGTTATTTCCCAGAGGTCGGTATTCATATCATATATTTCCACAACATCATAGGATGAGCCCTGCAGGTTATTGCCGCCGGCAAATAGAACCTTTTCTCCATTGGTTACGGCCGACAGAAATACCCGGGGGATCGTGAGCTCATCGATGCTCCATGTTTTAGTGACCGTATCCCATATATCCACCTCGTAATACATAGTCCCGTTTAACATGTTCGCCCCGCCGGCAAAAAAGACCTTGGCACCCGCGGCAACACAAGCGGGGTGCATGCGTGGTACGGATAGCTGGAGGTCAAGGCCTGTATCCCAGGCTTTCAGCTTCGCATCGTACACTTCAATGGCCGACAGCGGCTGATTGGAACTATTCGACCCGCCGGCAAAGTAAACTTTCTGGCCAAGCACAGCCGCGCCCATGCGGCCTTTGTTTTGTTGTAAGTAATCGTATGTCCACTGTCCGTATGAACCCATCACGGAACAAAGGAGCATTGCTGAAAGTAGAAATCTTGTTTTCATGGTTGTTGGTTTTAATGTTAGTTTTTAAGTCGGCAGTCTGAAGTCTGAAGTCGGCAGTTCAAAGTCTGCAGTCCGAAGTTGCCGACTGCCGACTGCCGACTTATAACAAAAGTACAATCCCATAATAGCCGAAATGACTCCATTAAGTGAACGCCGGGAACTGTTTAGTAAACGTTGGGGGGAATTAAGAGAAAGTGGGCAGTGGGCAATGGGCAGTTTGCAATTTTTTGCCAACTGCCAACTGGAAACTGGGAACTGGAAACTGCCAACTTATTTCAATACTGTTGCTACAGCAATCATTGCCTTAGGAATAGATTGATTATAATAAAGGAAACAAATCGTATCCAGACAGAGTAGAGACGGATTCTCAATGTTTATATGATCATCCTGTCCATGAAATACAGGATTGCCGGGATCTCGGGTCCAACGGATTCCATCCTTACTTTCTGCATAACCAATGGCAGAAATTTTATCTTTTTCCCCAGTATAATACATCCGGAAACCTTCAGGAGAATTTGTCACATTTGCCATCCAAACAAAGCCTCCATCCCAGTCTTCGGGACTTCCTTCCGTCAGAACAGGATCACTATCAGTGAAGGGATGTTCCGTTGTTAATGGATCGTTGAACTTATTCCAGTGTATACCATCTACCGAGACGGCCATTCCAATCATAACTGTCCGAACAAACTAAAAAAAGTAGAAAAGTTCAAAAGGCTACATTTGTAGTGACGAAACAGACAAACGCCTTAAGAACTTTTCATGAGAACAAATTTAGGAAAGAAATCAG
>JAUXWT010000071.1 GCA_030681475.1 Bacteroidales bacterium | reverse complement strand
AGCCGCTTGCAGGTAAAAAGGGGTTGGAATTAGTTTCTGTGATATCCGAAAATGTCACTGAAATCAAAAGTGACAAACTCAGGTTTGAGCAGATTTTTATTAATCTGCTGACCAACGCAATCAAATTTACTGAAGTTGGTTCGGTTTGCATTGCATGTGAACTCGTTGACGATACCTTGGTAACGAAGGTGACCGATACTGGGATCGGGATTGAAGAAAAGGATTTGGAAAAACTTTTCATCCCGTTCAGCCAGATTGAAACAGGTATTACCCGCAACCATGAGGGTACCGGCCTTGGATTATCCATTTCGAAAAAATTATCGGAGAAATTAGGGGGGGCAATAACTGTCGAAAGTGAGCCGGGCGTTGGAAGCACGTTTACGGTAACATTACCGTTGTCGTGAGACAATTCTCTTGCAACGATGCCAAGATAACAAGAAAATGGGGACGAAAATGAAAACAAAGGTTTTAATCATCGAGGACAATGAGCAGAACATGTATATGCTTTCATTTCTGCTCGAACAGAACAATTATGAAGTTTTTCAGGCATTCGACGGAGAGGATGGTATAGCGGCTGCACAATCAATAAAGCCGGATATCATCCTGCTCGACATTCAATTACCCGGAATGGATGGATATGCTGTTGCACGCAGCCTGAGAGAAATTGAAAAATTAAAAACCACGCCCATCATTGCAGTTACGTCTCATGCAATGGTTGGTGATAAGGAAATGGCCATCCAAGTCGGCGCTAACGGTTATGTAGAAAAACCGATTAACCCGGACATGTTTATTGAAGAGATGCAAAAGATTTACACCAATTTTTCCATGGAGGAATTATGAAAATGAAAATTCTGATCGTCGATGATAAAGAAGAAAATCTTTATCTGCTCGAAAGCCTGCTGACAGGAAATGGATATAAAGTTATTTCTGTGGGAAACGGAAAGGAGGCCTTGGAATCCGCAATTACTAATCCGCCCGATTTGATCATTTCGGATATTCTTATGCCGGTGATGGATGGTTTTACACTTTGCAAAAAGTGGAAGGCAAATAAAATATTAAAAACTATTCCGTTTATTTTTTATACGGCAACATATACGGATACAAAAGATGAGGAATTTGCACTTCACCTTGGAGCGGACACATTTATAACTAAACCACAAGACCCGGATTTGTTTATTGTGACTATCAAGAACGTTCTTGATAAGTTAAAAACCGGTAAATACACCCCACCTTCCAAACCGGAAATTGATGAAGTTATTCAAGTAAGAGAATATAATCAGGCGCTCATCAGAAAACTTGAAGATAAAATGGTTCAGGTGGAGGAAATGAATAAACAGATGTCAAAGATCCTCAACAGATATAAATCATTTTTACACACTGCACCGGATGCAATTTTTATTCTCGATGAACGAGGCTTTATTGTTGAATCAAATAATCAGGCCTGTAAGTTATTTGGTTATAATGCAGATGAGATCATAAAAGTGTTACCACATCATTTACATATTGAAGAAGACCGGGAAAATGTCATCGCAACTATGGAGGCAGTAAGAAACGGGAAAATTGAAAAGAATGACTGGAAATTCAAACGTAAGGATGGTTCATTTTTTTATGGTCATCTTCGGGCAATATTCAATCCGGAAACCGGTTTCCAGGTAGTAATCAGAGACCTTACCGACCGTAAAATAGCCGAGGATAAAGTAAAACAGTTAAACTATCAATTACTCAAAGCAGGAGAAATTGCAAATTTCGGTTTCCTTGACTGGGATTTGATTTCAAACGAAATTGATCTGTCGTTTCAGGTAAAAAAAATCTACGGGATTCCAGAGAATGTCAGTGATGTAAAAGAATTTATTGACAATGCCGTTCATCCACAAGATGTCAACTACGTCAATGAAAATCTGAACCTGGCAATTAATGATTCAAAAGAGTTCGATATCGATTATAGGATTATCCGTCCCGACGGAATAGTTTTATGGATAAACGCAAGAGCTGAACTCTTTAAAGATGAGCATGGAAAACCTATAAGGTTGCTGGAAACCATTCTTGAGATCACCGACCGAAAGCAGATTGAAGATAAGATCCTTAAAATCAATGAGGAACTTGAAAGACAGGTAAAACAACGTACAATTATGCTCGAGGCAGCCATTAAAGATTTGGAATCTTTTTCGTATTCAGTTTCCCACGATCTTCGTGCACCGCTTAGAGCAATAGACGGCTTTTCAAACGTACTGCTTGAAGAATATTCCGGAAAATTAGATCAAGAAGGAAAAAGGTTGCTCCAGGTGATTCTTCAGGGGGCGAAGAATATGGGGCATCTTATTGACGATCTGCTTGCGTTTTCAAAAATCGGCCAGCAAGACCTCTCGAAATCTATCATCGAAATGAAACCTCTTGCAAAAT
Source organism: Bacteroidales bacterium (assembly GCA_030681475.1). Lineage (GTDB taxonomy): Bacteria > Bacteroidota > Bacteroidia > Bacteroidales > FEN-979 > CAIVAT01. The sequence continues at coordinate 241,909 of JAUXWT010000071.1, read as the reverse complement.
ATGTATTTCATGAAATAGCTTCCGAAAAGGAGAGAGCCAGGATCTCTTTTTCAATTGCTGATATCCCGGATGCAGATGGTGACAAGCATATGATTGAACAGATTTGGCGTAATCTGATTTCTAATGCCGTGAAATATACCTCAAAAACAGAGACGCCGGTGATTGAAATCGGCAGTAAAAAGGAAAAAGGAACAGATGTCTATTTTATTCGGGATAATGGCGTTGGTTTCGACATGAAATATTACACTAAAGTGTTCGGGGTTTTTCAACGCCTTCATAGTGTTAAAGAATATGAAGGTACCGGAGTGGGGTTGGCCATTGTAAATACAATTGTTGCCAAGCACGGTGGCAGGATTTGGGCTGAATCGAAACCCGGTGAGGGAAGTGTTTTCTATTTTAGTTTAGCCAGTCAAAGATAAATAGATCAAATTTATTTTAGTTTGTAAACGACACCTATATTTGCATAGGTCGAGTTATAGCCAACCTCCCCGTTAACTCCGATTGTCTTGGTAAAAAAGTAGGAAGCGCCAAAGAATACGCCGGCATAAGGATAAACCGGAGTATACCCCCTGCTCCCGGGTTGGTTATCCCACGCGTGTGCACAAAAACCGATTCCAAGCGGGATTCCACCATAGGTGTCCAAACCCTCAACATCCCAGCCATAGTGATAGGCGCCACGGGCTGCAAAGATAAAATTCACCCACGATTCGTTCCAGCCATTTCCATACCTGTGACTGAAAAAAGAAAACCCGACTTCACCGCCGAGGGTGATCACCCCCGGGCCAAGATCCCACATGCCCTTTTCAACCGATCCCTTCAGGGCCGGGCCAAACCCAACACCGTTGCCAAAATAATGAGCACCCGGTCCAACCCCGGCATTAATGACCCAGGTACCTAATCTTACCGGGTCAAGAGGGCCTCCGGAAAATGCCGGAAGGGAGAAAAATGAACCGAAAAACAGGATAAATGCACCAATCGAGATTGCCTTTTGCATATGGGAATTAGTTTTGTTATTTATAATGAACAACTCGTTTATTATTTCAATACAACCATCAAACTAACGTTTGATTTTAAAAAATCATATATCCTAAAACAAATTTTCTGGTTTTACTTTTCCGGTTTCGTCTGAAATGGGTTGATTATTATGAAAATGTGATCCCGGAGATTTTCCTTTTCTATATGAAAAAAAAGAAAACCAGCCGCATAGCTGAGCAAACCCCCAGCCAATCAACCCACCTGCCATCCACCCGGCAAGTATATCACCGGGATAATGCACCCCCAGGTAAATCCGGGAATAGGACATAAACAGCGCCCATACCAGCATGATGACGGGAAAATATCCAAATGGCCTCCCTAAAAGAATGATCGTGAATATCGCAATGGCCAGGTTAGTGGAAGCGTGGGCCGAATAGAACCCAAATTGACCGCCAAGGTATCCATTCACGGTATGTATCGTGGTCAAACCAGGTTCATGGGTTGGTCGGGGACGTGCAATCCATTCCTTGAAAACATTCGAAAACTGATCACTTGCAATGATCATGAGCGCGGCAAAAAGTACGATCCATAATGTTTGCCACTTGTACCTTCGGATCATAAAATACAACAATAAAGCATACAAGGGTAACCATGTACTTGTGTTTGTGCCCCAAAAAAAGACCGCATCAAAAAAAGGGGTATGAAACCCGTTCAGAAACAGGAAAAAAGACTGATCAATGGAATCTAAGGCTTCAAGCATGCACCATGATAATTATTACTCCCTGTCACGCGTCACGTATAACACGTCACGATTAAGTTCCTCCCACAGGGTCTGCTTCAGTTTCTCTAAACCGGTTTGCTTATGCGACGAGATAAAAACTGTTGGGATACCGGGAAGATCCTTTTTCAATTCACCGATGATCTCTTCATCAGCCAGGTCAGATTTTGTGATAGCCAATACCCGGGTCTTATCCAACAATTCAGGATTGTACTGGGTCAGTTCATTGAGTAGGATCTGGTACTCTTTCCTGATATCCTTTGAATCAGCCGGTACCATGAACAAAAGCGTTGAGTTTCGTTCGATATGACGCAGAAAGCGCAACCCCAACCCTTTCCCTTCATGGGCGCCTTCAATGATACCAGGTATGTCGGCCATAACAAATGACCGGTTATCATGGTACCGAACTATCCCCAGATTAGGAACGAGCGTGGTAAACGGATAATCGGCGATCTGAGGTTTTGCGGCGGAGATCACCGACAACAAGGTTGATTTCCCTGCATTTGGAAATCCAACCAGACCTACGTCTGCCAATAGCTTTAGCTCAAGGACTTTCCAGAATTCAAGACCTGGTTCTCCGGGTTGTGCGAACTTCGGAGCCTGCCTGGTGGATGATTTAAAGTGATCATTTCCCAATCCGCCCCTTCCACCGGGGACAAGAATATATGTTTGTCCGTCGTCGGTTATTTCGCATTCAAATTCACCTGTTTCGGCATCCCGTGCAACAGTACCCAATGGAACCTCAATGTACACATCTTTCCCGTTCGCTCCATGCATGAGTTGTCTTGATCCGGCTCCGCCATGTTCCGCTTTGAGGTGTTTGGTAAATTTTAAGTGAAGTAAGGTCCATAACTGGCTGTTTCCCTTTAGGATAACGTGCCCGCCACGGCCACCATCGCCTCCATCGGGCCCTCCGTGCGCATTGGAACGGGTACGTAAAAAGTGTTTTGACCCGGCGCCGCCGTTTCCGGAGGCGCAGTGAATCTTAACATAATCAACGAAATTTGAATCAGACAATTTGATTTTTATAATGCCCCACCCTAAATCCCTCCCCCAAAAAAAGAGGGACTAACTCCCCCTTCCCTTTTTGGGGAAGGGGGTTGGGGGGATGGGGTTATGGTTTAATTGCAGCGCAAAGCTGGTTAAAAATATCTTTAATTGAACCTATACCGTAAACCTCCTGGTACAATTTTTTTTCCTTGTAATAGCTGATCAATGGTTCGGTATGGCGATGATATTGAACCAGGCGGTTCTTGATCACATCTTCGGTGTCATCATCGCGCCCATGGTCATGGGAGCGTATCAACAACCGCTTGACCAGTTCTTCCTCATCAACAATCAGCGCTAAAACAAGGGTAAGTTTCTCCCCGTGTCTCAGCAGCATCTTATCCAGCTCCTGTGCCTGGTTCAAAGTACGGGGAAATCCGTCGAGCACAAATCCTTTAGCAGTCTTGTTCTTTATAAATACTGACTCCATGATCTCGATCAGCAATTCATCCGAGACCAGGTGACCTGAATCCATGATAGATTTGACTTTCAATCCCAACGGGGATGCATGACTGACCTCGGCACGAAGAATATCACCGGTGGAAATATGCTTCCAGCCAAACTTTTCAGAAATTTTAATAGCCTGGGTTCCTTTACCAGCGCCCGGAGGTCCGAATATAATGAGGTTAAACATAGATTTTAACATTAAAAAAGTTACAATGATAATTAAAAATCATTTAACAATCTTATATATATCGGGCAAGTTTCTGCCATAACCTTCATAATCAAGTCCGTATCCGACAATAAAATCATTGGGAATGTTCAACCCGATATAATCGATCGGAAAATCCTTTTGAAATGCATCAGATTTAAAACAGAAACAGGCAACCTTCACTCCGGCAGGCTTTTTTTCGCTCACGTCGCGTAAGAGCTTATCCATGGTTATACCAGTATCCACAATATCTTCAACAATGATGACATGCCGTCCGGTTAACTCTTCATCCACCCCGATCAGCTCTTTTACAATCGATGTAGTACTTGTTCCTTCATAAGAAGAAAATTTAACGAAAGTGATCTCGCAGGGGATAGTGATTTTTCGCATCAGGTCAGAGGCGAACATAAATGCCCCATTAAGGATTGCCAGGAGCAGCGGATTCTTCCCTTCAAAGTCACGATTGATCCCATCGGCTACTTTTTGCACAGCAGCATCAATCTCTTCCCTTCCGATAAACTTCTCGAATACCAGTTCCCTTACCTGTACCTTCGTCATAATCAGTGTAATGTTACTTTTTCGCAAAGGTAACAAAATATGTTTACTTTTGCATGTAAACCCAAAACGCACAATCAATGGAAGCAAAAGTCAGCATTATCATGGGCAGCACTTCCGACCTCCCGGTCATGGAAGCGGCCGCTAAATTTCTGAATGAAATGCACATCCCTTTTGAGATGAACGCCTTATCTGCCCACCGTACTCCCGATAAAGTTGAGGAGTTCGCAAAGAACGCCCATAAACGTGGGATCCGCGTCATCATTGCCGCTGCAGGCATGGCAGCACACCTGCCGGGTGTCATTGCCTCCATGACCACCTTGCCAGTGATTGGCGTTCCCATTAAAGCCTCGCTGGATGGGCTGGATGCCCTGCTAGCCATTGTCCAGATGCCCCCCGGAATTCCGGTGGCTACCGTCGGAATTAACGGAGCCCAAAACGCAGCCATCCTTGCTGCAGAAATTCTGGCCATCGGAGATCCCAACCTGCATAAAAAGATGATCCTATTCAAGGAAGACCTGAAAAAGAAGATCATCAAGGCCAATGAGGAGCTTGAAGGGGTGAAGTTTGAGTACAGGGTTGGATAATAAAATAGCGAAATAGCGAAATAGCGAAATAGCGAAATGGTGAAATGGTGAAATGGTGAAATTACCGGTTTAAGGATTTACTAAATTTTTCGGATAATCATAAGGCCATCCCTGACAGGGAGTGTCAGATTTTCCACTCGCTGGTCCATGTGCACAAATTCATTGAATTCAACGATCCCGCGAGTATCTTTATCCATTTTTGCAGGATCGCCGGTCACTTTTCCATCCCAAAGAACATTGTCGGCAATAATATATCCTCCCGGACGCACATGGGGTAATACCATCTTGTAGTAGTTCAGGTAATTCGGTTTATCGGCGTCAATAAAAACCAGGTCCCAAACCTCATTTAGCGCAGGAATTATTTCAAGCGCCTCCCCGATATGTAAAACGATCCGTTCTTCAAGCCCTGCATCCTGAATAACCCGTCTTATTCCCTCCTCCAACTCCGGATTCACCTCAACCGTATGCAACAACGCACCTCCCCTCTCCCTGGGGAGAGGGGTCGGGAGTGAGGTCTTTCTGCCTAAAAGAAGGGCCGGGGGTGAGGCCATCCCCAACCCCATCGCTATTGCTGAATAACCGGTAAAAGTCCCGATCTCAAGCACCCGTTCCGGACTGATCATTTGAACCATCATCCGGAGTAAAGTCCCCTGCAAATGTCCCGACAACATTTGTGGATATACTTGCGAAAGATGGGTTTCACGATTCAGCCTGGCCAGTACGGGTGGTTCAGGCGTCGTGTGCATCTCGGAATATCTGAGCAGAATATCTGTAATCATAATTGATTCCCTGTTTTAAAAGTCAACATACTTAATCTTGCGGGTTCATAAATCTCATTTGCAATTTCGATCAGCTCTTCGGCAGTGGTGATCCGGATGCGTTCGAGGATTGTAGCGATGGGATCAAACCGGTTTTGCAACAGGTAACTTTTCCCGATCGTGAGCATCATCGTCAGATGCGACTCCTGAGCAATGGCCAACTGCCCGATAATCTGCTTTTTAATCGTATGCAACTGACCCTGGCTTAACTTCACTTCCCGCAACCGTTTCAGCTCCTTATGCACAATCTCAAGGGCTTTCTCATAATGAACCCGATCGGTACCAAAATATATATTTACTATTCCCGCATCCGAATAGGCAGAATAATTTGATTCGTTATGGTAGGTGAGTCCGTTGCGCTCCCGTAAAGCCAGAGACAACCTCGAATTCATGACAGGGCCGCCCAGCATGTTGTTGAGTATTGCCAACGGTATCCGCCGTTCATGGCCATAAGCATAGGCTGGAGCGCCAACAACACAATGAACCTGAGAAGTTCTTTTCCTCTGGATTTTAACGAACGGATGATACTCCTGAAAGGCTATCCTGGGATGACTTTGTCCGCGATCCGGATAAAAACTGAAGTATTTGCCCGCAAGTCTGACAAGTTTTTTAAAATCAATGTCACCTACCGATGCAATCACCACCTCGCTGAACCTGTAATTTCGGTGAATAAAATCCAGGATATCTTTCTGTGCAATCTTATTAAGACTCCTGGCTGACCCCAGGATGTTTTTACCCAACGGATGTCCGGCAAATATAAAGTCCTCAAAATCATCACTTATCTGCTCACCAGGTGTATCCTGATACGACCGTATCTCATCCAGCACCACCTGCTTCTCCCGTTCCAGCTCCTTTTCAGGAAAAACCGAATTAAAAAAAATATCCTGGAATAACTCAAGGGTACGATCGTAAAATTCGGTTAAAAAAGATGCGTGGATGCATGTCTCCTCCTTGGTTGTGTAAGCATTCAGATCAGCGCCGACATTTTCCAGGCGGTTCAATATCTGGAATAGGTTACGCTTTTTGGTTCCTTTGAAAATAGTATGCTCGATAAAATGTGCGATTCCATGCTCGCCTTCTGCTTCGTCACGCGAACCGGCATGGATAAAAATTCCGCAATGCGCCACGGGGCTTTTAACGGGAAAATGAACCAGCCGGATCCCGTTTGACAGGATGAAGGTTTGTAGCTCCATGATTCATTTCCGGCTTTCGATCAGGATCTCAAGCAATTTAATTCCTGCTTCTGAAATAACCGATCCTGGTCCAAAAATGGCTACAGCGCCCGCCTTGTACAGGAAATCATAATCCTGGGGCGGGATCACACCACCGACGATGACCATGATATCTTCGCGGCCGAGCTTTTTAAGTTCGTCGATCACCTGTGGCACCAATGTTTTATGACCTGCGGCCAGACTGGAAACCCCAAGGATGTGAACATCATTTTCAACAGCCTGTCTGGCAGATTCGTCCGGTGTCTGGAACAAGGGACCGATATCTACATCAAACCCGATGTCGGCATATCCGGTTGCCACCACTTTTGCCCCACGGTCATGACCATCCTGGCCCATTTTGGCGATCATGATGCGTGGCCTGCGACCTTCCAACGCGGCAAATTGATCGGCCAGTTCCCGCGCCCTCGCAAATTCCTCGTTATCTTTTGATTCCGAGGAATATACTCCTGAAATGCTTCGTATCACAGCTTTGTACCTCCCATAAATTTTTTCAAGCGCTAATGAAATTTCACCAAGCGATGCCCTTTTCTGCGCAGCATCTATTGCGAGCGCCAGTAGATTGCCTTCGCCGGAGATTGCAGATTGTGTCAAAGCCTCCAGCGCTGCCAGTACTGCATCATTGTCGCGGTTCGCCCGTAATTTCTTTAACCGGAATACCTGAGATTCGCGAACGGCCGCATTATCCACATCCAGAATTTCGATCGGATCTTCCTTCGCTAATCTGTTGAGGTTCACACCCACGATTTTATCCTTGCCGGAGTCTATCCTCGCCTGTTTTCGGGCAGAAGCCTCCTCGATGCGCATCTTGGGTATCCCTGTTTCAATGGCCTTTGCCATGCCTCCCAGACCCTCAACCTCCTCGATCAATGTCCAGGCTTTATGAGCAATCTCATGGGTCAGCATTTCAACATAGTATGACCCTGCCCATGGATCGACTGAACGGCAGATATTTGTCTCCTCCTGCAGGTAGATCTGGGTATTGCGGGCGATACGTGCCGAAAAGTCAGTTGGCAACGCGATGGCCTCATCCAGTGCATTTGTATGCAGCGACTGCGTGTGTCCCAGCGCTGCTGCCAGCGCCTCCACGCAGGTGCGTGCAACATTGTTGAACGGATCCTGCCTCGTCAGGCTCCATCCCGAGGTTTGCGTATGGGTACGCAATGCCATCGACATAGGGTTCTTCGGGTTGAACTGCTTCACGATCTTAGCCCAAAGCAAACGTGCGGCACGCATCTTTGCGATTTCCATGAAATGGTTCATTCCAGCGCCCCAAAAGAATGATAAACGTGGAGCGAACGTATCAATATCCATTCCGGTCTTGATGCCGGCACGTAAATATTCCAGGCCATCGGCCAGGGTATAAGCCAATTCAATATCTGCCGTGGCGCCTGCTTCCTGCATATGATAGCCACTGATAGAGATTGAGTTGAATTTTGGCATGTTCGCCGACGTAAATTCGAAAATATCGGCAATGATCTTCATGGAAGGGCCTGGTGGATAGATGTATGTATTCCGCACCATAAATTCTTTCAGAATATCATTCTGAATGGTACCTGTGAGCCTGGCCATGGGAACTCCCTGCTCAGCGGCGGCAACGATATAAAAAGCCAGGATGGGAAGGACAGCGCCGTTCATAGTCATCGACACCGACATGATGTCGAGGGGGATCTGATCGAAGAGGATTTTCATGTCCAGAATAGAGTCAATAGCCACTCCGGCTTTCCCAACATCACCCACAACGCGCTCATGATCTGAATCATAACCTCGATGGGTCGCCAGGTCGAACGCGACGGAAAGCCCTTTTTGTCCTGCTTTCAGGTTCCGTCGATAGAATGCATTGGACTCTTCAGCCGTAGAAAAACCGGCATATTGCCGTATTGTCCATGGACGCATGACATACATGGTTGCGTAAGGCCCCCGGAGAAAAGGCGGGAGTCCGGCTGAATAATTGAGATGTTCCATATTTTGCAGGTCACTCTCGCCAAACACCGGTTTTACAGGAATCTGTTCCGGTGTTATCCAGCTCTTTTCAATTCCTGCCTTCTTCTCAAATCCGGTAAATAATTCCTTCACCGTCTCTCCCTGTAATGCTATATTTTTAAAATCTGGTCTCATCGTTCTTGTTAAGTTATAATAATCACCTGGCTGCAGTACTACAGGCCTTTTTTATTCTGAAGCGGATTGGATGCCAAGTTTGTATTGAAAATCGCGCAGGGTCTCCAGCAGGTTGCTTTTAACATGGATAAAATCATCAACCCCGGCAGATTGGAAGGTCTCCAAAAAATCTTTTGGAAATCCTGCAACGACGATCCTTGCGGCGCTTCCTGCCGCTTTGATTTTGCCGGCAATTTCAGGTACGATCTGGGGATACTCCTCATCCGAGCTGCAGATAACAATAACCCCCGCATTGGATGCCAGCGCAGAGGTCACTCCATCATCCACCGTCGTAAAGCCCTGATTATCTATGATTTCATAGCCGGCACAGCCAAAAAAATTAGTGGCAAAACCAGCACGGGCCCTTAGCATCGCCAGGTTCCCTATGGTAAGTAAAAAAACAGCCGGACGCTTGTTGCCCTTATTCACAAAACCCTCGGTAGAGAGCCGGATCTCTTCAAATCCGGAAGCAACGCGAAAGGGTGCCAGTACCTTATAGGTTTTGCCAACCTGCGCTTGAATATCATCTGCAGGCTGGATGGAATCACTCATGGTTTCCATCACGTTGGGATACTGGTTAGTACCCAGCATGATGATTTTTCGCTGCGCAATAGCCATGATCTTTTGATTCCGGCTTCGTTCAACCTCATCCTGGATAAAACCAGATTTGATGCATGCCATCATACCTCCACGGGACTCAACATCTTTAAATAGTTCCCAGGAATGATGTGCAATCGCATGGGTGAGATTTTCAATATAGTATGAACCTGCGCCCGGGTCAACGATTTTATTAAGATAAGATTCCTCCTTCAGCAACATTTGCTGATTAAGCGCTACTCTTCTTGAAATTTCGTCAGAATCCTTATAGGAGGTATCAAATGGGTTTATCGTCATTGAATCAATATTGCCCAGGGCTGCAGACATGCCCTCTGTCGTCGTCCGCAACATATTCACATATGGGTCATAGATCGATTTATTCCACAAAGCTGTTGTGGCGTGGATAAACAACCGGAAGGATTCTTCATGTTTCGCCTGATACTGTTCCAACATCCGGGTCCATAACAATCTGACAGCTCTGAATTTGGCGACCTCCATAAAATAGTCAGTGCCGATACCAAGTGAAAATTGAACATATGGGGCAACATCGTCAACAGGCGCTCCCCTGTCTGATAAACAGGCAAGATACTCGCTCGCTGAGGCAAGGCTGAAAGCAAGTTCCTGCACCAGCGATGAACCGGAATTTTGAAAATAGTGGCCATTCACCGTGATCACTTTAAAACCCGGAATTCTCTTTTTAACAATACCGAGCAGATATCTTGCTTCATCCAGATCATTTTCCCAACTGATATAAAATTCTCCGTGAAGCAACAGGTAGCTGATCGGATCAAAATTTACCGAACCCTTCATTTTATCTCCCCCGTGCTCCCGGTGACTTAATTCATAAATTAAAAATTCAAGCGCCAGTGGATATGATTTTGCGGAGGTAAAGTTTATGGCGGTTTTGTGAAAATCGATTCCTGCAAGCAATTCGGCCATCTGCTTATGGGTAGTCACCTCAATGACCTTCAGTCCAACCGCTCCGGCGCCACTGGCAATGGCATTCCTGGCCATCAGGTTGCTTTTACCGAGATCTGTTGATCCGATATCTTCTCTAACAATCCAGTCGTTATTTTCCTTCCGCAGTCCCCGCACATAAGGAGGGTTTCCCGGTATCGTATTCAGGTATTCCAGTCCCGACAAGTCTTCCGCACGATAATATGGTTTTACATCAAATCCTTCCCCGGTTTTCCAGATCAGCTTTTTTGCATAATCCGCACCCTTCAGGTCTGTCCTGATCTTCTCTTCCCAGTCGCTGGTATCGATCGGAGGAAATTCTGAAAATAATTTTGTTCTCTCGTAAATATCCATGTTTGGTTTCCTGGTAAATATAATGGTTATCAGTGGGGACAGATTATGGTCTTCATCCATCAAGCTACGGCAAAATTAAAGAATTTCATAACTTTACGCAAAAAATCGTATGGTCGTATCACTGAGTGGGTCAACCGGATTTATTGGACGGGCGCTGATGAAGAAAATGGTTGAAATGGGATGGACAGTGAGGGAGATCAACCGTGGCTCAATGTCATTGTCTGATCAGGAATTTTGCGAACAGAAAACCGAGGGAACTGATGCTGTGATCAACCTCGCAGGCGCGCCGGTTTCAAAGAAATGGACTCCTGCATATAAGCTGGAAATCATGAACAGCAGGGTGAACATCACGCGTAAAATATCTGAATCCATAATTAACGCCAAACTTAAACCTTCAGTTTTTATTTCCACCTCGGCAATTGGCATTTACGATTCGGTGAACCTCCATTCCGAGTCAAGCGTTGCGTTTGCAGATTCCTATCTTGCCAAGGTTTGTCGAAACTGGGAAAATGAAGCCATGAAATCGAACAATGCAACCCGTGTTGTGATTTTCCGGATGGGCGTTGTGCTGGGCGAGGACGGAGGCGCACTGGAAAAGATGCGTTTACCGTTCAGTATTGGATTAGGCGCAAAACTAGGCAGCGGTAAACAGGCAGTCTCATTTATCCATCTTTCTGATCTGATCGCGGCGATAATTTTCACCATCGAAAACCCGGCTATAATTGGTATTGTTAACGCCGTTTCACCTTATCCAACCAATAATGCAGAATTCACTGATAAATTGGGGAAGGTATTTGATCAGCCTTCCTGGCTTACCATACCTGCATTTGCCTTGAAAATGATTTATGGTGAAGGAGCACAGGTTTTTCTCGTTGGCCAGAAGGTGATCCCTGAAAAACTATTGCAGGCAGGGTTCAGGTTCACCTATCCCACAATCCAGAATACCCTGGTTCAGATTTATCGTTGAATGATTTTCATTTCATCAATCAGCCTTTTGTTTCCCGCCACTTTGTCAATTACAAAAAGACAATAACGGATATCCAGGGAAATATTCCGGCACTGTGACGGATCATACATCAGATCGCTGAGCGTACCTTCCCAGTTGCGGTCAAAATTGATCCCGATAAGTTGCCCCTCTGCATTCAACACAGGGCTGCCCGAATTTCCACCCGTGGTATGATTGCTTGCCGTAAAGGCCACATGCATGGTCCCATCCTGATCGGCATAGGCGCCAAAATCCTTTTCCTTATATAACTTTTTCAACCTTGCATCTACCTGGTAGTCATAAATGGCAGAATCTTCCTTCTCCATCACACCTGCGAGGGTGGTATAATAGTTATATGTTACGGCATCCGCCGGTTCGTAATTATCCACTTTCCCAAATGAAATCCGTAAGGTGGAGTTGGCATCAGGGTACAACGCTTTATGCCGTTGCATTTCCATCTGTCCGGCCATATAAATTCGCTGAAGACTGTCAATCGTACCGGCAAATCGTCTCAATTCAGGAACAATATCCTTTTCATAGCGCTCGGAGATACTCGTCATCAAACGAAAAACGGGATCCTTCTCAAGTTTTTTTATTTTTGAGGCCTTATAGGTATCCAGGAATTTTAACATCCTCACAGAGTCGGTAAAAACCGATAATGAGAAAAGCCTGGTTGAATAGGTTTCAAAATCATGACTGTGCGATTTTTCAATCTCAGAAAATATTTCCGGAAGATATGTACGCGCCATTTTCGCATCCATTTCCTTTAACATGGTAAGCATAATCTGTTGATCAATTGAAGCCTGGTAGTTTTTATAAAATTCACGGGCATTTTTTTTCAAACTTTCTGTTGCGGTTTTAATTTCTCCGGGTTTTGTCTTATTATTCTTACTGATCTTTGCCAGTTCTCTGAATCCGGATGCTAACCTGATAACCTCGATGCCCTGACCAGCCTCTGAAATGAAAATTGCCGATAAATCAACCGGGATGTATTCATGGTATGCTGATTTGAAACCGGGGAGCAACTTTCCATACTTTGCCTGGCGTTCAGGAGTGGAATCTGCCCACGACTGAAAATGTCGTTCAAAGTCCTCTTTTATAGAAATTGCATCAATTAGCCGGATACCTTTTGATTCGCCTATCATTTTTTTCCAGTAATTCGCTATTCCCTTGGCTTTTGCGGTATATTGTATGCGAACCAAACGGTCTTCATTCATGGCGTTCTTTATGATATCCAGGCGTTGCTTACGAAGGCCAATCCTCAATGGATTCTCTTTATTTGCTGTTAAATTCACGCCATAAGAGGGTATGTATTCCCGTGTACTGCCCGGGTACCCAAACACAAAAGTAAAATCGTTCTTTTGATAACCTTTTAATGAAATGGGCAGATAATATTTTGGTTTATAAGGTACATTCTCTTTTGAAAACATGGCAGGGTCATTACTCTGATTCGCATAAATCCGGAAAATGGAGAAGTCCCCCGTATGTCGCGGCCACATCCAGTTATCGATGTCACCTCCGAAATTACCGATATTTGAGGGTGGTGCGCCAACAAGCCTTATGTCCTTAAAAATCTCATTCACAAAGAGATAATATTGATTTCCATAGTAAAATGGTCTGATCTTAACATCGTAATGATTGTCTTTTGCAGTTGCCCGTTCAATTTTTTCGGCATTTTGTTTGATGATCTGCGCCCGCTGAAATTGCTTCATCCCGTTATCCACACCTTCAAGTACCTGGCCGGTAACATCCTCCATCCTGATTAGCAAGGTAACCGTAAGCCCCGGGCATGGAAGTTCCTCCTCAAATGACCCGGCCCAGAATCCTTCGGCAAGGTAGTCGTTTTGCGGTGAACTCTGGCGCTGGATCGCCCCGAGACCACAATGATGATTTGTGAGAATGAGTCCTTGCGCAGAGATGATATTACCTGTACAACTTCCGCCAAATTGCACAATAGCATCTTTCAGGCTCGAATTATTCACACTGTAAATATCTTCCGCCGTAAGTTTCAATCCAAGGTCTTTCATGCGCTGAATATTCAGTTGCTCCAGAAGCATGGGGATCCACATCCCCTCCTCTGCCCTTGCCGAAATTTGAAGTACGGCCACGATCATAAACAGGACGTTGATTTTTTTCATATTGTGCTAAGTTGAAACTTTACATAACAAATTTTCTTGCCCAATTCAAGCCACCGGTTTTCATAATATGTCTGAATTTGAATTACATCATCGATTGTCCCGGAATTATACAGGTCATCTGTTGCCCATAAAAGACGAAGATTCAACTTCCTGATCACGTTCAGGGTGTAGGTATAAAAAAAGTGATCATCAGTCTTCAGATGAATGATTCCATCCGGGGTCAGTATATTCTGATATTTACCTAAAAAAACCGGTGAAGTCAACCTCAATCTCTCCTTTTTTACCTGAGGATCGGGAAAGGTGATCCAGATTTCAGTTACTTCGGATGGCGCGAATATCTGTTCCACATGGTCAACCATGGCACGGACAAATCCGACATTTTTAAGACCCTGCTCTGTCACTGTTTTACTGCCCCTCCACAATCTGGCGCCTTTCCAGTCGATCCCGATAAAATTTCTGTCAGGATACTTTTCAGCCAGCCCGACTGTGTACTCTCCCTTCCCACAACCCAGTTCCGCCACTATGGGATGGTTATTGCCGAAAAACCGGTCATTCCAATGTGCACGGAGAGTAAATCCGGAAAAAAGGTCGGAATAAGAAGGTTGTAACAGGTGGGGAAATGAGAGATTTTCTTTGAAATGGACCAGTTTTTTTTTCGCCACAGAAAACACTATTTTGCGAGTACCCAGGCGCCGCTGAAAGCTGATGATTTTACCGATGCCAAAAGTTTTTTTGCATCATCCCGGTCAGGACTTGTCCCAATGGTGACGCGGAAAAGGCCTGTTTTTGACTGGTCAAAAACAGAGGCCTCAATGCCCTGGCTTTGTAATTCACCAATTAATTTTTCGGCATTCTCTTTCATCCTGAAAGCCCCAACGATCACGGCAAACCGATCGTTATTCCTGATAGAAATTTTATCTTCCTTGACAGGAGTTAACTTCTCGGGATTAACCTCTTCTGGTACTACCTCGATAACCGGCCTTACCGGCGCCTCTTTTTTGTCAACCAGCGATGTGGCTGAAAATTTCGAAAATACCGAACTCAGTACTCCGGCATTGTTGGCAAAATTGGCGGATAAGTTGTCATACTGTGTTACTCCGATCACTGTTGCAAAACCAATAGGAATAACAATAGCTGCCGCCCATTTGAGGGCTCGTGGAATAATAAATTTCTTTTCCGAATAGCGGATAACAGGCGGGGAAAAGAATGGGACCAGTCCAAACGACTCCGGAAGCAGTGTAGCGCCATCTTCCTGTTCAAAATAAATGATCCCCTTGCTATCTTCCTGAAGTTGTCCAACTCCGGGAAGAAAAAGCGGCCTTCCGGATTTCAGGATCAGCCTGGAATCTTCAGAAAATTCATCAATCAATTTACATGCCGCTGCATATGAGGTACCAAGACTGGCCGCTACTGCATTTGCAAGCAGCCCGTCGTTTTGCTTGAGGTTTGTGTTAAAGAGCAGCTTTTTAGCGGGAGGATTAAATGAATGATGCACGGGATCTATCCGGGCAGGGGAATAATTTCCGATAAATCCTCCAAACCCGGGAATGATCACGCAGTCGTGCAACGACAACAATTCATGGATGCAATTACGGATGTCCATATTCCAGCGATTTTTACAGGGAGTAAAGATAGGTGTTTATTGCTTAGCAGCGCCGGAACTGTTAGTAATTTTTAACAAGTCTGCCGGAGTGTCAATCGCACAACTTTCAAATTCTGTTATTTGCGTCATTATTCTGTAACCATTTTCAAGCCAGCGCAATTGTTCAAGCGATTCAGCCTTTTCAAGTTCAGAAACAGGCAGGGAAACAATTTTCTCAAGAACAGAGGCCCGATATCCATATATACCTATATGTTTATAATAATTTGTGGCCGACAACCACTCATTCTGATCTTTTCCCCGGAAGAAAGGAATCATCGCACGGCTGAAAAGTAATGCATAACCTTGGTTGTCAACCACTACTTTAACCACATTTTGACTGGATAACTCCTCCCGCGATGAGATCTTTTTAATCAGGGTAGCCAATTGGGTTTTCGGGTTAATGAAACATTCGGCCACCTGGTTGATCTGTCGGGGGTCAATATAGGGTTCATCCCCCTGGATGTTAATCAGGCAATCGTAAACTTCGCTCTCACGGCGCAGATTTTCAAGCACTTCAGCACAGCGTTCCGTGCCGCTGGTGTGCGTCACCTCCGTCATCATCACGTTGCCGCCAAACGAACGGACATGGTCCCGGATCTGTTCATTATCTGTAGCCACCATGACCGTTTCAAGATGATCACACTTGATCGATTGTTCATATACCCGCCTGATCATGGACGTCCCGTTAATGACAGCCAGAGGTTTCCCCGGAAATCGGGTAGAGGCATATCGTGCTGGTATGACGCCCAGAATTTTCATCATGTTTTATATTTCCTGAAATGTCAACTAGAACAGCCCGTGAAGCTGCGCATTGATGTTGTCGATTACAAGTCCCAGATCCTCAGGATTTTCGTTGACCTTCAAGGTATCAACATCAATGATCAAAAGCTTTCCTAATTTATAGGCGTTTACCCAATCCTCATACATTTCATTCAGGTTTTTAAGGTAATCGAGACGGATCGCATTCTCATAATCCCTGCCACGTTTCTGAATCTGATTTACAAGTGTGGGAACACTGGCCCGCAAATAGATCAGGAGGTCGGGAGGCAGGATAAAGGTACTCATCAGTTCGAACAGCGAACGGTAATTGTCAAAGTCGCGCGTACTCATGAGATTCATGGCGTGCAGATTGGGTGCGAAAATGAATGCATCCTCATAAATCGTGCGATCCTGGATCACCGTTTTGCCGGAATTGCGGATATCCACCACCTGTCTGAAACGGCTGTTTAAAAAATATATCTGCAAATTAAAGGACCAACGTTGCATATCTTCATAAAAACTGTTCAGGTATGGATTGGTGTCAACGTCTTCATAATGCGGTTCCCATCCAAAATGTTTTGCGAGCAAACCTGTCAGTGTTGTTTTTCCTGAGCCTATGTTCCCTGCGATTGCAATATGCATACTTATGAATTTTAATCAAAATTAAAAAAAGGAATTAACCTGACGCTATCAAATTCAGGATTTCATCAATATATTTCCGGTCATTGTTTAGCCTTGGAACTTTATGCTGCCCGCCCAGTTTGCCTTTTGATTTAAGCCAGTTATAAAAAGTAAGGGGTGGAACTGTCCTGACCCGGGGTTCTTCAAGCATCATATCATGATACCGTTTTGCTTCGTAATCAGAGTTCAGCGATTTCAGCGCCGTGTCAAGTGCCGCGGTAAAGAATGCAATGTCATTGGGCGGTTGCTTAAATTCTATCAGCCATTCATGCGCTCCTTTTTGATGATCAGAAATATAGACAGGGGCCGCCGTATATTCCGTTACTACCGAGTGACTTCGTTCGCAGGCAATGGCGATCGCCTTCTCTGCATTGTCAATGATCAGTTCTTCACCAAATGCATTGATAAAATTCCGGGTGCGGCCTGAAATTCTGATCCTGTAAGGGTGGCATGAGGTAAATTGTATGGTATCTCCGATCAAATATCGCCATAAACCGGCGTTGGTTGTTATGACCATTGCATAATTTACGTGAAGTTCAACCTCGTCAAGATTGAATACATCAGGATGCTCCAAGCCGACCTGACCCACAGGAATAAATTCGTAGTAAATTCCATAATCAAGCATCAGCAACATGTCGTCGGCCATATTACGGTCCTGGATACCAAAAAAACCTTCTGATGCATTGTAGGTTTCCAGGTAATTGACCTTTTCGGATGGTAGCATTTGCTTGAATTGTTCACGATACGGGGAAAAATTAACACCACCGTGAATGAATAGTTCAAAGTTTGGCCAGACTTCGAGAAGATTCGATTTGCCTGTGATCTCCAAAATACGTTTCAAAAGCAGCAGAGTCCATGATGGAACTCCTGATATATTCGTTACATCATGCTGGATGGTTGCCGCTGCCATCTTTTCAATTTTGCTTTCCCACTCATCCATCAGTGCGATGGTCAGGTTCGGTGTCCGCATAAACTCAATCCAGAGGGGCAGGTTCTGAATCAGGATGGCAGAAAGATCGCCCTGGATATATGATTCATTGTTCACCTCCATGATTTGTCGCGATCCCCCCATCGCGATTGACTTACCGTCGAAAAGTTTTGTATCATGGTGGGTGTTGAAATAGATCGAAAGCAGGTCTTTACCTCCTTTGAAGTGACACTCTTCCATCGCCTCCTGGCTGACCGGAATGAATTTACTTTTATCATTTGTCGTTCCCGACGACTTTGCAAACCATTTGATCTCTGAGGGCCATAAGATGTTTTGCTCTCCCTGGCGCAGCCGGTCAATCGCACCTTTTAAAGTATCATAATCATTAATTGGCAGCCTGTTTTTAAATTGATCGGGCGTGGTTATTGACTTAAAATCATATTGCCGCCCCCATTCAGTATTACGTGCCGATGATAAAAGTTTACGCAACCATTCAGTCTGGACCTCATTTGGATATTGCATGAAAAGTTCTATCTGATGAATGCGTTTTTTCATCAGCCATGAGATAACAGAATTGATCAACGCCATTTGGAGAGCCCTTGTTTTGGATTGTCAAAAATACTATTTAATCGGTTAGGTCGCTCTTGTATCAGGCAGAAAATCAACCATTGCGAGAAAAAAAGTATTTGTTACGTTATTTTTAATGATTTCACTTGGAAAAAGAATATTTTGTTGTAACTTTGCATACCCTAACATGTGCTCCTCAAGAATTGGTTTTGGAAGTTTAAGAATATGGTGAGTCACATATAATATTGCTACGAATTCAGAGTTTACATTTAAACCACAAAAATATGGCGCCAATTAGTTTATATATCGTTGAAGACGAATCGATCGTCGCCCATGACCTTAAAACCAAACTCACGGAGTTTGGATATCATGTTCTTGGAATTGATGCAAAAGGTGAAAGTGCAGTTGAAAACATTGCCAATCTTCAGGAATCCAACATAGAACCTGATATAGTGATCATGGATGTTGGTTTGGCTGGCAAAATGGATGGCATTGAAGCAGCCCGGATCCTGACCGAAAATTATAATTGCGGGATAATTTTTCTGACAGCGCTGGACAAAACTGAGGTCTTTTCTAAATCCTTCTCCCTGAAACCATATGCCTACATGTTCAAACCCGTTGATATTGATCAGTTGCGCGCAGCCATCGAAGTTGCTAATTACCAGCGCAACCTGGAAATTGCCAACGAAAGGATCATCTCTGAGTTGAAAAGAGAGATTGAACACCGTAAGAAGGTCGAAAAAGAGCGGAACCAGCGTTTACAGGAAAGGATTCATGCAGAACAAAAAGTGAATCAACTCCTTAAACAGAAGCACCACATGGAGCTCGACCTGATCAACAGGGAGCTTGCCACATCATCCATATTTATCTCTCAAAAGAATAAAATAATCGGACTGATAAAAAAGGATATCAACCGTCTTGTACGCAATGATAAAAGCATAACCAAAGCTGAAATTGCTAAAGTTTTGAAGACCATCGACGAGAACATCAAATTCGATAACGACTGGTACCGTATCAAGGCCCATTTTGAAAAGATACACCCCGGGTTCTTCGAAAGGCTTAGAAAGAACTACCCGCAACTTACACCCAACGACCACAAGCTTTGTGCTTTGTTGCGTATGAACCTGAACACGAAAGAGATCTCTCATATCTTGAAGATCACTGCCCCAAGTACTGAAATTTCACGTATTCGTTTGCGGAAAAAACTAAACTTGCCCAAAGGGGTCAACCTGACGCAGTTTATCTGCGAAGCATAACAAAAAACGCGGCTTTCGCCGCGTTTTTTATTTCAAAGCTTATCAGCCATTTCATCACTTATTTCCATGGTATGGAAAACATTTTGCACATCATCATCCTCCTCGATGATGTCGACGAGACGAAGTACCTTCCGGGTCGCATCCTCATCAAGTGAAACAGTTGTTTTGGGGATACGCTGCAATGAAGCGCTCTCGGGTTCAATGTTGAGCTTTTCCAATTGTTTGATCATACTCCCAAAGTCCTCCATGGCCGTGGTGATGGTAAATATATCATCATCCACGGTAATATCTTCGGCTCCGGCATCAATCAATTCCATTTCAAAATCATCCTGGTTCAAATCACCTTTGGGAACAACAAACACACCTTTGCGGTCGAAAAGGTAGTTCAGCATGCCGTTCTGCCCTAACTCTCCGCCGTATTTGTTAAAATAGGCCCTTACATTCGAAACAGTACGTTGAAGGTTATCGGTGGTACATTCCACAAAAATTGCCACACCATGCGGTCCTTTCCCTTCATAGGTAGTCTCCAGCAACACCGCGGCATCTTTTTCAGCGCCTTTACTGATGGCCCTCTGAATGTTCTCCTTAGGCATGGAAGCCCCTTTGGCATTGGATATGGCCAAGCGTAAACGCGGATTACCGTCGGGATCTGCCCCACCTTCCTTTACGGCAATCGTAATATCTTTGATAATCTTTGAGAAAATTTTCGAACGCTTCGCATCAAGAGCACCTTTCTTTCTTTTTATTGTGGACCATTTATTATGACCTGACATAAGATTTATGTTTATTGATTAACAATGTAAAATTAATAAAAAAAGGGTTTCTTATTAAAACGAATGGTAAATTTGGGGTCACAAACTTACAAAAATCCTCCGCCCAGGTGCTTCGATCAGTCGTTTTCTTTTACTTGCTCCTTGCCTCAACCATATTGTTGCTATCCCGCTGTGCCCATCCGGTTAGTCCGCAAGGTGGTCCAAAAGATGAAAATCCACCTGTCGTTGTCGCCTGTGATCCGCCGAATTTAGCCACAAAATTCAACGGGAAAAGCTTACGGATCGATTTTAATGAATTCATCAACCTTAAAAATCCACTCAACGAAATATTCATCTCCCCACCCTTAAAAAAACCGCCAGATGCCAGGTTGAGGGGAAAGTCATTGATCCTCAGAATTGAAGACACCCTTGCTCCGAAAACTACCTATTCGATCAACTTCGGCAACGCCATTACTGACCTGACCGAGGGTAATGTACTGAAGGGGTTCAATTACGTGTTCTCCACCGGCGATTTTATTGATACCCTTTCCCTGATGGGCACCCTGTTGTCAGCATTCGATCACCAACCTCAAAAGGATGTTTTCATCGAATTATATTTAAACAACAACGATACGATCCCTTTTGATTCACTTCCGTTGCGCGTAGCTCCCTATTATATAACTAAAACCGATGGTCAGGGAAATTTTAACTTCCAATATCTTCAACAAGGTGAATTTAAATTATTTGCCCTGGCAGATCAGAATAGCGACCTGATCTTTAACCAACCCACTGAAAAAATTGCCTTTTGCGACAGTCTTGTAAAACCATATTATATTTCTGCTGCAAAACCAGATACATCGCGAAAAGATTCATTGCGGATTGATTCATCCATGATCGATCATATATCCTATTCGCTTTTCCTTTTTGAAGAGTCGGATACCATCCAGCGCCTTCAAAAAGCTACCTACCCGATTGAAGGAATGGTTTTGCTTGCATTCCGCTTCCCTGTAAACGAAATTCGTGTTGTGCCAATGAATTTTGACTCCGTTGCGCCCTGGTTTATCGAAGAGATATCCAAAAAAAGAGACTCGGTACGTCTTTGGATTACAAGGCCTGAGGTTGATTCGTTGGTTGCCAGGATCTTCATTGACAATAAGATATTTGATACGGTGCACCTTGAAGCCCCCAAAAAGAACGATAGAGGACGTACTCCGGCAAAAGAGAAACAAAGCAAACTTGTGCTTTCGAATTCAGCCACAATTCCTGGCCTCAACCAGTTTAAAAACCAGTTGACCGTGACTTTCTCTTTTCCGCTTATCCGCTGGGATTTTACGAAAGTATTGCTGATTACAGAAACAGATACCATCCATCCTGAGATCGGGTTTAATGATAGCCTGCGACGAAAAATTACCATTAATCACAAATGGGATGAAGCTAAAACCTATAAAATTCTAATCCCGGATTCTGTTTTTTTCGGGATCCATAATATCACCCACGACTCAATCATAATGAATTTCAGGACAAAGGGGGAAAAGGATTTTGGAAATTTAATCGTTAAAATGAATATGGAAAACAGACCTGGTCAATACATAGTCCAACTATTAAACGAAAAAGAGTCATTTCTTTACGACGAACAAATTGTAACCGGATCAGGAAAAATCCGTTTTGACTTTATGGCCCCCGGGAAGTACAAACTCAAGGCAATTAACGACCGCAACGAAAACAAGCGCTGGGATACCGGAAACTACAAATTAAAGATTCAACCGGAAGAGGTTGTCTATTTTCCAAAAATTGTGGAGATCAGGGCAAACTGGGATGTGGAAGAAACGTGGAATTAGTGCGTGGCGCACTGGTTGATACAGTCGATCACGTTTGCGAGCACGTTTGTCTTCAACGAGTATAATATCATCTTTCCGTTCCGCTTCGATTCCAGTAATCCCTTATTTTTTAATATATTCAGGTGATGCGATGCTGAAGCTTGCTCGATGCTCAATCGTTCATAAATTTCGGTAACGGTGAGTTTGGTGTTTTCCGTAAGTAATTCAATAATGGCAATACGCATCGGATGTGCCATTGCACGCAGTTTACTGGCAGCGAGTTCAAGTTTTTGAATGTCAAGGGCGGTTTTTTTCGTCATGGCGTGTTAAGTTTGAATTTATACTGCAAATCTAATAAAATACATCTTACCAATATATATAAATATATAATTTTATTTCATGAAAACCCCGGTGAAATTAAAATGATTACCATCGAACAGCCCCTTATCACTCAATTTAATTTCCGGAATAACGAGCAACGCCATAAACGAGAGGGTCATATATGGCGCCGATAGCGTTGCTCCCATCTGCTTAACCTTCTTATCCATCTCATCATATTGGCGGGCAACTTCAAAGCCATCAATCCCCGACATGATCCCGGCGAATGGCAGTGGAAGTACTTGGTTGTTCGTTCCGTCCACAAGGGAAATTCCTCCTTTTTCTTCAATGATCAGGTTTATGGCCCCGGTTATTGAATCATCATCAACCCCAACAGCCACAATGTTATGACTGTCGTGGGCGACACATGATGCAATCGCCCCATTTTTCAAGCCGATATTTTTAATGAATCCTACGGAAGCAGGCGCTTCATTGTACCTGTTTTTTACAACTATTTTCAGAATGTCATGCACAGGATCACTTACGACATTCCCATCTAAAATATAAGGATCGGCAACAATTAACCCGGTAATTAACTGTCCATCTGATGCACTTATCACCTTAATCTGACCTCCCGCGGGAATAACCCCGATCTCTTTTGCATTGATCGGGTCAATTACAAACTTATTGACAGGAATTTCAACAACTCCTTTAATGAAAGTCTTTCCGTTCGCTGCAACGATATTACCATTTATATAAGTGGCTAATACGTTAAATTCGGAAAGATTATCCACGTGGATGAAATCAGCAGGGTCATCCTGCTGAAGCAGCCCGATATCGAGATCGTAATGTTTCACCGGATTAAAGGTACAACTGCGTAATACATTCATTGGATCCAGGCCAAGGTTAAGCGCCCGCTTCACCTCAAGATTTATATGGCCTGCCATAAGATCGTTGGGGTGTTTGTCATCAGAGCAAAGCATGACCTGATCGGGAAACTGATCAATCAATGAATAAAGTGTTTCAAAATTTTTAGCGGCGCTGCCTTCGCGGATCAGGATTTTCATGCCATATTTTATTTTCTCGTACGCCTCCGCCAGCGTGAAACACTCGTGATCGGTTGAAATTCCTGCCCTGATGTATTTTTCTGCATCTTTTCCGGTAACCCCCGGCGCATGGCCATCCACCGGTTTCCCTGACTGATGCGCCAGCGCAAGTTTTGCCATCACCTCCGGGTCATCGGACAAAACACCCGGGAAATTCATCATTTCCGACAAGTACTTGATTTCAGGCATTTGCAGAAGTTCTTTCACCTCATTCACGTCAAGCCGGGCGCCTGAGGTTTCAAAGGGTGTGGCAGGAACGCACGAGGGGGCTCCGAAATAAAATTTGAACGGTACCTTTCGTCCGTTAGCGATCATGAACTTTACGCCGGGTATTCCAAGAACATTTGCGATTTCGTGCGGATCGGAAACTGTTCCAACCGTTCCATGAATTACAGCGAGTCTCGCAAATTCAGAGGGTATAAGCATTGAACTCTCAACGTGTATATGTGCATCGATAAGCCCCGGAATGATATACCCGGTTGCAGCGACCTTCTCTTTTCTTATTTGAGCTATCTTTCCATGACGAACCACGACGGTTCCCTGGAATATCTTTTTTGCGACAACATCCACGATATTTCCCTGAAGTTCAAAAGCCCTATCCTCCATGTGAAATCAGTTTTAAGTGTTAAGTTTTAAGTGTTAAGTTTTAAGTGATTAAGTTTTAAGTAGCTGTTTTGATTTGGGTTGTAATTGTTTCGCAGCAAGCTGGCCGCATGCAGCAAGAATATCCTTGCCCCGGCTCTGTCTGACGTTGATAACCAGGTTACGACGCTCGAGGAATTCAACAAATGCCCTTGTTCTATCGGGATCCGATTTACTAAAGCCAGAACCTTCTACCGGGTTGTATTCAATAATATTTATTTTCACCGGAAAACTTTTGCAAAACGTGGCCAGGTCTCTGGCATCAGCGATTGAATCGTTGAAATTACCAAACAGGATGTACTCTATGGTAAACCGTTTGCCGGTTTTTTTCTGGTAATATTTGAGTGATTCCGTTAAATCTTGCAGCGGATGCCTCAAATTGAAAGGAATGATCATGTTGCGCTTTTCGTCTGTTGCAGCATGTAATGAGAGGGCAAAATGGTACCTGGGATCATCGTCGGCCATTTTTATGACCATTTTCGGAATTCCCACACTTGAAACAGTGATCCGTTGTGGCGACATTCCCAAACCATCAGGTGATGTAATCTTTTCAATGGCGCCAACCATGTTATCGTAATTCATAAAGGGTTCACCCATTCCCATGAAGACTATGTTCGAGATGCGGGATTGAGGGTTTGGACTCTGAAAGCCCATCTCTGACATCAATGTTACCTGGTCAAAGATCTCACCAGTGGTAAGGTTTCGTGTGAAGCCCATTTTTCCGGTGGCGCAAAATTTACAATCCAGGGCACATCCGACTTGTGATGAGATGCACACCGTTATCCGGTCTCCTGCAGGTATCACTACTCCTTCAATAACTGAGCCGTCATATAACCTGAAAACCGCTTTAACCGTTCCATCCACACTCTGTTGCAGGTTCTCGCAAATTGCAGTATGAAATGAAAAATTTTGTTGTAATAATTGTCGGGTCACTTTTGACAGACTGGTCATATCTTCAAACGAGCGGCTGGCTTTTTTCCATAGCCAATCATACACCTGATTCACCCGGAATTTTTTTTCTCCCTGGTTCAGGAAAAAATGTTCCAGATCCAATTTTGTCAATGACCTGATATCAGGCCGGGAGTTACCATTCATCTTTTTTGACCACGGTAGGTTTCATTTTCTCTTTCATGGATGAAATTAGTCGTTGCATCGTTGTGTCAACCTGGTACAGATAGGAATCCCAGTTGGGATTATACGCGGGATCGCTTTTATTCATCCATTTTTCGATCGGAAAACGTGATGCTTCTTTCAGGTTGAAATCTGTCAGCGTGTACCTGTACTTGTTTTCTTTTATTTCAAGTTTTATCTGGTAACTGATCTGCCCGGCATCCCGCTGCATCCCTAATGCTTCATCGTGGTAATAGATCTTCATCCGCCCAACTCCGTCAATCTTCCCGTTCTCTTTACTCTGTACAGTATATACCGATTGAGGATTCAGGTAATAGTACCCAAACCATTCAATGGCTTTGATGTACAGGTAAGCCGGACTCCCTTCCTGCTCAACTACTTCACGGTACATGATTTTTTTGGAATCAGGATCGATGGGAAGCTGAGAAGGCTGAGCCTGTATTTGGGCAAACAATGGCAGACTCATGATATTCAGAAAAAGGATGTAATTCGTCAATAAAAAAAAGTGTTTCATAGCTCAATCAATTTTGACAATTACAATATTAGGTAAAATATAACAAAAAAGCCCTGATTTCCCAGGGCTTTTTTGTTCATACAAGAAAATATTAGTACATATCACCCATTCCGCCCATTCCCGGATTCATTGGAGGCATGGATGATTTTTCCTCTTTATGGGTAGCGAGGACACATTCGGTGGTCAGCAACATGCTTGCAATGGAGGCTGCATTTTCGAGCGCCACGCGGGCCACTTTGGTCGGGTCAATAACACCCGATTTATACAGGTTTTCATACTTTTCGGTCCGTGCATTGAAACCAAAATCATCTTTGCCCTCTTTTACTTTCTGGATGATCACTGATCCTTCAAGACCGGTGTTTTCAACAATCTGGCGGAGAGGCTCTTCAAGAGCGCGTTTCACAATTGCGATTCCGGTTGTTTCATCTTCGTTATCGCCTTTCATGTTCTCGATTGCTTTCTGTGCGCGAAGGTATGCGACGCCACCACCAGGGATGATCCCCTCTTCAATGGCGGCACGGGTTGCATGAAGTGCATCTTCGAAACGGTCTTTCTTCTCTTTCATTTCAATTTCAGATGCAGCGCCTACATATATTACTGCAACACCACCAGCTAACTTGGCAAGGCGTTCCTGCAGTTTTTCTTTATCGTAATCTGAAGTAGTTGTACCGATCTGTGCCTTGATCTGATTTATACGGGCAGTGATATCTGCCTTTTTCCCACTGCCATTGATGATGGTTGTATTTTCCTTGTCAATGGTGACTTTTTCAGCCTGACCAAGATACTGCAATGTTGCATCTTCCAGTTTATAACCTTTTTCTTCACTGATTACGGTACCACCGGTAAGAACGGCAATATCCTCAAGCATCTCCTTGCGGCGGTCGCCAAATCCAGGAGCCTTGACAGCGGCAACTTTCAGTGTACCACGGATTTTGTTCACCACCAGAGTTGCAAGGGCTTCACCTTCAATATCTTCACTGACAATGATCAGTGGCCTGCCTGCCTGAACAACCTTTTCCAAAACCGGAAGCAGATCCTTCATTACACTCACCTTTTTATCATAAATCAAAATATATGGAGTTTCAAAGATAACTTCCATTTTTTCGGTATCAGTCACAAAATAAGGGCTGATATACCCGCGGTCAAATTGCATTCCTTCCACCACTTTAACCGTAGTTTCAATTCCTTTGGCCTCTTCAATCGTGATAACGCCTTCTTTCTTCACTTTGCCCATTGCTTCAGCAATCATCTTTCCGATAAAACTGTCGTTGTTGGCTGAGATCGAAGCAACCTGTTCGATTTTTTCCATGCTGTCGCCAACCTGTTTGGTTTGCGCCTTCAGCGATTTTAAAACTTCCGCAACGGCCTTGTCAATTCCACGCTTCAAATCCATGGGATTGGCGCCTGCGGTTACGTTTTTCAATCCTGTGGTAAAGATCGACTGTGCCAGAACCGTGGCAGTGGTGGTACCGTCGCCGGCCAGGTCGCTGGTCTTGGAAGCAACTTCCTTCACCATTTGTGCGCCCATGTTTTCCACAGCATCCTTCAGTTCAATCTCTTTTGCAACAGTTACACCATCCTTGGTTACGATCGGTGAACCATACGATTTGTCAATGATGACATTGCGGCCTTTAGGTCCAAGTGTCACTTTCACTGCGTTGGAAAGTTCATCAACGCCTTTCTTTAACGCTTCTCTTGCTTTTATGCCGAAGATTATATCTTTTGCCATTGTCTTTAATTTTTAAATATTAATGTTAAATTTCTTTCTGTCCAATGATGATTAGATTACTGCCACGATGTCAGATTCGCGCATGATAAGGTAATCTTCGCCATCAATGGTGATCTCCGTGCCGGCATATTTTCCATATAGCACTTTGTCCCCAACCTTGACGGTCATGGGTTCGTCCTTTTTTCCGGGACCAACTGCAACAACAGTTCCTTTCTGAGGTTTTTCTTTAGCAGTATCAGGAATGATAATTCCCCCGGCTGTTTTGTCTTCAGCCGCAGCAGCTTCAACCAGTACCCGGTCAGCCAACGGTTTAATCTTCACTTTTGCCATTTTACGTTATAATTTAGAGTTAAACATTTCAATTCCTTACCTTCGATTGCAGGTGAACCAACGTAGTCACAATTTATGCCAAACAATATATGCAGATAAATTATGGACATTTTTTCAGTTTATAGCCGGATAAAATGAAAAATGTCAGATTGTGCTGACAATCTGACACGATTAGCCGACTGAACAGGCCAGGATCAATGATATTACTTTTGTGGGGGCGGTGCCTGAAAATCCTGGATCGGAGCGGTTTTACTGTCGTCAATCTGCTTCTGGATCTCACTCTGGGTGGCTTCTTCCCTTCCCTGGGATTTTGGAATGACAAAGATGGAGAAGAGCGTCAGCACAAGGAGGCTAATGGCAAGTGTCCAGGTTGTTTTTTCCAGAAAATCGGCAGTTTTTCGAACGCCCATAAACTGATTTGAGGAGGCGAAATTTGAAGCCAGGCCCCCGCCTTTTGAATTTTGCACTAAAACAACCAATACCATCAAAACACAGACGATCAGGATGAGAACGGAGATTAAAATGTATAGACCCATTTTGAATTACGATTTACGATTTACGAATTGGAAAAAATTTCCAGCCAAATTTTCAGGAACTGAGTTTTTCAATTTGGGTTGCAAAGTAACGACTTTTTTCTTGATTAATCAAAGATAATTTCTGATAAATATGAATCGCCTTCTGAATGTTACCCTGTTGCGCGTATAAATTCGCCAGGGTTTCACTTACAATCTCCTCTTCATCGAAGTTACTTCTGATGGCACTGTCGGTTGCGCTGAAGAAGACCGCCTTCGGCTTGGAAATCCTGGGCTCTTCGCGGATAAATTTGTCAATAAGCGATTCCTTGCTGGCTGATGATTCTGATTCCAAAAACGGGGCGGGTGGTTCAGGGGTGTTTTCATGGTATGTGCTGTCGGAAGCTGTAGTTTGAATTTCAGCTATTCTTTGTTCCTGTTTTTTTTCAGCATTGATTTCAGAAAGTCGTTTTTTCACGATAGCCAGAAGTTCTTCCTGGGTCATTCGCTCGTACTTAACAGGTGAATGTTTGGCAATTATCACTTCTGGTGGGTGATAAAGCGACCGGTAGCCGGGGTCGGGAGGATCGTTGACCGGTTGTGGAACAACCGTAGGATGTTCCGTTGCTTTTTTTGCCCGTGCAACCAGTTCTTTAAGCACAGTACGATCACCGGCATACGCTGATGCTTTCTTCAGTTGATCCGGATATTGACTGTTTCCGTTAAGATAATAATAACAGGCAAGTAATAGTTGTCCGGACTGGCAATAAGGGTATTGCTGAACCAGGTCATCAAGTAGCAGCAAGCCCTGGTCATTAACCGAACACGGGTCATGTATTAATTTTGAAAATAGCTGACTGCTCATCTTTCCTTAATTGCCTATGGAGTGATTTACCAATTGACAACGGCTTTATTGAAAATATCCTGAACAAGTTGATCCGTAATATCGCTGATGAGTCCATCCTGAACCGCAGAGAGGTTGTAGGCGCTGGAATAATCCTGATACCGGGAGAAGATCGTCTCCCAATACTGCTTTGGATCTGTTTTATTGGAAAATTTTATGCTCACCATGATTGTAAGCCTGTTCAGCGCAGCGGTTTCATTACCCTGGATGGCCACCGGCTGAACGGCATACTGCGTGAAGCTTCCTTCAAGGTTGAGGTCACCATTCCTGTCAACAAGAACAAGGTTCGTTTGGGAAGTAAAATAATTGCGCAAGGCATCGGTAAATGTTCTCGATAAAGTGGGTACTACCAACCCGGCATTATTCTGAATGTAAGCGATGGAAACAGTTTTGACATCCGGAGAGATGGAGGCGCCGGTAAACGAATAGCTCATCCGGCATGATTGGGTCAATAACATCATCAATACCAGAAATGGGATGCTCCATCCCGTAATGGCGCGCAGTGAAGATCGGTAAGCTGGTCCTATCTGCCCCATGATCATTGATCTCCAGGAGTTGGCATTATTATTCGATATCATATTCCTTGATCTTCCGGTAAAGGGTGCGTTCAGAGATTCCAAGTTCCCTGGCTGCATCCCTGCGTTTACCTGCGTGTTTGGTCAGCGATCGTTTAATAAAATCGATCTCCTTTTTTTCAAGCGATAGCGTCTCCTCAATTTCCTCCGGCTCCTGAATTATCTCTTGTTCCTCAAATCTTTTTCCAGGTCGGTAAACAATTGGTCCGGAAGGTTCCTTTGCCTCCTCCAGATCCTTGTACAGGCGCTGTATCAGGTGGGTATTTTCACCCAGGTTGGCGCTGATATCATCATCATTCCTCATCAGGTTCATCACCAGTTGCTTAAGGTCATTCATATCTTTTCTCATATCAAAAAGCACCTTATACAACAACTCACGTTCATTGAATTTTGATGAATCTTCACCTTTATAAAGAACAGGTAGTTCACTTGATTGTCCCTGTGGCATATATTTGATCAATGTTGTGCCATCAATGATCCTGCTTTTCTCAATAATTGATATCTGCTCGGTCAGATTCTTAAGCTGACGAATGTTTCCAGGCCATCTGTAGTTTCTAAGTACCTCCTGTGCATCTTCGTCAAGTTGAATGGCCGGCATGCGGTATTTTTCAGCCGCATCGGATGCAAATTTTCTGAACAACAGGTAAATATCATCCTTACGGTCACGCAACGGTGGTACAAGAATGGGAACCGTATTCAAACGGTAATAGAGGTCTTGCCTGAATTTTGCGCTTGAAATGGCATCGGGTATATTGACATTCGTTGCCCCAACAACACGCACATTGGTTTTCAGGACTTTTGAGGAGCCTACCCTCATGAATTCGCCCGATTCGAGCACCCGTAGCAGTCTGACCTGCGTTCCCAAGGGCAGTTCAGCCACCTCATCCAGGAATATGGTACCCCCGTCAACCACTTCAAAGTATCCTTTGCGTGCTTCGTGAGCGCCGGTAAAGGATCCCTTTTCGTGTCCGAAAAGTTCCGAATCTATTGTTCCTTCGGGGATTGCACCACAATTTACGGCGATATAGGGGCCATGCTTGCGGGCGCTCATCTGGTGAATGATCTTTGGAAAAAATTCTTTCCCTGTCCCGCTTTCTCCGCTTATCAGCACGGTAATATCAGTGGCGGCTACCTGGCGGGCAATGTCTATCGCCCGGTCGAGCAAGAGAGAGTTGCCGATGATACCAAAACGCTGTTTAATTGACTGAATATCCATGAATTAAATTATCTAAGCTGTACATTAAATTCAGTAACCATGGCTTTAAGAAGCCTTTCCATGACGCGCTCAATTTCTTTATCGGTCAGGGTTTTGCTTTCATCCTGAAGAATAAAACTCATCGCGTAAGATTTTTTTCCATCCGGGATTTTTTTCCCATCATATACATCAAACAACCCGACGGCCTTCAATAACTTCCGCTCTGTTTTAAATGCAAGTTTCCTGATCTGCCCGAAAGTAATATCATGACCAACCAGGAGGGCGAGGTCACGTCTGACTTCGGGGAATTTTGAAATCTCCCTGTTCTGCAAACTCTTCCGCGGCGCCATTGAAAATAAAACATCCCAGTTCAACTCTGCGTAATAGACCGGTTGTCTGCAATCGAATGTTTTCAACACCTGGTTACTTAGTGCCCCAAATTTCACAACACATCTATTATCGAGCAGATATTGCAAACCGTCCTCTATTTCAGAAGAATGGAACGGTTCCACCTGCCACTGATCATTTGAAACAGCCAGTTTACAAAAGATCCCTTCAAGATAGCCTTTCATGTCATAAAAATCGACCTGGCTGCCGGCGGTGTTCCAATTTTCAGGCTGCGATCTGCCGGTCATGATCAATGCAAGATGATTTTCTTCATGATATCCTGGCAGCGGATCGTTTTCAAATATTCCGGTCGAATACACCCGGCCAAATTCAAACATTTTAACGTCTGAAATCTTACGATTCTGATTATAAACAATACTTTCAAGCGCCCCGTAAAGCAGGGTTTGCCTCATAACATCGAGTTCGCGACTGATCGGATTAAGCATCTTTACTGCCTTTTCAACAGGATACTCCGGATTTTCTGTATAGTATGTTGACCGGGTCAGTGAGTTATTCATGATCTCATAAAATCCATTGGCAGCAAGGTAATCCGACACAACGTTCACGGCTGCCTCAGGATCGGGGCTTGAAGTATATGAGATTGAAGACCTTAACTGATCATGAACTTCGATATTATTATAACCAAAAACACGTAAGATCTCCTCGATCACATCGGCTTCACGGGTAACATCGACTTTATAGGCAGGTATCTCCAGGCTGATCCCTAATCCGGGTCCAACATCATCAAGGAGAACAATACCCAGGTCGGTGAGAATGTTTTTAACAACCTCCCGGTTGATTACCTTTCCAACCAGCCGGTCAAGATTCTGATACGAAAGATGAACGATTTGCGGCGGAATTGGATTTGGATAGATATCCTCAATTTCTGATGTAATCTCGCCCCCGACAATCTCTTTGATCATCATCGCTGCCCGCTTGAGCGCATAAACCGTGATATCGTGATTTGTGCCCCGTTCAAAACGGAATGAGGCATCAGTCTGAAGTCCGTGTAACCTGGAGCTTTTCCGAATATGCCTGGAATCAAAACAGGCGCTTTCGAGAAACACACTGGTTGTTTTATCCGTCACCCCTGACTTCGCCCCGCCAAAAATACCTGCAATACACATTGGTTCAGCTTCATTGCAGATCATAAGATCATTTTCTGACAATTCACGTTCGATACTGTCCAACGTTACGAACTTCGTTCCTTTGGGATATTTTTTTATGATAACTGTCTTGTCGGTAATCAGATCGGTGTCAAAAGCATGAAGTGGCTGGCCGGTTTCCATCAGGATATAGTTGGTAATGTCAACGATATTGTTGATGGGGCGTAATCCAATGCTTATCAGACGATTTTTAAGCCAATCCGGTGATTCGGTTACATGTATTCCTGAAACCGTGATCCCCGAATAGCGCGGACAGGCTTCCAGGTCCTCTATGACAACATTGATGTGTCTGTTGTCATTATCAACTTTAAAATTTGAAACATCCGGAACGATGATTTTTCTCAGGGTTTCTGAAGCGTGTTCTTTACCGTAATTGTTCACAACCGAAACAAGATCGCGGGCAACCCCAATGTGGGAGGAGGCATCGATACGATTCGGGGTCAAACCGATTGTAAACACAACATCTTCCTCAACCTCGAAATATTTTCCGGCCGCCATCCCGACAGGTGCATTTGAATCCAGGACCATGATGCCGGCATGTGAAGTTCCAAGCCCGAGTTCATCTTCGGCACAGATCATCCCATCAGACAACATCCCCCTGATCTTTGTTCGCTGTATCTTCAGTTCCTTGTCATGAAGATAAAGGGTTGTTCCGATCGTAGCAACAACTACTTTCTGACCTTTTGCAACATTGGCTGCACCACAAACGATGTTCAGCGCTTCACCTGAACCAACATCCACAGTTGTAATGCTCAGATGATCTGAATCGGGGTGTTTTTCACAGGTCAGTACTTCGCCGATGATAACTCCTTTCAGCCCTCCTTTCACAGAACGAAAAGTTTCCATGTTCTCCACTTCCAGACCACACCCGGTTAATATCTCCGCCACCTTGTCAGGTGAGAGATCAAGATCATGATATTGATTCAGCCAATTGTATGAAATCTTCATGTGCTTTAACGATTAACATGACAAAATTAGCAATAAAAACCGGACGATCTACGAGATCAGCCCCCAATTTTGTTGCCGCTTGTCCATGTTGCGAAGGTGGTGTGCCAGAATGTCATTTTCGCTGTGCGAAAGGGAGGGATCCTTGCTTATAATCTCGCCGGCAACATTCCGGGCATATTTCAGCATTTTTTCATCTTTTACAATATCCGCTATACGCAAATCCAGGATGCCGCTCTGTTGTGTTCCCTGCAGATCGCCAGGCCCGCGCAGTTGCAGGTCTGTTTCAGCAATCTCAAAACCATCGTTCGTACGTACCATGGTTGATAATCGTTTCCTCGCCTCAGCCGAAAGTTCATATCCGCTTATCAGGATGCAGTATGACTGATCGCTTCCTCTTCCAACCCTGCCTCTTAACTGGTGCAGTTGTGAGAGGCCAAACCGCTCTGCGTTTTCAATGACCATCACTGAGGCATTGGGCACATCAACGCCAACTTCGATTACAGTTGTTGCAACCATAATCTGACTCTTCCTTTCTAAAAAGCGTTTCATCTCAACATCCTTTTCCTTTTGTTTCATTTGCCCATGAACCATACTGACGCCATAGTGCGGAGGCGGGAACTCCCGGCTGATAAACTTATAGCCATCGATCAAATTCTTAAGATCGAGGGTTTCAGATTCCTGAATTAAAGGGAAAACATAGTAAATCTGCCGGTTTTCGCTGATCTGGTCACGGATAAACCTGAATACCTTATCCCTTTCGGGTTCATAAACATGTTTTGTGACGACCGGTCTTCTGCCGGGTGGCATTTCATCAATGATCGAAATATCAAGATCGCCATACAGCGTCATGGCCAATGTGCGCGGTATCGGTGTAGCTGTCATAACGAGAATGTGCGGTGTTACGACATTCTTTTCCCATAGTTTGGCCCGTTGGGCCACGCCGAAACGATGCTGTTCATCAATCACCACCAGCCCCAGGCGCTCAAACTTAACATTTTCCTCAAGGAGGGCATGTGTGCCAACCAAAAGATGAACCGACCCGTTTAGCAATCCTTCCTGGATCTCACGCCGTTCTGCTGACTTTGTAGAACCGGTCAGCAGTTTCACCACCACTTTAAGGCCCGAAAGCATCCCGGAGATCGTTTGATAATGTTGCCGGGCCAGGATCTCCGTCGGCGCCATCAGACAACTCTGAAACTGGTTATCGAGGGCAATGAGCATGGTCATCAACGCTACCAGGGTTTTTCCACTCCCAACATCACCCTGGAGCAGGCGATTCATCTGGTTTCCTGATCCAAGGTCGGCTCTGATCTCCTTTATCACGCGTTTTTGCGCAGTCGTGAGTTCAAAAGTAAGGTGATGATGATAAAACTGGTTGACATATTCACCGACCTTCAGAAACCGATGTCCAGCCTGTTTCAGCATTCTTCCGAAACGTTGTTTGGCAAGCCTGAGTTGAATATAAAACAACTCCTCGAATTTAAGCCGGGTTTGTGCCTTCTTTAGTAATTCAGGACTTTGCGGAAAATGGATATTCACAAATGCCTCCTGCCGGTTTATCAACCGCAGACGTTGAATGATGTCGGGGGTAAGGTTTTCGGGTACATTAAACTTATCATTCAGCAGCATAGTTTTAACGAGTTTTCCTATTCCCTTGAAATCCAATCCTTTGGATTTCAATTTTTCTGTTGAATTATATATCGGCCTGATGATTTCGCTCAATATCAGGGGTTGTGTTGATGGGATTTCCAACTCCGGGTGGGGAATATTCCACCGGCCATTGAATATGGCCGGTTTGCCAAATATGATATATTCCTGTCGTGGCGACAGCATGTTCACAATCCACTTTATCCCCTGAAACCATACCAGATCAATTTCGCCGGTGCCGTCGCTCACCGTGGCCACCAGTCGCTGGTGGTGATGCGCGCCGACTGATTGGATGTGAATAACCCTGGCCTTGATTTGAACAAAGGAACTTTCATCCCTGATATCGGCGATCTGGTAAAATTTACTCCTGTCAACATAGCGAAATGGGAAGTATGTGAGTAAATCGCCGAACGTATGGATATTCAACTCTTTTTTCAACAGATCGGCCCTGGCCGGCCCAACGCCTTTAAGGTATTCGATTGAGGTTTCCAGAAATGGAGCCATAAGTTATCTATCATGACAAAGGCTGTCTCAACCAACGAGACAGCCTCTGTAAAGAATTCTTCCGAATCCGTCAATTTGGATTCAATTATCCCTGACTAATATTCCCAAAGATTTGATTCAAATTCATACAGCTCGTTCTTCGCTTTTTCCGATTCAAGGAGGGCGTCAACGCCTGTGGCATATTCACTGATCTGCCGGTCGTAAACATTCTCTTCTTTATAAATATAACTTGAGAACATGCGTTTCATGAATACATCATCGTAGGTCATTCTGCCGGCCGAACCGTTTTTGAGGTTAAACAACTCATTCTTGGCAAAAAGGTTTCTGCATTCAGGGAAATATATCCAGAATAGGTTCTTTTCAAAACGTTTTTCGCCGGTATTTTTATCAATTTCATCAACAACGGGGCAAATTCCCAGCACCCTGACTTCCACCAATGACCTTTGCCTGTCGAGGTAAAAATCCTCTTTGATTTTTATTTTTTTAACATTGGATGGGTCGAACTCGGTGGTGATCACTGTGTCAAAAAAAATGTCGGGATTTTCAGGCCGGGGTAATTTAACAGTATCTGAACTTTCCAGTTTGTCGGCAAGCTCTTTGTAGGTCAGCGGAACTAAAAACTGATCTGATTCCGGAGAATAGGCGGTAATAGTTCCCTCTCTCAAACCATCCATGATGATCTGAACGAAACTGCGCCAGCCATTCTGCGGCCGTTCGGGGAAGTAAAAGGGCTGGTTCATTTTTTCACGAAGATCTAAAACCCTCCAGATCCTTCTGGTCCAGATAACATCCGCTTCACGAAGATACGGATAAGGAATCGGTTGGACTTGTGTAATGGCAGTCTTATCATACACACCGTCTCTGGGAGGACCCTCCAGAACCTGTGAATGGGATGTAAGGTTAATCCCCCCAACAAGTGCGGAGAATAAAACCAGGAAAAGTACTTTTTTCATATTACCTCCTTATGAATAAAATCAGTTCAATTTCAAACTAAGACTCGCATTAACTTTACGGGTACCATCGGGACCCTTAACATAAATATCATCAAACCAGATCCGCTGGCCCTTACGTGAATTGGTAATGGTCTTCAGGATTTCTGGTGTCAGCCGGTTGCCTTGTACCTTCGCATCACTTCCTTCGCCGGCAGCAGTAGATGTTGAAAAAATAAATGATGTTACCACATACCGAAGGTCAAAGTCAAATCCCGGTGGCATTTCAGGAATAAGGTACGGGCTGGCCATCAGCAAACTCTTTGATATGAAACCCTCATTTTTGCTGGCTACTTTAATTACCGGGTCAGGAACGGTCTTCAACCGGAAGGTATAGGATCCCATATTTTTTGTTTTGCCTGAGAAAACTGCGTTTACACTAATGACTGCTTCTCGGGCACTGCCTGCTGTAAGATTGGTAACGATCCATTCTTTCCCCTCCGGGCGGATGCTGCCGGTGGAAATTGTTGGGATGATGCGCTCCGGGCTTCCGGGAACACTTATTTCAACAGGGTTATCAACCCCAATGTAAAACACATTCATTTTACTTGGTGAAATCGTTATTGCAGGCCTGGCAACAATAAATTCATCTTTAAAATGGAACGACATCGTGTCGCCCAATGGACTGATTATCTTGATAATTCCTGCAAATTTTTTCAATCCCTCCGTAGAACCGGCCAGTTTAAGTAAAACCAAACCCTGAGATCCTTCCAGAGAGGTGGCCTTTTTGTAATTTGCGGGTGTTAAAGTATCTGCGCCCAATGCGTAGCGAACATTTGGATTTTGCTTGGTATCATAAGCGCCAACAAGAATTTCGGCCTGGTATTCTTCGCCCAGGAATATATAGCTGCTTTTTGGAATAACCTTCGCCTTGATCTTATCGAATTTGAAGTTTAATGCATCTATTGAACCATACAGATGGTTGACAACATCAAATTCAGCATTGTAAACTTCTGCTTTGGTTTTGTTCAGGATCGTCACCGTCGCGGCAAGAATGGTACGGTAGAAATTGTGCATTTCCCAATTCTGTTTTTTACCATCGGCATCATAGAACGGGCCTTGTGTGACCATGCCCATCTTAATAGAAGCCCTGAACTTAGGGTCAACAAGCTCGAGCATCTGTTTTTTATAGGTCTCTATCTTCTCTCTGAGGATTTTTGCCTCCCCGGCTGATCCATCGGGTGAACTTCCGATAAAAAACCTGGTTGGAATATCATAATTATCCTTTCGTTTTGTTTCGCGCAGGGTGATTTTTCTGGCTTCATCCATCGAAGCCAGCTTATCCGTACGCATGATGACCAGATATTTGATACTGTCAATGTACTGTGACAAATTTTCGGAAAGAATGTGTGCCTGTTGGGCTTTTTCCCAGAATGCACCTACTTTATTGGGGTTTAACTGATACTGTATTTTAAACTTTGAATAGGTATTATCAAGTTTTTTGGAGAAATTTTCATTGGTGGTCTCCATGCTTTCATTGACCACAATAAAGGCGTCCATAATCTGTTTCGAGACGTTCAATGCGAGCAATGCAGTAAGAACAAGATACATCATCCCGATCATCTTCTGCCTCGGTGTCTCTTTATATCCAGCCATTTAGTTAAATATTTTTTTAATAAGTAAATCCAAAATTATTTTCCGCCTACACTCATTGCCGAGAGCATGTTACCATAAACCTTATTAAGTGCGGCAATGTTCCTGGTCAGGTTGTCCACTTCCGTTTTGAATTTTTCAGTATTGGCCATGGATTCATTCAGATTGACAGCGAATTTATTCATG
Source organism: Bacteroidales bacterium (assembly GCA_030681475.1). Classification (GTDB taxonomy): domain Bacteria; phylum Bacteroidota; class Bacteroidia; order Bacteroidales; family FEN-979; genus CAIVAT01. Next base: position 203,302 of record JAUXWT010000071.1, on the reverse strand, counting down.
ACGGTGTTGAAATTGTTTGTATTTTCCATCTGTTGGCTTGAGCTCTGCAGATGAAGTTCATACAAGGCGTTGAGGGCCGACAGGTTGGTTGAAATCCGTTGCAGCTCCTTATTATAGGCAGCGCCTCCTGTTGCGGTAGCATTTAACGTTTCAGCGGTTTTTGTAAGCAGTGTTGCAGATTCGTTATATTTTTCAATAAAGCTGTTTGCTGACGAGGCAGCGTTCGCAATGCTTGCAGAGAATGCCTTATTGGCAGTTACATCCTCCTTAAGTGATTCACTCACCTCGGCAAACATGGTAGAGAGGGTGGCAGCGCTTTTGGCCGTAGATTTGATATGTGTCAATTGTTCTGAAGATGCCTGGACATTCAGATCAAGGGACTGGGCTGTTTTGCGGTAGGACTCATTGAGAATATTCGCTGATTCAGTGGCGCTTGTCATGGTATTCACATACTTGTCGTTCGCCAGGGAGGCATCAGCTACATTCGACAATTTCGATGTGGTCTCACTGAGGTTTGTCAACCCTAAACTGAGGCTGGCGATCAATTCAGGGCCGATTTTTGCCTTTTCAAGCATTTTATCCAATTCCTGCGTTACGGTATCCTTGGTGCCGAAACCCAGGCCTGCATTTAGTTCTTCTTCATGGTAGATACCTGCCAACTGCGGATAAACAAGGCTCCAGTCAGGTTCAACGTGGGGTGGTTCAAAGGCCGAGAAAAAAAAGATTATTGACTCCGTACCCAGTCCGATAATCAGCATGATATCAGCGCCGGTATAGTGGTTTATTTTAAACAGCGCCCCGATAATTACGACTGCTGCCCCCCAGCCATATAACTTGGACATAAAATTCTTATACCCCTTTGTTTTAAAAATATCGAGTACAGCCATTGTTTATAAGTGTTAAAAATTAATAAAGTGGATAATTTGTTTTTTTACCGGTAGACTTTGGAAGCCCTTGATGGATTATCGTCGCGCTGGCGGCCCAGGAAATTCTGGACACAGCGGAAACCGATATAGCACTTAGATGTATCCTGATATTCATAGGAGCGTGTGGAAACACGCAGAAAATACGCGACATCCTTCCATGATCCCCCACGGGTAACCTTCCGTTTCAGAGCGGGAGGATCCGTATCCTTCGCATTATATTTATAGTCCGGGTTCAGATCCCATGAGAAGTTATATGACGACGGATGAAACGCCGTTACCGTCCATTCGGCCACGTTTCCGGCCATGTCATACAAACCATAATCATTTGCAGGATAGTGTGCTACAATGACAGTGGTTGCACCGCCATCGGCAATATAATCTCCCCTCATAGGTTTGAAGTTGGCAAGGAAGCACCCTTTGTCATTCCGGGTGTATGGTCCTCCCCAGGGATAGGGATTTGCCTCATAACCCCCGCGTGCTGCCCACTCCCATTCACCTTCAGTAGGTAAACGGAAATCGCTGATATAGGTCTCCCCTTTCTTTCCATTCAGTGAACTGTTCTTGAGCTGGGTACGCCAGATGCAGAATGCATTTGCCTGTTTCCAGTTTACACCAACAACTGGATAATGGTCGTAGGCGGGATGCCAGAAATATTTTTCGGTACTTGGATCGTTAAAAGAATAGGCGTAATCATGAATCCAGCAAAGTGTATCCGGATAAACGTTAACGACATCTTTGCGAACATAAACAGAACGGTCTTTTAAACCCTGCGGACGGTTAGCTAAACTGGCTTCTTTTGGGTCAGGCTGCGCTGAATAATCTTTGCGGGAAGCTGCTTTTAAGTCAACAAAGTAATACTCAAAATAGAGTTTACGGGTATCAATCTCTTTTCTTCTGAAATATCTTTCATTTTCGGGAAGATACAATTCTGCCAAGGCATCACGGATATCCTGCTGGTCAGAATCCCACTCCAATTTACTCTCCCAGTTCAGGTATGGAGGATCAAATTGTTCTCCGGTTTTCTTATTTTCCGAAATAAGATAGAGTTCAGGTTTTGTTTCTCCCAGCAGTGTGCGGGCAATAGAGTCCCGTACCCAATATACGAATTGCCGGTATTCATTATTGGTGATTTCCGTCTGGTCCATGTAAAATGCAGAAACTGTAACCGTTTTGGGATTGTTCAGTTGTGCATAAGGCATATCCTCATCGCTCACACCCATGGTATAGGATCCCATGGGAACGTAAACCATGCCAAATGGATCAGGTGAATAGTATCGCTTTCGGTTTTTAACTCCCGTAAGCTCACCATTTCCTGAGTTGCCGCAACTTCCTAAGAAGACAAGCAAGGCAAAATATATGAGCAGTTTTTTCATTTGTTGGCAGATTAATGGATGAAAAATAACGCTACGTATTGAGGTTTATTATTTTAATATTCATTTCTTCAAAACAAAACGGCAAATTTACGCTTTTTATTTTACAAGAACCGTGTATTCCTGTAACTTTTCCTGAATTTGTCGGTGTCAATCTTAAAGCAATAATTCACCATGACTTCCAATCCACCGCTGTTGTACTTATGCATGGCAGATGTGCTGATATCATATGCCACGCCAATGCGTAAACCTTTGACAACAACGCCGGCCAACACCGAAACAGCATCCTGCAGGCGGTACCCCAGCCCTCCGTAAAATTTGTTGTTATACATCACCAGGGCGCTGGCATTGAATTGCAAAACCGCACCATCATACATAAACTGGGCTGAAGGAATCAGCTCAAATAAAGGATGATCCGGAACTGTCCATTGGTAACCACCATTTATATAATAGGTGCGCCGCAACTGATAATTGGTTTTTTTTCCTTTCGTTTGCAAAATGTTTTCAGCAGATAAACCTACATAATATTTATCAGGCACCTTATAAAACACACCTAAACCGACGTCAACCGACATATCGCTCTTTTTTCCTTCGAGTTCACTAAGCACAGGATCATTATCTTCGATCGGGTTAAATTTTGAGGCGTCATAACTGATATTGAGCAGGCTTCCCTGTAATCCGAAAGAAAGATCGCCAGACCAGGCCTCCATCTTATAGGCATATCCAAGTTTAAGAACAATATTTTTAAACGCTCCGATCTGATCCTGTGAAATTGATCCGCCAATGCCGCCATGTAGTTTCCTGATGGGTGAATCACCAGTCAGTAAAAATGTTTGCGGAGCTGACTTGGTGCCGTCCGAATCTTTCCAGCCCATCCATTGCTGACGCACGAGGCCTGTTACGCAAATACCCCCGCTACTCCCGGCAAATGCAGGGTTTGTTGCCATGTTGGTAAACATGTAATGTGTAATGAGTGTGGGTTGCTGGGCGTATAAAGGAATAACCGCCTGTAATCCAAGAAAAACAAGCAGAGATATAACTCCTGTTCTAATCGTGTTGAAATAACCGGGTGTATGCAACTTCAAAAAAAGGTTGTCAGGTTCATTTAAAAAACGGGATAAAAGTACAGTTTTTTTTGTTACTACCACCATAGCGGGGCTAATTTAAACTCTGTCAATCGGGAAACACCTTTCAAATGCTTTCTCTGGGTTATTATACCGGAATTTGAATGAAATGTTACAACAGTAACGCACTTTCAATGCTTGCATTGTGTTTCAATCAAATATCTTTGCATCCTGGTTGACCATTCACTTAAATAATATATCATGCCATTTTTTCTGATCAAGGAAAAACCCTTTTCACGCAAGTGGTTTTTATCCTACAGCCTTATTACCATCGGGGCATCCATTCTGGCTGCCAGTTTTGTCCTGTTTATTACGCCCTATAAAATAGTGCCGGGGGGGGTGTATGGTATTTCAATCGTCATGCACTACCTTTTTGGAACACCCGTTGGACTGGTCGCATTGTGCTTCGACATTCCTTTGACCCTATTGGGCATTAAATTTTTAGGACCACGGTTTGGTTTTAAGACCGTTGTCGGATTTTCGCTGACTGCCCTCTTTACTGACACCCTGACATATTTCTGGGGATATGAACCATTGGTGGTAGGAGATGCACTGTTGTCAGCAGTTTTTGGCGGAGTTTTAGCTGGCCTGGGTCTCGGCCTGATCTTCAAGGCGAAAGCTACATCCGGCGGCAGTGATATTGTCGCCATGATCATTGCAAAGTATACCAGGCTCCCGTTGGGCATCCTCATGATCTACGTAGATTCAGCGATCGTGTTGATCGGCCTGCTTGTTTTCCGGGATTGGAAAATTCCGCTTTACTCCTGGATCGTGATCTATATTACCGGGAAAGTGATCGATGTTGTGCTTGACGGGGTAAGCTATGATAAAAGTGTATTCATTGTTTCTGACAAATATGAAGAGATTCGTGATAAGATCATCAACAATCTCGACCGGGGCGGAACCTATATTGACGGGAGAGGCATGTATAACAACGCTGAGCGACGAATGATATATACTGTGGTCAGCCGCCGCGAATTGGGACTTCTTCAGGAGTATATTCACGAAATCGATCCGAAAGCTTTCCTGACGGTCACTGATGCAACGGAAATACTTGGTGAAGGATTCAAATCCTTAAAGGAAAAATTGGCGGAATAGACTTACTTGAAGAGTTTCATAATGTCCTGTCCGTTTGCAAAGATCAGTAAGCCAAACAGGATGACCATGCCCACGATCTGTGCATATTCCATGAATTTATCGCTTGGTTTTCTCCGGAAAATGATCTCATAGATCAAAAACATCACATGACCTCCATCAAGCGCCGGAATTGGTAAAATATTCAGAATTGCGAGCATGATCGAAAGAAAGGCGGTGAGTGTCCAGAAAGCGCCCCAGTCCCAGGTTGAAGGGAAAATATTGCCAATGGTAATAAACCCGCCTACCGATTCATAAGCCTTGTCTTGTGAAAACAAGAGTTTGATCGACTTTATGTAATTACCCGCCTGTTCAAAAGTCTTCACCACTCCGGCAGGTATCGCGGTAATCACGTTGTAACTCTTTTCCTTGAAAGTAAAGTAGTTAGCCAGTCCCTTCGGGAAGACCCCGATAAAACCAGCGGCCGAAACATTCACCGGCAGATGAATTGTATCATTGCCTCGCAGGACAATTACATTGACCGTTTTATTTTTATACCGTTGTATCTGTGTTCTGAATTGATCAAAATAGAGCATTAGGGAGTCATTCAACCCGATAATTTTATCGTTTAATTTCATTCCGGCTGCCTCGGCAGGTGATCCGACATTAAATTTTCCCGCTTCGAAGGGGAATCTGACGGAAATAAAGTCAGGCGATTTCTGCTTAATCATTTTGCTGATGAAATCATCCGGTATCGGAACACTGATCTTCTCGTTATCGCGCATTACCTGTACCGATTTAGCCTCCTCAAGTATGATCGTTTTGGGAATGGCAGCAAAGTCCTCAACGACCTTATTGTCAATTGAAACGATAAAGTCGCCGTTGCGCAGTCCCATCTGAATCGCTAATGAATCAACTGAGATTCCATATTTTACCTCAGATGCAGGGAGATACTGGTCTCCCCATGCCGCAAGCATGACCACATAAATGGCAATGGCTAACAGGATGTTCACCGTTACCCCTCCCAGCATGACGATCAACCGCTGCCATGCCGGCTTTGAGCGGAGTTCCCATGGTTGGGGAGGTTGTTTCATCTGTTCCTTATCCATAGATTCATCGATCATCCCTGAAATTTTCACGTAACCTCCCAAGGGAAGCCAACCCACGCCATATTCCGTGTCACCTTTTTTTATTTTAAACAGCGAAAACCAGGGATCAAAAAACAAGTAGAATTTCTCAACCCGTATTTTAAAAATCCGGGCTGCAATAAAATGACCAAATTCGTGAAATACTACAAGGATCGATAAACTGAGCAATAACTGAATGACTTTTATAGCAATTTCCATATACTGTTGATAAATTATAAATTAATACTCATAGTGAACGATAAATTCGTCTGCCCTGACCATGGCCTCCCGGTGTGAGCCAACATAGTCTTCAAAAACCGGATTCCTGATAAAGGCCACAGTCTGCATGCAGTGTTCAATAACCTCCGGAATATCCAGGAAACCGATACGGTCATTCAGAAAGGCGCCGACTGCAATTTCATTGGCAGCATTCAGAATACAGGGCATGTTTCCACCCTGCCGCAGCGCTTCGTAAGCCAGTAACAGGTTTCTGAAAAGTTCTGTATCCGGGGTCATGAAAGTCAGATTCGGGTAATCTGCAAAGTTGAATCGAGGCAACCGGGATGGTACCCGCTGAGGATATGTCAAAGCATACAGGATTGGCAGTTTCATGTCAGGCAGCCCCATCTGCGCTTTCATGGATCCATCAATAAATTGGACCACAGAATGAATTACAGATTGTGGATGGATGATAACATCAATCTGATCGGGCATCAGGTTAAAAAGCCATCGTGCTTCAATCACCTCCAAACCTTTATTCATTAATGAAGCCGAATCAATGGTGATCTTACGGCCCATTTTCCAATTTGGATGCTCCAGCGCCGCTTCCTTGGTTATTCCAATCAGTTGCTTCCTGGTTTTTCCCAAAAAAGGGCCTCCGGAGGCGGTAAGAAAAATTTTCTCTACAGTTCGCGGCTGCTCCCCTACAAGGCATTGGAAAATGGCAGAATGCTCTGAATCAACAGGTAACACCAAAACATTTTTCCGACGGGCTTCAGCCATGATCAGATCTCCGGCGATGACCAGTGTCTCTTTATTGGCAAGTGCAATATGTTTTCCTGCATTAATTGCGTTCAGCGTAGGTTTCAGCCCGGCATAGCCCACCAATGCAGAAAGCACAAGGTCAATCTCTTCCATTTCTACGATCTGTGCAATGGAATCCTCGCCGGTAAAAACCTTTATGGGTAATTTTTTTAACGATTCAGCAACCTTCGAATAACAATTTTCATTTCCGATCACCACTGCGTTGGGACTGAATTCCATTGCCTGTGCAATAAGCAGGTCACAATTCCCCTGCGCTGTAAGTACCTCTACCGCAAACAGATCAGGAAAACTCCTGACAACTTCAAGCGCCTGGGATCCAATACTGCCGGTAGATCCTAATATCGCAAGGTTTTTCTTCAAGTGGTCAGTTCTTTGATTTAGAAAGTAATGTATTCATTCGGATCTACCGGGTTGCCGTCACTCCACAGTTCAAAATGAAGATGAGGGCCGGTGATCAGTTCACCTGTTTCTCCAACGATGGCTATTGGTTCGCCTGCTCTTACATAGTCACCAACCTTTTTAAGAATGGCGGAATTATGCTTGTATATCGATACAATACTACGCGAATGCTGAACCGCAATCACATATCCGGTCTCAAGCGTCCAGTTACTGATGATGACGGTGCCATCGAGTACGACTTTAATTGCTTCGTTTTGTTTGGAAACAATATCTACCCCAAAATGTTTCTGGGTTGGGTTAAACATATTGGTAATGACGCCTTTAAGCGGTGTAAAAAAAAGTACGCCGCCAATGGATGCCTTTTTCTGGCTGGTATTTTCAATTGTTTCAATTTTGTGCAGGTTGTATTTATTTTGATTTTCTATTTCAAGACGTAACAATGAATCTTCAGGCGAACGCTTTATTTTAATGTTCCCATATTGTTTAAGCGTATCTCCGGGTATAGATTTGTCGTCGGTTAAATCCTTTCCATTGATAATATCGCTCAGATTGCTCATAAATTTATCTTTTGCAACAAGGGCACGTTCAATCGAATCAGTTCTCAACTGAAGGTTGTACAGCTTCATGGTCAATCCAACATTCGTGTATCCCGGAATGTACTCCCTTAATGGAGTGAAAGCGATCAGAAAACTGGTAAGAAAAATCAGGACGATAGCAAGCGTTCCCAGCGCAATAAATACATTCATCCGGGAGAGCCTGAAGGTAAACCGTTCCTCCAGGGTGTCATCAGTCATGAAAACAAGGCGATATTTATTACGCCATTTTTCAGTCCATTTTTCCTTCTTCCTATCTTTTCTCGCCAAAGCCATGTATCATAATCTGATCCTGAAAACGCTGCAAATATCGGAAAATTATGTACTCCCCTGACCCCTCAGCCCTGACCGGATCAATAATGGTTTCTAAATCGATGAGGAAATGAACACTATCGCGGAACAGATAATATCCGGTACAGTCTTATTCCTTATCTAAATTTAATACTTTCAGGATAATTCAAAAAATTAAAATATTTTTGTAGAATTAAAGTTAATAGTATTTAATTGCACCTGGTGTTTTGATATCAACGAAGAAAATTACCCTCGCTGCATGGATGCTGGTTTTATCCGGATTATTCATGTTTAGTGCATGTTCCACCAAGAAAAACACATTAGTTCGCAGAACTTATCACAACATCACTGCGCATTATAACGTGTACTGGAACGGCATGGACAATATTCGTCAGGGGCTCAAAGAGTATCGGTCGGGGCTGAAAGACAACTATGCACTGGTATTACCGGTTTTTTATTATGGTGATAAAGCAGGCGCCGGCAAAATGTCTCAATATTCAGACATTGCGATAAAAAAAGCCGCAAAGGCCATCAACAAACATTCGATGGTCTTTAACCGGAAGGAGTATGTCCGCTGGATAGATGACAGTTATATGCTTATTGGCAAAAGCTATTTCTACAAGCAGGACTATCCAATGGCCAGACGCACCTTCGAATTTGTGATTAAAACGTACAATTACAATGAGATAAAATATGACGCCATGCTTTGGCAGGCAAAAGCGAATATTGAAGAAGGTGACTTTGCCAAGGCGGAGCCGATGCTTGATATGCTCCAAAGTAAAATCAACAAAGGCGATGCTCCTCAAAGACTTGAGACAGAGCTTAATTTAGTTTACAGCCAGTTTTTTATCCTGCAGAAAAACTTTGAAGGCGCTATTCCGTACCTGAACCGGGCATTGGAATTAAAACCTTCGGCTGTCATGCGTAACCGTTGCATGTTCATCCTTGGCCAGATTCATCAGCTTTACGGCGACCTGAACGAAGCATCGCGGATGTATTCCTACGTTATCAAACATGCCAAGTCATACGAAATGGAGTTCAATGCCAAGATCAATCTGGCTCAATGTTATGATGCAACAACCGGTAACAGGGAGTTCATCGTCAAGAAGCTCACCAAAATGCTGAAAGATTATAAAAACAAAGACTTTCAGGATCAGATCTATTACGCGCTTGCCCATATTGCCATGAAAGATGCTGATACCGTTAAAGCCATTGAATATTATGAGAAATCGGTCAGTACCAGCAAAACGAATAATTACCAAAAGGCTATTTCTTCGCTTGAACTCGCTGATATCTTTTTCGGAACCCGGAATTATACAATTTCGCAAGCGTACTACGACAGCACAATGCAATTTCTGCCGAAAGACTACCCAAATTACAAGGAACTCTACAAACGGACCATGACACTTACCGACCTGGTTAAAAACCTCCAGGTAATCCAAAGGCAGGATAGTTTGCAGAAACTGGCTACCATGTCGGAATCCGATCGAAATAAAGTCATCGATGGGATTATTTCCAAAATTATTGAAGAGGAGATGAAAAAACAGGCGGAGGAGTTTCAACGGCGTGAATCTCAAAATTTATTCGGACAAGGGATGGGTGTTGGTCAGGAGCAATTGTCGGGAGGATCGACAGAAGGACGTTGGTATTTTTACAACCCAACGATCATGTCAAATGGATTTTCTGCATTTATGAGGAAATGGGGCCGGCGAAAATTGGAAGATAATTGGTTTCTAACCGATAAAACTGTTATAAGTTTTGACGAAGAAACCAAACCAGCAGATTCAGTGGCGGGGGAGGCAGGCGATACCACAAAGGACGGGAAAAAACTGGCCAAATCTAAAAATCCGAAAGAACGGGCCTATTATTTGACGGATATTCCTTTTACCAAAGAGAGAGTTCAGGTTTCCAACGACATGATCATTGAAGCTTATTACCAGGCCGGTTTTATATTTGTTGAAGGACTTGGCGACTATGGCAATGCTGTCGAAACCTTTGAAACATTGCTTGACCGGTTTCCCGACAACAAATATAAGATCCAGACAGCATATAAATTGTGTCAGCTTTATTCTCTTCTTCAGAATCAACCTAAAAGCGATCAGTTTAAAAATCAGATCCTTACGTTGTACCCAGAAACAGATTATGCCAGGTTGCTCGTGAATCCTAATTATTACAAGGAGATAAACGCCAGACAATCAGAGGCATCAAAGCTATATAATGACACTTACAAGGCATACTCCAATCAACAATACTACATGGTGATCAATAACGCGGACATTGCACGGACCAAATACAAATCAGATTCGATCCTCATGCCTAAGTTCGATTATATGCGCGCCATGGCTTTGGGCAAGATAGAAGTCGTTGATTCTCTGGTTTCTGCCATGAAGAAAGTGATCCGGGATTATCCCGCCAGCCCGGTGAAACCGATGGCCGAAAATGTACTGGCCTTCCTTGGGGGTCAAAGCTATTCAACGGGAAAGACTGAACCCGGTGATTCAACGGCCACACCGGACAACTCGGTGAAATTGTACAAATTCGATCCCAAAGCCATGCATTTTTATGTGTTGGTTGTTAACGATGAACTTGTGGATGTTGAGGCGCTGAAGGTGAAAATCTCAGATTACAACTCAAAATTCCACGACCTGGAAAACCTGATGGTTAATAGCCTTTTGCTTGACAACGGCCGTCAGATGATTACCGTTAGTAATTTTTATAACAGTGAAACTGCCATGAATTATTTTCTTGCCATCCTTACGAGCAAATATATCTTTACAAAACTTGAAAATGCGGGCGAGTATTTCAATTTTGTGATCTCTATTGAAAATTATCCGATTCTATATAATAATAAGGATATCCCGAAGTATCTACGATTTTTTGAAAAGAATTATCCCGGACTAAAATAAGTACCTTTGTTTAAATCAGTTTTTATGTCTAAGATCAGAGAACCAGAAAGGCCAACCATCAACATCCTGGGACCAGGTGCAGTTGTGAAAGGTGAAATTCATGTCAATGGTGATTTCCGGATCGACGGAACACTCAACGGTACGATTCATTGCAAAGGGAAAATCGTTGTAGGGCCTACCGGTAAAATTGAAGGCGAGATACAATGTCAGAATGCTGATTTTTCAGGCGAAGTTACTGCAACAGTCAGGGTAACCGAACTCCTGACCCTAAAGGAAACTACGCGTTTCAGCGGGGATATTACAACCGGGAAACTGGCAATCGAGCCAGGGGCTAAATTTTCGGGGACATGCAGCATGGAACAACCCGGCCCAAAAGAGAGTAAGTTACCCCCAACATCAAATGAAAACCGACCCGCAGAAAAGTCTTAAAGACTATGCCCGTTATTCAAGCATGGCCATTCAGATGCTGGCGATCATTCTTTTGGGGGTTTTTGCCGGCTTCAAACTCGACCAATGGCTGAATACAAAACCAATCCTTACCGTAATCCTGTCCATAGTTTCTGTTGGCCTTTCCATCTATTTTGTAACGAAAGACCTTTTACGCAAGTAACCATGCCTGTTTTTCAATTATTACCTATGTTTGTGCAATGAAATCAGGATATATCAATTATCTCAGGCAACTTCTAACCTTTTCTGCAATCCTTGTGTCATTGACATTGATCATGAGTTTTCTGCTCCCGGAAACATTTTTATCGCCGGCAATACCATTTCTCTTTGTCTTTTTTATCGCCTCCTCGCTCCTGTCGTTTTATTACCTGCTTTTGTCAACCCATAAAAGATTCATGAAATTTGTCAATACGTTCCTGCTGACCATCATAATCAAATTGTTTCTTTATGCCGGTGTTATGATCATCTATGCATTTGTCAGGCGCAGCGATGCGATCCCGTTCATGCTTGGCTTTTTCATCCTCTACCTGTGTTATACTATTTTCGAAGCGGTCAGCATCATCAAATACACCAAGCCTTCCACCCCCGACCATAAGGTTTAATAAAAAAGCGTACTTTTGTTTCTAATTCTATCGTCATGACATTTATCATACGCCGGGAACATTTCAGCGCTGCACACCGCCTTTTCATTCCAGAATTTTCTGATGAAGAGAATTTCGAGGTTTTTGGTAAATGTTCGAATCCAAACTGGCACGGTCATAATTATATACTTTTTATCACGATCAAAGGCGAACCCGATCCGAAGACCGGACTAGTCATTCATCTTCGCCATGTGAGTAAACTGATTGATGAGAAGATCCTGAAAAAGATCGATCATAAGAATTTAAACCTTGAGGTTGATTTTTTACAAGGAAAAGTTCCGACCAGTGAAAATGTTGCCATTGGAATCTGGAATGAACTTGCGGGTGATATCAGCAGATTTGGCGGAACTTTGCACTGTGTGCGCCTTGAACAATCGGAAAATAACATCATTGAATATTACGGTGAATGATTTGGAAGACAGAATATTATGGCAACTAAAAGAAAGCTTAATTACGAAAAACTCGAGGAGTTTGATCAAAAAACCACTGAAGAGTTGGCAATGCATTATAAGGAGATACTCCGCCTGATCGGGGAAAACCCGGGCAGGGAAGGCCTTGAGAAGACACCGTTGCGTGTTGCAAAAGCCATCCAATTCCTTACGCAAGGCTATGCGCTGGATCCAAAGGAAATTCTGAGTTCGGCAAAGTTCAGAGAAAATTACCGCGAGATGGTTATTGTGAAGGACATTGAAATTTACTCTCTTTGCGAACACCACATGGTTCCATTTATCGGAAAGGCCCATGTCGCCTATATTCCGGATAAATATATCACGGGGTTAAGCAAAATTGCCAGAGTGGTCGATATCTATGCACGCCGGTTGCAGGTTCAGGAACGACTTACCATGCAAATAAAAGATGCCATCAACGACACCCTGAAACCCCTTGGCGTGGCAGTTGTAATTGAGGCACAACATTTGTGTATGTCGATGCGCGGCGTTCAGAAGCAAAATTCTGTCACAACGACATCCGATTTCGTGGGTGCGTTTGAACGGGATAAAACCCGGGCTGAATTTCTGCATCTGATCAGCACAAAGTTACATTGATGAAATCAATGCAAGCAATGAAAACAATGTAGGCAATGAAAACAATGCAGGTAAAAAAGAAAAGTTAAATTTAAAAATGGAGGATTGATATATGATTGAACAATCAGGAAACCGTGGGTTTTTCACAGCGCAGCAGGGCACACAGGATGTAACTGTTGCAAAATCGTTTATGACACAGGTGTTTGGGTGGATGACGCTGGCCATGTTCGTAACGGCAGTTACGGCTTACTGGTTCAGCTCTTCTGAATCGCTGATCAGTAGTTTGAGAAATGTTGAAACCGGCGGCATGACCATGCTCGGCTGGATTGTCATGCTGGCGCCATTAGGATTTGTATTACTGATGTCATTGGGATTTCAACGGTTGTCACCTGCCATTTTGACACTTCTGTTCATCTCCTTTTCGGTGCTGATGGGAATGAGCCTGAGTTTCATTTTATTGGTCTATACTTTAGCATCGGTTTACAAGACATTTGCCATAACAGCAGCGATGTTTGGCATCATGGCATTTACCGGTTATACGACGAAAACCGACCTTACCAAATTCGGATCGCTGATGATGATGGGGCTGGTTGGACTGGTGGTAGCCATGGTTGTGAATTTTTTCCTCAACAGCGGCACGATGGATTATATTATCAGCATCATTGGTGTTTTGATCTTTACAGGATTAACTGCCTATGATGTGCAGCGTTTGAAAAGAATCGGCGCCGGAACCGGCGAACAGGGCGAGGCAGATGTAAAAAAACTCAGTATACTCGGAGCGCTCACGCTCTATCTTGATTTTATCAACCTGTTTTTGTTTCTTCTGAGGTTTTTGGGAGACAGGAAGTAAATAGCGAAATAGCGAAATAGCGAAATAGCGAAATAGTGAAATAGTGAAATAGTGAAATTGAAATTATGAAGGCATATGTATTTCCGGGGCAAGGGGCTCAATTTGTGGGTATGGGTAAGGATTTGTATGACAAGTCCCAACTGGCTAAAGAGATGTTCGAGCAAGCCAACGAAATCCTCCGATTTCGAATCACCGACCTGATGTTTGGAGGAACTGATGAGGACCTGCGACAAACAAAGGTGACCCAACCTGCTATTTTCTTGCACTCGGTGATCCTTGCTGCCACGCTTGGCGGGGATTTTAAACCGGATATGGTCGCAGGTCATTCACTTGGCGAATTTTCGGCGCTTGTCGCCAATAAGGCGCTCTCCTTTGAGGACGGACTCCGACTGGTTTCAGCCCGGGCCCGGGCTATGCAGAAGGCCTGTGAAAAGGAACCATCTACCATGGCCGCTATCCTGGGACTTGATGATGAAAAAGTGCAAGAGATCTGTAAATCCATTGAAGAAATAGTGGTTCCTGCCAATTACAACAGTCCCGGACAACTTGTCATATCAGGCAGCATGAAAGGCATTGAAATTGCCTGCGAGCAACTCAAAGCTGCCGGTGCACGAAGGGCGTTACCACTCAAGGTAGGCGGCGCATTTCACTCACCTCTGATGGAACCGGCACGCGTGGAACTTGCTGAAGCCATCGACGCAACAACAGTAAAAAACCCCATTTGTCCGATATACCAGAATGCCACCGCCCAGCGCGTTACAGATCCTGCCCGGATAAAGCAAAACCTCATTGATCAGCTGACGGCACCGGTGCTGTGGACTCAGATCGTGCAACATATGATCGCCGATGGCGCTGACAATTTTGTTGAAGTTGGCCCCGGAAATGTATTGCAGGGACTGATCACAAAAATCGGAAAAGATGTAATAGTTTCGGGGGCGTAATGTTGGGGCGTCCGACCGGACGCCCGTGCGGGACGACCGGCCGGACGTCAGTGCAGGACGTACCAAGGTTATCGTTTTACATACTGATCATCGTAATATTTCTGATAATCTCCTGATGTGACATTATTCATCCACTCTTCGTTGGCAAGATACCATTCAACGGTTTTTTCAAGCCCTTCGGCAAATTGCAGGCTGGGTTTCCATCCCAACGCTTCCTGAATTTTTCCTGAATCAATGGCATAACGCAGATCATGTCCGGCACGGTCTTTTACGTAGGTGATGAGGCTTAAAGAAGCACCTGCCGACCGGTTCAGCTTCTTGTCCATGATCTCGATCAGCAAGTGGATCAGGTCAATGTTTTTCCATTCATTGTGCCCGCCAATATTGTAGGTTTCAGCTATTCTTCCCTCATGGTAGATCAGGTCGATGGCATTTGCATGGTCTTCTACAAACAACCAGTCGCGGATATTTTCACCTTTTCCGTACACCGGGACCGGTTTATTGTTTTTGATGTTGTGTATAGCCAATGGAATCAACTTTTCAGGAAACTGAAAAGGACCATAGTTATTTGAGCAGTTGGAGATTACAATCGGGAGGCCATATGTATGATGATAGGCCCTGACAAGGTGGTCGGAACTTGCCTTTGAAGCAGAATAGGGGCTCCGGGGATCGTAAGCGGTATCCTCATAGAAAAAACCGGTTGCTCCCAGTGAACCATAAACCTCATCAGTGGAAATATGATAGAATCGCTTATCGGTGAACTCTTTCCAGATTTCACGGGCTGCATTAAGCAGGTTCACTGTTCCGACAATGTTGGTGAAAATAAATTCCATTGGGCTGCTGATGGAGCGGTCAACGTGCGATTCGGCAGCGAGGTGGATCACGCCGTCGAAACAATATTTATTAAAAATTGTCTTCATCAGTTCGCCGTCGGTTATATCTGCTTTTACGAATTCATAATTAGGTTCCTTCTCGATATCGCGCAGATTGGCGAGGTTGCCTGCATAGGTAAGGGTGTCGAGGTTCACAATTTTATAATTGGGATATTTTTTTACAAACCTGCGCACAACATGAGAGCCTATAAATCCAGCTCCTCCGGTGATTAAAATAGTTTTCATAATTTCAATTTTGTTTAATGACCCTGTTTATATTCTTTCTATCAGCATTTCGCTATTTCGTCATCCTGCTGTTTTGCTGTTTCACTATTTCGCCATTTCGCAGTTTCCGATTCTTCAATGCCAACTCCCATTTCCATGCGGACAACGTCATATCATCCAGTGTTTTTTCGGCTTCCCATCCCAACTCCTTATTCGCTAAACTGGTATCGGCCCAAATTTTTACGATATCGCCGGGCCGTCGTTCCCTGGTTTCAAAATTTAATTTCACACCCGACGTAGACTCAAACGATTTGATAACCTCTATAACAGAAAAACCATTTCCTGTTCCAAGGTTAAATACCTCTACATTTTTTATGCATTTTTCATGAATGAGCCTCTCTACTGCAATAACATGGGCTTTTGCCAGATCAACCACATGAATATAATCGCGGATAGCCGTGCCATCAGGAGTATCATAGTCATTGCCCCAAACCCTTAAAAACGGACGTCTCCCTATTGCAGTCTGCGTGATATATGGCATCAGGCAATCAGGCGTTCCCAAGGGAAGTTCGCCGATCAAAGCTGTTTCATGCGCACCAATCGGGTTAAAATATCTCAGAAGGATGCCCCGGATTTCATTGCTGTTGCAACTATCGGTAATGATCTCTTCGCAAATCTGCTTTGTGTTACCATATGGGGAGACTGCCTTTTGAACCGGAGTATCCTCCCGTACGGGAAGCACATCGGGTTGCCCGTAAACTGTGCACGAGGATGAAAAAACAATGTCGCGGATGTTGTTATCGATCATTCCCTGTAAAACATTAATCAGGGAGGACAAATTGTTACCGTAATACTTTAAAGGATCCATAACAGATTCACCAACAGACTTGAAAGCTGCAAAATGAATGATCGCCCTGATGTCGCCATGTAATTTGAAAAAGGCACTCGTTTTCTCGCTATCAGTCAAATCAAATTTTTCAAAAAGCGGTCTCTTTCTGGATATTTTAGAAATATTATCGAGCACATCAATGGATGAGTTGGAAAGATTATCGACAATGATAACTTCAAATCCAATCGACTGAAGTTCAACAACAGTGTGCGACCCGATATAACCAGTTCCTCCGGTAACTAATATCTTCATAAAGAGTCGTTTAAATATTCAATGTCTTTAACATCGGATGATAATCCCCTTGTAACCCTACAGGTTGATTATTTCTAATATGATAAACAATATTGATGCTCTTTTTTGCATCCAGAAGGCCAAATCCACGGCCTGCTATTATTTCACGATAAACTTCCGTGTGAAGGTCGGTGAATCCATCGCTGAACTCTATATTTTGGTCATCCATGATCAGCGACCGATAAGTTCTTATCCCTTTATTAAGTATATCCTCAGGGATATCATTCACGGCAAGGCTGAGAAACCAACGGATATTGGCGCTTTCGAGTTTCAGCAAACCAGCCGATCTGTTTTCGGAAAGTACGTGAACAATATTTTCTTTTACATCACCGAATACCCAGGTTAGCATATCGAAAAAATGCACTCCGATGTTTGTTGCAATACCTCCTGATTTCGATTTATCCCCTTTCCAGGAGCGGGCATACCACTTTCCTCTTGAGGTGATGTAGGTAAGGTCGAGGTCATAGATTTTATCCTTTGGCCCGTTCTGAATCTGGTTTCGCAACGTCTTGATCGCGGGATGAAGCCTGAGTTGCAAAATAGTATATACTTTCTTACCGGTCTCATTTTCTATTTCATACAGTGCATCAAGGTTCCATGGATTCAGCACGATGGGTTTTTCGCAAATGGCATGGGCATCGTTGCGTAAAGCCAGACGGATATGCGAATCGTGCATATAGTTTGGGGAACAGATGCTCACATAATCCACCTTCCTGTTATCATCCTTATTTTCCGAGATGGCTGAACGGCGTAACTTATCAAGGTGCCGGTCGAACCGTTCCGGTTCGATGAAAAAATCGGCGTTTGGAAAGTAACTGTCAATGATGCCTACACCGTCATATGGATCAAGCGCACATACGAGTTGGTTCCCTGTATCTTTGATTGCCTTCATATGTCGTGGAGCGATGTAGCCGGCAGCGCCGATCAAAGCAAAATTCAGGGGTTTATGGTTTTCTGTCATGCGAAATTCTCAAAATTTAATGACTTTTCCGTCCTTGGTGAGTTCATATTTATCCTGACTTTCAGGACAGATGGCAATTCCTTTCTCGTCAAAATGCAAACGATGGCCGTACTCACTCATCCAGCCAACATGACGTCCGGGATTGCCTATGATCAGCGCAAAGGCAGGAACATTTTTTGTGACAACAGCTCCCGCGCCGATAAAGGCGAATTCGCCAATTTCATTGCCGCAAACGATCGTTGCATTGGCGCCTATGGAAGCGCCGCGTCGGACCGGCGTTGACTGGAATTGATCCCGCCTTAGAACGTGACTTCGCGGATTTATAACATTGGTAAAAACCATCGATGGCCCCAGAAAGACATCATCTTCGCAAATGACTCCGGTATAGATCGAAACATTGTTCTGTACCTTCACATTCCTGCCCAGCACGACCTCGTGTGAGATCACCACATTTTGTCCCAGATTGCAGTTTTCTCCAATGACACACCCTTTCATTACATGAGTAAAATGCCATATTTTAGTCCCTTTTCCAATTTTGCAACCCTCATCTATGACGGCCGATTCATGGGCGAAATATTCTTTTTCCATGATCAGGGATTTAAAAATTCAAGCACACTGCTGGTAATAAATTCCAATTGATCCTGCTCAAGTTCGGTATGCATCGGCAGAGAGAAAACAGTTTCGCAAAGATGTTCCGTTACAGGAAAATCACCCGGTTTGTATCGGGGATCAAGATAAGCCTTCTGCATATGCAACGGCACCGGATAGTAGATCATTGCTGGAATTCCTTTATCGGTAAGATGCTCGATCAACGCTTTTCTGTCAGTCTCTTTTGCAACCAGGGTATATTGATGGAATACATGGGTTGATTTGGCATATCGCGCCGGAGTAATCAGTTTCGGATTAATTGCGAATGCTTGGTCATAAAAGTCAGCCGCAGCGCGCCGTTTGGCGGCATACTCGTCAAGGTGGGAAAGTTTCACATTCAAAACGGCCGCCTGGATGCTGTCAAGCCGTGAATTGACCCCGATATAGTCATGATAGTAACGCACTGTCATACCATGATTTACAACTACCCGCATCTGCTTTGCAAGATCATCGTCGTTTGTGAAGATGGCGCCGCCGTCACCATAACATCCGAGGTTTTTGGAGGGAAAAAAAGAGGTACATCCGATATGTCCGATCGTGCCTGCCTTTTTCATGGTACCATCATCAAAAATGTAATCTGAACCAATAGCCTGACAATTATCTTCAATTACATAGAGGTTATGTTTGCGGGCGATCTCCATGATCTCCTCCATCGGAGCGGCTTGTCCAAAAAGATGAACTGGTACAATGACCCTGGTTTTCGGTGTGATGGCACGTTGAATCGCTTGCGGGTCGATATTGAAGGTGGAGGGGTCCACATCTACCAAGACCGGGGTAAGCTGAAGCAATGCAATTACCTCGGCAGTTGCGATAAAGGTAAAAGATGTGGTGATCACCTCGTCGCCCGGCTTCAGGTTAAGCGCCATCATCGAAACCTGAAGGGCGTCGGTACCATTGGCACATGGAATGACATGTTTAATGCCGAGATATTGTTCCAGGCTTTTTTGAAAGGTTTGAACTGCGGGGCCATTGATAAAGGCACAGGAATCAATTATCTCCTGGATCCCTTTGTCAATTTCCGTTTTAATGTTGAGGTACTGACTGCGCAGGTCGACCATCTGGAGTTTCTTCATCGGATTTAGTATTATCAGGTTCTTTTCAATCTTGTGCAAAGTTAAATAATAATTCCACCGTTATCAAATAAGCCGTTCTGCAGCGCTTAATTGTTTTGTTTTATTTCCTTTTGACGTTAACTTTGCATGAAAACAAAATCCTTGGACCATGAAAAAGTTTGCAGTTGTTTTATCCGGTTGCGGCGTGTACGATGGCGCCGAAATCCACGAGGCTGTGTTGACCCTGTTGGCTGTTGATAAGGCCGGGGCCGTATATCAGTGTTTCGCACCTGATATTTATCAGCATCATGTAATTGACCATACCACAGGAAAAGAGATGGCAGAAAAACGCAATGTCCTGGTTGAATCTGCCCGGATTTCAAGGGGAAATATCAAACCTCTCTCTCAATTCCAGGTCGCAGGATATGACGCCCTGATCTTTCCCGGAGGTTTTGGCGCGGCAAAAAATCTTTGCGATTGGGCTGTTCATGGCGAGAGTTGCAGCATAAATTCTGATGTTGAAAATGCCATTAAAGCCATGTTTGAAGCCGGAAAACCAATAGGCGCCATGTGTATTGCCCCTGTAATCCTGGCAAAACTCTTTAAAGGCGCCAACCTGACCACCGGAAACGATCCTGCATCAGGAAAATTCATTGAGGAGAATGGGAACAAATACACACAAT
The DNA here is from genome assembly GCA_030681475.1 of Bacteroidales bacterium. GTDB lineage: Bacteria > Bacteroidota > Bacteroidia > Bacteroidales > FEN-979 > CAIVAT01. The sequence continues at coordinate 182,926 of JAUXWT010000071.1, read as the reverse complement.
CAACACACGGAGAGGTAGTTATCGACAAAGTCAGGAAACTTTTTACTACTTCGTGCTACATGCTGGATGCAAGTATTAGCCAGATTGCCGAGGGCACAGAGAACCTGGTGCGGGAAATGATGAAAATGGTGGATTGATTGCGGGGGTAAATGCAGGGACACAAAATTTTGTGTCCCTGCAATTTTGTGTCCCTGCAATTTTGTGTCCCTGCAATTTTGTGTCCCTGCAATTTTGTGTCCCGGCATTTTTGTGTCCCGGCGAAAATTTTTATTGATACACCTGCACCTCCAATTCCCCACGAACAACCATAAATCCATTGATGGCCAGGGCTTTCATTTCATCCTCACCGGGATAGATATGAATGGGAGCTAATTTGTAAACACGTTCCTGAATCCAGTTCACGAACCCTTTATCGTAAGCAATACCTCCGGTAATAAGTATGGCATCTACCTCGCCTTTCAGGACAGTGTACATTTCTCCGACATATTTCGCGACCTGGTATGCCATGGCATGATAGATCAATTCGGCCTGGGTATTACCTTCATTCACCATTTTTTCCACATCGTAGGCGCTGTTGGTGCCAAGATAGGCTACCAGTCCGCCATCACCTTTCAGCATTTTCAGCACCTCCGACTGAGAATACTTACCGCTGAAACAAAGTCTTACAAGATCACCAATAGGTAATGTTCCTGCCCGTTCAGGACTGAATGGCCCCTCGCCATCGAGCCCCTGGTTTACATCGATAACCCGTCCTTTGTGATGCGCACCAACGGTAATCCCTCCCCCCAGATGAACAACGATCAGGTTCATATCCTCGTATTTGCGCCGGATAGACTTGGCATGTTCGCGGGCAATAGCTTTTTGATTCAGCGCGTGAAAAATTGAAGCGCGTTTAAATAACGGGTGCCCGGAGATCCTGGCAATCGCATCAAATTCATCAACAACAATCGGATCAACGATGTAAGCTTTCGCATTGGGCAATGATCTGACCATGTTCCTGGCAATCAAACCACCCAGGTTGCTAGCGTGTTCTCCGAGCGGACTGTTTTTCAGGTCTGCAATCATCGCATCATTCACTTCATAGATCCCGGAAGGGATAGGCTTTAACAACCCTCCTCTGCCGACAACTGCCTGTAAATCTTCGATGAAAATATCTGCATCATATAACTGTTGTAATATGATCTCATTCCGGAACTGGAACTGATCCGTAATTTTGGCAAAGGGTGCGAGTTCTTCAGACGTATGCTTGATATTCTTTAAGAAAGCTGGTTCCGTATTCAAATACACCGCAACCTTTGTCGATGTAGATCCTGGATTAATGGCAAGAACCTTAATATCTTTCATTGACGGAAATCCTATTTTTTATCATTCTTCAATTTCCTCTGCACGCTATGGTTGATGCTGTAAGTGAAATAAATCACCACCCCTATAGCCATCCAAATGATCAGTCGCAGCCAGGTATCAAATGGCAATGCGGCCATTTGTACAATGCAGATCAGTGCGCCAAGGATCGGAATTAATGGCACCCATGGCGTACGGAAAGGGCGTTCAAGGTCAGGCCGGGTTTTTCTCAGAACCACAATACTTATACAAACTATGGCAAAGGCCAGTAAAGTCCCGATAGAAACCAATTCGCCTAAAATGCCGATCGGAAGAACCCCGGCAAGAAGAATGGCAGCACATCCTGTCAGGATTGTACTTATGTGTGGTGTTTTAAACTTCGGGTGAACTTTGGAGAAAACCGGAGGCAGCAGACCATCTTTCGACATGGAATAAAAAATACGGGGTTGCCCCAATAACATCACTAAAATTACAGAACTCAAACCAGCAATGGCCGCAATTTTCACGATAGGCCGGAGCCAGAACATCCCTTCACCCATTGCATTCACGCCAACTGCGACCGGATCAGACACATTCAGGGTTGTATAACTGACAATACCGGTCAACACGATGGCCATGAGGATATATAAGACTGTGGAAATGCTCAGCGATCCGAGTATCCCGATAGGCATATCGCGCTGCGGATTTTTAGCCTCCTGGGCTGCGGTTGATACGGCATCAAACCCAATATACGCGAAAAATATTACCCCGGCTCCCCTGAGGATACCGCTCCATCCAAAGTGCCCCCATTCACCGGTATTCTTCGGAATGAAAGGTTCCCAGTTGCCGACCTGAACGAAGGCTACTCCTATGGCAATAAACAGAATGATGACCGCAACCTTTACGATGACCATGATGTTGTTGAAATTGGCTGATTCCCTGATCCCGATCACCAATATTATTGTAAGGGCTGCAATAATGAACATGGCCGGCAAATTTATAATGGCGGTGATATGAGGCAAAGTCTCTACATTGATACCTTTGGCCAGCAAACCAGCGCTCAGGTTTTTCGTCAGCTCCTGCCATCCGATATTCGGAACATCCACAAGAATTGAACCTGTAGCGGCAGTTAGCGCTGTTGGAATAATAATTCCGAAATCATTCAAAAAGCTGACAACATATCCCGACCATCCAACAGAGACGGTTGCCGCCGCAAACAAATATTCAAGAATAAGGTCCCACCCGATGATCCAGGCTAAGAATTCTCCAAGTGTGGCATATGAATAGGTATAAGCGCTGCCAGCAATCGGGATCATCGAGGCAAATTCGGCATAACACAAGCCGGCAAATGCACAGGCAGTTCCGGAGATAATAAAAGAGATCACAATGGCAGGACCGGCATATTGTGCCGCAGCCTGTCCCGTAAGAACGAAAATACCTGCTCCAATGATCGCTCCGATACCCAGAGTGGTAAGATTAAGACCTGTGAGTGTTTTTCTCAGGCCTGCTTTGTTGTCCTTTGCTTCCTGGAGTAAACCAGCGAGTGATTTTGTAAGAAACAGGTTGTTGCCCATAATTTAATTTTGAGAGAGTTATCGCTAAATCGCCGCGGCCATTACTATACTTGCCTGTTTTGACTCTTCTGTATCTGATCGTGAAGTTAAAACAATCGGTGCAGCAGCGCCAAGTACAACAGCAGCTAATTTTGCATTTGCTGAAAAGCCAAATGCCTTGTAGAGTATATTGCCGGCTTCAATGTCAGGTACAATCAGCAGATCGGCATCTCCGGCCACATCGCTTACAATGCCTTTATGTTTTGCACTTGCCGCGCTTACCGCATTGTCGTATGCAAGGGGGCCGTCAATGATACAGTTTTTTATCTGGCCGCGCTGGCCCATCTTTGCAAGCAGTGCGCCATCAAGGGTAGCCGGCATGGATTCATTGACCATCTCCACGGCAGCAAGAACGGCAACTTTAGGTTTCGCATAGCCCAGCTTGTTCATGAACTCAACTGCGTTGACAGTTAAGGCGACCTTCGTTTTAAAATCTGGCGCCGGGATCATGGCTGCATCCGTAAGGCCAAGCAGTTTGTGATAAGTTGGTACTTCAAACAGTGCGAAATGTGAGAGTACCTCGCCTTTGCGCAACCCGTTTTCCTTATCAAGTACCCCCCTGAGAAAAATTGCTGTAGGAACATTGCCTTTCATGAGAATATCGGCCTCCTTGTTGCGAACCATCTTCACGGCAATCTTCACCGAATTGGCATCCACCTCTTCATTAAAGATCTTCATGCCGCTGACATCGAGCTTCAGTTTTCCTGCAATTTCATGGATTTTCTTTTCGTTTCCAACCAGGATAGCTTCCACCATTCCCATTTTATCGACCGCACATATCGCCTCAAGGCAATGTTCGTCATGGGCAACGGCAACGGCAAGTTTCTTTTTCTTCGTTTTCAGCGCAAGTGCATTGAGATCGGATAGCTTTGTTAGACAAAAGTTTCCCGGTTTTTCAGTTGTTGTAGTCATAGTATTGAGTTATATTATAAAGTTAAATGTTCTTGTCCACTTGCCCACTTGTCCACGCGCCCACCTGTTCACAAATTCACAACACATTCATTGTGGCAAACGTACGTGATTTTTATCAAACAGACAAGCAGTTACGGAAAAAAATTGTTTGAAATAATATCCTACCTTTGCTGCAACCATTTAACTTTTGCATCATGGAGTTACCCTTTGCCGAATCTTATAAAATTAAAATGGTGGAATCGATCTCCAGGAGCAGCCGCCAGGAACGTGAACAATGGATTAAAGAAGCTGGTTACAATCTTTTCGGGCTGTCCAGCGATAAGATATTCATCGACCTGCTTACCGATTCGGGCACCGGGGCTATGAGCGACCGTCAATGGTCTGAATTGATGCTGGGCGATGAGAGCTATGCCGGCGCTTCTTCCTACTTTAAAATGAAAAACGCTATCGGGGAGGTACTTGGTTTTGAATATTTTTTGCCAACCCACCAGGGCCGTGCCGCCGAAAATGTTCTCTTTTCGGTATTGATCAAAGAGGGCGATATCATACCCGGGAATTCACATTTTGATACGACCAAAGGGCATATCGAATTCCGGAAGGCAATTGCCGTGGATTGTACCATTGATGAGGCATTTGACACCACCCTGGACCACCCGTTCAAGGGTAATATTGACCCGGTAAAACTTGAAAACATATTGAAATCGGAAGGAGACAGAATTCCGTTTATCATCGTAACGATCACATGTAACTCTTCCGGAGGACAGCCTGTTTCGATCGAAAACCTGAAAATGGTGAAAAACCTGGCAGACAAATACGGGAAGATCGTTGTCTTCGATTCGGCTCGTTTTGCCGAGAATGCCTATTTTATCAAGTTACGTGAAAATGGTTACCAGGATAAAACTATACGTGAAATCGTCCTTGAAATGTTTTCCCTTGCCGATGTCATGACCATGAGCGCCAAAAAGGATGCTATTGTAAACATGGGGGGGTTCATCGCCATGCGGAGCAAGGAGTTGCAATGCAAAGCCAGTGTTTATAACATCATGTTCGAGGGTTACATTACCTATGGCGGCATGTCGGGCAGGGATATGAACGCACTGGCCCAGGGTCTTTACGAGGGAACAGAACTCGATTACCTTGAAACAAGGATACGGCAGGTGGAGTATCTGGGTAAACGTCTGATGGAATTTGGCATCCCTGTGCAGCAGCCCATCGGCGGCCATGCAGTTTTTATTGACGCCAAACGTTTTCTCCCGCATCTTCCCAAAGAAGAATTCCAGGCACAAACACTGGCCATAGAACTTTACCTTGAAGCCGGCGTCCGTGGCGTGGAGATCGGAGCCCTTTTAGCCGACCGTGACCCGGTGACCCGCGAAAACCGTTATCCGGTATTGGAACTTATGAGACTCGCTATTCCACGGCGGGTTTATACCAACAACCACATGGACGTGGTGGCTGTTGCACTGAAAAACATTTATGACCGTCGAGTTACAATCCGGAGAGGGTTGAAAATTATGAAGGAAGCGCCAATCATGCGCCATTTTACCGTATCTCTTGATCTCGCCTGATAATCCTATGGAATCATTAAAAAAACAAGCCAGGTACCAGCGTTTGTACGACCAACTGGATGTGTTAATGAATAAAACGACCGACGTCGACGCCCGGATGGCAACGATCGTGGCCATACTTCATCATAAAATGGCGTATTTTTTCTGGACAGGGTTTTATTTTATCAGTTCCGGTGAACTTACGGTAAAAACATACCAGGGACCACTTGCCTGCCAGGTACTGCAGAAACATACCGGTGTTTGCTGGGCCGCAATTGATCAGAAGAAGACAATTGTTGTCCCTGATGTTCATCAGTTCCCCGGACATATTGCATGCGATTCACGTTCACAGTCTGAAATCGTTATCCCCGTGAAAAACCGGAATGGTGAAATTACCGGGGTACTCGATGTTGATAGTGAGTCGCTTGGTTCATTTGACCAGACCGATGCCGAATGGTTGGAAAAAATCGTTAATTTCATTTACCGTTGAATCTTAGCGAACTTTTCCTGATATCGCTTGGACTATCTATGGACTGTTTCGCGGTATCATTGACATTCGGATTCTCGAGGAAGCTGCTTTGGAAGGATGTCCTCCTGATGGCTTTTCTTTTCGGACTGTTCCAGGGTGTCATGCCGTTTTTCGGATGGATGGCAGGGAGCAGCATTCAATCGCTGATCGAACCCGTCGATCATTGGATCGCCTTTGGAATTCTGGCATTCATTGGTGTAAAAATGGCTTGGCAATCCTTCCTGGATGTCGGAAAAAAACGATCTCCCGATATCCGTAATATTACCATTTTACTCACGCTGTCAATCGCCACAAGCATCGATGCCCTGATAACCGGTATTGGATTTGCATTCCTTATGGCAAATATTTACGAAGTCATCATCATCATTTCAATCATAACGTTTATTGTTTCGGTCATCGGAGCTAAACTTGGTGAAAGAACGGCTTTAATTCCTGCCAGATGGGCTGAATTTGCAGGAGGGATTGTGCTTATTGCCATCGGCGTCAGGGTGGTGCTGGAACATTTAGAGTTCATCTGAGAAACCTCGGCCAAAGAGTTGTTTTTTGTATCTTTGCCTGTCATTTTAATACACATGGACCAGATCAGGGTAACCAAAGAATTCAGGTTTGAAGCAGCACATGCCTTGATGGGTTATGACGGCCCCTGTAAAAACGTACATGGCCACTCCTATGAGTTGTCGGTCACCGTGATCGGTTCCCCGGTAACAGACCCTGCCTCGGTCAAACTTGGAATGGTCATCGATTTCGGGGATCTGAAAAAGATCATAAAAAGTCAAATTGTGGATCCGTTCGACCATGCGCTATTGTTGAATGCAGATGTTCCTCAGCATGAATTTCAAAAATTCGGGGATCCCTTCATCAAAACCATCTTTTTACCCTACCAGCCAACCAGTGAGAATTTTCTGCTCGACTTTGCAAAAAGAATTGTTGAACTGTTACCTGTCGGAGTTAAACTGCACAGCATGAAACTGAGGGAAACTGCGAATTCCTATGCTGAATGGTTTGCCGCAGATAATTAATTCTGCAATTTCACCATTTCACCATTTCGCTATTTCGCTATTTCGCTATTTGTATAAGGTGCACCTCAACATTTATATCATTGTCACTTAACAGGATTGGTTTGCAGGAGTCTGATTTTTCAAACCTGTCGTACCAGGATGACAAGTACATCTTCGCCTGGTCAGAATTTCTGTCGGGTGCGACCCTGAGCAGATATTTCCCGGCTTTTACCCGTAAAAATTGAAAATGTCCGTATTTATCAATAATGGCTGAACGATAGTGAGTTGCAGAATCCCAAGGCAAAACGTTGTCTGCAACCTGAAACAGTTCGGCTGAACCACTGTGGAGACGAACATCGCCCGCATAAGCATGGCCCCGAATCGCATGGTGGTTATCCGAACTCAGGTAAATGATGGTCACGAACAAACTAAAAGTAAACCCGCCCATAATCAGATAAAACCAAATTGGTTTATTAGTAACCAGGGAAAACATAGGTATCCTTGACCAGAAACTTGCTGGCCTCAGCTCAGGGTGCAACTCCCTGACTAAATCCTCCCAGACCCTTTCGGGAGGTTCCTTTTCATAATCAGAGAAAGATGACCTGAATTTATCTTCTATGGGATCCGTTTCTTCCATGATGCTCAACAAGCAATTTTAGTTATCTCTCAATATCTTTTAGCATTAGCCTGAGTCTGTTCTTTGCACGATGCAACTGTGATTTTGATGTCTTTTCCGAAATTCCCAGCAATTTAGCTATTTCCTTATGTTCATAATTTTCAATCACAAACATATTGAAAATTGTTCGATATCCGGGAGGCAGCGCCTGTATCATTGCAAGCAATTCCTTGGTTGATAATATAGACAAAGCATCTTCCATGGTCTCATCTGCCTGATCATCTGTTAGTTCAACCTCCAGGTTGAATTTCAAATTGCTCCGGTAATAATTTATGGCAGTATTCACAAAAACAAGTTGGACCCATCTGTTAAACGTTCCCTCAAACCTGAACTGATGCAGATTGCAAAAGAGACGAATAAATCCATTCTGAAGTATATCTTCGGCTTCCATTTCATTACCTGCGTATCGCATGCAAATTCCAAACATTTCGGAAGCGAACCGATGATACAACTCATATTCCGCATCAACTTCCCGCTTCAGGCACCGGGAAATTAAATCAAATTCAGGTTCAAACAAGGGTTGGCAGTTTTTTGACCTGTAAAAATAATAAAATACTACCCTTTGCGCCTGTTAATTTAAATTCACCATGAAATGATTTTCCAGTCCCCTAATACCGGAGCATCTTTTTTACAGCGATCGGAAAACCATCCATGGTTTTGATCATAAATAAATATAAACCTGTTTTAGTAGTCCCGACAGGAATGGTCACCATGTTGGATCCGGGAACACAATTATGTGATCCTGACCATACTACCAATCCTGTTAATGACCAGATTTCGAATTTAATCATTGTTTCCCTGGCAACGTCAATGGTCAGGTTTACCATGTTGGATGCCGGATTGGGAAACAGTTCTCCCACAGTAAAAGGCATCGATGATTTACCGGGTACTGATGTTACATCATGATCAAAAACCTCTAAACGAATGCTGTCGATTGAAGGTGCTGACGAATCGAGCCAAACAGCAGTGTATCTCGAATATCTGCCAGGATATTCAACATAAAGGTGATAATCGCCAAACGGGAGGTTTTTAAATGCGAATTTGCCTGATTTGCCTGAAACTGTAAACCGGATTGGATTTATTTGACCATTGAACAAAAGAACTTCAGCAAAAGGAATCTCTTCGGGATTATCTTTTGCCTTTGCATTCACCACAATACCACTGATCATGCCTGTCCCGGATAACGTATCTTTTGCAGGTAAAAGATGAATGTCGGAAAGATAGGCATTGTTCTTTGAAAGATCCACGGCATTCGATTCTTTCCACAATAGCGCCTGCTGGTAATATGCCGGAAAATAAGCAGCGTAATTCCGGGAGCCTGGTGTAAGTGAGGCTTTAATGACATAGCTTCCATTCAGAGTCTGTGGAAATGCATAATACCCTAATTTCGTAAAAACACAGGTGTCGTAAGGAATCAATCTTGCTCCTCCAATCCTGAAAAGATGAACCACGCCTGTATCTCCGGAAGATACGGGATTGTTTATCGGGAAAGAACCGGCAAATAAATGGCCGCCAAGGTCAAAATAATTGGCCATGGTGATGCTTCTGCAAAGTGAATCGGAACAGACAATTTTTCCATGTTCTTCCCTTCTGATGATCAGACAAACTTCATGAATTCCGGGTGATTGAAATTGATGGGTAACATCCGGTGTTTGATAGGTCGATCCATCATCAAAACTCCAAAGAAACCTGTTTGCATCTCCTGATGAAGTGTTCTTGAAAATGAACGTATTTGGCGCCGGGTTTAGCGAGTCAAGGTCGCTTGTAAATCCGGCATGACAAATTGCAGCAGGTTTGATTTCGACAGAATCGCATTTGACATCGCTGCACACCGACACCGAGTCGGCATTGAAAGCCAGTAAACATACCCGGTATTTTTCATAAGTAGGGAATGTGTGGACGGGGTTTCGTTCATCAGAAAAACTGCCATCGCCAAAATCCCAATGCCATCGATTGATATTACCGCTTGACTGGTCGTAAAAATTAGTCTGTAAATGGTTCAACGTGTCAACTGTATAATGATAGTCGGCGACACAAGTCCCTGGTTCATGTATTGTTATTGCAACGCACAGCACATCGTGACAAATGTACCCTGAATCGGAGTTGGATACGGTAAGACAAACGAAATAGGTTCCGCCCGCCGGGTAAGTGTGCACCGGATTTTGGATGGTTGTAGTTGTACCATCACCAAAACTCCACTGCCACAGCGTGATCTGACCTGAGGACTGATCCTGAAAATGAAGTGTCATCGGATCACCAGGATCCGGAATTGTCGTAAAAGCCGCATCGCAGGTATTGAAAACATCGTATGCATCGGGCGTTTGACCAGGCGCCTGACAGATCATGGCACAAAGCAATATTATTGAGAGGTAGGATCTCATGGGGTTTTCGTTTTTTGTCCAAAGTTAACCTGGATGCCAACACCCAAACCAATCGTCCAAGGCGCCTTGAAACTAATGTTTTCCCTTGTAACCATGGGTCGAAGATAATATTTGAATGATGGTTCCAGATATAAACTGATGTTCTTGTTCATCCTCATTTCAAAATATAGATTTGCCCAAATCTGCCAGTTGGTATGAATCCGTGAAGGAGTGTCATTGTCAACCCGGATGATCCTTGAATTACGGTATTCGATCACCGGTTCTGACTTCCGTGAATCAAGGAGCAATGAAATAGCGGGGCCAACCTGGAAGGTCAGACTGACCTTTCCGGACTCAAAAACCCGGTATCCAAACAATAATGGCACCTGTAAATAAGTGTAACGGTTCTTTGTACGTGAATCGGCGAAATGCTTCAGGCTGTCATAAATGTTAACCGTTTGTGTATTGTATATCATCTCGTTGTTGGTTCCGATGGTGTAGGACGTGACCCCTGTAAAAAATCCGACGCTGTCATTACTTTTATATTCCACGCGGTATTTACCATCGTCATAAACATAACCAAGTCCAAAGCCTGTTGCAACGGAAAATCTGGAAATATGGTACGTAGCGCCACCATTTAACCAAAAGTTGGTTTTTGAATATACATCCGGTTCCGAATAGAATGCAACTTCGGGAGTGAACCCCAGATTTGCTGAGAAGAACTGCGTTGAAACCGGTGAAGTTTTTCTGAACTTGAAAATGCCGTTTGAATTCTTTATTACGATAATTGTATCGGTACCGGGGGGGAGATACAATAAAGATGCATCCAATGGCTCAATGCGGGAAATAGTGGGACCGACCCTTAAATCACCTTCTGCGGGAAAGTTTTTCGAAATACCGTCTGACACTTCAGCCACAAAAACCGGCTCATGCGACAACTGTCCTTTTGATTTCATGGCCATATCCGGCGCTGCTAACGATGATATTAGCCCTTTTTCGAAATGTGTTTTTTCTGATTTCTCAACAGATCTATTTTGGAGTGGTGAATATATACCCGGTGAGGTTCCTGTGTTTTCCTTCTCAACCTTGGCAACTTCACTGGCAGATGACAATGCCGGAATATTCTTCGACGGGGAATTACCGGTGATCATTTTTTCTGCCGGTTTTATTGCGGCCAGGTCATGAGTATTATCAGGAAGTCCAAAATACACGGTGGTGGCCACCAGAAAGATTCCAATCGCACCGGCTAACCATATTTTGGGGGAAAGATTGGTAAAGTTAAAATGAAGGAGCTCCTTCCACATCAACTTTCGGCTGATCTCTTTCCAAAGAAGACGTTTGGGCTCAACACGATGACCTTCCATGGTCTCTCGTAAAAGCTGATCGGCCCCGCCTTCTTCAAATGCCTTCATGTTTATTTTTTCACTCATTGACTGTAATTGTATTTTTCAAGAGACTTAAATCAATTAATTTTTTTCGCAGCATTCTGCGTGCTTTTAAGAGTTGTGTTTTTGAAGTGTTCTCAGAAATGTTAAGCTCCTGAGATATTTCTTTATGACTGTATTCTTCAAAGACATACAAATTAAAGACCATACGATATCCGGGTGGAAGCATTTGGATGAGTGCGATCAGTTTTTCAGCTGATACAGGAGCATGTGTGGTTGTTTGATCCTCCCTTTTCATTATTTCTGTTTCGTTAATGGTGCTGATATCCTCCAGAAATGGTAATTTTCGGTTCTTCCGGTAATAATTAAGCGCGTGATTGATCATGATCCGCTTCATCCACCCCTCAAACGAGCCCTCTTTCCGGTAAGAGCCAATGTTATGGAATATTTTAAGGAACGCTTCCTGGAGTATATCTTCCGCTTCATCACGATTTTGGGCATATCGCAAACATATCGCCATCATTACCGCAGCATAATTACGATAAAGGGCGCTCTGGGCACTGCGTTTTCCGGCAACGCAACCCTGGATTATGGAATCGTCAATGAGCATCCAACATTCACTACTAAACAGACGTATATCAGGAAATTAAGTTGCCTGCATGGTGTAAAAATACAAAAAAAGCAGGGGTTTTCGCATTCATGATAAGGTAGCTTTAAACTTTTCAAAATTGTTCTCAAAAAAAGTGCGGCCCTTATGGCTGAGAATTCCGTGGAGATGATACAAAAAAATTTCATGGAATATATCAAGGGATGTGAGCTCCTCCTGTGTAAACATATCGCTGTCGAGCAAACTCTCAGTTCTGCTAACATGCAGTTTAGCAATCGTTTTCGAATTGAGCTCCTTGCGATATAATCCCTCTTTTTTCCCCTGGTTCAAATTGTTGTAAACAGAATCATACATTCTCTTTCGCCTGATCTCTCTGATTTTCAGAAAAAGGTTTGGGTAATATTTCCTGATATCATACTCCATGGAAGGGTTGAATTCAATCAACATCGCATTCATCATCTTATATACTTCGAATAGTTCTTCTACAGCATTGGCCTGCTTATCTTCAATGGCATTCAGGAAACCACAGTAATGGTCGTGTTCAAACAGGAGTACCTGTTTTACCAGATCCTCCTTATCGCTGAAAAATTCATAAATCGTTTTTTTGGAAATGCCAAGCTGTTTGGCTACATCATCCATCGTCACACTCTTGATTCCATAGCGATGGTATAGCTTTCCGACTTGTTCGAGTATATATCTTGCTTTCGGATCCATATACAAATATACGAAAAGTCCCGAGGAAACGATTTTCGATTGAAAAGTTTTTTGCATCCCGGAATTTCCTATCTTTGCCCGTAATATTCGTATTTAACCGATAAAATCTATATATCCGATTCCAGTTATGAAACAGATTTTTCTTGTCAGCTTTATTTTCCTCATAATTTCGGGTTGTGCCAACAAAGAGGCGGACAAAAGGGCCCAGTTGGAACAGCTTAAAAAAGAACATGATAAGCTCACCGAAACGATTTTAAAATTAGAAAAAGAGCTTACCCCCGACAATGTTGTTTCATCAGCCAGTGTATCTGTTGAGACCATCAGAAAAATAACCTTTGAGCATTATATTGAGGTGCAGGGGAGAATTGATGGCAATCAAAACATTGCCGTCAATCCCAGAAACCAGGGAGGCATGGTTACCAAAATCCTGGTTCATGAAGGCGAAACGGTCACCAAAGGACAGGTATTGGCTGAACTTGATGCCGAGGTATTGCGACAGCAGTTGATTGACTTGCAGAACAAACTTGCATTTGCAACTGATATTTACAACCGTCAGAAATCGTTGTGGGATCAGCAAATTGGATCGGAGGTGCAGTTTCTGAAGGCGAAAAATGACGTGGAAACAATCCGGAATGGAATTGCCACACTTGACGAGCAGATAAAGATGTCGGTCATCGCTTCACCTATAAATGGCACCATTGAAGAAATTCCCATAAAAGTCGGTCAGTTGACGTCCCCAGCCTCTCCCCTTCCTGCTTTTCGCATTATAAATTTTTCTACTGCCAAAGCATTGGCTGATGTTGGCGAAGCATATTCAGCAAAGGTGAATACCGGCGATCAGGTAAAGGTCTTTTTACCGGATCTCAACCAGGAATTTACCGAGAAGGTCACGTTTGCCAGTAAGTACATCAATCCAACAAACCGTACATTCCTGGTAGAAGCGCATCTGCATCAGCCAAACATTACTTTCCGTGCCAATATGATCGCCGTGCTTCGGATATTGGACTATACCAACCCGGCAGCTATAGCTATCCAGCAAAGCTATATCCAGAATTCGCGTGACGATGGCCAGTTTGTATTTGTGGTTGCCGAAGAAAACGGTAAAAAAATCGCACGTAAACGGTCTGTTACTCCTCGTGTATCTTATAACGGTCTGACTGAAATAGTCAATGGACTTAGTGAAGGCGATAAAATCATCACTGCAGGATACAAAGACCTATACAATGGTCAGCAGATCGACTACTAATCTGAAGTAGAAATGAAAGAAAAACAACATAAGCTCAAAGAGTTTTTTGCAACAAGCTGGTCTATTGACAATAGGATGAGCATTTATGTGCTCACCATCATCATCACCACCTTAGGGTTAATATCCTATTTCAGCATTCCGAAAGAACAATTTCCCGAGATAGTCATCCCGACCATCCTGGTGAATACGGTCTATCCCGGCACCTCGCCCGAGGATATGGAAAACCTGGTTACCCGGCCCATCGAAAAGCAGTGTAAATCACTCGCCGATGTTAAAAAGATCACCAGCAATTCGATCCAGGATTTTTCGACCATTGTGGTTGAGTTTAACCCTGGAATTGAGGTCTCTGAAGCCAAACAACGGGTTCGCGATGCCGTTGACAAAGCCAGGACAAACTTGCCGAATAATCTGCCAAAAGATCCGGATATCAAAGAGTTCGATATTGCCGAGATCCCGATCATGAATATAAATCTGGCCGGGGATTATGACCTGCAAAGGCTGAAAAAATATGCTGAAGATGCGCAGGATAAAATCGAGACCCTGAAGGAAATTACGCGGGTTGACATCGTCGGAGCGCTTGAACGTGAAATCCAGATTGATGTGGACATGTATAAAATGCAGGCAGCCAGCGTATCCTTCCGCGATATTGAATCAGCCGTTTCGGCAGAAAATGTAACAATTTCAGCAGGAACCATCACGTTGTTCGGAACAAAATACACAATCCGTTTGGCCGGTCAGTTTATATCGCCGGAGCAAATCAGGAACATCATGGTTAAATCGGCCAGCGGAGCCATCGTTTATATTCAGGATGTGGCAGATGTAAAGGATTCATTCAAGGAACAGGAAAGTTTTGCCCGCCTTGACGGAAAAAATGTCATCACGCTCAATGTTATTAAGAAAAGCGGTGAAAACCTGATCGAAGCGTCCGACAAAATAAAGGAAATCATGGATGGAATGAAAAAGAGCTCCTACCCGCCCGATCTGAATGTGAACATAACAGGCGACCAATCGCGTTTTACAAAAAGCACACTTGAAGAGTTGAACAACACCATTGTAATCGGGTTTATCATGGTGGTGACCGTGCTGATGTTCTTTATGGGATTCAACAACGCCTTCTTTGTTGCCTCTTCCGTTCCGCTTTCAATGTTTGTGGCATATCTGATCATGCCCAGTCTGGGCTTCACCATGAACATGATTGTTATGTTCGGTTTCATATTTGCACTCGGGATCATTGTAGATGATGCGATCGTGGTAATCGAGAACACACACCGGTTGCACCGGAGTCAACCGGATATCGTAAAAGCGGCGAAAAACGCTGCCGGAGAAGTTTTTCTTCCCATCTTATCCGGAACCCTGACCACACTTGCACCGTTCTTTCCACTGGCATTCTGGCCCGGGATCGTGGGGAAATTCATGCATTACATGCCGGTTACGCTTATACTGACACTATTTGCATCGCTGTTCGTTGCCTATATCATCAACCCGGTATTTGCAGTGACCTTTATGAAGCATGAATATGATAAGGTGGAACACAAGGCTGACCGGAAAAAACTGATCATTACCAGCGCCATTTTACTTGCTCTTGCCCTGATCTCTTACATTGCAGGTGGTTTCGCCATCGGTAATCTGTTTGTCTTTATGCTTTTGCTTAACGCTTTATACAGGCTTGTCTTAAAAGGAGCCATTATGCGCTTCCAGACAGTTACATGGCCATGGATATTGAATATATACGAGCGGACATTACATTTTTCATTAAGGGGACGCAATCCGTGGTATATCCTTACTGGCGTTGTCGCATTACTTTTTCTCAGTTTTTTTATCACCGGTGTTACAAAACCTAAGGTGCTGTTCTTTCCCAATAACAATCCGACATACGTAAATGTTTTTATCAGCATGCCGGAAGGTACCGACCAGCATGTAACCGATTCGGTGACCAACATTGTAGAAAAAAGGGTGAGCCTCGTACTTGGTGAAAAGAATCCAGTTGTCGAATCCATTATTACAAATGTTGGATTTGGCGCTGGTGATAATATTTTCGATCGCTCGGTTTCTTCAAACAAGGGCAGGGTAACCATTAATTTTACTGAAAGCAAATTCAGGAAAGGTGTTTCAACGCAGGATATTATGGATAGCATCAGGGTAAATATGAAAAACATACCCGGAGTAACCATCAGTGTTGAGAAAAACCGGATGGGACCTCCGACCGGAAAGCCGATCAACATCGAAATTGCCGGTGAGAATCTGGATGACCTGATCGCAACATCCGTTAATTTCAAATCATATCTCGATTCTCTTCGAATCCCCGGAATTGAACAGCTTAAGTCGGACTTTGATAACAACAAGCCCGAGATCATCATTGACATTGACCGTGAACGTGCAAACCGCGAAGGATTGTCGCTGGGGCAGATCGGACTTGAACTACGCACTGCAATTTATGGAAAAGAGATCTCTAAATATAAGGAAGATGAAGATGAATATCCGATCCAACTGAGGTATTCGGAAAAAGAACGTACAAACATCAACAAGATCATTAATGCCAAGATCACCTACCGCGATATGAATTCAGGGCTGCTTCGTCAGATCCCGATATCATCGGTTGCTTCAATTCACTATAAGGACACTTATGGCGGAATCAAACGTAAAAACCTGAAGCGGGTTATTACCCTGTCATCAGAAGTTTTGTCAGGCTACACGGCCAACGAAGTGGTTGCAATGATCAACAAATCATTGCCCGGCTATAACATGCCAAAGGGAATTGAGATCAGTCTTACCGGCGAACGTGAAGATCAGGAAGAAACGATGGTTTTCCTTATGAAAGCAATGATGATCGCCATCGGGCTGATCTTCTTTGTCCTCATTACACAATTTGGTTCGCTAAGCAAGTCCCTCATCATTTTAAGCGAAGTTATTTTTAGTGTGATCGGGGTACTGCTGGGCATCGCCATATTCGGAATGACCATCAGTGTGATCATGACCGGACTCGGGATTGTTGCCCTGGGTGGGATCGTGGTCAGAAACGGAATCCTTATCGTTGAATTCGGAGATGAGCTTAAATCGCGGGGGATGAAAACCAGAGACGCCATCATTCAGGCAGGAAAGGTAAGGATCACACCTGTTGTTCTTACCGCCACAGCCGCTATGCTTGGCCTTTTACCGCTTGCAGTGGGGCTGAATATCAACTTCGTTACGCTGTTCACCGAACTAAATCCACACATCTATTTCGGAGGTGATAACGTGGCTTTCTGGGGACCGCTTTCATGGACGATAATCTTTGGATTAAGCTTTGCTACCTTCCTGACCCTGGTTTTCGTTCCCGCCATGGTGCTGATCGATGCTCAGATGATCGCGGGGATCAGGCGCAGAAGATCCAACCGGATTGCCAGAAAACGTGCAAAAAAATAAAGAGGGGGGTTAATACTTATCAAGCAATTTGTTTAACTTGATTTTTTGACTAAGCAAGGTATATATTGATTGCACATAGTCATTGTTTGAGATAAGGAACTGATTGTAACGTTGATTCAGATCAGTGCTTCCGGCCATTCCCTGTTTGTATTTTTCCATGGTCTTCGTATATATCTTTAAAGCCGTCTGAAATCCTTTTAATTTGTTCTGGTATAATTCGTAAGAATTTTTGAATTCAGTCTTTGCAGTTGCGTATTGTAACTCTAATCCAACGCGCATCTTCTCATTTGTCACCTTTGATTTCTCCACATTGAGCCGGGCCTGGTCAACAGAATATTTACGGCTGCCACTGCTCCATATGGGTATATGCAGGGAGATGCCAAAATTTACAGTCGGATACCAAACCTTACTTGTGTTTAAGAAGTTCCAGGTGTTTCTCTGTGCGTTGGTCGAACCGGTTAAAAAGGCGCTCAGGGTCGGCTGATATGCAGTCCGGGCAAGTTTATACTGCATCAGGGTAAGGTAGTCTGCTTTTTTCAGCAACAAATAATCGAGGTTTGAGCGATAATCAAATTGCTGGCTTATCAATGCATCGCGATTGATCCCGTTGAGAAAAAACTCGAGATCGTCTGTTTGAACCAGCTCCTGGTTATCTTTCAACCCTATGATGAACTTGAGGCTTGCATAACCCAGGCTCCTCAGATTCTTTGTATAGGTGATGGTGGCTTCCAGATTCGATTTGTTCAGCTCGGCCTGGTCCACTTCAATATCTTCAATTAATCCAGCCAGATAACTTTTCCTGGTCTCTTCAACCAACTTGCTGATAACCACGTGTATGGAATCAAGAATTTTAATTCCTTCGTCAACCACGAGCAGGCGTATGTAGGCATCGGCAACCTGGTCGCGAACATCGACCTTATCGCGGACATTTTTTTGGTGCGACGTTTCAAGAAACGCCCTGGCCGTTTGTAAACCCACGAGGTATTGGCCACTGTAAATAAGTTGGGTAACAGTTCCTTTGAGCGTAGTATTATACTTGGTACCGAATGTAATCGGCTGATAAGTGCCGGGTTGTCCGAAAAATTCTCCAGGTATTAAGGTTGTAGGCTGAAGAAAATAATCCATGTAATCAATTCCGGCATCGATCTGCGGCAACCCGATGGAAGTGTTTTGTTTGACCATCTTCCGGGCGATATCCACATCTATTCCTGAGTTTTTTAAATCATAATTATTTTCATAAGCATAGGCCTGAGCTTGCTCGAGTGAGAATTGCAGCGCCTCTGCTGTCCTGCCGGTGGAACCCATTTGTGCCATGGCACTTACACCTGCATAATGGAACAATATAATAATCAGATAGAAGATCCGGTAGTTCATTTCAGCTAATTAAATTTTTTAAAATTCACCTTGCGTTTTTGTTTTTCATAGTAATCAATTCCGTTCAGGTTTGCGATGCCACGGATAAAATTGTCGAACATTACATCGAACAAGGTCTGGAAAGAAAATTTATCTGCAGGAAAAAATTCCGGATTATGAAGATCGAGGAGCCTCCGTATATAAAGTCTTGCGACCAATTCGATACTCAGATCGTCGCGATACATTCCCTGGTTGATCCCTTTTTGGAGATTTATCTGTATCTTGTTATAAATGAATTCTATACGTTCATCTATATGTTTATGATAAATCTCCGGGTAATACTTTTTCAGGTCAAAAGTCATAGAAGGACTGACATTTCTGAAACGATTGCCAAGTTCACGGCTCACGATCAGCAAAATATCTATCGCATTTACACCTTCAAAATTATGATTGTCAAAAATAATCTCAAAATTCTGTCTTTCACGTTCCAAAAGTTTTTCCACAAGTTCGGTCTTACTTGAAACATGTTGATAGAGTTTCTTTTTTGACATCCCAAGATCCCGACAAATATCATCGACAGAAACACTTCTGACACCATATTTATAAAAGAGTTCTCTAACCCTTTCGAGAATATCGATCAATACTTTATCCATAGGTTTATATTCTTTGCTCTTTTGGTGAAGCCGTACGTGAATTTCCGGAGGCGAGGCAAAGGTAGGAAAATTTAAAAAATAAGAAACAAAACAGGGGTAAAAAGTTTCTGCCGGACCCGGACTAATGAACAACCATCTTACGATTTACGATGATGTCATTGCTGATAAGTGAATAATAGTAAACGCCGGGTGTCAGGCCGAATGTTTTGCTGTTGAACTTTTCAACATACTTCCCTGACGAAACCGGCTTGTTTTCTAACATCTTAGCAACAATATTTCCAAACATGTCAAATACTTTAAGGCTGATCCTGGCAGGTGTATATACCTTGTAGGTGATGTAGGTGATGTCATGAACGGGATTCGGATAGTTCTGTTCCAGAGAAATGGGTAAAACACTTTCTTTTTCCGGGCTCACTCCTGTGAAAATATTGTCGGCCAGCGCCGTCATAATACTTAGGTTGCCGGCGTGAAGTCTTGTCCAGATAGGGCGGACAATATTGTTATGTGCAGCAATATTTGTATAATCTCCGAAAAAAATTGCGGGTTCGGGTTCGAATGGGGATTCGCTCACTTTAAAATTATTAAACGATTCTCCTCCATCGGTCGAAACAGCCATATACACGTCAGTAAGATTACCAAAATGATTACGACGGTCGTAAAATACCATATAAATATATCCTGTTACCTGATCAATGGTCATCCAGGTGAAAAACTGCTGACGCCCGGCAGGGTCATCATTGACGCGTTGCGGATTTGTCCAGGTTGTGCCTCCATTTGTCGATTTTATTAACCAGATGTCGGTGTCGTCTTCTCCATTTCGTTGATCTGACCAATTGATGTATATCGTTCCGCGGTAAGGCCCGTCGCTCAAGTCACAACAGGTAACCGGCAGACCGTTGGCCCTGTATATTCCGGGTACTGCGAAATCCCAACCACCCGGGATGTCGCCAATGACCAGGTTGCTGTCTGGCCATGAGACTCCTCCATCGGTTGACTTTGTGAACACAAGTCCAAGGGGGCCAGCCCATGAAACATAAACCTCCCCGTTTGGACCAACTGCCGGAACGGCGCCCTCTACCGTATTATCCATATCAAGACAATCTCCTGCCCTGCGGTTGATCCGTTTTGCTGCGCTCCAGGTCACTCCGCCATCAATCGAACGGCTGAACATTATATTGGAACTGTCATTGGGAGCAGTGCTGTTATATTTATCAAACTGTGTCCAACAAGTGTATATGGCATTGTCAACCGGATTAACCACTGCCCACTCCTTGTCCTGATCTTTTGTGCCGTTCAATCCCATATATGAGCCATCGTTCCAGGTTTGACCCCCATTGACCGACTTTTGACAAACAATCCGATCTAACCATTGAGGCCAGGTAGGTACCGAAAGATGAAAGAAATAGAAATTTCCCGCCGTATCGGCAATCACCACCGGATCGCCCCATACACCAAGGCTGGATGAAAGTACTCCGTGTGTCCATGTAAGTCCGCCATCAGAAGAATAATAATAGTTGTCGGTGTTGGATCCGGCGACCATCTGGCTGGGGTTTTTCGGATTGATGCATATGGATGGTTCATTGGGTGAATTTTCTGTACCAATCAGGATGTTTGGATATTGAGCTGTCGCTGTGAATGGAACAGCGATAGAGAAAATAATAATAAACACCAGGTTCCGCATATCAACCAGTTTCTATGAATCTGTAAAAATAAGTAATTTATTAGTGGCTGCAAACTACGATAATGAACCTTTAACCCAGACGATCTAAATCTTTGTTCAAGATAAAATTTAACATTAATCTCTTGACTTTAGTCGATTGACGTATTATCTTTGTTTTTAATTAGTCTATTTATATATTGTGTTAACTAATTCACAGCCACTTGATATAAAAATTCGCCGTATGAAAAAGATTTATATCCTCGTCCTGTTACTCACAACAATGATTTCAAGGGCGCAATACATTCAGGTCACAGGAACTGCGGCAGCAGGAGACGTTGATGCTCTTGCAAATGACCACATTGTTCCTGCAGGGCCTTTGGGTCCCCTCCTTTTCGATCAGAAATTGTGCACCGTAGGAAACTTTATTGCAGGGTTTGCCGGTAACGATTATGCAACAATTTGTCAGGTGCATGCCATTGAACGCGTAGGATTGCCAAATCCTCACAGGGTCAGTTCGCAGGCAACCAGCCGTGCAAAGATCAATGGTGACAACACCACAAACCTCAGTATCATATGGAAAAATCATGGCACAACCTATGCAAGAACCGATGGTCATGATGCCAGTGTGTTTACAACACTTAATTTCAGCGTCAACATGTCTGTGATGGGAATCCCACCTGGAACACCGGTTACCGTTTACTGGCGATACAACATTTTCGGTGCTGGCAGTACCGAGCATGAAGATCTTACGGGAATCCAGGAAGA
This sequence comes from Bacteroidales bacterium, assembly GCA_030681475.1. Lineage (GTDB taxonomy): Bacteria > Bacteroidota > Bacteroidia > Bacteroidales > FEN-979 > CAIVAT01. The sequence continues at coordinate 161,186 of JAUXWT010000071.1, read as the reverse complement.
CCCAATTTCGGTAGTTAACACTATGGAGATCAATGGGGTTTCCCAATTGAAGAACAGTTTCAACTTTGCAACACTTGGCGGGCTTCCCGGCTGGAACGAATGGAAAAATAAAACCGGAACCTTCCGGGTTATGGCAGGAACAGATTTCACTTTCGGTGTTTCATCTGATATTTCACTGCTACTGCAAGTGCCAGGCATACCCGGACCTGGTTTCCCTGTTGATCAGAATGACGGAATTTTCAAGGGAGATATAATCTTTTCCGTTGTACCTCTATTCCCACCTGTTGTGAACAATACTGCCGACAGTAATGCACTTGTTCTCTTCTCTTTGGATATCGGAAGTGATTCCGAACTCAGCGATCCACAAGCTAATGGAAATGAGCTATTTGATCCTGGAGATATGTATCCAGGGGTTACAATGCCTGTTCTCATGCCAGTCCCCTGGAAAAATGATTCTCTGATCTTCGTCCATGATCCGGATCCCAAACCCTTTCCGCCAATAAATCCTGCTCCGGTAGGCTCGGGCTTGGCCATCAATGCTGTCAATAGTCTCTATTTCGACCTTGATGGAAGCGACCTGCTTGCCTCATCCCTCTCGGGCATGACCTATGGTCCGGGTTTTCCAAGTATTCCATGGTTTAACGACAGTTGCATTTATGAAGCGGAGTATATCTTTGTTTCATTCGATGATGATACCCCGGAATTATATACTTCAATTTTACCTCCTTCGGTTCCGGTTAACAGTTCATCTCCGGTAATGAATACGATATATTCTGAATTTGGTAAGAAGGACGAAGTAATGGAATATGACCTTGATGCTATGCCTCCTTCGGGTATTAGTTTCCGGGATGAAATTTTTTCGGAGGGGTTGTTACACTTCAACCTGATTCCTGATCCGGCAGGCAACAACACTTTTGACGATGATATGGATGCCCTCGACATCATACCCATCTCAGGTAATTACACGCCTTGTGCACAGTGGTACATTTCGGCTGACCATGAAGCAGCCTACAGCCATCCTAGTATTCCAGCAATACTTCTCGATCCTGGAGCCATCTACCAGGTTACGCCCACCGGACCGATACCGGTTATCGACGGTGTGCACACAGGCCTGCCGTATGGAACCGATCTGAACGATTTCGAATTTGCATGGGTTTGGGATACCTCGATGGTAGCGCAAAGATACGGGCTGGCGATACTATTCACAGTTGCTGCGGATGACATCATGACCGTAGAAGATGAGACAGGCGGACTGGACCCGCAGATGATCTATTATTCATTTCTCAATGGCAGTTCACAAGAGTTTTCGTCTTACCAGTTCAAGGATCCAATAGATGGCCTGACCGTGTGGAAGAACTCCCTTAACGGGACCCTTGCCTTTCCAAACCCAATCTGGGGCACCAAAACATGGACCGGATCGGACGGTGAAAAATGGCACGATGGCATGAACTGGTTCCCTCAGGGCGTCCCATTCGACCCGGAGGATGTGATTATTCCGGACGTTTTACCAGCCCCCATTATTTTTACCAATGGGTTAGACTGTGATGATCTGTTCATCTCAAAAGGAGCCATCCTGACCATCAAACCCGGAAATACATTCACTGCAAGGGGTTCGGTTACACTTGACGGGCCATAATCATTTTAAGGTTCTTACCGGAATATACGCCCGGAACCATTTTTTTTGTATGTTTGAAGGATCAGTTATCCTTCTTTATGAAACGATTCTACCTCCTTTTATCAGGGTTGCTGCTCCTGCAAACAGCAATGACTCAAAACGTTGACTGGCAAACAGACTACGAAAAATCGGGAAGACTTGAAACTCCCGGGTATCTGGCGACAATTGACTATTGCAGGAAACTTGCCGGAGAGTCTGAGATAGTCGCCTATACAACTTTCGGGAAGAGCCCCCAGGGAAGGGATCTGCCTCTGCTCATCCTCGACAAACAGGGGCTCACGGATCCGGTGGCGATCCATGCTTCCGGTCGGATAATTCTCCTTGTTCAGGCGTGTATCCATGCCGGGGAAAGCGAAGGCAAAGATGCCGGGCTGATGCTTTTCCGCGACCTCGCCATTCCCGATTATTTATCCGCCACCCAACCACCCGACTCCCCGGTTACTCGTCTTTCGGGGAATTTGTTTGAAAATGTCTCCATCATCTTTATTCCCATCTTCAATGTTGATGGTCATGAACGCTTTGGCCCCTTTAACCGTATAAACCAGAACGGCCCTAAGGAGATGGGTTGGAGATCAACTGCCACCAATCTAAATCTCAACCGTGATTATCTGAAAGCCGATTCTCCTGAAATGCAGGCGTGGTTGCGTATGTTCAACCATTGGATGCCTGATTTTTTTATTGACATCCATACAACAGACGGGGCCGATTATCAGTATGTGCTGACGTACCTCATGGAAATATATGGGGATATGGATGATGGATTGTCGAACTGGTCAAAAAATATTTTTATCCCTGGGATGGAGTCACAAATGACCGGAAATGGATATCCGGTTTTTCCTTACGTTGGTTTCAGGAACTGGCATGATCCCCGTAGCGGACTTATCACCGAAGTCGCCCCGCCAATGCTTTCACAGGGTTACACAGCGCTAAGAAACCGTCCCGGCCTGCTCATTGAAACCCATATGCTCAAACCATACCATCAAAGGGTGGCAAGCGCTTACGAGTGCTTGATTATATCCCTCGGGATTTTGAACAAGGAGTCGAAAACCCTTACAACGCTGATCCGAAGTGCAGATCAATATTTAAGCAACGCATCATTTATTAATACCCCATTTCCACTCCGGTTCGAAACCAGGAAGGATGACAGTACCATGGTCGATTTTCTTGGCATGGAATATCATGCCGAAAAGAGTGATTTAAGCGGGGGTGATTGGTTTAAATACAGCAATACTCCCGTCACGATGCGTATCCCTTACTTTTCGAGCAACCAGGTCATCACTACCGCAAAATTACCCTTGGCGTACATAATTCCGGCAGAATGGGCAGTTATGATCGAACGGCTGAAAATCCATGGCGTCAAATTAACCGAACTTAAACGGAATGAGATCGTTAGAGTTACAACCTGTCGGTTCAAAGATCCGAAATGGAGGCAGAACCCCTATGAAGGACGTCATAGCATGACAAACATCGAATACGACGAATTTGAAGAGTCGCGTGTATTTCCTGCAGGTTCCGCATTGGTTGAGGTGATGCAGCAGTCGGGTCGCATCATCCCGCACATGCTCGAACCCAAAGGTAATGGCTCTTTTTTATCCTGGGGCTTCTTCGATGCAATCTTCGAACAAAAGGAATACGGCGAATCGTATGTTATTGAAAAAATGGCCCGGGAAATGTTGGCGAATGATCCGGCATTAAAACTGGAATTTGACCGGAAAATGAGTTCAGATGCAATTTTTGCAAATAATCCAGCGCTGATCCTGAACTGGTTTTACAATAAATCTCCTTTTGGTGATAACCGTAAAGACGTTTACCCTGTCGGGAAAATATACGACCTGAAAGTCCTCGAATCGCTCAAACAATGATTTGCGGATCACCTTGTACCATTTTACCGATGATGGCGGCAGCCGGGATACCTGCTTCATGAAGTCGTGACACCAGTTCGTTTGCCTGTTCTTCGGGCAGTGAAATCAGCAATCCGCCTGAAGTTTGAGCATCTGCAAGGATAAATTTCATTAGCTCCGGGGTTGTACTATTCCATTGCACGATCTCATTCACATAATCCAGGTTGTTTTTAGTACCTCCTGGAATTGCGCCTGCGGCAGCATATTCCCATGCTGCATCAAGAACGGGGACTGATTCCGCGCTCACAATTGCCTGCATGCCGGCACTACTGACCATCTCTTTTAAATGGCCCAGCAAACCAAATCCGGTGATATCCGTACAGGCATTGACCTGATAACCGGCCATGATTTCTGCAGGTACCCGGTTGAGTTCTGCCATCACTTTCACGACCTGTTCAACGGCCACATCACCGGCAATGCCAAGCTTGATTGCAGTGGTAATAATACCTGTGCCAATGGGTTTAGTGAGGATCAGCGCGTCTCCGGCTTTTGCCGTTGAATTGCGCAGGATTTTATCGGGATGTATAAGCCCGGTCACCACCAGTCCGAATTTAGGTTCCGGATCCTCGATGCTATGCCCCCCGATCACCCTGATGCCGGCCTCGGCGACCTTATCGTTAACTCCCCTGAGAATTTGCTGCAGTACCTCTATCGGTAATTTCTTTTCTGGAAATGCAACAATGCTGAGCGCAAAAAGAGGCTGAGCCCCCATCGCATAAATATCGCTCAATGCATTGGCTGCAGTGATAGCGCCGTACATATATGGATCATCCACTATCGGCGGAATGAAATCCACTGTTTGAACGATGGCTCTATTTTGATCGATCTGGTAAACCGCAGCATCATCCAAAGTTTCATGACCGACTAATACAGCCTGGTCATTTTTTCCGGGAAGGCCGGTCAATATTTTCTCGAGAAATTGTGGCCTGATCTTGCAGGCACAACCCAGGGCATGTGTATATTCAGTCAGCCGGAATTCGTAACTCGTAACTCGTAACTCGTCACTCCCCTTTAATCTCCGGCACGCATTAACAATAATCGGTATAGCCTTATCAATTTCTTTTACCGTGGTCATTCTTCCGATCGAAAAACGGATGGTCCCGATGGCGTATTCCGTGGGAACGTGCATGGCAGAAAGCACCCCCGAAATATCAGAACGGTCGGCATGGCACGCTGCCCCTGCAGAGGCGGCGATTCCCTTCATCTCTTCGAGCAGTAAGGCAGCTTCAAAGCCAGGAAATCCGAGACTTAGCGTATTTGGCAAACGCAATTCAGGATGGCCGTTGATACGAACCCCGGGAATAGACTGGCGGATGCCCTGGTGAAGCCTGTCGCGAAGTTTTTTAATGTTATCAGTTGAAGTGACAATTGTCGACCCGGGAAACAATGATCCATGGGCAATCTCCGCAGCTTTTCCCAGTCCGACGATTTCCAGCACGTTTTCAGTGCCTGCCCGCTGGTTTGATTCATGGTCGGCTCCATGGATCAGTTTCTCCAGCTTTATGCCACGACGGATGAACAGGGCTCCTACTCCTTTCGGAGCATATAATTTGTGTCCGGCGACCGTGAGCAGATCAACATTCATTTGCGTAGCATCAACAGGAATCTTTCCGACCGACTGTGCCGCATCAGTATGAAACAAGATTCCATTTAAACGCGCAATCTTGCCAATTTCTTCGATCGGTTGAATTGTACCGGTTTCATTGTTTGCATGCATGACCGTGATCAGGATGGTTTGCGGAGTGACAGCCTTCTGAACAGTTTCCGGGCTGACCATTCCAAATTCATCAACCGGTAACCAGGTAATATCATACCCATGCTTTTCAAGGTACAGGCAAACCTCCGTAACAGCAGGATGTTCAATGCATGTTGTAATGATATGGTTGCCCTTTCCACGGTTTGCCAAAGCCGCCCCCTTGATGGCAAAATTGTTGGATTCGCTACCCCCGCTGGTAAAAACGATTTCGTCACTTCGGACATTTAACAGGGTAGCCACCTGCCGGCGTGCCTTTTCCACAGCGATTTTTGACTGCAACCCAAAGGAATGCAGGCTCGATGGGTTCCCAAAATGATTTTCCAGATAGGGACGAATGGCTTCAATCACCAATGGGTCAACCGGTGTTGTTGCGTTATAATCAAGGTAAATTGGTTCCATGTTTCAGACATTTGTAAGCGCTTTCAATGATTTGCGCGGCATTCGTTTCTAAATTCCCACCTGATAAGACCAAATCATACACATTTTTACTCTTTCTGCGCGAAATGGAGTACAGGTAAGCTTTATCGTAATAGGACAATGTAATTGCCGCAACTTCACTAAATTGATTATTTTCAAGCGCTTTGATGGCTTCTCTGGTTTTAACGCCACCCAGGCGATCACTGATCCTGTTAATGGCATCGGTTAGCAATTTTTCATCAAACAGGGCATATTCCCTGACTAACCGGTTTACACGGTTCATAAAATCAAGCTCTATTCTGATTAAAGCGCCACCGCTGATAAGATCAACAATTGGGTCAGGCAGTGTGACCCTGCCGATCATCCGGCTTTCATCCTCTATCCATATCACACGCGACAAATCCAGCTGAGACCACCTCTCCCATAAATTATTTTCAAACTGTTCATTTGTGGGTTGGGCTGGTTGTCCAAAAGCTCCGAAAACAGATCCTTTGTGACAGGCAATACTTTCCAAATCAACTACCTGCTCTCCCTTTGAAGCTATGGCATGCAACAGTTCTGTTTTCCCGCTTCCGGTATATCCACCCAACACCACGATCCTAGCCGGCCTTGTAAACGCATCGCGGATGAACCGCCGATATACCTTATATCCTCCTTTCAATATCCCGACCTCATATCCTGCCCTGCTGTAAACCTCTGCCAGTGAGGCGCTCCTTAAGCCACCCCGCCAGCAATGCAGTAAAATTTCACCAGTTGATCGAACAGCACGGAGAGATTCGATATAAAATCCGGTTTTGGGTAATGCGAATTCCAGCCCTTTTTGAATGGCATCTTCCCTTCCCAACTGAACGTACAGGGTACCAACCGATGCCCGCTCATCGTCATCAAAAAGCGGTATATTGGTGGCCCCGGGGATGTGTCCCTGACTAAACTCCCCCGGTGAACGCACATCGATTACCGGGAAAAGTGTCAATTGTTCAAGAAATTCAGCCGGTTCAACTTCGCGGATCATCGTTTATTTTTGAGTGTTTGTCAAAAATAGGTTGCTTTTTTCACCTAAACAAGTGATCGTTAATAATTCATACCTTTGTACCTTAATTAATAAACCACAATGAGCGATTCCATACAGCATGAATGCGGTATCGCCATGATCCGTCTGCTAAAACCGGTCGAATTCTACCTGGCTAAATACGGGACAGCTTTCTACGGCCTGAATAAACTGCACCTGCTCATGCAAAAACAGCATAATCGCGGGCAGGATGGGGCAGGTATCGCAACAATTAAATTCGACCTTGACCCGGGAAACAGGTTTATCAACCGTATCCGGTCGGTAGCCAGCGCTCCCATTCAGGACATCTTCAATAAAGTGAACAATGACCTGAAGGATATCGAGGAGCGGTTCCCACATCGTTTTATCGATGTGCAATGGCTGAAGCATAATGTTGACATGCTCGGTGAACTGTATCTCGGCCATCTTCGTTACGGTACATTTGGTAAAAACAGCATCCTCAATCTTCATCCATTTGTGAGGGAGAACAACTGGATGACAAAAAATCTCGTCCTGGCAGGCAATTTCAACCTCACCAATGTGGACGAACTTTTCGAGAAACTGATCGATTTGGGACAATATCCTGTTGAAACTAGTGATACCATAACCATACTTGAAAAGATCGGGCATTTTCTGGATGAGGAGAACGAGGAGCTTTACCAAAAATTCAAGAAGAGAGGTTTTCCGAAAAGGGAGATCACAATTCAGATAGCAAAACACCTCAACATTCAAAAAATTCTTCGGGGAGCTGCAAAAACATGGGATGGCGGATATGTGATCGCCGGATTGTTTGGTCATGGTGATGCTTTTGTAATGAGGGATCCTTCAGGGATCCGGCCTGCATATTATTACCGGGATGATGAGATTGTTGTAGCTGCATCTGAACGACCTGTTATTCAAACCGCGTTGAATATAGCATTCGATACTATTCAGGAACTGAAACCGGGACATGCCCTGATCATTAAAAAAAACGGGTTGGTTGCTGAAAAAGAGTTCAGCAAACCCCTTGACAAGAAGCCATGTTCTTTCGAACGTATATATTTTTCAAGGGGAACCGACAAGGAAATTTACCGTGAACGTAAAAACCTGGGCAAGCTGCTATCCCCGGCCATTTTGAAAGCAATTGACCATGATGTGGAAAATACAGTATTTTCATATATTCCGAATACTGCTATTGATGCTTATTACGGATTGATTGAGGAGATGAATGCGTTTTGTGACAAGATCAAGATTGACCGGATCCTGAATGCAGGAATGTCTCTAGACCGGGAAAAGCTGATCTCCATATTTCAACTGAAACCCCGTGCCGAAAAAGTTGCGGTGAAGGATGTGAAACTACGTACTTTTATCACCCAGGATTCGCAACGCGACGATCTGGCCGCCCATGTTTATGACATTACCTATGGAAGTATCCGGCAGGGTGTTGACAACCTGGTTGTCCTCGATGACTCCATAGTCAGGGGAACCACCCTGAAACAAAGCATACTGCGGATACTCGACCGGCTCGGTCCGCGAAAAATAGTCATCGCCTCCTCAGCGCCCCAAATCCGTTACCCTGACTGCTACGGAATCGACATGGCTAAAATTACAGATTTTATTGCCTTTAAGGCTGCGATCGAATTGCTGAAAGAGACCCACCAGGATCATATCATCAACGAGGTATATCTTAAATCCAAAGCCCAGGAAAACCTGCCCAAAGAAAAAATCATCAACCATGTGAAGGATATCTATCAACCATTCAGTTTTGAACGAATTTCAGAGAAAATATCTTTTCTGCTGACCCCGATTTCCTGCCATGCAACCGTTCAGGTGATCTATCAGAATATCGCCGATCTTCATGAAGCTATCCCGAATCATAAAGGCGATTGGTACTTTACCGGAAATTACCCGACACCTGGTGGCAATAAAGTTGTAAACAGGGCCTTCATCAATTACATTGAGGGGAAGAATGTAAGAGCCTATTAACACGTGACGCGTGACACGTGACATGTGACGCGTTACGCATTACGCGTTACGTTTGCTCAATGGCAGCGGTTATTTTTTCCGCAATCCTTATGAATTCTTCAGGCGTGAATGATCGCTTGGGTTTACTGAAATCCATGTCGTACATCGTCTTGAGCGGAATAAGGTGAATATGTGCATGGGGCACTTCAAGCCCAATCACGGTGATGCCAATACGCTGACACGGAACGACTTTTTCAATTGCTTTTCCAATTTTTTTTGCAAAATTCCATAATTCTGCATGAAGGTCGTTTTCAACATCAAATATATAGTCTATCTCCTTTTTGGGGATCACGAGCGTATGTCCTTCCTGCAGCGGATTTATATCAAGGAAAGCCAGGAAATTTTCATCCTCAGCCAGCTTGTAACATGGAATTTCCTTGTTTACAATTCGTGTGAATATTGTTGCCATATTTAACTCTGTTTCCTTGTAATCTCAATTATTTCAAATGTTATTGACCCGGCCGGAACGGCGATCTCTACAGTTTCACCAATGCTCTTTCCCAATAATCCCTTGGCGATCGGGGAGCTGACTGATAATTTACCCATTTTAATATTGGCCTCGTTTTCCGGTACAAGTGTATAAACGACGATGGCCTTATTTTGGATATTTCGGAGTTTAACGGTAGAAAATATCAATATTTTGGAGTTATCCAATCTGCGTTCATCAATTAGTCTGGCATTGTTAAGTACCTCCTGCATTTTGGATATTTTCAGTTCAAGCATCGATTGGGCCTCCTTTGCCGCTGCATACTCGGCATTTTCCGACAAATCACCTTTATCTCTGGCTTCTGCAATCTGTCTTGAAATTGCAGGCCTTTCCACTGTTGTCAAATGGTTCAGGTCCTCCCTCAGTCTATCCAAACCTTCAGGCGTATAATATTTTATATCCGACATTTTGATGATTCTGTTTGATGTTATAATAAGGCAAAAGACCCTTGGGAAGGGTCCTTTAACCAAAAGAAATACGTTACTGAAAAGCTAAACTGAGTTGTTAAAAGTTAAATTTAATACCAACACTATGTGTTCCCTGGAAAGGATTGGTAGCTCTATAGGAGTAATCAATTGCCAATCCGGACTCTTTCTCCTTGTTAAATGGAACAGAAACGGTAAATCCGGCGCTTGGCCCAGTAAAAACAGTTCCACGTTCGGCAAGGTCGCTGTTAAACACCCCTTCCTGGTACGTGTAACCTGCCCTGAGCTGCAGATAATATTTAAGTGAATACTCCAGACCAAGTATAAACTGATCTTTGGTGAATGAATTTGAATTGAAGCCGCCGGCGAGCGTGATCTGATGCATTTCTCCGATAAAGAAATCGTAAGAAGCCCCGATGCGCAATGTGGCCGGAAGTTCGTAAGAAGCTGAACGTTGCTCTACCGTAAACTGGTCATTGCTGTTATCATGGCCGGGAATAATGCCGCGGAATGACAGACCGTCTCCCCTGAAACTCATTGGTGTTCCAACATTTTTCAGCGCGATCCCAAATTTAATCTGCTCTCTTTCACCGGTTACATATTGGATCCCGGCATCGATGGCAAGCGCGGTTGCACTTGCGTCAGAAATTGATTCGGTGATCAACTTCACGGCCAGGCCTCCATAGATACTGTTTGAAAAAGCTTTGGCATAGGCCAGGTTTATATTCATGTAACTTGGTTTAAAGGTTCCGGCACCTTCCGGCAAAGCAGTGGTTGTTACCTGGATATCCCCAAAACTCATCGACATGACTGCTGCCGTGAGAACACCACCATTTTGACCAAGTTTCTGGCTTACTCCGAATGCCATAAGATTAACATCAGATCCTTTCAGCCAGTTGGTATAGGAGAAAATTACATCTGTTCCCTTTGTAAATCCTGTTCCGGCAATATTGGTAAATAGTCCTTCGAGGCCATGTACGCAAGAGGTACCAACCGATCCCCACCCTGAACTTCTCGCCCAGGGATTGATCAGCAATTCCGCAGCGCCTGCCTGGCCAGAACGATCTTTGTTTCCAGCTGTTACCGTATCCATGGGCAAAAAAACCAATCCCATCAAGAATATTGCAACTAAGCAGCTATAAATATTTTTCATAATCCTGGTATTATTTATTATTAACAAGTTTTAAATCATAAATGCCACTACAATGAGTTTAAGTCGACAGGGCGTAATATTCCAAACCATTTTATTGTTCGTTCACCCAGCCCATCGGCCTTCACATGTATCAGATAAACTCCGCCGGCAATCGGAATACCTGCGAAATTTTTCAGATCCCAATCCACCGAGGTTTTGGCATCAGTATTCAAACCTACCGTTGATCCGCGCGGCAAGGTAATACCTGATTTATCCACGTTGAACTGCCGTATCATGGTACCGCTCATATCAAAGATGGTGACCAGACATTTATTGGGAAGATTCACAATTTTTATACGGTTATCAAGCTGATTCCGCTCATAATCGTTATAAGCGAAATATGGATTGGGTACGACATTGATCTTATCAAGATCGGATGTTGCTTTGGTCAGGTTATTTTTCGTGGTCGCAATTGAGTTTGTATTAAACACGTACATCGGATAATTACGATTTACCGTATCGTTGGAACCATTCGGCAGTTGGGTTGAGTAATACCGCTTGTAAGGTTTTGAAATTCTGATCTTTGTGGTAACCGTATTACTTAACCATTCCTGTCCTTGCACTGCCAGCGGGATGTTGACATACATGGCTGTTCCGTATGTATATGCTTTAAAAACATTGGCTTTTGGCAATTGTGACAGGATAAATTTCCCACCATCGTACGCCGGGAAATCGAGTTCAGGATCGGGTGCCTTATAGACAAAATGATTCATGATCCACACGTAGTGCTGGCCTCCGAATACGGGGGTTCCTGCCTCATTATACATGCGGCTTGATGGATTCCAAATCATATCCCGGCCATTGTCGGCAACTAGCCAGGAATTTTCCCCAAATAATATGTTCAGCCGTTCGCCGGTCTCCAGGTTAATTGCATAGCCAGGGAACCAGCCCATACCTGTTTCACTGATGTAGTTTGAATTGTACATCGGATCAGCGCTTACGATCCCGGTATCACCGTCAACATTAACCGATGGGGCAGAACGTGCAGCGAAAAATCTCCCACCGCCCTGGGCGAGTTTCACATCCGGACACATTTCAATGACCGGACACCTTGTCCACAATTTTTTATTAGGTGTAATTACAATATCAACACTATTGATTTTGGACAGGGTAGCATGTTTTTTTGATATTTTGGAAAACGCCGGGCCGACAACTAATTCTTCAACACTAGTACTACCACTTGCCGCATTATAACTACTTGCCGCGAGGCAATACGGCGCCCATATACCTGTCTGAATACGTTGAAAGTTTTTATTCGGGTCAATAGGTTTTCCGGTGAGGCCATTCCCCATATCCCAGTCATAATATTGACTCACAGACCCTTTATAAGACCCGGACCGGATCCAGTTCGTCGAAGATTCAGGAATATCGCTATCGGGCACGCCGGTTAGCCATCTTCTGGTGCTGTCGGCAAAAATAGCCGGTGAGGCGTACATTAATCCGTTGCTTGGAGTTACCGTACCCCGTATTGAGTCTCCTGCATTAGGTACCTGAGTGATTGTCAGGGCGATACCCAGGTCGAGAAAACATTGTTCATATTGATATATGGTTGTCGTATCCGACCGGTAAGAAACACCTGTCTGGTTGTTGATCAATGTCCATTTACCGAACTGGATTTTCTTGGTGTCAGTGAATGGGTTGTTGAAATTAACGTTTACCATGGAATCAAATTTCACGGTATATTCTCCTTGTACTACATTCAAGGGATCGATTACCTTTACCTGAAGCGGGCCCTGGCCAACTTTGTAGGTAGGTCTGTAAACAATCGGATAGTCAGGATCTCCTAATTTAGTTTTTGAGGTATCAAGGAGGGGCTTGGAAAGAACTTCATTGATAGAGGCTTCAGATAATTCCAGGATCATGCCACCATTACCCTGTCCTTGGATACGAGTGATCACCGGCCCCTGACCATAGGTTGAATTAGCTATGACTCCGAGCGGCATATGCGGTATTGCCGTATATACCTTCAGGTTACTGCGGCCCCTGATGTACGGCTTTTTCTGTCCGTCAAGTGACAGAGGATCGTTTTGAACATATGGTTTAAATTGATTATATGCATAAGCAACTGCCATGTAATAATATTGCTTGTGATTGATCAGGCGATCATCGCCGGTTGCAAACATATCATTGGTAAAAACAAATGAATGTCTGATTCCTTTGTCTTCACCGGGTGTCATTACCTGTCCTATATTGCCGCCAATATTTTGATCAAACGACCAGTTTACAATTTTTTTCACGCCGTTTTCAACATCGCATTGAGCAACTAACCGGGCTTTGCTGGCATCATCAAGGTCGGCCGGAGAAACCGTAGCATCTTTTAACTGGTAGATCTGATAGCCTTCAAAACGGTACAGTGAATCTTTGGCCCGGATGGAAGGATCGACTTCCTGATATTTTTCATTATAGTTGTTTCCCAGATCATTCCATTTACGGTTTGAGATATAAACGATGAGTGAGTTAGGCAACTCCTCTATGGTGAGATCTGGTGCATTTGGCCCGTTTAATACGGCAAAACAGTTATCGAACAGGCTTTGGGCTTTATCATCAACCTGTTGCAATAACCTCACCGACTCTTCGGCTGTACCGGAAATGGAACGTGCCCATGGAATACCTACCGTGATATAATTACAGGCGCCAGGTTCCAGTTTAAAAGGTCCGGCTGACTGCATGAAACGGCGGTCTGAAGGATTATTTTTTGCAGTAATTTCAGTCCATTCCTTCGGTCCGTTGGGTGGTTGTCCCTTGGTTCCCCAATCACAAACATCGGTAAGATTCGGGAACATAAAATCACATTCCGGCCCGTATCCGCCCGCTTTGGTGTTGGCGTTTCCTCCATAAACCATTTTTGAATTGTCCTTCCATATCCCCCGTAAGAAGAGATAATATTCAGGAGCATAGTCAGGATCCTGCATATAATCGGGAACTCCCGAAAGATTATTGTTATGGTAAACAAACCGTCTCATTCCAAAACGTTCATTATCTTTGATTCCATCTCCAAAGTTTACGCCATTGATCGCCTCTGAACGTACGATAAAATTAGCGGTGGAATCTTTACCATTATATTTAAAAGTCAATGGTATAAGCGAACCATTCAGACCAACGATATCACAGCTTGATTTGAAGCTTGGCCCGCCTATTCCGTTCCCCTTGAACGAGGGGTTGTCATATCCGTCAGGATCCATATAAGGTCCCTGAAAAAAATCGACGCCTACTGCAGGTGGATGTGCTCCGTAAGCAAAACTCTGACCTGTTCCGTCAATGGGTGTGCCATTGTAACAATACCCGAGTCCCCGGTTTACATCACAACCAACAAAATCGTCGTTTGCCCATCCAAGATCCGGGTCAACCCACTGGCTGAAATAGGTGCCTGTGAGGGTATAGGTAGAGCGGTTGATCAACTCATAGGAGTAAAAGGTCATGTTGTTAATTTCGTCGTTGGTCGCAAAGGAAAAATACTGCGCTCTGACCTCCATCCCAATAGGTTCCCCGGCGCTTTCAGAATGGTAGTTCCCTTTGTCGTTGTAAACACTCCAAAGTGTCTGATCACCTTTTAAAACCTGGTCAACCAAAATACCCAGGGTATCTATTTCAACACCATTACTATTTACTCCACCATTCTTGATTTTTGACCTTACGATCCTTGGCGTTGAATCCATTCTGTTGCTGGGACAAAGATGGTTACTCAGGTCATAGTAAGGGTAATCACCCTGTTTAGGATCATAGTTACCATCTCCGTTCACATCCTTGAAGGGAGCAAGGTAATAGGCCTGCCCTTTTGCTTTGTTGCCATGAGCCGGCCATTCCATAATTGACTTTGGGATGGAATAATTCGGGAATTCAGCCTGGTTTTCCCACCATGCCAGAAATTCCTGAACTTCAACACGGGTCATTGGGAAAAGTTTATCAAATTCCGCGCATGTTTCAGCGCCAATGGCCGCGGTTCCGTCAACAGTGAGCGGTCCGGGCCAAAAATCGTTTTTGGTGTGGGCCGATGAGGTTGTAGGGCCCTGACCATAACGATATGCAGCCAATTTCAGGTTGTTGTTGATATCAATTCCGCCGATCCACAGGGAAAAGGAGAACATCGATGTTTTCCTGGAACCCTTTGGGATCTCATATTCGGCATTTTCAAGAAACCAACCATTGCCATACGAATAGCAAAGTGTTCTGACATTGTTGATATCAAGGTACTTATAACTTGAACCTGAAGCGCAGCCTGCGGCTGTCTCTTTAATCGTGCTGGAGCTCTTTATGCCGCCTGCTTTGTGAAATTCCTCAGCAAAGGTCACATTTGAGATCAGGATAAAGAAAAGAGCGATCACTAAAAAGCGAAGAATATTTTTCATAGTTGCATTATTTTTAAACATACCGGAATTTCTTCTCATAAATTATCAAACACATTAGAAATTGAACATAAGACCTAATCTGATGGTTCGGGGTGAGCTGTATTGATAAGGATTATTCATCTGGATCGAATAGAGGTCACGGAAAGATTGTGAGTCAACCTGCTGGCTGATGGCGTTTTGCCATTCAGGCGCACTCAGGTAGCCATCGTCGGACGGGCTGCCTGTTGCAGGATATACAAACCGGACATTCTGCGTATTTAACAAATTCGAAAATTCAATATACAGATTCAGGGTTCCCTCTTTCTTTTTATTCAGCGCAAAGTTGAAATCCTTGTCAAAACGGGCGCTGATGAGAAATTGCCATGGCAAACGGGCTCCGTTAATACTTCCTTTGATGGGTCCCATCGCTCCGAATGCCAGAATTCTACTTGTCTGTGTGTAGGGTGTTCCCGAGCCTCCATTGATGGTGAGATTGGCGCCGAGGTTTGCCAACAACTGCACGGGGGGTTTATCTTGCTTTTTGCGATTAATAACAGGTCCGTTATAATCTCTTCCGTCACTCCACCGGTAGTCAAAACTGATGTTGAATTCATGACGACGGTCAAAATTCAAGGGATTCAGCGTACGAAGGTTGGGCTGATCAGAACGGATAATGGTACTTGCAGCATTAGCATCTGAACCCGTACCGTCGGCAAACTGCAGTGTGTAGTTAAAACGCAACCTTGCATTTCCCGACCGGCGCAGGTCGTAGGTAAGTGTTAATCCTTTAACTGTACCAAAGTCAATATTTGTATAGGAATAATATGTCTTTGGGTAAGCGCCGCTTAAACGGTATTGTTGAATCTGATCGCGCATCTCACGATAAAAAACAGCCAGCTTAAGTGAAGAGAAATTGTTAATCTTCTGCTGAAATCCCAACTCATAGTCGATGGTTTTTTCAGGTTTCAGCGCCGGGTTGTTGATCGTGCCTGAAGATCCGGTAACCCCAATGTAATAATAGCTGATAGGCTGTATCTGAACTTCACCAGTCGCAGGTCTTTGTGTTAAAATATCATAATGCGCATAAAACAACGCGTCGTCACTGATCGGGAATGAAAATGATATACGGGGCATCCAGTTGGTCTGCGGATCATAATCCTTGAAGGCAACGGCTCTTGGGGGTGAACCGATTGTATCTACCCCCGGATACAGAAGGTAAGGTTGAACACCACTTCCGGCGTCAAGTGCGCGGACGGGATCCGTTATCGTACTTCCTTCCTTATTGTACCAATTATTGTTGAACCGGTAACCGGTAATTTTGGTCGGTTCCCTTGAATCATCAACGTAAACAATATAATCGCTTCCTATTCCAGAGGGGTGTGTAACGGGTACTCCGTTAAGGTCAGACACTTCGCCGGCGGTTTGCGCAGGATAAAAGAGGTAGGGGTCTTTCAATACCGGCTGATTGGCATCAAAACGGTCAACACGGACGCCAATATTAAAGATCAAATCTTTAAAGGCAAACTTATCCTGAATATAGCCGGCAATATAAATCGGCTGGTATGGACCAATTGCCCTTGTATAATTGCCCTTTGAATCTTGCTGTGTAAAGAAATCATCAAAACTAGTATTTCCTGATATCTTCTTTCCGGTATAGTCATATCCGTAATAACCGACAATCGGGGCGCCGTTATTCAGCACTTCTTCTGCGCTGAACATATCCATAGATAGTAATTGTTCTCCCGGGTACAAAGTATGAAGCTGCATGTTCCTGTCATAATAGTTGATCGAATTTTTTGCAAAATCATATGAATACATATCAATCCAATCGCTGCCATCCACAGGTAATCCAAGTTTTTTGCGCAGATTAATGTCGAAATTCCGCTGCAGTAAGGGAACATAATTACGGAAGTACTTTATAGTATCCATATACACTCCATTGCGGTAAACCGGTTGGGGGTTCGCCAGATCCAGGTCGCGCAGTTGGGCGTTCGTCACCCCGCGCATAACGTCCCAAAGTTGTGTGCCAATATTTGTATATCCCGAGTTTTTCCGTTGTTGATATTGGAGCCCGAGTTGGATTTCATGGTTGCCAAAGTCGGCGGCAAACGATGCATTAACCGCAACCTGGTCGTTGGTAAATTCGGTATAGCCGTTCGGTCTGTCGCCAACCCCTGAAAACAGTCCGTATGGGCCTGAAGGTTCCATTCCATTGATCAACCCCTTTCCGGAGATAATCTCGTTGATATTTTGATAATGGCCTAATGAATTATCAAACAATCCGTAATACTGTTGAGTCCAGTTGGCTGATTCCGGATTTATATCAGAGGGATTAAATATTACAATCGTATCGCGGGTACCATTCTGCAGATGGCCCCATAGTTTCAGGACAGAGTCATAGGCAAGCGTTGGGGTATAAGCGCGAATGGTATGGGTGGCGAAGCTGCCGATATATCCATATTCAAAATAGTTGTCCTTATGTTCTGCATCCTCGGTTTTGCCGAAGGTCCTTGTAAAGTCTGCTCCGATTGAGTAATAGATGTTTTTAACAAAACTATTGCTTTCGGCGGCGGCCGGGAAACGTTGCGTAAAACGGCCATTCACACGCCAGGTATATCCAGTGGAATGGGAGTTGTTTTGCCAGTTCATCATCGAGTTGGCAAAACTGAAATTCCGGTTATCAAACCATGTAAATGTGCCGCCTATAGAAAGGTTAATTGTAGGCGCTACCCTGAAATCAAGTTTTCCGGAAACATTTATGCTGGTTCCGTTAGTATTCAGTGTGCTCTTTGTCGTAGTCATCTGATTATAAGTAAGAAACTCTGAATTGTAAACCACGGCATTGTTTTCGCCATGCAGACGTAACGGATTCATTGACAGGCTATTTTTTATCTCGTCAGTGACCCTGTATAAGGAAAATGCGGCTGGCGCTCTGTCTTTTTGATAGATCAAATCGCCTGCTACAAAGAAGCCCATCAGGGGTGTTTTATATCCATGGACGGTATCTTTCTTTGAAATAAGTGGTCCGGTAAAGTTCAATCCCAATCGGTTATATCCGAATGCATCAAGGTATTGGGAGGTTTGAACGTCAATTCCTCCGGAAAAATCTTTGGAAGGTCCCTTTGTTGTTACGTTGATAATACCACCGGTGGCATCGCCATAAGCAGCAGGCGTACCGCCAAGGATGACTTCGACCTGCTCAATAGCGCTCTGGGGGAGTGAAGTACTACCGGTTACACGCATACCATCAATAAAATAGACAGTCCCGGATTGACGCTGGCCACGCATACTGGTGATGTTGCCGTTTGCATCTGTTGAAACACCTCCTACCGTGGTAGCCACTGCAGAAGCCGATTTGTTTGCCATTTTCGAAATTTCTTCAGCCGTAACAGTTCCTCCTGATGTGGTTTGATCTTTGGAGATCAGGGGTACTTTATAGTCCACAACCTCGATCACGTCCAAGGTGGTTGTGGAGGCTTCCAATTCGAAGTTCTGGAAGGTAATTTTATCCGGCGAGATGTAAATACCCCTGTACATAAAGGGTTTATATCCGACAAAACTGGCTTTGAGGTCGACTTTCCCGGGAGGGATTGGTTTAATGGTGAAGTTTCCGTCGAAATCGGAGGTGGAGCCTCCAATCTGCACACCGCCTGACTCAATTACGACATTGGCAAATGAGATTGGCTCCTTGGTCTCCTTGTCAATGATTTTTCCCTTGAGTGTTCCCGACCCGGTTTGTGAAAATACCAACACACTTGTTGTCAGTACAAAACCAATAGTAAACAGTAAATTTCTTAACATACAATACAATTTTATGTTAGATTATAAATGCGCTATTAAAAGGCGGTAAATGTAATAATTATTTGAAATCAAACGGAAAAATTTTTAATCCCGCAATTAAATATATAACGATTCTAAATTAGTCTGAAATCAAATATGCAAAACACTTTGAACGATCGGTAACCCGGAATTAAACCATGCTGAAATAAATTTTCAACGTTTGATTGGCGTCGTATTTTTCGATTCTTTTTTTGTTTTTTTCATACTGATCCGGGTTGATTTCGACTGCATTTTGTTATGTCGGCTGACCGCCTTTTTATATATCTTTGTATCCTGCTTTTGTTTCTTTGACCGCTCCCGTTCAATTTTTTTCTGGTTCACCCGGGCCTCCTGTGATTCACCGGCAACCAAAACAGGAAGAAAGGAGAAAAGAATTGAAACAATAAGCAATCTATATTTGTATTTTATCATTATTGTGAGAAGCTTCCTATTATAATATTATATGCATTCAAACGTTAAAATTACGAAAATTATAACATGATTAATCAAATCCTGCAAAAAAAAGTCAGTACATGGCTAATGCTGGCGGTAATTCTTATGGTCGCATTCTCATGTAAAAAGGAGGATCAGGCGCCTGAAATACCTTATGTGTATGTAAATTTCAGTTTGAACCCGAATGGTACGCAATTCATCAATCTCAACGTGGTGAATGGGTGGGAAACAGTTACCGGCGGATACAATGGCATCGTGATTTTCCGAAAAGCAGTCAACGAATTTGCGGCTTTTGAACGCGCTTGTCCGTATGACCCAAGGATAACGGGCGCCCAGGTCAGAGTTGAACAATCGGGGATCACCTGTGCCTGTCCTGTTTGTGGTTCAAAATTCATCTTACTTGATGGAACCCCCTTTGAAGGACCCTCCCATTACCCGCTCAAACAGTATACTACCATTTATGATGGGTCGGTTTTGTATGTTTCGAATTAGGGGGGACGAGGGGACAAGGGGACTATTTCGCTATTTCACTATTTCGCCATTTTAATACCGGTAGTGTTCCGGCTTATAGGGACCATCGACATTAATATTCAAATAATTGGCTTGTTCCTGGGTAAGTTTCGTCAGTTTTACGCCAATTTGCTCAAGATGCAACCGGGCAACCTCCTCATCCAGACGTTTCGGTAAGCAATACACGGCCACTTCATAGTTATTTTGCCAGAGATCGAGTTGGGCAAGGGTTTGATTGGTAAAGGAGTTCGACATCACGAACGAAGGGTGGCCTGTGGCACATCCCAGGTTGACAAGACGTCCTTCGGCGAGCAGGTAGATGCATTTTCCATCGGGATAGATATACTTATCCACCTGGGGTTTGATATTGATCATCCTGATGCCTGGCCAATTGTTCAGTTGATCTACCTGGATCTCATTATCAAAATGTCCGATATTGCAAACAATGGCCTGATCTTTCATTCCTGCCAGATGTTTTGCAGTGATCACATCCTTGTTTCCGGTGGTAGTAACATAAATATTTCCTTCTGCCAGCGCATCTTCGAGGGTACTCACTTCGAATCCTTCCATGGCTGCCTGCAGCGCGCAAATGGGATCAATTTCGGTAACGATCACCCGGGCGCCGTATGAACGCATGGAATGAGCACACCCCTTTCCAACGTCGCCATAGCCCAGCACTACAACTACTTTTCCCGCGATCATTACGTCGGTTGCCCTTTTAATGCCGTCGGCCAGTGATTCGCGGCAACCATAAAGATTGTCGAATTTAGATTTCGTTACCGAGTCATTTACGTTGATCGCCGGAACCAGCAGGGTTCCCTTTTCTTTCATCTGGTAGAGACGATGAACGCCGGTGGTGGTTTCTTCTGAGACACCTTTCCATTCGGCAACCGTACGCGCCCACCTGGTTTTATCTTCAACATAAATGTCCCGGAGCTGTTTCATAAACGCCTTTTCCTCAGCGTTTCCGGTCATATTTTTCAATAATTCAGGGTTCTTCTCAATTTCAAAGCCTTTGTGTACCATCAAGGTGGCATCACCGCCATCATCAACAATAAGGTTAGGCCCCTTCCCGTCAGGAAAACTCAGCGCCATATTGGTGCACCACCAATAATCATCGAGGGTCTCCCCTTTCCAGGCAAAGACAGGTATTCCTTTCGCGGCAATGGCGGCCGCAGCATGATCCTGTGTTGAAAAGATGTTGCAACTGGCCCACCGCACATCAGCGCCCAATTCAATCAATGTTTCAATAAGTACGGCCGTTTGAATGGTCATATGAAGCGAACCGCTTATACGTGCGCCGTTCAGGGGTTTATTCCCGCTGTGTTTTTCACGGAGGGCCATCAGCCCCGGCATCTCTTTTTCTGCTATTTCAATCTCTTTTCTACCCCATTCGGCAAGAGACATATCGGCAACTTTGTATTTCATACTATTGGACATTGCAATTTTTTCCATGTTTTGAAGGCTTAGTTTTACTTGGGCAGGTTTGTTGCGCACATTGTTCCTGCACCTGATCGGGCGGCAAAAGTACGGAAATTTTCCTAACCAGGATAACATTATATCGTATTTTTGCGCCTGAAAAACAAAAACTCCGATCTCGAAATATGCCATTTTTAAGGGAAATAAACCCTGCCAAAGGAATCCGGGCGGGAATCTGGCACATTACGGAAACGACCGGTGAATTGCTTGCAGACATTCAATTAAGTGATTCTGAAACAAACATTTATAATACATTCCGCAACGAATTGCGAAAAAGGCAGTGGCTGGCATACCGGGCCATTTTAAAACATTTTCTGGCGCCGTTAACAACATTTCTTTCTTATGATCACAACGGAAAACCATCTTTAGATTCAGGCAGCCACCATATTTCAGTTTCACATGCAGGAGAATTTGCTGCTGCGGTTTGCAGTGAAACAGTTCCTGTGGGAATCGACATAGAGAAGATAAAGGATCGCGTTAATCGGGTCAAAGAAAGGTTTCTCCAGCATATTGAGATGGAAACCATTCCTGCAGAAGAGTGTCTCGAACAATTATATGTTTATTGGGGAGGGAAAGAGGCCCTTTACAAGCTCAATGGCAAACCTGACGTTGACTTCAGAAATGACATTTATATTCATCCATTTGATTACCTTTGCAATACAAATCAAACTTGTAAAGCTACCCTCACAACCAGCGGCAACCGCGAAGATTACACCCTGAGTTTTCAAAAGATAGAAGACTATATGCTGGTGGTCGCATATTAATATTTTTCATAACGACATACATTCAATGACAGCAGATATATATAAAGAATTACGATCACGGGTTCTAGTGCTCGATGGCGCCATGGGAACCATGGTTCAGCGCTATAAATTAGATGAGGCTGATTTCAGGGGTAACCGTTTTAAAGGATTTGCATACAATCTCAAGGGGAATAACGACCTTCTTGTGCTGACCAAACCCCAGGTGATCAGTGAAATCCATGATGCATACCTTAAAGCCGGGGCTGATATTATTGAGACCGATACATTCAATGCCAACCGGATCTCATTGCATGACTACCATCTTGAACATCTGGCATATGAAATCAATGTTGCTGCCGCCAGACTCGCCAAAGAGTCAACCGCCAGATTCACCAAACTCGCTTCTGACAAGCCCCGCTGGGTTGCCGGATCAATTGGCCCGACAAGCAAAACCGTTTCCATGTCGCCTGATGTTCAAAATCCCGGATACCGTGCCGTAAATTTTGACGACCTCTATTTTGCCTATCGCGAACAGTCCTGCGGGCTTCTCGATGGCGGCGCCGACCTCCTGATCGTTGAGACCATTTTTGACACGCTCAACGCTAAAGCCGCGCTGATTGCCGTATTCGATGAAATCAACTCCAGGAACCCCACCCATAACGGGTTACATATCCCGGACTCTGATTCCCGGATCCCTGTTATTGCCAGTGTAACCATTTCTGACAACAGCGGCCGCACGCTTTCCGGACAGACACTTGAAGCGTTTCTTTTTTCTATCATCCATTTCGACCTCTTCGCCATTGGCATTAATTGTTCGTTAGGCGCTGCGGAACTCCGGCCGTATATTGAGGAATTATCAGCCAAAGCGCCTTTTCCCGTTATCGTTTATCCAAATGCAGGATTACCTAACCAGTTCGGAGAATACGAACAGTCGCCTGATGAGATGGCAGGATTTATAAAGGATTTTCTCGATCAACGGTTTGTGAATATGGTAGGTGGTTGTTGTGGTACCACACCGGAGCATATCCGTGAATTTGTTGCCTTGACAAAAAATGCACCTGTTCGTCCTGTACCTGAAAGAAGCCACGACCTCAGGCTCAGCGGATTTGAACCACTCATAGTTTTTAAAGGGAGCAACTTCATAAACATTGGCGAACGAACAAATGTAAGCGGTTCCAGAAAATTTGCCAGGCTTATCAAAGAGGAAAAATATGAAGAAGCTCTTTCAGTGGCCCGACAACAGGTTGAAAGCGGCGCCCAGGTGATTGACATCAGCATGGATGAGGCGATGCTTGATGCAGAAAAAGCCATGGTAAATTTCCTGAATATGGCAGCCTCTGACCCAGATGTGGCCAGGGTTCCCATCATGATCGATTCCTCCAAATTTTCAGTTATCCACGCAGGTCTGAAATGTATTCAGGGCAAACCCATCGTCAATTCCATCAGCCTGAAAGAGGGAGAGGATGCATTCAGGGAATATGCTGCTATCCTGCGTAAATTCGGAGCTGCCACCGTGATCATGGCATTTGATGAAGATGGCCAGGCAACCACCCTTGACCGTCGTATTACTATTGTTTCCCGTGCATACAGGATCCTAACTCAGGAGCTTAATTTTCCACCTGAAGATATCATTTTCGACCCCAACATACTCACCGTTGCAACCGGCATTGAGGAGCATTCGAATTATGCCGTTGAATTTCTGGACGCCGTGAGATGGATCAAGGAAAACCTGCCCCATGCAAAGGTAAGCGGGGGGATCAGTAACCTTTCGTTTGCTTTTCGCGGGAATGACACGCTTCGAGAAGCCATGCACTCTGCATTCCTGTATCATGCTATCAAAGCAGGTCTCGATATGGGAATCGTTAACGCCGGAGCCCTGCCTGTTTACGATGACATTCCAAAGATCCTTCTTAAACTGGTCGAAGATGTGATCCTGAACCGCCGCAAGGATGGCACCGAACGCCTCCTTGCATATGCCGATCAGGTAACCAAAACGGGGAAAAAGGAGGAAACCGGTGCAGAATGGCGGTCACTTCCGGTCATTGAGCGCCTCAGCCATTCACTTATCAAGGGTAATGACGAATTCATCGATCAGGATATAGATGAAGCCATGCCCCTGTTCGATCTGGCATTAAAGATTATCGAAGGTCCGCTGATGGATGGAATGAACCAGGTAGGCGACCTTTTTGGTAGCGGGAAGATGTTCCTTCCACAGGTTGTCAAGAGCGCACGCGTAATGAAAAAGGCAGTGGCCAGGCTTACGCCGCGCCTGGAAGCAGAAAAGGCCGGACTGAAAGGGTCGCCACAGAATAATGGAAAGATATTGCTGGCTACCGTCAAAGGCGATGTACATGATATCGGAAAAAATATAGTCGGTGTAGTTCTGGGTTGTAACAATTACGAAGTCATCGACTTAGGTGTCATGACCCCGGCCGACAAGATCCTGGCTGCTGCTATTGAACACAATGTGGATGTGGTCGGACTCAGCGGGCTTATCACTCCATCGCTTGAAGAGATGGTGCATGTGGCCAAAGAGATGGAGCGCGTGAAATTTACCATCCCCCTGCTCATCGGAGGGGCAACGACATCTGATATCCATACCGCCGTCAAAATTGAACCATTTTACTCACATTCAGTTGTTCACGTAAAAGATGCATCCAAAGCCGTGGGGGTAGTTTCAAAACTTCTGTCGGCAGAGGCAAAGAAGGATTTTACAGAATCCATCAAAAAAAAATACGAAGGGATACGAAACACATACGATAAAAAAGCAGATCATTCTTATATATCATTGATTGATGCCAGGAAAAATAAATTGCAGATCGATTGGGCCACCACTAAAGTTTACAGACCTCAAGCCATAGGAAACAAAGTATTTATTGAATATCCGCTGGAGGAAATCGTAAAATACATTGACTGGACTTTCTTTTTCCATGCCTGGAAGTTGAACGGTAAATACCCAGCCATTTTAACTGATCCGGTGAAAGGGGAAGAAGCCACCAGGCTGTTCAATGATGCCCGGCAACTTCTGAAAGAGATTACCGGCAAAAAAATGTTGATCGCTCGTGGGGTAATTGGTATTTATCCTTGTAATTCAAATGGTGATGATGTCGATATTTATGCCGATGAATCGGGATCGAAAGTGTTGACAACCTTTCATTTTCTGCGAAACCAGCAGTTAAAGGATGACGGACAGCCGAACCTTTGCCTCGCTGATTTTATTGCTCCAAAAGATTCAGGATTTATTGATTATATCGGGGGATTTGCTGTAACTGCCGGATTGGGTGTTGAAGAGTGGGTGACCCGGTTTGAACAGGAACTTGATGACTACAATGCCATCCTGATTAAAATTCTTGCCGACCGGATGGCCGAAGCCTTTGCCGAATTGATGCATGAACGTGTGCGAAAGGAATTTTGGGGTTATGTCAAAGACGAACGACTTGACGTGACTGCCATGATCCGTGAAAAATACCAGGGTATCCGCCCCGCTCCGGGTTATCCTGCTTGTCCGGAACATTCTGAAAAAAGAATACTTTTTGACCTCCTGGAAGCCGAAAAACAAGTAAATATCCAACTCACTGAAAATTACGCGATGTACCCGGCCGCTTCGGTGAGCGGATTTTATTTTTCACACCCCCTTTCCCAATATTTCAACCTGGGCCGCATCAGCAAGGATCAGTTGATCGATTATGCAAAGCGAAAAAGTTTTAGTTTTGAGCACGCGGAAAAACTCCTAAATACAAATCTGAATTTTTAACAATGAAAGTCATAGACCTGATCAATAACGCTGAAAAAACACTCTTTTCCTTTGAATTATTACCTCCGCTCAGGGGGAACAACATAAGCAGCATCTATTGTTCGATTGATCCTTTGCTTGAATACAATCCTTCATTTATCAATGTAACCTACCACCAGGAGGAGGTGGTGTATAAAAAGCGTGAAAATGGGCTCCTGGAGAAAAAAACCATCAGGAAAAGACCCGGAACCGTTGCTATTTCAGCAGCCATCAAATACAAGTATCCTGATGTTGAAGTGGTTCCTCACATCATCTGCGGGGGGTTTACTAAGGAAGAGACCGAATATGCCCTGATTGATTTTCATTATCTGGGAATAGACAATATCCTGGCTATTCGTGGTGATGCTCCAAAAAATCAACGTTCATTCATTCCCGAAAAAAACGGACATGCATTTGCAAACACCCTGGTAGCTCAGATTATTGACATGAACAAGGGCAAATACCTTGATGATGAATTGCTGAACACTTTCAGTACCAATTTTTGCGTCGGTGTGGCCGGTTATCCTGAAAAACATATTGAATCTCCGAACTTTGCCTATGACATGAAATATTTGAAGGCCAAAGTTGATGCCGGCGCCGAGTATATCATAACGCAAATGTTTTTCGACAACCAAAAATATTTTGATTTCGTGGAAATTTGCCGCAAAGAGGGTATTACGGTGCCCATTATCCCAGGGATCAAACCCATTTGTACGGTAAAGGAGATCAACACCCTTCCCCAGATATTCAATATTGACATCCCTGATGATCTTGTAAGGCGGGTCATGAATTGCAAAAACAATGAAGAGGCGTTTAAAGTTGGCATTGAATGGGGCATTCAACAATCGGAGGAATTGATCCGGTATGGCGTTCCTGTTGTTCACTATTTTTCTGTCGGAGTTTCCGAAAATATCCGTCAGATTGCCAATGCAGTATTTTAAACCATTATGATGAACATTTACCAGTCACTGCTGAAGGATACTTTGGCCGGAGAAAAAAAATTTGCAGTACTCATCGATCCCGACAAATACTCCATCGAATCGTTATCCGGTGTGGTAAAACTTGCATTGAAATCCGGGATCGACTATTTCTTTTTCGGGGGAAGTTTGCTCCTCCATGACAAACAATCCCAGTTAATAACCTATATAAAAGAAAAATCAGCCATTCCCGTTGTTTTATTTCCCGGGAACAATATGCAACTGAACGATAAAGCAGATGCAATACTTCTATTATCACTTATTTCCGGGAGGAATCCCGATATGCTGATCGGAAGACATGTAATTTCTGCCCCTTACCTGAAGGCGAGTAATCTCGAAATTCTTTCAACCGGTTATATGCTTATCGAAAGCGGCGGCGCCACCGCGGTATCCTACATGAGCAATACGACCCCCATTCCTTCGAACAAGAGTGAAATAGCTGTGTGTACGGCCATGGCCGGTGAAATGCTTGGCATGAAACTGATCTATCTGGATGCCGGCAGTGGCGCTAAAAATCCGGTGCCCACCTCAATGATCTCCAAAGTAAAAGAAGCCATTGCAATTCCATTGATCATTGGCGGGGGAATCACAACCCCTGAACAGGCCAGGGAAGCTTTTTACGCAGGGGCTGACATTGTGGTGGTTGGTAACGGCATTGAAAGCGAACCGGATCTGATAACACTGATCGCGGCGGTGAGGTAATGGTTGTGACGCGTGACACGCGACAGGTGACGCGTGACAGGTGATACATGACGGTAGCATTCTTTCGTAACTCGTAATTCGTAAATTAAATTCCTATGTCCAGATTCTCTCATTTCCTGCTCCTCGCTATCCTTTTTCCGGCCGTCTCTCTGGCTCAATCCAAGCTCCTTACCATTGAAGAGGCAACCAACATGAATCCGAAACTCAATGCAGGCTCGCTGAGTCAGCTCCAATGGTTGCCAGGAGTCAACCGGTTTGTTTATGTTGCAAAAAACAGTCTTGTTCAGGGATCGCCCGGTCAAAACAGCCGGGACACTATTTTAAGACTTAATGAAGTAAATACGATTTTGAAGTATAACAATCAAGACACGTTGAAGCGGTTTCCTGTCATCACATTCCTGACAGCAGATACTTTTTACTTTACAAATACAAATAAGTTGTTTCATTGTGACATTTTGAAGAATACAGTAAACGAGGTGAATTCCTGGAAGGAGAATGCAGAAAATATGGATATCGATGAATCCGGAAACCTTGTTGCCTATACGGTTGAAAACAACCTGATTATTTCCATGGAGGGCAGAGAGATCGCAGTCACTGAAGAAACAAACAAGGGTATTGTTTATGGTTCAAACAGGGTTCATCGGAATGAATTCGGCATTGAAAAAGGAACATTCTGGTCGCCTGATGGCAAGTACCTGGCGTTCTATCGAATGGACGAGACTATGGTCGCAGAATATCCGCTGGTTGATATCACACCGCGCATTGCCACCATGACTCCGACTCGGTATCCCATGGCGGGAATGACAAGTCACAAGGTTTCTGTGGGTATATATTCCATCGCCAGCGGAAAAATCACCTATCTGCATACTGACTCAGCCCCCGGTACGGATTCTGCTTTACTGACCGAATACCTTACCAACATTACCTGGAGCCCCGACAGGAAGTTTATTTATATCGCCACCCTTAACCGGGATCAGAATTTCATGCAGTTGAATAAATACCATGCGCTTTCCGGTCTGTTCGTCAAAACTCTTTTCGAGGAGAAAAACAACACCTATGTGGAACCTTTGCAAGGTCCGAAATTTCTGACCGGCGATCCGGGTAAATTCATATGGGAAAGCCGCCGGGATGGTTTCAACCACCTATATTTATACGACACGGAAGGAAACCTGATCAAACAACTCACCAAAGGCCCATGGGAAGTTACCGGGTTCGTGAAATCTGACGCTTCCGGTATAAAGGCCTGGTTCTATTGTAATAAAGGCAATCCGCTCGAACGTCATTTGTACATAGTTGATCTGAAAAATGGCAACACATCCCCTGTTACCATAACTCCTGGAATGCATACGGTAAAGATTTCGGACGATGGACGGTACATTCTCGACAATTACACCAGCGCCTCGACTGCCCGCCAGATTGAACTGCTGGATGCCAAAGGAGGTTCTGTTCAGACGCTGCTGGCAAATGACAATCCGCTAAAAGATTATCAACTTGGCGTGATGTCGGTATTCACCTTGAAGAGTGAAGACAATTCCGACCTTTATTGCCGGTTGATAAAACCTGTCAATTTTGACAAGGAGAAAAAATATCCTGTCATTATTTATACGTACGGAGGTCCGCATTCTCAGCTGATCACCAATTCATGGCTTGGTGGCGCAGGGCTCTTCCTGAACTATCTGGCAGGTCAGGGTTACGTTGTGTTTACCTTGGACAACCGTGGAACTGCAAATCGTGGCCGTGATTTCGAACAAGCCATCTTCCGGAACCTGGGCATCAAGGAAGTGAACGATCAGATGGTTGGTGTAAATTACCTGAAATCACTACCTTTTGTTGATTCAACGCGGATCGGGATCAATGGTTGGAGCTATGGTGGCTTTCTGACTATTTCAATGGTGCTGAAGCATCCCGGCGTATTTAAAGTTGCAGTTTGCGGCGGGCCCGTTATCGACTGGAAATATTATGAAGTGATGTATGGTGAGCGCTATATGGATACTCCCGAAAGTAATCCGGACGGGTATAAAAACGCCTGTTTGACCAACTACGTTAAAGACCTGAAGGGGAAGCTGCTTATCATTCACGATGACCAGGATGGCACGGTTGTTCCTCAGAATTCGCTGACATTTTTAAAAAAGTGCGTGGATGAAGGAAAACAGGTTGATTTTTTCGTCTATCCCGGACATGAGCACAACGTTCGCGGGAAAGACCGGGTTCACCTGAATCAAAAGATGGTCATGTATTTTCAGGAGAACCTGTAGAATTCGCGTTTCGGATTTGAAATTGCACCTTTAATCCCTGTAAAACTCACGAAGCGAACCAAAATAGCTGTTGTTCCATCCGTCGGCAATATCATCAAAATCTTCGTCCGGAATATTGGTGTGTATCAATTCCACAGAAGTACCTTCTCCTTTTGGATGTAAAATAATCGTGACGATCGATTCTTCGGGTTGTTCCCCGAAATACCATTGCTGTACCAGTTTTGTACCGGGTTGAAACTCAATGTTTCTGCCGGTGATACTTCCATCCCACAAAGAGAATTCCGATCCGGGCTCAGTTGACATGACGGCGGGTTCGCCGGTCCAAAGCTGGATGGTAACCGGATTTGTCAGGGCTATATAAATGTCTTCAGCAGTTGCAGGAATGCTGTAATATTTTCTGAGGTCTTTCATTTTAATATTTATTTGTTGTCAATAAAGACTGTGAAGTTTTTTTATTAATGCAACCAATTTATACATCATTTCAAAGGCAGCATTGACTTTACAAAAATAGTTATTAACAAAAATTCATAACAATCCATTTCCGGATCGGTTAATTTATATTATTTTTGGAGGCTCTAATAACAATCTGACCATGAAAATCATCCTGTCCGTATTAAGTCTGGCATTTATTACACTTATCCATGCATATGCCCAGGAAACCGCACAATGGCGTGGCCCTGACCGTAATGGAATTTACAACGAAACTGGACTTTTAAAAATATGGCCGGAAGCCGGACCGCAATTGTTGTGGCATTATGACGGATTGGGTGAAGGCCACGCTTCGGCTGCAGTGGTCGGTGATCGGGTATATACCGCCGGTATCCTCGAAGGGATTGGATATATTTTCTGCATTGACCTTGCCGGGAATTTAGTGTGGAAAGTACCTTATGGAGAGGAATGGACAGAAAGCTATCCGGGGGTGAGGGGCACCCCACTCGTCCACGATGGAAAAATTTACCTGTTAAGCGGGTTCGGGAAACTTGTTTGCCGAAATGCAGCTAACGGTGACTTCATCTGGAGCGTCGATGTGCTGAAAGATTACCACGGACCCAACATTAAATGGGGGGTCACAGAAAATCTATTGATCGACGGGAACAAGCTTTTCTGCACGGTCGGCGCACCGGAAGCCAATGTTATTGCCCTTGATCCCAATACCGGGAAGTTGATCTGGAAATGCAGCGGGAAAGGCGAAACAAGCGCGTACGGATCTCCCGCACTGATCAAACTGGGAAATAAACATATCCTGGTCACACATACCGCCAGTTCGATCCTGGGAATTGATGTGGCGAGCGGCAAGCTTCTCTGGAGCCATGATCAACCTAATAAATATTCGGTGCATGCCAATACTCCGCTGTTTCATGAGGGTTATCTCTATTGCGTTTCTGGGTATGGAAAGGGAGGGGTAATGTTGAAACTGTCGGACGATGGCAGTTCCGTAACTGAAGTGTGGCGGAATACCAATATCGACAACCGCATGGGCGGCGTTGTCCTCGTTAACGGAAAGATATATGGATCAGATGATTCTGGTAAAGCCTGGTATTGTTTAGATTGGAAGACAGGTACCAACATGTACTCCGAAAAAATTACCGGAAGGGGAAACATCATTTCTGCAGATGGCATGCTTTATTTATATGGCGACAACGGTGAAATAGTCCTTGCCGAACCATTAGCCAACTCCTTTAAAAAGATCAGTTCATTCCAGGTGCCCTATGGTACGGATCAGCATTGGGCACACATTTCAATCGGAAATGGCCGCTTGTATGTGCGGCATGGAAACTCACTGATGGCGTATGATCTCCGGAAAAAGTAACTGTTGTTTTTGTTAACAACACCTCATGGTTATTCAGACTGGTTTTGAATTCCTTATAACCTGGGTATCTTGTCTTTTTTTCAAGTAATTTAGCATTTTGTACAAAGTGTAAACTACCTATGTATAAGAAGTACCGGGCAGGTTTTTTTCTTTTGTTATTCATTGTGTCAGCCGTTGGAACGATGGCATGGTGGTTTCTTTATAATCCGGTAAAGAGTTTCACGATTTCAGTTCCGGGGATGGATAACAGGACGAAAGGGTCTGCAATCACCCGGAAACCGGTGCTGATCGGATCTGAATTCAAATTTTTTAAGGTTTCGACTGATGTCCCTGGTACCCGGTGGACACGATTCAGGGGACCGGATTTTGACAATATCAATAAAGAATCGATCAGGCTGATCGACGGTTGGGGGAAAATCGGGCCTAAAATCCTTTGGAAAATGACACTTGGCGAAGGACATGCTGCACCGGCCGTATATGACGGGAATATCTATCTGCTCGATTACGATGAAGCCGGGAAGTCGGATCAACTGCGTTGTTTCAAACTTTCAACGGGTGAAGAATTATGGAGGCGCGGATACCAGGTCCATCTCAAGCGCAACCATGGCCTTTCAAGGACAGTGCCGGCGGTGAATGCAAAATTTGTGCTGACCATCGGGCCAAAATGCCAGGTGATGTGTGTTGACCGGATGAACGGCGATTTCCGGTGGGGTATTGACCTTGAAAAGGAATACAACACGGAAGTCCCTTTCTGGTACACCGGTCAATGTCCGTTGTTAGATAACGACACAGCAATCATTGCTACCGGGGGTAAAGCTTTACTTGTTGCCGTAGATTGCAGTTCGG
Organism: Bacteroidales bacterium; assembly: GCA_030681475.1. Classification (GTDB taxonomy): domain Bacteria; phylum Bacteroidota; class Bacteroidia; order Bacteroidales; family FEN-979; genus CAIVAT01. Next base: position 128,590 of record JAUXWT010000071.1, on the reverse strand, counting down.
GGAAGAAAATCTGGGAAACACCCAACCCGAAGGGATGGAAAATGTCACATTCTTCGGTCATGCCTATGACAATTAACGGAAAGAAAATGTATGTGTATGTTGCTATTGGCGGTGTTTGCGGAATCTCAGCCTCGGGCGCCGACAGGGGCCAGGTTTTGTGGGAAACAGAGGAGTTTGCACCAACTGTTGTGGCGCCATCACCGGTGTTGCTTGATGACGGCAAAATATTTCTGACTGCCGGTTATGGGGCGGGATCTGCGCTGTTGAAGGTAACATCACGGGATGGAAAATTTAATGTGAAGGTACTTCAGAAATACAAACCACAGGAAGGACTTGCATCGGAGCAGCAAACACCGGTTTATCACAATGGATATTTGTTTGGTATTCTGCCCAAAGATGCAGGGGGATTGCGCAATCAGTTCGCTTGTTACCGTTCTGATGACTGCAAAACAGTCGTGATGAGCAGCGGAAAAACCAACCGGTTCGGATTGGGGCCTTACATCCTGGCTGACGGGAAGTTCTTTATCCTGAACGACGACGGGGAGATGACCATTGCCAATTTGTCATCTTCGCAGTTTACGGTACTTGGCAAAGCCCGGATCATTGACGGACAGGATTCTTGGGGCCCGGTCGTTATCACCGGTGGATATCTGATCATGCGGGATTCAAAACAAATGGTATGTATGGATATTAAAGCCAATTAAAATGAAAAGAAAATTCATCCTTTTTGGAGCATTGATATTGTTACTCGCGGGAATTTCATTCATGGCCTGGGATATGTTTTTCAACAAACCTGACAGTAGATTAAATCCTTACGCGTACGACCTGAATTCACTCAAATCTGGTGACACTTCTCAGATATTATATGCAGAAGTCCATCAGTTTACACCTGGACTTCATACAATACATGGAATTGCCGTCGATCAATCTGACCGGATCTACATCTGCGGTGAAAATGGTGTTGAAATATTCAATTCATCAGGTAAACTTGAGTCTGAATTTACAATTCCGGGAACTGCCAATTGTATTCATGTGGACCAGGATGGCATGATTTACCTCGGCATGCAGGACCATCTTGAAACCTATGATAAAACTGGAAAACACATGAAGAGATGGAAGTCCTGCGGAAAGGATGCTGTAATCACATCTATCGCGGTAACCGGTTCCGATGTTTTTATTGCCGACGCGGGTGGTAAGGTAGTTTATCAGTATGACCTTGAGGGAAATCTGGTAAAAAAGATCGGAGAAAAAGATCCTGTGAGGAATATCCCCGGATTTGTGATACCAAGCCCCTATTTTGATCTTGGGATAGGCAACGACGGTGATCTTTGGGTTGTGAATCCCGGGCGTCATTTTTTCGAAAAGTATAATTCTGATGGTGATCTGATCACAACGTGGGGAGCGTCCTCTATGACGATGGAAGGTTTTTGCGGGTGCTGCAATCCATCCAACTTCGCCATGCTTTCAAACGGCTCTTTTGTTACCAGTGAAAAAGGGATCGAGCGAATCAAAGTGTATGGGCCTGAAGGTGATTTTAAAAGTGTGGTAGCAGGTCCTGATGCATTTATCGAAGGCACAAGCGGACTTGATCTTGCTGTAAATTCACAGGATCAGATTCTGGCGCTTGATCCGGAGAAAAAGCAGGTCAGGTTTTTTGAATTAAAGAAGCCGGAAAAATAAACCATGGATCAGGAAATAATTCGATATGCAAAACAGAAGAGCGTTTTTTAAGACCATGATCAGGGGGGGTATTTTTACCTCGCTCACTGTATTGAGTGGCGTGTTGATACGACGATGGAGTGAATCTGAGGATTGTCAAAAAAACTTTGCCTGCAACAATTGTGGTTTGTCGAACCGGTGTCAATTGCCTGAAGCGGATCGGTACCGGCTTGATGCAGCCAGGTCGCCTAAAGTAAATACAAGCGATGGAAAAACCCGAAGATAGAAAAAAAATCAACCGGCGAAGGTTTCTTGCCACCGGGATGAGGGCTTCCGTTCTGGTTGGGATCGGGGGGGTGGCTGCGCTGGTTGCAAAAAAGAACCATGCAGGTCAGATGGTGTGGCAGCTTGATCCGGCAAAATGCGTTCAGTGCGGCCGGTGTGCCACCAACTGCGTAATGACCCCATCGGCAGTCAAATGTGTTCATATGTATGTCATGTGCGGGTATTGCGACTTATGCGGTGGCTACTTTAAACCCGAAACCAAAACCCTGACCACCGGCGCCGAAAATCAGCTTTGCCCGACCAATGCCATCAAGCGAAAATTTATTGAAGATCCATTTTTTGAATATACCATTGATGAACCGTTATGCATCGGATGCGGCAAATGTGTGAAGGGTTGCGGATCTTTTGGCAACGGATCGCTTCAGTTGCAGGTAAGGCATGACCGGTGCGTTAATTGCAATCAATGTTCGATTGCCAGGAGTTGTCCGGCAGATGCATTCAGCCAGGTTCCGGCCGGCAAACCCTACCTTCTCAGACAGATAGCAGACGAAAATAAAAACATAACCGCAGAGACGCAAAGACGCTGATTATATGATTGAGAAACACAACTTTGCGGCTTTGCGGCTCCGCGGTAAAATAAACAATCGCATTGCATTCATCTTTTTACTGACCATCTTCACTTTTCAGTTCCTGGATGTTCACGCGGTTCAGCGTTTTCCGATGCCTGAATTCGAAACGGGTTATGTCCATCCTGAAACACTGCAGCCAACCGCCCGTTCGGAAATGATGGCCATTGTGGATGTTCTGGTACTGGCACTCGCCCTTTGCGTCGTAACCTGGCTTGTATTGAAGAAACGGTCGCGGACCGGGGTGTTCTGGGCTTCCGTTCTCTCTCTGGCTTATTTTGGGTTTTACCGCCAGGGATGCATTTGTTCAATTGGGGCCATACAGAACGTGACCTTGGCGCTTTTCGACAATTCATATGTCCTGCCCCTGACAGTCATCGGCTTCTTTGTGCTTCCGTTGATCTTTACGCTTTTTTTCGGCCGAACTTTTTGTGCAGGCGTCTGTCCGTTCGGAGTCATGCAGGACCTGGTCTCTTTCAAGCCTCAAAAACTTGGCCCGCGCCTGAATACCGTGTTGGGGCTGATCCCATACATTTACCTTGGACTGGCCATCGTTTATGCTGCGACTCGGACCGACTTTATTATTTGCCGTTACGACCCATTTGTCGGAATATTCAGGTTTGATGCATCCTTCGGGATGTTCATTTTTGCCGTCACCCTGCTGGCCTCAGGAATTTTTATTGCCCGCCCCTATTGCCGGTTCCTGTGTCCGTATGGCGTATTGCTGAACTGGATCAGCCGGTTTTCGTGGAAACATATTACGATTACGCCATCAAACTGTATCCAGTGCCGGTTATGTGAAGAATCCTGTCCCTATGATGCCATAGATATGCCGGTAACTGATAAGAATCCGGAAAGCAGGACTGTGACGATCCGGAAATTGATCCTGATTTGTTTTCTGGTACCATTTTTTACAATTTTGGGCGGCTGGACAGGTTCAAAAATGCATGAAACACTGGCATGTGTGAATGGAAAAGTAAGACTTTCCAAAGCATTGCTGCTCCCAGTACACAAAACAGATCCGCCTGAAAGCATTGAAATTACCGCTTTCAGATCATCAGGTAAACCTTTGGCACAACTATTTTCTGAAGCATCCCTCATATTGAGGCATTTTTATATTGCCGCTTGGATCATGGGTTGTTTCCTGGGGCTTGTGTTCGGGATCACCCTGGCTTCACGGATGATTACAACTTACAGAACAGATTACATCCCAAATAAAGGCGCCTGTTTCAGTTGCACCAGGTGTGTTGATTTTTGCCCGGTTGACCGTAACGGAGATCCAATTTTAAAGCCATGAACAGTCAATATTCACCAGATCATACACAAAAGAGACAGCATGTAGTATCCGTGTTGCATTATATTGCAATTGCCAGTGCAATTTTTGCCATCATTATGTGTGTCCTCATCGTGGTTAATTTCATCCAGATCAAACGCACAGATCCGCTTAACTTACAGGTAATGAAGGTAATGGTTGACAGGATGCATGCCAATCCTGCAGATGAACAACTCCGCCATGAGATAAGGGAAATCGATCTCCTTGCCCGTAAAGCATTCTTTACCAGCCAGTGGCAGATCCGCATGGGGGGTTACCTTCTTTTTTTCAGCCTTTTAATTGTGGTCATTTGTGAAAAAAGTATCGAATTGCTTCGTAAAAAATTGCCTGAATTTCCGGTGGAAGGGAAAACTGATTTCTGGATCACCAGGAAGATCAACCGGACATGGATTATTTATACCGGCATTTTTGTCGTCATCTTTTCATTTCTACTGGTTTTTCTGACACACCGTGAGCTCGGTAAAGCGCTTGAGAAAGCCTTTCTGCCGACCGCTGTGGATTCCACTACGAAGCGTACTGGAATGCAACCAATGAAAACAATGCAAGCAATGGAAACAATGCAAATAATGAAGGGAGAGGGGGTTTCGGATTCGGCAGGTAACCAGGACACGATCACTCCTGCAACCTTAATAAATACAGGGGGTTATCCTTCACAGCAGGAGATTGCACAAAATTTTCCATCCTTCAGGGGACTGGGAGGGAATGGGATTGCCTTCCAAAAAAACATTCCCGTCAGTTGGGATGGGAAGAGCGGGAAAAATGTCAAGTGGAAAACGGAGATCCCCTTGCCGGGATACAATTCACCAATCATCTGGAATGAGCGGGTTTTTCTCACCGGGGCCAACGAAACAAAGCGGGAGGTATACTGCTTTGATCTCCAAACCGGTAAGATACTGTGGCGAAAAAGTGTGTTGAATATCCCCGGCAGTCCATCAAAGGAGCCAAAGATCATTAGTGAAACCGGCTACAGCGCCCCGACAATGACCACCGACGGACGAAGGGTTTACGCGATTTTTGCTAATGGCGATCTCCTTGCTCTTGATATGGAAGGGAACCAGGTGTGGGCAAAAAATCTCGGGATGCCTCAAAATCATTACGGACATTCTTCGTCATTGATCATGTACCAGGATTTGTTGATCATACAATATGATCAGCGCGGTTCCGGTAAGGTGATGGCCCTCTCGGGAAGTACCGGGGAGACAGTCTGGCAAACAAACCGCGACGTTAAAGTTTCATGGGCATCGCCTGTGGTCGTCAATACCGGGAAAAGGACGGAACTGATCCTGGTGGCAGATCCCATGGTTGCATCCTATAACCCTGCAAGCGGTAAGGAGTTATGGCGGATGGCGTGCATTTCGGGAGAGGTTGGTCCTAGTGTGGCCTATGCCGACGGTGTGGTGTACGCAGTGAATGATTTTTCAAAACTTTCTGCGACCGAGATCGGGGACCCGCCTAAACTATTATGGGAGGATACTGATTTTCTGTCCGACATACCCAGTCCGCTGGCCACCGGCAAATATTTGTTTCTGGTAACGAGTTATGGAGCAGTTGTTTGCTATGACTCAAAAAATGGAACCAAATACTGGGAGCAGGAGTTGGGCACACCAGTCTTTGCCTCACCGATGCTGGCAGAGGGGAAGGTGTTCCTTATGGATAAAAACGGTGTAATGCACATCTTCAAAGCAAGCCAGGAATATCAGGTTGTAAGTCAGCCTCCGCTGGGCGAAGGATCATCATGCACACCGGCTTTCGCCGATGGCAGGATCATCATCAGGGGGGATAAGAACTTGTACTGCATTGGAAAATAACACTCTTTTTCTGTTTTATTCATATCTTTGACGTTGAACATCAATGCTAAAACCCCAGGAAAGACATTTTAAACAAAATAAGCCATGGAATTAATTCGGCAACATACAGATGAAATAGTCAGATTATGTGACAAACATTATGTAAGCGAATTATATGTCTTCGGCTCAGTATTAACAAGCACTTTTAACAGTGATAGCGACATTGATCTGCTTGTAAGATTCGGAAATGTCAATTTAATGGATTATTTTGATAATTATATGGATTTCAAAGAGTCATTGGAGAAACTGTTTAACAGAACGGTAGATTTAGTCGAAACACAAACCCTGAAAAACCCAATTCTCAAACGCGCTATTGAAAATCAAAAGAAACTGATCTATGGACGAAAAGGTTTTAAAGTGGTTGTATGATATTCAGGAAGCGATAAAAGAAATCGACAGCTTCTTTGTAAAACAACCAAAAGACTTTAATGAATATAAATCGAACATCTTGTTAAAAAGGGCAATCGAGCGTGATTTAGAGATAGTTGGTGAAGCAATCAGCAGGATTTTAAAAGTTGACCCTGATTTCCCGATTGAAAATGCCAAAAGAATAGTTGGTTTAAGAAACCAGATCATCCATGCATATGACAACATATCGGATGAAAATATTTGGGCCATCATTTCCAAACATATTCCACTACTTCAAGAGGAAATAAACATTTTGATTCAAAAGGCTGAGTAAACTTTGAAGGCTTCAGGTATTTTGCCCTTTCTTATTTTACCCCTGAAAGTAAAATCTTAACTATTCAAAGAACTACCACACCATGAAGACATTATTTTTTTATACTTATTTCATGTGCTTGGCAACAATGCTTTTCGGCCAGGACTACCACCCGCTGATCCGGCCGAACGTATACTGGGATGTTGCCTATTGGAATTCTTTTGCCTTTTGCAATATTGATGTAACCCGAACCGAATTTATTGATGGCGACAGTCTCATCGAAGGTCATTTATACAGGCTTCAGCATGTTTATCCTTTTTTAGGAACCCCGGGTCCGGGCAACACCATTTGCCCTCCCTATACGATTGATACGATTCCAACAAGGAATGCAGTCCTCAGGGAGGATACGCAGGCAAAAAAAGTTTATATCTATAATGAAAACTATTTCCCTCATGATCAATTGTTATACGATTTTTCTGTATCTCCGGGAGATACGGTTCAATCGCAGTACATCAATCAAGGCGCTCCGATTGTGGTATATTCCGTTTTTGACACAATCCTGCTCAATGGGGATGTGCGAAAAATATTCTGTTTCGACCCTTATTGTGCAATGAATTACATTGAAAGTATCGGAGGATGTAAAGGTCTCGCTGAACCCATTGTTATTGGATTAGGGTTTGGTTCAACAATCCTGTGTATTAAGGAAGAGGAAATACCGTTGTGGGGTGAGGGTGAATGCAATTATCAATTTGTGGCAATCACAGAATATACGAATCCGGGACTTCAAATCGTACCCAACCCCGCCAGCGGGACGCTGTTAATTGAATTACCAGCTAACTACGGCGAAATGGAGATCAGCCTGTTTAATATCCAGGGCAAGAACAGCGTAAAAATCATCCCTCAACCCGGTAAAGGGCAGTCAGAGATAGATGTATCAGGAATTCCCAAAGGTGTTTACTTCATCCGAGTAACTGCAGGAAAGAGGTTCGTGGCAACCGGTAAGGTAGTGGTAATTTGAGATTGAAAAGATGACATTGTACCAAAATAAATATCGTGTTGAAACCTCGTTGATCCCGGAATTTCCGGATGGAAATAAATGGAATTAAATAATTTAAATATCACCGAAAAAACCGACCTGATCGTCGCCCGGCACGGTACCACATCCGATGTCGTGATCCCGATATTGCAGGATATCCAAAGCGAATTCAATTATCTTCCTGAGCCTGCTTTGAAACGTGTTTGCGATACCACGGAGATCACCCCAGCACAGATTTGCGGGATTTCGACTTTTTATACCCAGTTCAGGCATCAGCCGGCGGGGAAGCACCGGATCAGCGTTTGTACCGGGACTGCCTGTCATGTAAAAGGCGCCCTGTTTGTTTATGAAGCATTCAGGCGTGAACTGAAATTAGCTGAGGATGGAGATACAGACGCCTCAATGAATTTCACCATCGAAAAAATTGCCTGTCTGGGTTGCTGCACGCTTGCCCCGGTTGTCAGGATAGATGAAGTTACATACGGGCATGTCGTTCCTGAACAAGCAGGAGAGATCCTGCGTGACTTTCTGTTAAAAAGAGACACCGGAATCTCAACTGTTCCGGCAGATACCTTCGACCATAAAAAATCTCAGGGTGAAATCAGGATCGGTCTGGGCTCCTGCTGTGTGGCGAGCGGCAGTGCAGATGTTAAAATGCAACTGGAGAAGACCATTGCACAGTCAAAAATCAGGGTGAATGTTCAACAGGTAGGATGTGTCGGTATCTGCAACCAGGTACCCATTATGGAGATCATCAAGCCGGGGGAGAACCCGGCATTCTACGCTAAGATCAAACCCGAGGAGGTCAGGGAGGTTTTGCTGAGCCATTTTACACCCGAAGGTTATATAAACCGGTTTAAAACCGGTTTTTACAACCTTTTTGAGACCCTCCTTGCCGATGGCGCTCCAAGGTCATTCCGGAAATACCTGGGAGAACAACGGGATACGCCATTGTCCGGATTTCTTCTCCCGCAGGTCAACATCGCCACGGAAAACAGGGGAGTGGCCAACCCGATTGACCTTGATGGATACAGGCGGTCAGGAGGATTCGAACCGTTGCGAAAATGCCTGTCGGGGATGTCACCGCAGGAAGTCATCGATGAGATCAACGCGAGTGGATTGCGTGGTCGTGGTGGAGCCGGTTTTCCTTCCGGAAAAAAATGGCAATTGGTGAAAGATCAGGAGGCTACTGAAAAATTTGTGATCTGCAACGGCGATGAAGGTGATCCCGGCGCCTTTATGGACCGCATGCTGCTTGAATCATACCCGTTCCGGATCATCGAAGGGATGTTAATAGCGGGGTATGCAACCGGCGCTTCACACGGGATCTTTTACATCCGCGCAGAATACCCGCTAGCCGTAATCCGGATCGGCGAAGCGATCAGGATTTGCCAGGAAAACAAGATTATCGGAAATTCTGTATTTGAGTCCACTTTCTCATTTGATATCCGTATTTTTGGCGGCGCCGGCGCCTTTGTTTGCGGCGAGGAGACCGCGCTCATCGCCTCCGTTGAAGGAAAAAGGGGAACACCAAGAATGCGGCCACCCTACCCTGCCGTACATGGCCTGTGGGATAAGCCCACATTGATCAACAACACCGAAACTTTTTCCCTTGTCCCATGGATCATTAATCATGGCGCTCAGGCATTTTCAAAGATCGGGACATCCGGGAGCAAAGGGACCAAGGTGTTCGCATTAGCCGGGAAAGTCAAACGAGGGGGTTTGATCGAGGTTCCGATGGGCGTTACCATTCGTCAGATCGTGGAGGAGATTGGCGGAGGTATTGCCGGAGATAAAAAATTCAAGGCTGTGCAGATCGGGGGACCATCGGGTGGTTGTTTGCCCGCTTCCGCGGCTGACATGCCGGTCGATTTTGAAGCGCTGAGGGAGGCAGGGACGATGATGGGTTCCGGCGGACTGATTGTGCTGGATGAAACCGATTGCATGGTTGATATTGCATACTATTTCCTTTCATTCACCCAAAACCAATCCTGCGGCAGATGCACCTTTTGCAGGATAGGAACCCGAAGGATGCTGGAAATCCTCGAAAAAATCCGGAGTGGAGACGGGAAGCAGGAAGACCTGGAGAATCTTGAGAAACTTGCACACAGCACAGCAATGGGCAGCCTGTGCGGATTAGGAAAAACTGCGCCAAACCCGGTGCTCACCACCCTGCACTATTTCCGTGGGGAGTATGAAGCCCATTTGAACGGACTATGTCCGTCAGGAAAATGCCTTCCGCTCATCCGGTATGAAGTTACGGATGAATGCATCGGATGCACCAAGTGTGCACAGCGTTGTCCGTCGGAGGCGATCGCCTTCAAACCCTATGAAAAACATGAGATTGATGTTGAAAAATGTATAAAATGCGACATTTGCAGGCAGGTATGCCCGGCAAATTCAATCATGATTCGTTAACATGGTAAAACTAACGATCGATCATAACCCCGTTGAAGTGCAGGAAGGGATTTCTGTCATGGAGGCCGCTGCCATTCTGGGCATTTCCATACCTTCGATGTGCTTCCGTCCGGGCCTGACCAATCATCCTTCCTGCATGGTTTGCCTGGTGAAAGATCTTGATCGTGACCACCTTGTACCCTCCTGTGCCATGCCGGTTTCGGAAGGGATGAACATCCTGACCAATTCCCCGGAGGTAACGGAAGCGCGACGGGAAGCGCTCGAATTGCTGCTCAGCGACCATGTAGGCGATTGCGAAGCGCCATGCCGGCTCTCCTGTCCCGCATTCATGGACATTCCCCTCATGAACCGCCTGATCGCCAAAGGTGATTTTGATCAAGCCCTGCGCATAGTCAGGGAAGAGATCGCATTGCCTCTGATTTTAGGGTTTATATGCCCGGCTCCCTGTGAAAAGGCATGCAAACGGAAAGCCCTTGATCATGCGGTTTCAATTTGCCTGTTGAAACGATCAAGTGCGCTGTTTGGGAAGCCGGAAACCTCCGGATTATCTGAAATTCCTGTGAACAATGGGAAAAAGGTCGCCATCATCGGCACAGGGCCGGCCGGGTTGTCGGCAGCTTTTTACCTTTTGCGTTCGGGTCATTCCTGTGTTCTTTTTGATCAGCATGAAAAGGCCGGTGGCGCCATGCAATATGAAATTCCCGAAGACCGGCTTCCCAAAGATATGCTGGACGATGAAATCGGGACCATTCGGAAAATGGGTGCAGAATTTCGTTTGGGTGTAATGATTACCAGGGAAATATTCCAAAATTCAATCCTGCCCGGTTTTGATGCAGCGATCCTGGCAACTGGAAGTCTGAAATCAGTTATTGATAACGCTTTCGGAATTCAACCCGATGCACATGGCGTTTTCATTGATAAAAAGAACTTTACGACCACCATTCCCGGGGTATTCGCATGCGGGAACATCATCAGGGAACAAAAAATGGCAGTTCATTCCGTCGCCCAGGGGAAGATGGCGGCGAAGCAGGTTGAACGATTTCTGGGAACATCAAAACCAACAAGAAAACCGATCAAATTCAACTCTGTCGCAGGACACCTGTCTGAACCTGAATTGAAAGAATATCTGAAAGAGAGTATCCCCGATGATCGCGTTGAACCTGTTGACGGATTTCTTGCAGGTTTAACAAAAGAGGAGGCGATGCATGAAGCACTTCGTTGCCTTCATTGTGATTGCCGGAAACCGGTAAGTTGTAAACTCAGGATCTACGCAGAAGAGTACGACGTAAACCGGAGAAGGTTTGCCGGTCAGGATCGGAAGCAACTCACAAGATCGGTTCAGCATGAATTGCTTGTGTATGAAGCAGAGAAATGCATCCGGTGCGGTTTATGTGTCGAAATTACGGAGAAACACGGTGAATCCATCGGACTGGGTTTTGCCGGCAGAGGATTCGATGTCCGGATTTCGGTTCCATTCGATGAAAACATAAAGGAAGCGCTGACCATAACAGCAAAGGAATGTGTGGAGTCATGCCCTACCGGCGCCCTGGCGTTTAAAGATACGGAAGAAAGGAGTTCAATTTGAGGTTCAATATCTATCACCGGTCGGCTATTCTGCTTTTGATCTGCATTTTTGAGATTTACAGCCTGAAAGCACAGGTAAAAAGCGCCGACTGTTGGCCGTCATTCCGCGGTGATGCGCAGTTGACCGGCGTCTCTCCGGCAACGATCAACCCACCCCTCAGACTTCTTTGGACCTATAAAACCGGTGATGCCATAAAATCCTCCCCGGTCATCTGGAACGGCACGGTCTATATTGGCTCCAATGACGGATATCTTTACGCCATTGATTCAAATGGCAAACTGAAATGGAAGTTTAATGCCGGCACATCCGTTGAAGCTCCTCCGCTTGTTCATGGAAATACTGTTTACGCAGGAAGCATGGAAGGGATCCTGTATGCCCTGGATGCGGGAACAGGCACCCTGAAATGGAAGTATGCTGCAGATGGTCAGATTTCCGGATCAGCAAACATTTCGGTCAGTGCATCCGGTCACCTTACTCAAATCATGGTGGGAAGCTATGATTTCAACCTTCATTGTGTGAATGCAGTGAACGGGAAGCTGTTATGGAAATACGGATCAGACAATTTTATCAACGGAACCCCGGCCATTGGCGGACAACTTGCTGTTTTTGGCGGGTGTGACGGTTTTTTACACCAGGCGGGCACCACCGATGGGAAAGCCCGTGCCAGGGTTGATATAGGCACATACATTCCCGCATCAGTTGCCATCCTCGGTGAAAAAGCTTTTTTCGGTAATTATGATGGCGTGTTCTACTGTTTTAATCTGCGGTCGAAGAAAGAAATATGGAAAACCGAAGGCGGGGGGCCATTCCTTGCATCACCGGCGGTAGGATCCGGAAAGGTCATTACCGGTTCTCAGAACAGATATATCTATTGTTTTGATGCCGTGACCGGAAAAGTTGTATGGAAATTCAAGACCCTTGGAAGAGTGGATGCCTCACCTGTGATTGCAGGAGACCATGTCATTGCTGCATCGGGTGATGGCAGACTCTATGTACTGGATATCAATACGGGAAGAGAAGTATGGGTATATGAAATCGGAAGCGACATTTTCAGTACACCGGCGGTCACGTCGAAAATGATCGTGGTTGGTGCGCAGGATGGGAGGGTTTATTGTTTTGAATGACCTCACCCCCTTCTCCCCCTCTCCTGAAGGAGAGGGGGAGAAGGGGGTGAGGTAAATAAGATTAATATGAAGATCGTAAATATTGTTCCAGGTTTTGGCGGCTCGTTTTATTGCGGCAACTGCCTTCGCGACAGCGCTTATGTGAATTCCCTCCGGGAGATGGGACATGAGGCCATCACCCTTCCGATGTATTTACCACTTACCATAAATGGGGAAACATCAAATCCAGATGTTCCTGTATTTTACGGGGCAGTGAATATCTACCTGAAGCAGCAATTCCCGCTATTCAGGCACATGCCGGGGTGGATGGAACATTTGCTGGATTCGAGACCGGTGCTGAAATTCGCAGCCGGAAAATCCGGCGCCACCCGTGCACATGGGTTGGAACAACTCACAGAATCGATGCTCCTTGGACAGGATGGTTTTCAAAACCATGAACTTGGCCGGGTGGTCGATTTTTTGAAAAACCACGAGAAACCGGATGTCGTGCATTTTTCCAATGCACTGCTCTTAGGAATGGCAAAACAGGTGAGGGATGAGGTGAAGGTTCCGGTGGTTTATTCTTTACAGGACGAAGATGTTTGGGTTGATGCAATGGACCCGTCATGGCAAGGGAAAATATGGGAACTGATGTCGGAGAAAAGTCGGGATGTTGACGCATTTATTTCCGTCAGCGATTATTTTGCAGCCGTTATGCAAAAAAAAATGAACATTCCTGCCGACAGAATGAATGTGGTGCATATCGGAGTAACCCCTGAAAATTACGCTTATTCAAACCCTGCACTATCACCACCCGCCATTGGTTATTTGTCAAGGATCTGCAAAGAAAATGGTTTCGAAGTCCTTGTGGATTCTTTCATCCTCCTGAAGAAGGAATCACGGTTCAAGGATCTGAGATTAATAGTCACGGGCGGCATGACCGGCGATGACCGCTCCTTCCTTCACCGGCAAATTAAGAAGCTGAAAAAGAACAAAATACTGCAGGATATTGAAATCCGGCCAGACTTCTCCATCCAAGGGCTGCAGGATTTTTTCAGATCTTTGTCCGTACTTTCGGTACCTGTCTTAAAAGGAGAGGCTTACGGACTGTACCAGATCGAATCGCTGGCCTCGGGTGTTCCGCTGGTTCAGCCTGATCTCGGCGCCTTTTCTGAGATCATCCATGCTACGGGGGGGGGAATTCTATATCAGCCAAATACGCCGGATGCGCTTGCAGCTAAATTCGCTGAGGTGCTTTCAGATGTTGCAACGCTTGAAAAGATGAGTTTGGCTGGCCGGAAATCAGTGGAGGCTGATTTCGATTGCAGAAAGCTGACAAAAAAAATGGTGGAAGTGTACGAAAAAGTAATCCTATAACCATGCTTGCGAAACTTGAACAAATATCCAGATATTATGAACGGCCTGGTTCTGAAGCCCGAAATATTGTACTTGACCAAGTATCCCTCACCATTGGCGAAAAAGAGTCAATCGCTATCATCGGTCCGTCGGGTTCAGGAAAAAGTACGCTGCTGAATATTTTGGGAACCCTGGATCAGCCAAGTTCCGGGACTGTAATTTTGGATGGTAAAAAAACCGATGAGATGGATGAGGCAGGCCTGGCGACTATCCGCAACCGGTTAATCGGTTTTGTGTTTCAGTTACACTACCTCCTGCCTCAACTGACACTGATTGAAAATGTCCTTCTTCCACTATTACCGGTTAAAGACAAATCAATACAAAAAATCAACAGCGAACGTGCACATCATCTGATCGGGCGGGTAGGATTGACCAGGCAGATCCACCAGCGACCCGGACAATTATCGGTGGGTGAATGTCAGCGGGCTGCCGTGGTGAGGGCGCTTGTCAATCAACCCCGCCTCCTTCTGGCCGACGAACCAACCGGTTCGCTGGATGCAGAGAATGCCAGTCAGCTCGGACAAATTTTAGCAGAATTAAACCGTGAACAGGATCTGGCCATCGTTGTTGTTACCCATTCACTTGATCTTGCATCCCGGATGGGAAAAAAGTATCACTTAACTTCAGGGAAATTACATCTGTCTCAATAATCATGACCTGGATCCGACTGTTCATCAGAAACCTCTGGTTTTACCGCAAACCTTACCTTGCCGTGCTGGCAGGCGTAGTGATCAGCACCGCTGTTTTAAGCGGGGCATTGATCGTTGGTGATTCGGTCAGGTTCAGCCTTCATCGGCTGACTGATTTGCGTCTTGGGAAAATCAGATACGCACTTGAAACGAACGAACGGTTTTTCAATCAGAAGCTTGCGGATTCAATTTCACTTCGATTGCAAAAACAGGTAGTCCCCGTTCTTCATGCCGGGGGCATTGCCATCAGCAGTGATAAAAACCTGAGAATAAACCAGGTACAGGTGATTGGTGTTGACGACCGGTTTGGGAAATTCTGGGATCATCCCCTGCCAATGCCTGGCGCCGATGAGGTTATTATCAGCAGGAATACGGCAGAGAAACTAATTCTGAAACAGGGCGACAACCTCCTTATCAGGATTCAAAACCAGGGGAAAGCGCCGTCAAACGCACCTTTCGTATCGGAAACGATGCCCTCGGTGTCCTTGCGTGTAAAGGTTTCCGGCATCGCGGATGATGCGGGTATGGGCAGGTTCAGCCTGAAAAACAACCAGGTGGCCCCTTACAATATCTTCATTTCACTCGAACAACTTTCTTCCGTGCTCGCTTTGTACGGTTATGCCAACATGCTTCTTGCATCGGAAATTGAAAGTGAAGGATCCAAAATCAATTTACTTGACAGCGTCATTAAAACATGCTGGCAACCAGCCGATGCCGGACTTAATATACGGAAACTGCCTGCAGCCGGAAATTATCAGATCACCACAGACCGTATTTTTTTTGACGAAGCCTCTTCCGGGGCAATATTGACCGCCATCCCCGGTTGCGAACCTTACCTGACATGGTTTGTAAACTCTGTCTCTTTCGGGAACAATTCGACGCCATATTCCTTTGTAACAGCGATGAGTGAATCAAGGCTTAAACATGTACCCGGCAAGGGAGGGATCACCATCAATGATTGGCTCGCAAAGGACCTTGGCGCTGCATCCGGGGATACAGTCATGCTGAAGTACTATCTGATGGGGCCTTTGCGTACACTTCGGGAAGACAGCGCCTGGTTTGAAGTAAAATCAATCATCCCCGTCAAAAACAGCCTGTCAGACCCCTCGCTGATGCCCGACTTTCCAGGGATGTCAGATGCCGGGAACTGCCGTGACTGGGAAACCGGGGCGCCCATCGACCTGAAAAAAATCAGGCACAAGGATGAATTGTTCTGGAAAGAATACCGGGGAACCCCAAAAGCGTTTATTTCTATCGGATCAGGGCAGCAAATCTGGGCCAACCGGTTCGGGAAATACACCGCATTTCGTTTTGATGCCACGGAAAACGATATTCCAGGGATAGAAAAAAGGTTGATGCAAATGATCAATCCTGTGCAGGCAGGGATGTTTTTCAGGCCGGTTTATGTGGAAGGGCAAATTGCGGCAACCAACTCCACCGATTTTGGTGAACTGTTCCTCAGCCTCAGCTTTTTTATCCTGCTCAGTGCGCTGCTACTAACCGCAATGCTATTTTATATGCTGGCACAATCGCGCAGGTCAGATATCGCAACCCTTTCTGCCATCGGGTTCAGGAGACGGCACATTTTTACAATTATTCTGGCGGAGGTATTCATGATTACCCTCTCCGGCGCTATTGCAGGGGCTTTTGGCGGTATTCTGTACAATAAATTAATGATCACCGGATTAAACACCATTTGGCAGGATGCTGTGAACACATCGAATCTGGTGATGGCGATCAAGATGAAAACACTTTTAACAGGTGTGGCCACCGGTGTCATTACTGCCATGGCCGTATTGATTTTTATTTTATGGAAAAGTTTACGGGGACCACTGTCAATGCTGATAAACCCCGGATACGGGAACAAGCCGGGGAAATTCGGTAAAACCAACAGGATATTCACAATGATCACTGGAGCAATCTCCATCGGTATTTCCATGACCATTATGATTTGGATGATGATCCAGGGAAAACCCATGAACAGTTCGATGTCACTGATCGCCGGAGGATTGTTGATTCCTGGTGGATTGGCCATGATCAACCTGTTACTGGCCAGGATATCTCATAAACCCGCAGATTCAATACCGGGATTCGCCCGCCTTATAATGAAAAACCTGGCGTTGAACCGTGGCCGGACGGTTTCTGCCGTGGCCTTGTTATCATTGGGAATTTTTACCCTCATAATTACTGGCGCCAACAGGAAAACTTTTCATGGGAATGAACTGAACAGAAATTCAGGTACAGGAGGGTTTCTTTTTTGGGCGGAATCCAGTCTTCCGGTGATGAATAACCTTAACTCAGCGGCTGGTGCAGATATTTATGGATTGCGGGACGAAACGGCGCTGAGGCCAGTCCGATATATCCAACTTTCCACCCGCGAAGGAGATGACGCCAGTTGCCTGAATCTTAATCAGGTTTCAAAGCCTGTCTTGCTGGGTATTCCGATCGTACATATTGACCGTCTCAACCCTTTCACCTTTTCGAACCTTGATCCATCTATTGATCCCATGCACCCATGGAAAACTTTGGATATCAGCCTTGCACCTGATATGATCCCCGGGTATGCAGATATGACCGTTATCACCTGGGGACTTAGAAAATCTGTGGGGGATACATTGTTTTACTGGGATGAATCGGGTGGGATTTTAAAAGTTAAACTGATGGGTGGACTGGAAAACTCGATTTTCCAGGGGAATATTCTCGTTTCCGACAGCCTGTTGCGGATTTTTTACCCTTTGATGGGTGGATCCCTCATTATGCTGGTCGATGGACCTTCAGATCAGCGGAGCCAGATTGCACAAAAGTTGGAATCGCTCTTCCAGGATTACGGATTGATGTTAACCCCTGCTTCAGAACGCTTGGCCTCCTTCAACGCGGTGGAGAATACCTATTTGTCTGTTTTCATGCTGTTGGGTGGTTTGGGAGTCATACTCGGCACGATCGGAATGGGGATTGTGCTTTTCAGGAATATCAACCAGCGAGAGCAGGAGCTTGCTTTATTCGCGGTATTGGGATTCCGCAGGCAATTCATATTCGTACTGATCCTGGCAGAACACCTGCTTATCCTCACTTCGGGCATGGCGCTTGGCATGATTTCAGCGCTACCGGTCATTTTACCCTTGCTGATCTCTTCGTTTTACACAGTTCCATGGCTATATATTTCATTGATTCTCCTGTTGGTATTAGCGAACGGCATCTTATGGATCTATATTCCCGCCAGAAGGATATTGACAGGAAATCTGCTTTCCGGATTAAGGACAGAGTAGCAAGATACCAGGACAATTCAGAAGGATGTCTCCGGCAAGAAGACCGGTAATGTCAATCTGTGAGACATTGCCTGACATCACAAGGTAATTACAGAGGCTGCCGTCTACACCGTTACGAAAAAAGTCTTAAAATCAAGCAGTCCCGTCCCTTGACACACGTATATTTATTTCGTATATTTATTAATAGTTTTCCTTATGGTTCTTTGTCCCGTATTGCCCTCGGGTAAAATTGGCATAATAAATAAATCAGTAAAAAGGGGGTCACAATGAAAACCGGTATTTTATTTTTTCTTCTACCTTTATTTTATTCTGTTTGTGTTCATGCCCAATGGGAATGGCAGAATCCGCTCCCCCAGGGGAATCATCTGGGTGAAGTATGTTTTATCAACCAATCGGAAGGGTGGGCTGCAGATTATGTTGGTACAATCGTTCATACAACAGATGGCGGACAAACATGGACTGCCCAGAACAGCAGTTTGACAACAACGCTCTGGAGTGTTTGTTTTGTTGACGGAAACCACGGGTGGGCATTCGGGGCTCAGGGAAAGATCATCAGTACCGGTGATGGAGGTCAAACCTGGAACATCATCAATATTTGATGTTTTCGGGAGAAAAATTGATGAGCTTGCAACCAAGGAAGAAAAGGCCGGTGAACACAAGGTGAAATGGAATGCCCGGGATCGTTCACCCGGCATCTACTTTTGCAGGCTCAACGCGGGAAACCTGTACGATGTAACAAGGATAGTTATCATAAAATGAACTAATTCTTAAACTTGCTTTTTATAGAATAGCTTTTTACCTTTATTGGCTGAAAATCATTAAAATATTCATTATGTTCTCAAAAAATCTCTGGCTTAGGATCGCAGGCACGATCTTTGGTTTCGTTGCCATTCTACATCTTTTAAGGATTATTACAGGAGTTCCTGTATTGATCGGCGGCTGGTTACTGCCGGTGTGGGTTAACTGGATGGGGCTGTTGGCAACTGGGTTCCTTGGTTTTTGGCTGTGGAAACTGTCCGGAAACAATAAAACTCAATGATCTTGTTTTTCATTGCTGATTTATTTTCCATCGCACATGCTGAGCCTCTCAGGGGACTTGAACCCCCGACCTGCTAATTACGAATCAGCTGCTCTACCAACTGAGCTAAAGAGGCGGATAAATTTCGTAGGGACACGCCATGGCGTGTCCCTACGAAATTTGTCGGGATGAGAAGACTCGAACTTCCGACCCCCACGTCCCGAACGTGGTGCGCTAGCCAACTGCGCTACATCCCGAGGCATCGATTTTCAATAGTAAAATAAGAACTTTTCTGATATTACCAGAGCTGAAACCCCGATTAAAGGGATGCAAAATTACAATTTTATTTTCTATTTAAGCAACTGCTATTTTCGTTAGCTTTGGATGCAAATAAATATATAAGTAACCTAGGGCTACATGCTTCATTTTAAATATATTAAACAGTTTATTTACGCACTGGCCATCCCGTTAGTCGTTGCCGGTTGCGGCAGTAACCAAAAAGGGCCTGCCGGAAATGTCGGTTTAAAAGCCATTACTGTTGGCGGCGTGATTATCACTCCACGGATTTTGGAAAACATCATTCCGGCAACCGGAAATGTGATCGCCAATGAAGAGATTGAAATCCGCAGTGAAGTTTCGGGTCGGATCATGGCTATCAATTTCGATGAAGGAAGCTTCGTAAACAAAGGCAGCCTGTTGCTGAAAATTGATGACCGGGAATTGCAGGCACAAATGAAAAAACTTCAGGTTGATGAAAAACAAGCCAAAGACGACTTATACCGCAAAGAAAAATTATTGGAATTAAAAGCGGTAAGCCAGGAAGAGTATGATAAAGCATTCAACACCCTTGGAATTATTACGGCACAACTGGAACTGGTAAGAGCACAGATCTCGAAAACTGAAATATATGCTCCCTTCAGCGGGCAGATCGGACTGCGCCAGGTTAGCCCCGGAGGATTTGTCTCCTCAACCACCATGATAGCGCGCTTACAGCAAACCAATCCGGTAAAGGTCGATTTTGCCATTCCGGAAAAATACCGCAGGAATGTAGAAAAAGGAACCCTCATCAAATTCAGGGTGGAGGGTATTGACAGTTCCTTGCAGGGGAAAATTTATGCCATTGAGCCAAAAATTGACCCTGCAACCCGGAACGTATCCATCCGGGCATCATGCCCTAATCCGGAAGGAATCCTTATTCCCGGTTCCTTCGCACGGGTCGAAATTATGATCGACAACATCCAGAATGCGCTGATCATCCCATCGGAGGCCATTATCCCGATGATGGATGGGGAAAAGGTTTTTCTATGCAAAAACGGTAATGCGATTTCACAAGTGATTAAAACGGGGATACGCACGGAACGGGAAGTAGAGGTAACCGAAGGTTTAAAACCGGGAGATACAATGATCACCACCGGATTACTGCAGCTCCGTGAAAATACCGGCGTTAAAATCAGGTTTACCAAATGAACATCTCCTCCATCAGCATAACCCGCCCGGTGCTGGCGACGGTGATCTCATTGCTGATCGTGCTGTTCGGGGTCATCGGGTTTACATTTCTCGGCGTCAGGGAATTTCCCAGCGTTGACCCTCCGGTTGTAACGGTAACAACCAACTATATCGGAGCTAATGCAGATGTGATCGAGTCACAGATCACCGAACCGCTGGAGGAATCGATCAACGGAATAGCAGGCATCAGGTCGATGACCTCGATAAGCAGCGACGGCCGCAGCAACATCACCGTTGAATTCGAACTCGGCGTGGACATGGAAGCGGCCTCCAACGATGTGCGCGACCGGGTATCGAGGGCAATCCGCAGGATCCCTCCGGATACCGATCCCCCGATTGTGTCAAAATCGGATGCAGATGCCAGTCCAATCTATGCAATTACAATTCAGAGCCATTCCCGCGACCTCATGGAACTATCTGATTTTGCCAATAATGTGTTCAAAGAAAGGCTGCAAACCATTCCGGGGGTAAGTGAAATCCGGATATGGGGCGAACGAAGATATTCGATTAAGCTATTGCTTGACCCTTCCAAATTGGCCAGCTACCGGCTTACCCCAGGAGATGTGCGTAATGCCCTCACCCGCGAAAATATCGAGCTTCCCACGGGAAGGATCGAGGGATACGGAACCGAACTGACCATCAGAACAAAGGGTCGTCTTACCACTCCCGAAGAATTCAACGACATGATCATTGAAGAAAAAAACGGAACGGTGATCCGGATGCGGGATGTGGGGATTGCGAAACTACTCCCCGAAAATGAACGGACCATCCTGAGAGGCAACGGCGGGGTTCCCATGATCGGGATTGCCATTACACCTCAGCCGGGTGCAAACCAGATCGACATCACAGATGAATGTTACAAACGGGTTGCCCAGCTTAAAAATGAAATCCCCGCCGATATAATTGTAGGCACCACCTTTGATACCACACGTAGCATCCGCAAGGCAATTAAGGAGGTTGAAGAGACCATCCTCATCGCCTTTGGCCTGGTTTTACTGGTCATTTTCGCATTTCTCCGCAGTTGGCGCACGACGCTGATCCCGATTATTGCCATCCCGATCTCCCTGATCAGCGGGTTTTTCATCATGTATGTTGCCGGTTTTTCAATCAACATACTCACGTTGCTGGGAATCGTTTTAGCTACCGGACTCGTTGTGGATGATGCCATCGTGGTGCTTGAAAATATTTATCATAAAATCGAAGGAGGCATGGACCCGATTGAAGCCGGACATCGGGGGTCAAAGGAGATCTATTTTGCCATAATCTCCACCACCATCACCCTGGCAGCAGTATTTTTACCGATCATATTCCTGCAGGGTCTCACCGGCCGTTTGTTCCGTGAATTCGGCGTGGTTGTTGCCGGAACTATCCTTGTTTCAGCGCTGGTCTCACTGACTCTTACACCCATGATGAGTTCGCGCATGCTCAGGAAACCCGACCATCACAATGCGCTGTTCACCTTTACCGAAAATCTGCTGAATCGTTTTACAGATGTTTACAACCGGTCACTCAGGTCTTTCATCAGGTACCGGTGGCTGGCCATTATCATCATGGTGGTCTCATTTGGATTGATCGTTGGCATTGGCTCGCTGATCCCTTCCGAACTTGCCCCGATGGAGGACAAAAGCAGGATGCAACTGATTTCGACCGCGCCGGAAGGAACCTCTTTTGAACTTATGGACCAGTATATAAAGCAAATGCTTTCTATCGCGGATACCATCCCCGAAAGAGAATCGATCCTTGGCGTGACGGCGCCGGGTTTCGGATCTTCCGCTTCTTCAAACACTGGATTTGTAAGGTTGGCGCTGACTGAGCCGGAGCTCAGGTCAAGAACCCAGCAGGATATTGCTGATGAGCTCGGAATGATCGCCAAACGATATAATTTCGCCCGTAGTTTTGTGGTCCAGGAGCAAACAATCGGAGGAGGGCGTAATTCAGGGTTACCTGTTCAATATGTAATTCTTGCGCCGGATTTTGAGAAACTAACGATGTTTCTGCCTGAATTCATGGAAAAGGCACAAGCCAATCCTGCCTTCCAGGTGGTTGACCTGAACCTGAAATTCAACAAACCAGAACTATCTGTGGAAATAGACCGTGAGCGGGCCCGGACGTTGGGGATCAATGTAAAGGATATTGCAGAAACCCTTCAACTTTATTTCAGCGGCCAACGATATGGTTACTTCATCATGAACAGCAAGCAGTACCAGGTGATCGGGCAAGCCGACAGGTCGTTCAGGGATAAGCCACTCGATATCAGCTCAATATACATTCGCAACAACCGGGGAGAACTTGTCCAGTTAGACAACGTTGTCAGTCTGAAAACACAAAGCAATCCCCCGCAACTGCACCGTTACAACCGGTATGTTTCGGCAACGGTTTCAGCCCAACCGGCAAAAGGAGTCACCCTTGGCGAGGGTATCGCCGAAATGCGGAAAATCGGAAAATCGACCTTTGATGATTCCTTTTCCTCCGCGTTGTCTGGAACCTCAAAGGAATTTGAGGACAGTTCCGGGAGTCTGCTTTTTGCCCTCCTCCTGGCGCTGGCGCTTATATTCCTGATCCTTGCTGCACAGTTTGAAAGTTTCATTGATCCCTTCATCATCATGTTCACGGTGCCATTGGCTCTTGCGGGGGCGATGCTTTCACTTTGGATGTTCGGGCAAACCCTGAACATTTTCAGCGAGATCGGTGTCATTGTTTTGATCGGTATTGTGACTAAAAATGGGATTTTAATCGTTGAATTTGCTAACCAGCGGAAAATTGAAGGCCTGAATTCGCATGAAGCCGTGATAGATGCCGCAACACGTCGTTTGCGTCCCATATTAATGACCAGTCTGGCCACGGCTTTGGGAGCATTGCCGATCGCCTTGGCGCTGGGAGCCGCTTCCCGCAGCCGGGTTCCAATGGGGATTACCATTATTGGGGGACTGATCTTTTCGCTTGTCTTAACCTTGTTTGTGATCCCTGCACTTTATACTTATTTGTCGGGGAGGAAACAGGGTGCCAGGGTAACAGGATGACAGGGTAACAGGGTGACAAGGTAACAGGGTGACAGGGTAACAGGGTGATAAGGTAACAGGGTAACAGGGTGACAGTATGATAAAACCATTGGTAGGTAATTTTACATTAGTTTTTCTTTTAATTTTTACTGGTTTTTCATATTCCCAGGAGGTGATTTCTTTGCAAAAGGCGCTGGAGATTGGCCTGATGAACAATTACTCCATCATCCTTCAAAAAAATGATGTGGATGTGTTGAAAAACAACAACACCCTTGGAAATGCGGGGTTTCTGCCTACACTTAACCTGAATGTCAGTCAAAACAACAACATCAACACCACACACCAGGAGCAGTTCGGCGGTACTGTGAAAGACATTGCAAACGGCAGAAGCAATACCCTGAATGCTGGAGTACAGATGAATTGGACGTTGTTCGACGGGATGAACATGTTTGTAAGCAAAAAAATGCTTGGGACCCTTGAAGACCTTGGTGAAAATGGTACCCGGATCATTTTAGAGGGCGCTGTTTCTGATATATCGCTGACATATTACAGCATTATCCAGATGCAGAAGCTGGTCAGGGTAGCCCGGGATGCCGTTGAACTCTCGGAGCAACGAAAACGCATTGCCACCGCGAAAGTATCGCTGGGTTCCGGTTCACAACTGATGCTGTTGCAATCAACAGTCGATCTCAATGCCGACAGCACACGCCTTATCAATCAACTTGTCATGTTGGAAAGCACATGTGCCGATTTCAACCAGCTTCTCTGTCGCGATCCTTCAACTTCTCTTGAGATCCATGATTCCATTCAACTCAGTGCACCAAGATCTTATGACAGCATAATGCAGGATGCGCTGAGGCAAAACTCCCGCCTGACCGGGGTGCGGCTGAACCAGGATCTGGCAAGGCTTAACGTACGCCAGGCACAATCGGGCAGGTACCCGAAACTCAATTTAATGACAGGTTATAATTTCAGCACGCTGAATTCACAAACAGGGTTTCTGCTTTACAACCGGAGTTACGGGCCTGCCTATGGATTAAATCTGACCTACAACCTTTTTAACGGATTCAACGTGAACCGGACGGTTAAAAATGCGAAATTACTTATGAATTCAGCAGAAATAGAAGTGCAGGATGTCGGGTTGGGACTTAAAACCATTTTATACAAAAACCATCTTGAGTACAAGGCGAACCTTGAAATCGTAAAAATGCAGACTGTCAATATTACTGTTGCCCGTCAAAACGTAAACATTGCATTCGAAAAATACAAACTGGGCAGCATCAACGACATTGAACTTCGTGAAATTCAGCAAAAGTTGATTGATGCAGAGTACCAGTTGATCCTGTCACAATTCGAGGCAAAAAAAGCCGAAGTGGAAATTGAACAGTTGAGCGGGAAATTACTTGAGAGATTTACGAATAACAAGTGACAAATAACGATTTATCCGGAAGCTTACATTTGGAATCAGGACGTTTTATGCGTAAATTTGTATTAGTTCACCAGTAAGATAAGGAGGAGGAGTGGAAAATCTATTACGCGAATACATGGATCGCGTTTTTTCGGATCGGGGATATGATTCGCAGCCCGGTCAGGGCCCGGTTGTGACGATATCAAGAGAGTTTGGATGTCCGTCGAAGTTGATCGCGCAACTTCTTACAAAAGAACTGAACCAATATCATAATCCTGCGAATCCCCAACAATGGAAATTTATAAACAAGGAGATTGTTGAAGCCATGGCAAGGCAACTGGATCTGAATCCAACGGAGGTCAATTATATGATGAGCCTGGGAGGATATGGATTGGTGGAAGATGTGCTTGCTTCATTTTCCCAATCCTATGTAAGCAATCACCGGATACGGAAAACAATCACCTCGGTGGTCAGATCAATCGCCGGGCAGGGTTATGTGGTGATCGTTGGCAGGGGCGGAAGTGGTATTCTTCAGGATTTCCCCAACACCATACACATCAGGTTACAGGCTACATTGGAATGGCGTACCAAAGCAATATGTAAATCCAGGAACCTAAGCAAGGCGGAATCCTCAAAGCTTGTAGTTGAGATGGATAACAAACGGGATGCCTTCGTTGAGATGCTGACGGTTGGTAGTTTTCAACCTTACTTTTTTAATATCGCTTTAAACTGCAGTTCCTTGTCAAATGAGGAAATTGTAGGAACCATCCTCGGCCTGATGAAAATCAAAAAATTGATTTAATGAAAGACAATCCCAGACTTGCATTGGTTGCATTGGTTGCATTATTTGCATTGGCTTTTTCAATTCCCGGGCAATCACAAAAGCGATTTTCAGACAGGCAGAAGGCCGCTCAATGTAAAAAAATAAAATCGGCCTGCCGTCACGCCTGGCGTGGTTATAAAAAATATGCTCCGGGATTTGATGCCCTGAAGCCAATCAGTAAAACAGGTCATAACTGGTATGGAATATCTTTCCTGATGACCCCATTGGATGCCTACGATACCTTTTATCTGCTCGGGTTGAACGAGGAGGCAAAGGAAGCAAAAGAGATGGTCATTTCCGGTTTGACCTTCGATGTGGACCAGGAGGTACAATTGTTTGAGATCAACATCCGCCTGCTTGGCGGCTTGCTGTCATCCTTTGAATTATCGGGCGATAAACAGTTTATGGTTCTGGCAGAAGACCTTGCTGCCCGTTTGCTGCGGGCGTTCAACTCCCCCACCGGGATGCCTTACCGTTTTGTGAACCTTAAAACGGGAAAAACCCGTGATTCACTAAGTAATCCTGCCGAAATCGGCACCTATCTGCTTGAATTCGGTAAGATGACCGAATATACAGGTGATTCGACCTATTACAAGACAGCGAAGAAAGCAGCTTTTGAAGTATTCAGGCGCCGCAGCGACAACGATCTGGTCGGAACAACCATTGATGTAAATACAGGTGAGTGGCAGAATACGGAAAGCCAGATCGGAGCAAGAATAGATTCTTATTACGAATATCTGTTCAAGGCATGGTTACTATTTGGCGACAAAGATTGTAAGCTCGCGTGGGAAATTCATAACAGAGCCATTAAAAAACACCTTTTGACCGAGGTTCCATCCGGCTGGTATTTCACCCGGGTGGATATGAAATCGGGCAAGGAGACCAATTCATTGTATGGCTCCCTGGATGCTTTCTACTCCGGCATCCTGGCGCTGGCCGGAGATACGGCAATGGCAGGGAAAATCCAAAAGGGCAACTTTTTCATGTGGACAGCATTCAACATCGAACCCGAGGAGTTCAACTTCAGGACGAACCGTGTAACCAACCCTTCCTATCTGTTACGTCCCGAGAATATTGAAAGCTGCTTTTACCTCTATCGACGAACCAAAGACCAGGAATACCTGAAGATGGGACAGCGCATGATCTCAGATATACTTAAAAGGTGCAGGACCAAAGCCGGTTTTGCAGCGATAAAAAATGTTAATACCTATGAATTATCCGATTCAATGGAAAGTTTTTTCCTCGCCGAAACTCTGAAATATGCCTACCTGCTTTTTGCCCCTGAAAACACGCTCGACCTGAGGAAAGTAGTATTTAATACTGAAGCACACCCCTTTCGAATTACGAATTACGAATTATGAATTAATGGTCTGGCCTGCGTCCCCCTGTCCACCCGTTCACTTTTTATATTACCTTTGCAAAATATTTCAGCATTTTGACTTTTCACGATTTTGGTTTCGAAGAGCGGTTAATTGAAGGTATTGAAGCCTTGGGGTACGAAACCGCCACCCCTATTCAGGTGCAGGCGATTCCTGCGATTTTAGACGGGAAAGATCTTATCGGGTCGGCTCAGACCGGTACCGGTAAAACGGCGGCATTCCTTCTTCCGATCATCCAGAAGATTATTTCAACACCCCATGATGACGCCATCAAGGCGCTGGTCATTGTTCCCACGAGGGAACTGGCCCAGCAGATTGATCAGCACATGCAGGGATTGTCCTATTTTACTTCGGTCGGTTCCATCCCTGTGTACGGGGGTACCGATGGCGCTTCATTTTCGCGTGAACGACAGGCGCTTGCCAACGGGGCGGATATCGTGATATGCACCCCCGGCCGGATGATCGCGCATCTGAACATGGGATATGTGAACCTTTCCAGTCTCCGGTACCTCATACTCGACGAAGCCGACCGGATGCTTGACATGGGATTCTACGATGATATCCTAAAGATCATGTCGTATGTTCCGAAAGAGAGGCAAACCCTGTGTTTTACAGCAACCATGCCAAAAGACATGCGCGAGCTTGCAAGAAAAATCCTTAATCAGCCGGTAGAAATCAACATTGCCCCCTCTAAACCTGCTGAAAATATACTTCAGATGGCCTACGTGGTATATGATAATCAGAAAATCCCAATCGTACAATATCTTTTAAAGGATATTAAGTTGAAAAGCATCCTGATCTTCTGTTCTACCAAAAGCGCCACAAAACAGTTGAGCGCTTCCCTGAAAAAATTACGGCTTAACGCAGATGATATCCACTCAGACCTTGATCAACCTGAACGGGAAAAGGTTTTAAACAGTTTCAGGAGCAAGAAACTGAATATCCTCGTTGCGACAGATATTGTTTCCCGTGGCATCGATATTGAGGATATTGACATGGTGATCAATTACGATGTGCCAAATGACGGAGAGGACTATATACACCGTATCGGCCGCACGGCACGTGCGCAAGCCAAAGGGGCTGCCATCACACTCATCAACGAGAAAGACCAAGGGAAGTTTGCCACCATCGAGACCTTGCTTGGCAAATCCATCTACAAAGGGGCCATCCCAATTCATCTTGGGGAGGGTCCGGTTTTCGATCCGAAGAAACACAAAGGAACATTCCGTAAAGGTGGTTTCAGGAAGAAATAAATTAACGTTTTTTTTTATTTCGTTGATCTTATAATTTTTATCTATACCTTTGCAAATATTATTTTTAATTACATCATTATTATGAAAAATGGAAAAGTAAAATTCTTTAATGAGTCAAAAGGATTTGGATTTATTATGGACTCGGAAACAGGCAAAGAATATTTCGTTCATGCCTCTGGTTTAATTGATCGTATCAGGGAAAATGACGAAGTAACATTCGACCTGACCGAAGGAAAAAAAGGGTTAAATGCTGTAAATGTTAAACTGGTATAAGCTTAACCAAACCGATTTTAATCTGAGAGGCCGTCCCAAAAGGGCGGCCTTTTTTTTATGCTCAATGCCACCTGAATAGCCTCATTCCGGCGATGAAAAATACAATTCCGATCGCGCTAAGGAAGATGCCTTGAACTGCCACTTCTGCAAAACCTGCCCCTTCGATCATAATGCTGCGAATCCCGTCGGCCATCATGGAGAGGGGTAATTTTTGTATGGTGGGGATGCTCCATTCCGGAAAGTTGTGATAGCTGAAAAACACGCCCGAAAGAACCATCATGGGCATGCTGACCGCATTGATCAGCCCGTTTCCCACTTCGGTTTTAGCCGTATGCGATGAGATAAAAATGGCAATTCCGGCAAATGCAAAATTTCCGGAGATAAACAAAACGATCAAAGCGGAGACACTGCCCTGGATGGTGATGTTGAAGACAAGCCAGGCAAAGAGGAACAACAGTCCGGCCTCAACAAAATTCATCAGTAGCCTGACGGTGATCATGGCGATCAGAAAATTTGACCGCTTCATCGGTGTGGCGACCATGCGGCGCAACAGTTTTTTTGAACGTCGCTCGATGATGGCATAGCTCACTCCCCACATGCACGACATCATCACCCCCATGGCGATCAATCCCGGGATAAGGAAGTCGATATACCGGGTGCCACTTACGGTTAGTGGTATTATTTCGGCAGTAGGCACGGTATCAACAGGCAGGGTCCTGTTCAACAACTTAGACAATTTCAGATAGGTCAATTGTGCATCCGGGTTCATCGGGTCGAAATGATACTGAATCACGCCGTTTTTCTCATCAAGGATGATATTTATATTACCACGTTTAAGCATAACCATCGCATCCTTCCAGGATAATGAATGGAAAATGAACGAAGTATTGCCCAGTTTATCATCAGGAACTGTGAGTTTTCGGGTTACGACTCCCTTTTTATCTTTTTCGGCAACGGCATTGTTGGCCATAAGGAACGACATAATGGCTGAGGTAGAATCCGGGGACTCAGTCATTAACTTTTCCTGTCCGGTGACGGCAATGTTGGTAATGACATCTTTTTTCTTTGTAAAGGCAACCCCCAGACCAAGCGACATCAGGATGGGGAATATGATACCCCAGAAAAGCACCCCGGGTTCACGGGTCAACTCCTTGACATTCGTCAGGATCAGTTGGAGCAATTGACTATTTGACAGGCGTTCAATCATTGAGGTGGCGTCCGGTCAGTGAAATAAAGAGGTCATCGAGGGTGATTTTTCGGGGCAAGGCCTGTTTGACCGGTAGATCCTGAATTTCACCCAGTAAATCGGATAATGTGCCCTCTTTTAATATTTTTCCATGATCGATGATCACAATGTAGTCACAAAGTTGTTCAGCTTCTTCCATGTAATGGGTTGTGAGGATCAGGGAAGTATTTGATTGTTCTTTCAGTTTCAGCAGGATCGACCAGATTTCACGCCTTGCATTCGGATCAAGGCCGGTGGTAGGTTCATCGAGAAGCAGTATTTTCGGATTGTTGAGGAGTGCGATCCCCAGTGCGAGACGTTGGCGCTGCCCACCGGAAAGATTAACCACCCACGCTCTGCGCTTGTCCTCCAATGCGATCAGGTTCAACACCTCTCCACAACGGGCTTTG
Organism: Bacteroidales bacterium; assembly: GCA_030681475.1. Lineage (GTDB taxonomy): Bacteria > Bacteroidota > Bacteroidia > Bacteroidales > FEN-979 > CAIVAT01. The sequence continues at coordinate 98,372 of JAUXWT010000071.1, read as the reverse complement.
CCAATGGCGAAAAAACTTGCAAACAGACGCATGGTCTCCCATACGGTCAGTTTCTCTATAAAATAGGTCTCCTGAAGCGAAAGTCCGATAAGGTACCGCAGATATTTTTCGTTTCCTTTCCAGGTTTTTCCAAGGATCCGGATATCTCCCGAATCGGGTTGCTGGATGCCTTCGATCATTTCAACCAGGGTGGTCTTTCCAGCCCCATTCGGCCCCAAAAGCGCAACGAACTGCCCGGCCCCAATATGCAGATCGATCCCCCTGACTGCCTGCACAGTCTTGAATGATTTGTGAATGTTCCTGACTTCAATGATGGGGTCGTTCATGTTTTATCTTTCCAGCGTGCTTCAAGCACACGATAAGGATACCGAGTGATCAGCTGATGGGCATTGGTACAGGTTGTTTTATGGATTTTAATTCCCTGGGAAACACTGACAAAGGCGAAAATGTGCTCGCCGGGTTCAGGGCTGCAGCACCTGGCAAACTGGTAGTGCAGCGACTTGATCTTCGCATCAATGATGACAAAGTCCTCCTTGCCCGCCATCACTCCCGAAATCCGTTCGGGAAATGTTTCTTCCTTTGCGGGTTCATGCGGAATTCCGGTCTCCTCTTTCAACAGCGCCTTTTTGATCTTGCTGAGGTCAGCTTTCCCTTCGCCGAAACGCTGGTAGAGTTCCATGATGGTTTCGTAACCAAAAAATGCTGCAAGTTTATTGACAAGCGGATCGGTAAACTGATAACCGAGTTGGGTCACCTTGTTTTTAATGAGTTCCTTACCAAACTCTGCCTCCTTGTAGTCCACCATTTTAAGCGCATGCTTTATACGGGCTAGGTTTCGGGGACTCTTCACGATATCGAGCCATCCCGGATTGGGCTTCTGAGATTTTGAGGTCAGGATTTTCACCATGTCCCCATTTTGAAGGATATGTTTCAGCGGGACCATTTTTCCATTTACAATTGCCCCGGTACAAGTAGAACCAATCTCGGAATGTATTTCGAAGGCAAAATCGAGTACAGAATATCCGGATTTAAGCCGCTTCAGGTCTCCCTTCGGCGTAAAAACAAAAATCTCATCGGAGTAGAGCAATTTCTTTTCACGGTCGATTGACTTTTCAAGTGAGGTCTGCAACGGTTTTTCAAGTAACTCCCGGATATCAGCATAAAAGGTTTCCCTGGCTTTTTCCTTGTTCCCGGATTTGTACTTCCAGTGTGCGGCAAAACCCTTCTCTGCAATCTCATCCATGCGACGGGTGCGGATCTGAACCTCCACCCATCGCCCGTCCGGACCAATAACGGTCGTATGAAGCGATTCATATCCGGTCGATTTCGGAAAGGAGATCCAGTCGCGTAAACGGCGTGGGTTTGGTTTGTATATATCAGTGATCAGTGAGTAGATCCTCCAGCAATCTGCTGCATCATTTTCAACAGTTTTATTCAGTATGATCCGGATGGCGAAAAGATCATAGACCTTTTCGAATTCCACTTTCTGGGTCAGCATTTTCCGGTGAATGGAAGGGATCGATTTTACCCTGCTCTTCAGTTCGCAGTCGAATCCATGTTCAATAAGCTGTTTTTCAATAGGTTTGATGAAATCAGCCGTATAATGATCCCGATCGGCTTTGGTTTCCCTTAGCTTTTCCTCAATAAGGGTATATGTTTGCGGATCAAAGAATCGCATGACAAGGTCTTCAAGCTCTTTTTTTATCTGATACAGCCCCAGGCGATGAGCGATGGGGATAAATAGCGCCTGTGTCTCTCCGGTTATCATTTTTTGCTTATCCGCCGAATAATCTGTCAGATGACGCATATCATACAGCCTCATGCCAAGCCGGATCAGCAAGACACGAATGTCATCAGATAACGTTAATATCAATCCGATGAAATTTTCCGTGTTGGTATTATATTTTTTTAAATCCAGCTTTTCAAGTTTATGAATGCCTTCTATCAATCCCCTGGCAGTTTTACCATATTCATTTTCAATCTTTTCCAATGATAGTATCCCTTTGTCAGCGAGATTTTTCAGAATCAGGCATTTCACTGATGCGGGACCAAGGCTCATATCCTCCAGGATAATGGCTGCTGTTTCAAGAACCATCTGTGCGTACCCAGAATCCTCATCCCGCTCCGACTGGTTCAACATGGCCGCGAATGCCTTTCTCAGTGTAGTCCTCTCCCCATTCAACTGCTCGTTATCAAGAAGTTGTTCCAGGGTTAGTTCCTTAAAAGTATTCCCGGTAAAATTGTTCACGATGTTGTGTTAATGGATACAGGGTTTAATGCTCCTGATTGAGCTTGTACAGATTCAGAATAGATCAACGTAAAGATACGGCAGTTATTTCAGAATTAGTTGGCATAATTTGGAATTATTCTTACTTTAGTACGCGATATTTTCAAACGGATATTGCAAGATTAAAATTTATTATCTCGTTGTTTTTCAGACAAATACAATGTTTCGGATAGAAAGTAAAATTAAGGTCAGCAGCCCTGAATATCACCAAAACCGGGATGAATTCCTGAAGCTGCTCGACCAATATAAAGAAAATCTGGCCACCGTAAGACTAGGGGGGCCGGAAAAGTTGGTATCCAGGCACAAGGAACGGGGAAAACTCCTTGTCAGGGAGCGGATCGACCTTCTGGTTGACCGGAATACCCCGTTTATTGAACTTTCTCCCCTTGCCGCTTTTGGCCTTTATGACAACGGATTCCCTTCAGCCGGCATCGTTACCGGGATTGGTGTGATCCATGGCAAAGAGGTGATGATCGTGGCCAATGATGCAACGGTGAAGGGTGGCACCTATGTCAAAGAGACCATCAAGAAGCATGTCAGGGCACAGGAGATCGCCATGGAAAACCGGCTACCGTGTGTTTATCTTGTTGACTCAGGCGGTGTATTTCTCCCGGAACAGGCCAATGTTTTTCCTGATAAATATGATTTCGGACGGTTCTTCTATAACCAGGCCAGGCTGTCGGCACAGGGAATACCGCAGATTGCCGTGGTGATGGGATCCTGTACTGCCGGCGGGGCTTACGTTCCGGCTATGAGCGATGAGACCATCATCGTCCGCAACCAGGGAACCATTTTCATCGGCGGCCCTCCCCTGGTGAAAGCAGCCACCGGAGAGGAGGTCTCGGCAGAGGAACTGGGTGGCGCCGAGGTACATACGTTGATCTCCGGCGTTGCAGACCACCTGGCCGAAAACGATGTTCATGCCATTCAGATCTGCAGGAATATATTTGAATCCATCCTGCGTCAGGAATTCCAGGCGCTGGAAACTCATCCCATTGTGGAACCTGCCTATGACCCGGAAGAGTTATACGGAATTCTTCCGGTTGACCTGAAAAAGTCGGTCGATTCAAAGGAGATCATTGCACGTGTCGTTGACGGCAGTCTTTTTCATGAATTCAAAGAACGTTACGCCCCAACACTCACCACAGGATTTGCACGGATCATGGGTTATCCGGTTGGGATCCTGGCGAACAACGGGGTGCTTTTCGGAGAAACCGCCCTCAAGGGCGCTCATTTTGTTGAGCTTTGTACGTCAAGAAACATACCTATCCTGTTTTTACAAAACATCACCGGTTTTATCGTTGGCAAGGAGTATGAGCGTGCCGGCATTGCCCGTGACGGAGCAAAGTTTGTGCATGCCGTGGCCAATGCCAACGTACCGAAATTTACAGTGATCTTCGGGGGCTCCTTCGGTGCCGGAAATTACGCTATGGCAGGCCGCGCCTATGAACCACGGTTCCTGTTTATGTACCCCAATTCCAAGATATCCGTCATGGGTGGCGAACAGGCTGCAAATGTGTTGATCACCGTGAAGGAAGATCAGCTCAAAGCAGCAGGTAAAACGCTGTTGCCTGAGGAGCGTGAGAAGATGCTGCAGACCATTCTGAAGAAATACGAGGAGGAGGGCTCCGCCTATTTCAGTACAGCACGCCTCTGGGACGATGGAATTATAGACCCTGTGGATACCAGAAAAATAATCGGGCTGGCCATTGCCATTTCGCAAAACAAGAAATATGAGAAAACGCAGTTTGGGATTTTCAGGATGTAAGACGAAGGGCACGTGACAAGTGACAAGTGACAAGTGACAAATGACAAGTAACAAGGGACAAATGAGCACATATAAAACCATCGAAACTAATTTTGATAACGGTGTTCTCACTGTTTGGCTGAACCGCCCTGAGGTTCACAATGCCTTTGATGAAACCATGTTGCGCGAGTTGACTCACTGTTTTGAAAAGCTTGACCCTTCAGTTCTTTGCGTCGTCCTCCGCGGAAAGGGTAAGTCGTTCTGTGCAGGCGTTGACCTGAATTGGATGAAATCTGCATCGCAGAACAGCTATAACCAGAATTACACTGAAAGCCTGTTGCTTTCAAAATGTTTCCTGTCCATCTATAATTGCCCGAAACCAACGCTGGCCGTTGTTCATGGCGTGGCGCTCGGCGGGGCCAACGGGCTGCTCGCTGCCTGCGATCTCGCTTACTGCAACGATGATGCGACCTTTTCGTTAAGTGAGGTTAAAATAGGGATTGTTCCGGCGTGCATTTCACCTTATGTCATCAAGCGGATTGGAGAATATGGGGCTAAGGAACTGATGCTTACCGGCAGAAGGATAAAAGGGATAGAAGCTGAAAAATACCGGCTGGTAAATAAGTCGGTACCCGATGAGATCCTTGGTGAAATCATCGAAGAGGTGATCGCTCATTTGAGAACAAGCGGGCCGAAAGCCATGAGCCATTGCAAGACCCTGATCCATGAAGTTGCCAACAACCTCACATTTATTGAAGCATATGACTTTACCGCCCATATGATCGCAGATATCAGGGCATCTGAAGAAGGGCAGGAGGGGATGAATGCATTTCTCGAAAAACGTAAACCGAACTGGGTGAGATAATATGAACGTTATTCACAAAATACTCATCGCGAACCGGGGCGAAATCGCCGTACGGGTAATCCGCTCCGCGAAAAAATTAGGGATCAAGGTTGTGGCAATATATTCGCAAGTTGATGCCGACTCATTACATGTTACCATGGCCGATGAATCCTGGTGCATCGGAGAGGTTGAACTCAGCGACACCTATCTGAACATTCCGAAGATCATTGATGTGGCCTTACAGACAGGCTGTGATGCCATCCACCCCGGATATGGTTTCCTGGCAGAAAATCCTTTATTCGTAGAAGCGTGTGTTGAAGCCGGGATCATCTTTATCGGCCCACATCCCGAAGCTATGAAGATCATGGGGAACAAGATCGAGGCACGTGCCTTCGTTAAAAAGATTAAAATCCCGATGACCGATGGCGTAACCGGGACAAAGCAGGAACTTGAAAAGACAGCGCACAAGATCGGGTTTCCGGTATTGCTAAAAGCCGCAGCAGGAGGTGGCGGCAAGGGGATGCGTATCGTTTACAAGGAAAGCGAACTTGCGGAAGCTATTGAGGCAACCAGCCGCCAGGCGCTGGCCTATTTCGGTGACGAGACTGTATATATCGAAAAATTCGTTGAAGAACCTCGTCATATCGAGATTCAGATACTGGGTGACAATTTTGGGAATGTAATACACCTTTATGAGCGTGAATGTTCCATCCAGCGGCGATACCAGAAAATTATCGAAGAATCTCCCTCCCCGACCCTCACCCCGGAAATACGTGAAAAAATGGGTGCGGCAGCCGTTGCCATCGGGAAGGCCATCGGATACAACAACGCGGGCACCATCGAATTCCTGGTTGATAAAGATTTAAATTATTATTTCCTTGAGATGAACACCCGAATCCAGGTTGAACATCCTGTAACTGAAATGGTTACCGGAATCGACCTGGTTGAGGAACAGATCCACGTGGCAGCCGGGAATAAGCTCAGGTTACAACAAAAGGATATTCATCAACACGGTCATGCCATCGAATGCCGGATCTATGCTGAAGACCCTGCCAATAATTTCCAGCCATCACCAGGCAGGATGACCTTCTACAAAGAACCCGAAATCCCGGGAATCCGGATAGACACCGGTATTACAGCCAACACGGAAATTAAAAGCTCTTTCGACCCGATGATATGCAAGCTCATCGTTTGGGGAAAAGACCGGCATGAAGCCAGCCAGATCATGCTGTTGGCGTTAGAAGACTATATCATCCACGGCATCAGGACAAACATCACCTACCTGGTCAAGTTACTGCAGAGTGAAGCATTTATTTCCAACACCATTACCACGAAATTCTGTGATGAACACACTGCAGCGCTTACCAAGGAAATCATTAATGATAAAAACGAAATCCCGGATCATGTCCCCATGATTGGCTACCTGATGTTCACCCTGAAACGCAACCTCAAAACAATTCCGGGTTGGTTCGAAAAACCCAATCTCTGGGAGACTGTCGGATATTGGCGTAACTTAATGAATATCAGACTTCAATTCGAAGAGATGGAGGTCACTGTGAAGGTTCCTGGGTATGCTGAAAATAATTTTTTATTTGAAATCAGGGGAAAAGCGTTTCATTCATCTCCCATTGCCTATTCACCAAACCGCATCGATTTTACGGTCGATCACCACAACTACATAGTCTGGGTATCTGAAGATTCTGAAAATCAAGCTTATGTAAGCTGTCATGGTCATATTTTCAGATTGAAACGTCATGATATTCTCGCCGAATCGGTATTTTCATCCGGATTTGACATGCATGGGCATGACAGCAACCACGTTACCTCTCCCATGCCCGGAAAGGTGATCAGGATACAGGTCAAGGGTGGCGAAAGCGTAAAAAAAGGAGACCCGCTCCTGATCATCGAAGCCATGAAAATGGAAAACCTGATCGTATCCCCCCGTGATGCCGTTGTGAAATCCGTGAACGTATCGGTAAACGAACGGGTGGAGACTGTTACGGCGCTTGTGGAATTTGAAGAAACAGAGATTTGAAAATTTGGGGATTTTAAAATTTGAGGATGAAGGTGTTTGTATGACGGGTATGATAAAACCATTAATTTTGACTTTTGCATTTAAATTGATAACGAATAGACTATGAATTATCCAAAAAAAGTAACAATCGGCGACATCACCGTAAGAGATGGATTCCAGCACGAAGAGATTTTTATCCCAACAGATGCTAAAGTGTGGCTTGCTGAACAATTAATTCTTGCCGGATTCAGGCACATTGAGGTAACCAACCTGGGAAATCCCTCCGGGATGCCCCAGTTCAAAGATGCTGTGGATGTACTGAAGCGCCTCCGCGCCAGCAAGGTGGTAGCCTCCGCACCAGAAAAGATTTCCCTTACAGCCATCACCATCCGTGAAAAGGCGATCGAACGTGCTATCCAGGCCAGGAAAGAGGGTTGGGGCCCCGACCGTATCCTTTTGATGGTATCCACCAGCGAAACGCACCACCGTAAGAATTCGGGTCTAAGCCTTGAGGATTATTGGAAGATGGCAGAAAAATACATTCCGATGGCCCTTGATGCCGGTATGAATGTAAACGGAACTGTAAGTACCATCTGGGGTTGCCCGATCGAAGGGCCGACAAAGATGGAGAAGGCGATCGAATTCACCAAACGGTGGCTCGACATCGGCGTAAAAGATGTGGAGCATGCCGATCACGACGGTTCGGCCTCTCCCGACAGGGTTTACCGGTATTATTCGATGCTGCTTGATTCCGGCGTAAAAGTTGAAAAGCAGATCGTTCATTTTCATACTACCCGCGGATGGGGACTTGCAAATGTTCTGGCTGCGCTACAAGCCGGAATGATCAACTATGAATCAACCATGGGCGGCATTGGCGGTCAACCTGCCAATTTTGTCAGTGGCGTGCCTGTAGCCGGGACCGGAAGTTACTATTACAAAGATCCTAACCTGGTCGGACTGGTCTCTACCGAAGATATGGTAGTGATGATGGATGAAATGGGTATTGACACCCAACTGGATGTAGATAAAGTGCTCGAGATCGGATTGATGGTGGAACGGATCGTTGGAAGGCGCCTCCGTTCAGAATCGATCAGGAACGGAAGGATTCCTAAATCACTGACTGGAAAAGGATGATAAAGATCATTGAATCACCACGCGAAGGGATGCAGGGGTTTTCACAGATTATTCCCACCGGGGAGAAGGTTCGCTATATCAACCATCTCCTCGGGGTCGGGTTTGATACGGTTGAGATCGGAAGCTTTGTTTCCCGCCGTATCATTCCGCAGATGGCTGATTCACTGGAAGTATTGAAATTACTTGATCTGACAGGTACTACGACAAACCGGATGTTCCTGGCTGTACATCCCCGCGGGGTTGAAATACTGGCTGATGTGGACGAAATTACACACATCTCCTTCCCTTTCTCATTTTCACCCACATTCCTGAAGCTTAATGTCAAATCTACAGTGGAACAATCACTGGATACGGTAGAAATGCTGACCGGTTTGTGTCGTGAACATGGTAAAAAGGCTGTTGTTTACTTGTCAATGGCCTTCGGGAACCCATACGGTGACCACTGGAGTTTTGAAACTCTTGTGGAATGGATAGGTAAACTCCACCGGGCTGGCGCCAGGATCATCCCGTTGTCGAATGTATCCATGGAGATTGATCCGGCATTGATTTCCAAGGTATATACCACCTTGATCCCGATGTTCCCGGAGGTGGAATTCGGTTTACACCTCCATACTGCGAACCACGGATGGTACGAGAAGGTGGAAGCTGCCTACCTGGCCGGATGCAGGCGTTTCGACGGCGTGATCAACGGCTGGGGCGGCTGCCCGATGTCGGGAAAAGAGATGCTTGGCAACCTGAAAACTGAGAACCTGGTTGAATTCGCACTGCGAAACAAGTTCCCGTTGGCAATCAACCAGGATACCTTGAAAGTGGCTTATCAGGTGGCCAGGGAAATTTACCAGGGATAACGAATATCGAATATTAAATGTCGAATTTCGAATTTAAATATCAACCCCAAATAATAATACGATGTACTTGACGGAAGAACACAACATGATACGTAAAACCGTGCGTGATTTTGCCGAACGTGAAATCAAGCCGGTCGCACAGGAACTCGATGAAAAAGCTGAATTTTCTATCCCCCTTACAAAAAGGATGGGTGAGTTAGGGTTGTTCGGACTGCGTACCCCGCAGGAATACGGGGGAATTGGTATGGACACCCTTGCATATGTCATTGCCGTGGAAGAACTGGCACGAATTGACAGTTCTCAGGCTGCCACGCTGGCTGCCCATATTTCTCTGGGTATCAGCCCCATCATGAATTATGGAACCGATGAGCAAAAGAATAAATACCTCCCCATGCTTTCAACTGGCGACGCACTATGGGCTTTTGGCCTCACTGAACCGGATGCCGGTAGCGATTCACGAGCGACCAAGACTTCTGCAAGGCTTGAAGATGATCACTGGATCATCAATGGGGCCAAGATTTTTATCACGAACGGGGCATCGTCCATTAACAAGGGGGCGACTGTACAGGTGGTTTCGGGCGAGTCGGGTGGACAAAAAGAATTCTCAACAATTCTCGTTGACGCCGACACACCAGGCTTTAAGCGCGTGCCCATGCATGGCAAAATGATGTGGCGTGCCTCCGACACGGCACAATTGTTTTTTGATGAATGCAGGGTGCCGGCCTCGAACCTTCTTGGCAAACGCGGCGCAGGGTCGAAGATTATGCTCCGGACGCTCGACAGCGGCCGCCTGGCCATCGCGGCAATTGGCCTGGGACTGGCACAGGGAGCCTTTGAATTGGCGTTGGGCTATGCCAAAACACGAAAGCAATTTGGAAAACCCATTGCAGAATTCCAGGTCAATGCGTTTAAACTGGCCGACATGGCTACAAAAATAGAACTGGCGCGAAATCTTTTATACAAAGGCGCCTGGCTTAAAACAAATGATCAGCCTTATGCCAAGGAGTCGGCCATGGCTAAGCTTTACTGCTCTGAAATTGCCCGTGAGGTAGCCGACGAAGCCGTTCAGCTTCATGGTGGCTACGGGCTCATGAAAGACTATGATGTTGAACGCTTTTACCGTGACCAGCGCCTCCTGCAAATCGGCGAAGGAACCTCAGAGATCCAAAGGATGGTGATTTCGAGGTATATCGGGTGCTTTGACTAAACCGAGGGTGTTTAAAAAGTCGTTTCTTACCGCAGAGACGCAAAGGCGCAGAGAAATAAAGTATTGATTGTGAATCATCTGCGTCTCCGCGTCTCAGCGGTTAATATTAAAAAGTTACCTTTTAAGACACCCTCAATTCAGTGCTGGGGTTTTGCCTGCCCCAAAGGCCAGGGATTAGATTATAACCAGAGGTACACTGTTCCCGAATTGTTCTGCTTCTGCCAGTCAACCCTGAACTTGGTCGGGCATTCGTTGCCGGTGATCGGCTGGTTATTGCTGTTGTAGCCAAAGGTGAGGGTGGCGCTTTTTGAATCAGAAGGGATGGCGTGTTTCTTTATTCCGGAAACCGGGTCCCAGTCGCAAACCTGGCGATGGACCACCGGTTGGTTGATCTGGGTGTAGAAATGTTCCCCCTGGCGGTTGAGTCCCCAGACCAGTAGATTAGCATAATCACCGACTGTTCCAAATCCGTCGATGGTAAGTACCAGGTTTGCGGGAGGCGTTCCGGTGAATGTCTTCTGTCTTGCCACGTTCCAGATCTTGGTTGTGCCGTCATCGAAAGTCACATTGGCATGACCCCATGTTCTGTGAACGATTGCGTTCATCCCGTTTCCGAGCTGCCATATCACACCGCCGCTAACATTTTTATGGACATGGACACTGTTGAGGGTAATTGATTTCTGGTTAGAAACTTTCGTGATCGTGAAGTTGATATGCCTGACCTTAACAGTGGCGCCTTGTTGGTACCAGTGAGTGCCGACATGCTTTTTGATTTCAACTTTGCCTGTACGGTAGCGGGTACCGCTGCAGTTCAAACCATTATAAGTTATGTAAATTGTTAATGTGTCGTTTACAACAACGGTCGAATCAATTGTTGCATTGCATGGAAGCATCTGGGTTGATTTCAGGTTTCCGTTTGAAAGAAGGTTGTTAACGTCATTCATCGACTCGTTAAGGGCAGACTCAACAGATTCTTCATCATTTGAGAGTTGCTGAAGCGAGGAAGAATCAGCCGGAGGATTTACATTTTTCTCTTTTTGACAGCCGGTCAATGAAAGCCCGAAAATGGCAAGGACCAGGAATGTGAGGCGGAACAGGTTTTTCGTTTTCATAAGTTAAAGTGTTAAAATATTTGATAATTTACGTTTCTTGGTAATAATACACCCGGGTGTGCGATTACCCCTATGTCGGAATTAAAAATATTCGATGATATCAGCTATTTTTACCACAATAGGCACAGTAGGGCACAAAAGAATACACAATAGGATTATGGGATTACGGTTAACGACAATTCAGTGACGGCGCAGGCCCCGAAGTACCCGAATGCGCCATTGCTCATGTTCGTTCCCACATTGGCTGGCGCCACGGGGAACAATCCGCCGGTCCAGTTTGTTTCAAGCAGCATTTCACGGATAAATTCAGCGTGCTGCGGGATCAGGGAATATCTGCGTTCGGTAATGATCGTACCTGATGGAAAGAAGACCGATTCCATCATCGGGGCAAAAACTTCGCTGACGTCGAGGGTGGGTAAAGTGTAAAAAAGCAATCTGGCATGGTTTTCCAGGGAGTCAAGTTGTTCATACCCGGGTACTTTCGTCCAGTCGAGCAGCAACTCCCACATGGCTGCTTTTTCTGCGCTGAAGGCATTAGCCACCCAATCAACATAATATAAATTGTTATCCTTGTTCCTGGCATAGCGCAGTTCTCCGAAAACAGCGCCGGGGGTCATTGTGGTCTTGGCTGTATAAACCTTGCCTTCAACCGAGATGAGAAGGGTATATGTTTTCGGAAGGCGTGCGAAAAAGAATGGCGGAGTATTGTATATCCCCGAATGAACAGGTGATTCGATTAATTGCCAGGTTGAGTCTTCATTGCTTATCAACACTCCTGCACCGGCGACGGGTTCGGGCGCCTGGTTCAATTGGGAAACAGGATAAGTAAGTTTTATCTGGTGTACTTTTACTTCATCCGTGATGATGGCATCCACAATGAGCATCCTGGTTAATTCATCCTTGGGCTCCCATGAGGTTTGCTTTACGCATCCCTGCAGAAGCCACAGTAGGCAAATGAGTGTCGTTATCCTGTACATCAGAACCTGAATTTATAGTTTATGGAAGGAATGATACTTGAAACAGAGACCGAAGTCGGGACCAGGAGATGCGAACCGCCCAGGTTTGCAGGTACGACAAAGTCATCCTTATCCATTAATTTATTAAAATTGATTGAAAAGGGGTTAAAGCGGCCATAGGCGTTATATAGCGTTAAAGCAACGCTGTGGTGATAGCGGTTTCCCGGCTTGTTGAACACATAGGTCGCCGACACATCAAGGCGGTGATAATCGGGCAATCGGTCATTGTTTTTACCGCCGTAAATGGGAACGGAAACTCCATTGTGGTAAAAAAATCCGACAGGTGTTGTGATAGCGCCACCGGTCAGATAGATCCAGTTGGCCGTTAGTATCCAATGCTTCTTATTATCCCAGCAAAGGTTGATACAAATATTATTCGGATGGTCATAATTGGCAGGATAAACTTTTCCACCGTTGATATCAGGCGTCCGGATCATTGCTTTCGACCAGGTATATCCTATCCAGCCGGTAATTTGTCCGGTTGTCTTTCGCAGCATGAGTTCAATGCCAAAGGACCATGCTTTACCAAAACGCAACTCCCCTTCAATCAGCGTATTGAACAGCAAGTTGGCGTGGTCGCGGTAATCTGGATGATCGTGGAACCACTTATAATATCCTTCGGCGGAGAGGGTGATTTTCGGCCGGGTGAAATTGTTGAAATAGCCCAAGGCAACCTGGTCGGCAGTTTGTGGTTTTATATTTGGACCTGATGGCGCCCAAACCTCAAGGGAGGTAAAAGGACTTGTTGAGTTGGACAGCAGTTGAAGAAACTGGGTAGTCCGGCTGTAACTTGCCTTCACCGAGGATTTTTCATTGACCCGAAACTGCACAGTCAGCCGCGGTTCAGGGCTGAAGGCCGTGTAATATGCATTTCCTGGTCTGTATTTGATGGTGTCGATCACCTGATGCAGTGGGTCAAAGTAGTAAACCTCCGTTGGACCGATATTCTGCCAAATCGGCAGCCTTAATCCATACCGCAACAAAAACCGTTTTCCGAAATGCTGGTCATTCGATGCATAAATTACATATTCCATGGAATGGTATTCGGCGACCAAGGGCACCTTCCGCGGATCATTACCGTTCTCAAGGGTAACATTCCCGGGATTGGAATGGTGATACGTAATCTCAAATCCTGAACGGATGATGTTTCGTGTATTCAGGTACCACGAAAGGTCAGTTTTGACCGTGACGTTGGAGATTGATGAGTTCCAGTAACCATTCTGCTCCTGTGGAAGACTCATGGAGTACTTGTAACGGCTGTAGTTCAGGGTGGAATTGCTGAAGATCCGGTTGCTGAAAAGATGGTTCCAGCGGAATGTCCCCACCAGGTTATCCCAGTTTATCCCCAGAGAATTAACCTCCGTCGAGCGATACGGGCTTAAAACATCTCTTCCGGTATAAAGTGTGAAGAAAAAACGGTTATTATCGTTCAGCCGGTAATTCAACTTGGCATTGATATCGAAAAACCGGAAATCAAAACTCTTGTTGAAATTTCGCAGGTTATTCAGCCAATTTAGCGTTGAAACGCGTCCTGAGATGAAAAAAGAGGCCCGGTCTTTAACGATTGGCCCTTCCAGGGTAATGTTGGAAGCATAAGGGCCGACGTTCCCTGAAAAGCCGAACCGTTTCATGTTGCCTTCACGAGCCATGATATCAATAACTGAGGAAAGTCGCCCACCAAATTTGGCCGGAAAATCACCTTTATAGACCTGTACATTGTTGATCGCATCCGGGGCAAACGCCGAAAAGAAACCAAACAGATGAGCTGGATTATAAACAGGCACCTCGTCAATCAGAAACAGGTTTTGATCGCTGTTGCCGCCGCGAACATAGTACAGGGCCGACCCGTCGCCGAATGTCTGGATCCCGGGCACCGTTTGCAAAGCCCTGATGATGTCGATGTCGCCCCCGAATCCGGGCAGTTGCGACAGTGTTTTCTGCGAAAACCTGAATTCACTCATCTGGGTATTACCGATATGTGATTCCGGATCGTGGGCAACGATCTCTACTTCCCTCATTTCCAGTTTATCCTCCTCTATTTCAACCGATAAACGGGTATTTTCATTCAAATTCACCTCGAACAACACCTCTTTGTATCCCATGTATGAGAATGCGACCGGAAATTTTCCCCCGCTGTACGTAAGGGAATAAAAGCCATAACCGTTTGTCATGGCTCCAGTGGTTGTGCCCTTTATATAAACATTAGCGCCGATCAGCGCCTCACCGGTACGTTTGTCCCTGAGATAGCCGCTGAGTGTAAAACGGGAAGATACTGCGGATCCGGTACTGTTTTTCCCTGGTGTTTCCTTATTGTGCTGTTTCAGCACCAGGTGGTTCTCAACCTCCTGGTAACCGATCCCATTGCGAGTGAGCACCTCTTCAAGAATAACCAGGATGGGTTTGTTTTTTATATTCACGGTAATATGCTTTTCGACCGGTAGTTCCTGTGGATTATATGAAAATTCTATCTTAGAAATCCTGGTGATCTCTTCAAGGATGTCCGATATGGATCTGTCAGTCATTGTCAGGGTGATCTTTTGCTGCAGATCCTGTGATTTGAGCGGTAATGAAAACAGAAGAAAGAGGATAATAACGAGAAAAGGATATTTAATGGCCGGAGAGTTCGATTCCCGCACCGGTATCCGTGACCTGTAAATCAAGTGTGGCTTTGAGTACATTCAATACAGATTCAAGTGACTGCTTGTCAAAGGTAGTGGTTATCCGGCAATCACTGAGCCTGTCGCCGGACAAACGTATATTTGTGTGGTAAACCTTTGTCAGCATGGCGGCAACTTCATTCAGGGGGGTGTTGTTAAAAACCATATGTTTTGTTTTCCACGCCAGAAAGTTGACGTCGCTGTTTGTGGTTTTCGAGATGGCATAACCGTCGCAGGTCATTTCGGCTTTATCACCCGGGAACAAGAAGGCCATTATTTCGGGATTATTTTCATAGTACACCTTTACGACCCCTTCCGACAGAATAATTTCCCTGGTATCATCCCAGGTTTTTGTATTTACGAAAAAGGAGGTGCCCATCACGCGGATCCTGGCATTTCCGGCTGCAATGATAAATGGTTTGGTTTTATCATGTGAAACTTCAAACCATGCTTCGCCTTGCAGGGAGACTATTCTGGAAGAACCTTCAAACCGGGAAGGATATGAGAGCGTTGCACCGGCGTTCAAGGTAACGGTGGTACCGTCGGGCAGCGTTTGCTCAATTACCTCGCTCCCTGCGACCAACTGTTTGTCGCCTGGCAAGGTTATGTAACGATAAAGCAAGAAAGCCGGGACGGCAAGTAATATAAAAATGGCAGCAACCCGAAGAGACCAGGCGAGGAACCGGGATTTACGATTTACGACTTCAGATTTCAGATCTCGGATTTTGGATTTTGGATTTACGATTTCAGATTCCAGATTTTCCGACCTGATCTTCAGGCTTGAGGTGAGTTTTTTCCACTCCCGGTTGAGATCAATGGAGGATCCGATACGTGCATGCTCAACTGCATTCCAGACTTTCTGATATTCTGAAAACAGCGCTGAGTTTGCCGGATCAGTTTTGACCCACACCTCCAGATCATGGATCTCCTCCGGGGATGCCTCTCCACAAAAATACCTGGAGATCAGATCAATATGATATGTCGAATTTGTTTTCACTGGTGTTTAACTGTAGTTTATACACATTAAAAAGGATTTACCCTGATAAATAAATAGCGAAATGGTGAAATGGTGAAATGGTGAAAATAAGTAGCGAGGTGGTGAGGTAGCCAGGTAGTGAAATTAAGAAAATAAATGTTGGCAGGTATTCGGCGAGGCGGTGGCGCAGGTGCTGCAGGGCCTTTGACATCTGGGTCTCAACTGTTTTAATGGAAATCCCAAGATGATCAGCGATCTGCTGGTATTTCAAATGGTGATTGCGGCTGAGTATGAAGATCTCTCGGCACTTTTCGGGTAATTCATCAATTGCCCGGGCAATCTGATCGCGGATATCGGCCTCAACAAGTTTATCGGCATGGTCATACTTTGCATCACCCGAAAGATTTTCGAGTTCAATAAGGTCGCTGCTGAATTTTTTATGGTCGCGCAGATAGTTGAGGCATTTGTTTCGAACCGTAGTTGACAGGTAGCTTTTAACTGATTTTGAAAGGTCGATCATTTGCCGCCTTTCCCAAAGATTCACAAAAGCATCCTGCACTATTTCCTTCGCTGCTTCCTCATCCTTCACATACCCATATGCAAACCGGCACAATCCGGTGAAATTATCCCTGAAGAGTAGTTCGAGTGTACGTTCATCCAATGGCTGGCTTGAATCCATCATTCATCATTCGACATTCGCATATCCGTCATTCCCATATTCGTCATACCCTTCAGACATACATAAACCTTTTGATCTTCTGCGTTGCGGTTTTCTGAAACGGATCTGCATGAGAAACAACCAATTGGACCTGTGAGAATTTATTGACCCTGGAATTCACATACTCCTGAAGTTCTATACGAAGTTCTTCGATTTTTTGTTCGGCATAATTTGAAACCTCGCTTTTCAGATGCTGATAGCGAAGGTCTATTTCCTCTTTGTTAAAGTGCACCAAGGCGACGAGTTTGCCCTTTTGCTCAACCACCAGCGATTCGACCACATGCCGGAAGTTGTTGATCACCGATTCAATGTCTTCGGGATAAACATTTTCCCCATTTGAGCGCACGATCATACTTTTGACCCTCCCTTTGATGAAAAGGTTGTTATCAGCATCAAAAGCGCCTAGGTCTCCGGTTTTCAACCATCCGTCGGGGGTGATGATCTCGCCGGTCAACCCGGGCTCTTTATAATAGCCTTTCATGATATTCGGGCCTTTCGCCCATATTTCGCCTTCGCCGGCGTGTTCATCCGCCTTTACGATCTTCAGTTCAACGCCTTTGCAGGCTGGCCCGGTGGATTGCAACCTGGGGTGTTGCGGGTTGAATCCGGCCAGTAAGGGAGCACATTCGGTGAGTCCGTAGCCGACAGCATATGGGAAACCTGATTCGATCAGAAACTGCTCTACCGTTTTATTTAGTTTGGCGCCACCCACGCCAAAGAAAATGAGTTCCCCTCCGAAGGTCGCCAACAGTTTCTTCCCTGCTACCTTGTGTAACATTTTCCGGACGGCCGGAATTTTATACATGAGGTTGACGACTTTATTACCGGTGAATGCCGGCAAGATCTTTGACCGGAATATTTTTTCTATGATCAGCGGAACAGTCAGTATGGTGGTTGGTTTCACCTCCAGCAATGCCGGAAGCAACAAGGCTGGTGTAGGAGGTTTTCCAAGATAGTAAACACAAGCGCCACTGTACATGGGAAGAATCAGTCCGAGTGTATTTTCATACGTATGTGATAGCGGGAGAACGGAAAGGAACCGGTCGGTCTCCCTGATGGGTTGAATATTGTGGCCGCTTATGGCTGAAAAACAGATATTTTTATGCGACAGCATCACCCCTTTGGGAGTGCCTGTTGTTCCTGATGTATATATGATTGCTGCCAGGGCATCCTCTTCAACCTCATAAACTCCCGCAGGTGTGGCGCTTGCTTCGAAAAGGGGCCGTCCACTCTTTGACCTGGTGACCGAAAAATCTTCGATTCTAACAACTTCCTGCAACAACCCTGTTGTAATTCCTTCCAATTTAGGCAACAATCCCTCAGAAGCAAAAATAACCCTGGTTTCGGAATGCTCGACCAATGTTGATATTTCAACCGGAAGGAACTCGGGCAACAATGGTACCGCGACCGCTCCCATGAAGGTGACAGCGAAGTAAGCTACTCCCCAGTTGGGTTGATTTGTGCTCAGGATGGCAACCTTATCGCCAGGCCGGATACCAAGCTTTTCGAGAAAAGCCATGACAGCCAGTATCCGGCCATGGGTTTCCTGGTACGTTATGGGTTTCTCTCCAACCAATGCCAATGCATCGCGATGGCTGAACCGGCTTATTGTTGCTGCAAAAAATGATGGGAACGTTAATCTGGGAATCTCTTCCATAATTTGATTTCACTAAAAAATAGGGTGTCCTAAAAGCAATGCATTTTGTGATAATCACATCATTTGAATAATGTATGAACAAAGGTAAAGAATAATCCTGTGATTTTGTATTTTTGACAAATGAACATTGAAGAATTACGTGAGTTTTGCTTATCTCTCCCCGCCGTAACCGAGGATATTAAATGGGAAAACCATCTTGTTTTCTCCGTTGCAGGAAAAATATTTTGCCTTACCGGGCTTGATCTTCCACTGCAAGTTGCCTTAAAAATTCCCGAAGATCAGTTTGATGAGCTGACCCAGACGGGCGACATTGTTCAGGCTTCACATTTTGCACGCCGGCAATGGATGACCGTGCTTGACGAAAGCAGGTTCAGCCGGGCGGAATGGGAGCATTACATACGGCAATCGTACGAGTTGGTAAAAATGAAGCTGCCCAGGAAAATCAGGGATTCTATTTAGCGTGACGTTGTTCGTCATGCAAGAGAACCTGGCTGCAAAGTGATTAATAAATTTGATATGGCGTGATATGAATAAAAAGCAATGGTACGAAGCGCTGTTTGAGAATTACGGTCAGAAATACGATAATGAAAATTTCACACAGGGAACGGTAGGTGAATGTGATTTCATTGAAAATGAACTCAAATCTGATAAATCATTGAAGATATTGGATGTCGGATGCGGAACAGGACGACATGCCATTGAATTATCAAAAAGAGGATATACTGTTACGGGGATTGATTTATCAGAAACGCAACTTGCAAGAGCAAAGGAAAAGGCAGAAAGGAATAATCTCAAAATTAATTTTGTAAAGCAAGACGCAAGAAATTTGTCTTTTAATTATGAATTTGATCTTGCAATAATGCTTTGTGAGGGCGGATTTCCATTGATGGAAACTGATGAAATGAATTATGAGATTCTGAATGGTGTGACAAAATCGCTGAGAGAGGATGGAAAATTTATATTCACAACCCTAAATGGTCTATTCCCATTATATCACTCTGTTGAAGAATTTTGCGCTTCAACATCAGAAGAAGGGAATGCGACATATCGAAGTAATACTTTTGATTTAATGACCTTTCGTGACCATAATATCACTGAAATTGAAGATGATTTTGGAAATAAAAAGACGCTTGAATGCAACGAAAGGTATTACGTGCCCAGTGAAATAACTTGGTTATTAAAATCGCTTGGATTCAAGAAAATTGATATATATGGTGCGAAACTCGGAAAATTTTCGAGAAATGACAAATTAACAACTGAAGATTTTGAAATGTTGGTTGTAGCTGAAAAATGATAATGATAAAAACGCACGATCGCTCAATCGAACAGGTTACCCAATCAGCATCGCTGCCGGGAAGAACCTCTCACTTTAGAGATACCCTGCCCTGTAAACATTAATAAGTTACCTATAATTGAAAAAAACTCCCGTGCAACCATCCTTCTCAGCCATCATTCCGGCAGCGGGAATTTCAGGCCGTATGGGCAGCGACAAGGCATTGCTGCCCGATGGTCATGGGATGACATTCGCCGGTAACCTGGTAAAAAGTTTCCTGGATCATGGCTGCAATCCTGTTGTGATGGTGGTGAATGAACAGTTTGACACCTCGTGCTTCGATGAGAAAAACCTGGTCATGGTCGTGAACAGGAACCTGGAAAGGGGCCGTTCATGGTCGATCCAGCTCGGGTTGAAAGTGGTCCCTGAAGGCAAAGTCTGCTTTATCCAGAACATCGATAACCTCTTCGTTGCCCCCTCCCTGCTCGACTTGCTGCTTGCATCGGTGTCTTCCGGCAATTATTCCGTACCGGTCTGCAAAGGTCGTGGCGGTCACCCCATGTTGTTGGGGGGCGGCGTGGTTGATTTTTTTCGTAAACTGAAGGATATTCCTGACTTCCGCCAGGAACTCAAGCGCTTTACGCGGGTCGAAGTCCCGTTCCCTGATGAACGGATCCTTTGGAACATAAACACTCCTGCGGATTACCATGAGTTTATCCGTTGGACACGTTATGGTGAAAAATTGTAATTTTACGCCCCAAGAAGTGTCAGTGATCCAAACAAGATATTTTCATGGAGCGGATTTTTGCAAAAACAGAAGAGGTCATCAATAACCGGCAACCTGCCGCATTATGTATTGTCATTGACTCAACAGGTTCAACGCCGCGCAAGACCGGCGCCAAAATGATCGTATATGCCGATAGTACCATTTTTGGCAGTATCGGCGGAGGCAGCATTGAACATGAAGTGGCACAAATGGCCGTGCAACTGATCGGCTCCGGAAAACCTGCCAAATTCACTTTCAACCTCGACAAAGACCTGAACATGCATTGCGGAGGGACCATGGAGATATATATCGAACCCCTGAATCCGCTTAATAAACTTTTCATTTTCGGAGCCGGACATATCGGAAAATCGCTGGCAGGATTTGCCAGGGAACTGGAGTTTTCAGTCACACTGTTCGATCCACGCGAAGAAATCTTCAGGGATCAAGCATTTACAGGATTCAATATCATCAACAAGGATTATTTTCAAGGCATCGAAGAGGTTGTTTTTGATGAAAACACCTTTATCGTCATCGTGACACCAAAACACATTTATGACGAGGACATCCTGGCGGTGGTTGCCCGAAAACCTCACGCGTACATCGGAATGATCGGAAGCGGTAAAAAGGTGGCTCTGCTGAAAAAAAGGTTTCTTGAAGAAGATATTCTTACACCGGAAGAACTCGAAGGGATTGACATGCCCATTGGCATAGAATTCAACGCAGAAACACCGCAGGAAATCGCCATCAGCATCCTGGCAAAACTTATCGATGTCAGAAATACTTCTGATAAGAAAACAAACAACACGATTAAAAATGGCTGATACCATCCGTTTTGTCCTTGATAACCGCATTGAATATGTTGTATTTTCTGAATCTTCAGGATTAACACCCACAACAACCGTGTTGAATTATCTTCGGTCCCTTCCTTCGCATAAAGGTGTCAAAGAGGGATGTGCCGAAGGGGATTGCGGCGCCTGCACAGTAGTGCTTGCCGAAGCAGGTGATCAGGGCAGACTTGTTTACCGTACCATTGATTCCTGTCTGGTTTTTCTTCCGATGATCCATGGCAAACAACTGATCACCATCGAAAACCTTGCTGATACCAGGAAAAAGGCGCTTCACCCCGTCCAGCAGATGATGGTGGAGTCGAATGGCAGCCAGTGCGGTTACTGTACCCCGGGCGTGGTGATGTCGCTTTTCGGGCTGTTTAAAAACCATCATAATCCACCCCGTGAAATCATGGATGATGCACTTACCGGCAATCTTTGCCGTTGCACCGGTTATCAACCCATTCTGGAAGCAGCAGAAAAACTTGGCAAAGAGACTCAATCTGATCATTTTTCCGGCCATGAATCCAACACTGTTGATATGCTGAATTCGATCCATAAGGATCAGGAAACAATTCAAATAAAAACAGGGAAACAATTTTATTTCAGACCTTTTACAATTTCTGAAGCCCTACGGCTGCGAAAAGAGAACCCGGATGCCATCGTCATCACAGGCGCAACAGATGTTGCCCTGCGCCAGACCAAGAAAAAGGAGGCGCTGAAAAGTATCCTCGATCTTTCTGCTGTCGAAGAATTGCGTTTTTTCCGGGAAGATCATGATAGTTATCACATCGGAGCCGGACTCACGCTCGAACAGCTCAAGGGGTATTCATATCAGCGGATGCCTGCGCTGTTTAACATCCTCAAAGTTTTCGGCTCCCTTCAGATCCGGAATGTGGCCACACTGGGAGGAAATGTTGCATCAGCCTCCCCCATTGGCGACACACTGCCCCTGCTGATCGCTTACCAGGCCAAAATAAGGGTTCGTTCCATGGATGCGGAAAGGATTATACGGGTGGAAGATTTTATTCTGGATTATCGAAAAACAGACCTGCGCGATCATGAGTTGATCACGGAAATTATCATCCCGAAATACGAAACCGGGACAGTTGTTCATTCCTATAAGGTATCAAAACGGAAAGATATGGATATCTCGACCGTCGGAGCTGCCTTCAGGCTGACTGAAAAACAAGGAATTGTTCATGAGATCATTCTCGCCTTCGGAGGTTTGGCCGCCACACCGAAACGTGCCGTGAAAACTGAAAAAGCGCTGACCGGAAAACCATGGACACAGGAATCGATCATGCAGGCGATGCTCACGCTGGGACATGAGTTCACCCCAATTTCAGATGCCCGTGCGGATGCAGCATACAGGAAAAGCGCCGGCAGGAATTTATTGATGAAATTCTTTATTGAAACTTCAAAACCACCTCAACCCGAGAAGGTTGCAGTTCCAATCAGGATGACAGACACTGTGAAAACAGTTCATGTCATGCCACACGAAAGCGCCGTGAAGCATGTTACCGGGGAATCGGTATTCGTTGAAGACATCCTGGTTAACAATCAATTATTATTCGGGAAAGTGGTTTACAGCAAACACGCCCATGCCCTCATCAGGCGGATCGATATTTCGGAAGCTTTGAAAATTCCAGGGGTGCATTGTATCCTGACTGCCAGGGATATTCCCGGCGAAAACCAGATGGGTCCCGTGGTTCATGACGAACCATGTCTCGCTGATCACGAGGTCACTTTCATCGGTCAGGCCATTGCACTGGTTGCCGCTGAAACCGAAGCGACTGCCCTGAAAG
This sequence comes from Bacteroidales bacterium, assembly GCA_030681475.1. Lineage (GTDB taxonomy): Bacteria > Bacteroidota > Bacteroidia > Bacteroidales > FEN-979 > CAIVAT01. The sequence goes on along the minus strand of JAUXWT010000071.1, from coordinate 75,481 downwards.
CCGAGCAACTCATCATCATTGATTATGAACCGCTCCCCGCCATCCTCGATATCAATTCAGCGATAGAGGCGAAAAACAGCCTCGCTCCTGCGCGTAAAATCGAGCGGGGGAATCCGGATGATGCGATGAAAAGTGCGCCGCATGTGATCCAGGGTGAACTGACCACCGGGGCACAGGAGCACTGGTACCTTGAAACGCAGTCCGCACTTGCCATTCCCGGCGAAGGAAAGGAGATGCTGATGCATGCATCCAGCCAGAATCCTGCTGAAACACAGGCGATTGTAGCAGAAGTTCTTGGCATTCAAAAAAATGATGTTGAAGTTGAGGTCAGACGAATGGGCGGAGCTTTCGGCGGCAAAGAGACGCAGGGAAACCATGTGGCTGCCTGGGCCGCGCTGATGGCAAATGCCACGAAACGGCCGGTAAAAATACACCTGTTCCGCGACGACGACCAGATCATGACCGGAAAGCGGCATCGCTTCCTCTCCAGGTATGAGATCGGGTTTGATAACAACGGATTGATCGTGGCATATAAGGTGGAACTAAACGCAGATGCAGGTTCCTCGACCGACCTTTCCCAGGCAATCCTCGAACGGGCCATGCTTCACGCCGACAATGCCTATTACCTGCCCAACGTTTCAATAACCGGACAAGTGTGGATGTCCAACCTGCCATCCAACACGGCTTTCCGCGGCTTCGGCGGTCCGCAGGGCATGGCTGTCATCGAAAACGCCATTGACCGGATCGCCCGGTTCCTGAAAAAGGATGCTGCGGAAATAAGATACATGAACTTTTACCGGCAAAATGAACATAACCTGACCCCTTATGGCGAAATTGTTGAAAACAACCATCTTTTCACAATGTACGGCAAACTGGTGGATGATTCAGCTTATCATCTCCGCAGGCTGGAGATCAACCGGTTCAACCGTGAAAATGAATTCACTAAGAAAGGACTTGCCCTAACCCCGGTGAAATTCGGGATCTCATTTACTACTGCTTTTCTGAACCAGGCTGGCGCTTTGGTCAACATTTATACAGATGGGACCGTACTGGTCAATCATGGGGGGACCGAAATGGGACAAGGACTCCATACAAAAATACTTCGCATCGTCTCAGAAGAGCTTGGCCTGTCCCCTGAAAAAGTAAGGGTGAATGCCACGAATACTTCCAAAGTGCCGAACACCTCACCCACTGCCGCCTCCTCGGGCAGCGATCTCAATGGCATGGCGGTGAAAAACGCCATCGACATCATTAAAGAGCGGTTGGCCAACCTTGCAATTACAGAATTTGAAAAGCTGCACCCGGAGGTTATTTGTTCCTATGAAAATATTGTATTCCATGACAATCATGTTCTTAACATTGAGCATCCTTCCTGCAAGATCCGTTTTGATCAGCTTTGCAACCTGGCGCGCCTGAACCAGGTAAGCCTCAGTGCAACAGGATTCTACAAAACACCCGGTTTGTACTTTGACCGTGAAACGGGGCAAGGTCACCCGTTCTACTATTATGCATATGGCATGGCCGTTTCGGAAGTGATGATCGACACGCTGACCGGCGCCCACCAATTGTTGCGAACCGACATCATTCATGATGTTGGCGAATCCCTCAACGAAGGAATTGACAAAGGTCAGGTTGAAGGTGGGTTTATCCAGGGTGTGGGCTGGTGCACCACCGAAGAGATAAAATGGGATAAAGAAGGCAACCAGCTCACCCACTCTCCCGACACATATAAAATTCCCACGATCAATGACATTCCGGCGGATTTCAGGGTGGAGTTTTTACAGGATGTGCCAAATGCCGGTACCATCCGCCGGAGTAAAGCAGTGGGGGAGCCTCCTTTCATGCTTGGATTATCAGTATGGCTTGCCATCAAGGATGCCATTTCCGCCGTGGATGATCATGAAAAAGAACCCGATTTTTCACTGCCGGCAACCGGCGAGGTAATTCTGATGTCGGTGGAGAAGGTCAATAGCGTACGCTTTGAAACAGGGAAGGGAAGTTCCCGGTCTTCGAAAAAAAATCTATAAAATTTTACTTTTTTTTCTCTTTTTTTTATTTTTGCCGCCGGATAGTTCAATTCACCAATTGTTTAAACTGAAGTACTTATGGAAGTAAGTGTTGAAAATCTGACAAAGAGTTACGGATTTCAGAAGGCGGTCGACAATATCTCGTTCAAGGTGGACACCGGTGAGATCGTCGGCTTCCTGGGTCCCAATGGCGCCGGTAAGACCACTACCATGAAGATCATCACATGCTTTATGGGTTCCAACGATGGCGATGTAAAGGTTGGCGGCGTATCGGTGCAGGCCAATCCTGAAGAGGTAAAGAGGCATATCGGGTACCTCCCCGAGACCAACCCGCTGTACAAAGATATGCCGGTGATTGATTACCTGCGATTTGTTGCAGAGATTCAGAACGTCCCCAAAGCAAAGATCCGCGAACGAATTTTGGAGATGGTCAACGTTTGCGGTCTGAAAGGAGAGAAGTACAAGAAAATCAACGAACTCTCCAGGGGTTACCAGCAGCGTGTCGGCCTGGCACAGGCCATGATCCACGATCCGGAGGTGCTGATCCTCGACGAGCCAACCTCCGGCCTTGATCCCAACCAGATCGTTGAGATCAGGGAGTTGATCAAAAAGATCGGCCGCGAAAAAACGGTGATCCTCAGTTCCCACATCCTTGCTGAGGTCGAAGCAACCTGCGATCGCATCCTGATCATCAACAAGGGAAAACTGGTTGCCGACGGTACGGCCTCATCCCTTCGTAAACAGGCCCAAAACAAGGAGATCGTAAAGGTTACCATCGAAGACGGTACAAACGAGGAGATCTATCGGAGCCTTCAATCGCTTGAAACTGTGGAGATTGTCGATATTCTACCCCACTACACCCAGGCCTTTGAGGTGCAGAGTAAGGCAGATATGAACTCGCGCAAAGCCATCTTCCGGTTGTGTGTTGAAAAGGGATGGGCCCTAACTGAAATGACTCCTGTGGAACGGAAACTTGAAGAGGTATTCCGCGACTTGACGATTACCAATTAAATACCTCAACCCCTGACCCCTTCTCCTTCAGGAGAGGGTAAGGTTGAGGTCAATCCGCCATTATTAATACAAACACTAAAGAATATGAACAAGATCTGGATCATCACAAAGAGAGAACTCCGGTCATTTTTCGACTCGCTGATGGCCTATGTCATGATCGTACTGTTTCTCGGATTCAGCGGTTTCTTTACCTGGATCTTCGGCAGCGACATTTTCCTGGTGGGACAGGCCAGTCTGCAGTCATTTTTCGGCATATCCTTCTGGACACTCTTTTTCTTCATTCCAGCCATCACCATGGGGTTGCTTGCCGAGGAACAGAAATCGGGAACTATCGAATTGCTGGTGACAAAGCCCGTCAGCGACTGGCAAATCATTATCGGAAAATTTCTTGCTGCCTTTCTGCTCATCTGCATCACTTTGGCGCTGACAATCCCCTATTATATTACGGTGGCCAACATTGGCAAGATCGACCATAGCGCTGTGCTGATGGGCTATCTCGGGCTGTTGTTTATGAGCGCTTCGTATATAAGTATTGGTCTTTTTACCAGCAGCATCACCAGCAATCAGATCGTCGCTTTTCTTGGGGCGCTGTTTATCGGAATATTCTTTCACTTGATTTTCAGTCTCATAAGCAGTGGTTTCGGGGGATGGATTGCACGCCTGCTTGGTTATCTGAGCCTATCCACCCACTACGAATCAATGGCTCGCGGGGTGATCGACTCAAAAGATATTATCTATTTCCTCTCTATCATCTTCGCTGGGCTCCTGGGCACGGAACTGGTCTTGTCGAGGCGCCATGGTTCAAATTAATATGTGGATTTTTTCAAAATGTTAACAGAAAAGAACTATGAAAAGCAATAAATCAGTTTACACCTACATTTTGCTGATCATCGGAGTGGCAATTTTTATCAACTATCTTGGCGACCGCTTCTTTTTCCGCCTTGATTTCACCGCCGACAAGCGTTACACCCTGAGTGAGGCGACGAAGAACATCCTCGGGTCATTGAAGGAGACGGTAACCGTTTCCGCATATATTAGCGAAGAACTCCCGCAACAGTTCGCGCAGCTTCGGCGTGATTTCAGGGAAGAACTCATTGAGTATTCCAACCGTTCGAATGGAAAAGTGATGTTCGAATTCATCAACCCGAACATCGATGAAGCTGCTGAACAGAAAACGATGCAGGAGGGCGTCAGTCCTGTCCTGATCAATGTGCGGGAGAAAGACCAGGTCAAGCAACAAAAAGCATACATGGGCGCAGTTGTTCACTATGGCGACAAGAAAGAGGTCATTCCATTTATCCAGGCAGGCTCGGCCATGGAATATGCACTTTCGACCAGCATTAAAAAAATGACGGTTGAGAACAAGCCAAAGATCGGGATCATCCAGGGACATGGCGAAGCATCTCCGAATTCCATGGCGCAGGTGATGCAATCACTTTCGGTACTTTATGATGCGGAACCAGTTAAACTGGATGAGGTTTCCATAAATCTTGCAAATTATAAAACGCTGGTTATCATCAATCCGCATGATAGTTTTCCACCCTTTCATCTTGCAAAACTCGATGAATTTCTGGCCATGGGAAAAAACATCTGTATCGCCTTGAACCGTGTGGACGGTGACTTGCAGACGCTTTCTGGAACTGAAATAAAAACCGGGCTTGAAGTTTGGCTTCAGGGAAAAGGAGTGATGGTCAACCCTAATTTTATCATTGATCAGAACTGTGGAAGCGTCATGGTGAATCAGCAGCAGGGCTATATGACATTCCAGTCGAACATGCGTTTTCCGTACCTGCCGTTAATCGCCAAATTTGCCGACCACCCGGTGACCAAAGGACTCACTTCGGTGTTGCTGCAATTTGCAAGTTCCATCGATTTTTCTTCCCCGGGCGGAGACATCACCTTTACTCCGCTTGCATCCACTTCCGAAAAATCGGGGACAGAAAATCTCCCGCTCACCTTTAACATCAACCGGAACTGGCAACCGCATGAATTTCCCCGTTCCGGTCTTACCGTTTGTGCCCTCGTGAGCGGGAAACTGTCAGGTAATATGACCTCACGGATGATCATCATCTCCGACGGAGACTTTCCTATAAATGGAGAGGGACAGCAGGCAAGGCAAATTCCGGCAGACAACCTGAACCTCATGGTCAATTCCATTGATTGGTTGTCGGACGACACCGGGTTGATCGATCTCCGTACAAAAGAGGTCACCTCCCGCCCCATTGATCAGATGGAAGATGGTAAAAAAGCCATGCTGAAATACCTGAACTTCCTGGTTCCCATTTTTCTCATCCTTGGAATTGGACTTTTCCGTTACCAGTACCGCAGGAACCTGCGTATCAAACGTATGAACGAAAACTATATCTGATCGGATTCGTTTTATGACTGATCCTGTTTTTGTCCAAATAACAAAATAATTCAAGCCATGTTCAGGAAAATCGACACTAAAAAACTTGTTTTTCTCTTTCTCATTCTCGCTATCCTGGCGCTGATCGTCTTTCTCCGCGATCGAAATCAAAGCGACCGGACTTTCAAAAGTGAACTTTTTTCAGTGGATTCGGCCAGTGTTACTGCCATTAAAATCTTTCCAAAAGGAAAGAACTCCGATCCGCTTATCCTTGAGAAGACAGGGAAAAACTGGGACATTAAGATCAACAATAAAAAATATCCTGCCGATTCCGCCGCGGTCAACAACATTCTCACAGCCCTGGCTCAAGTTACTGCCGAAAGAGTCGCTGCTTCCGACCGGGCCGCCTGGAAAGACCTCGAGATTACAGATTCGCTGGGCAGGCGGGTTGTCGTTGAACAGGGTAAAACGATAGCCGCCGACTTCATGGTCGGGAAGGTTTCCGTTTCACAGCGCCCTGCGATGCAGGGCATGGTCAGAAACCAGGGATTCAGTGTTAAATCGCATATCCGCATTGCCGGAGATGACCATGTTTATGTCGTAGATGGATTCCTGTCGATGATCTTTTCCGACCAACCGGCTCAATACCGGAACAGGTTGATTTGCCGGTTTAATCCGAAGGAGGTAACAAAGCTGACCTTTGTTTACCCTGGCGACAGTTCTTTTATCCTCTCCCGAAGTGGAAACAACTGGCTGGTCAATGGTGAAAAAGCGGATTCGGCAAAAACTGTCATCTATATCAACTCGATCGCTAATTCGACAGGCGCTGAGTTTGCCGATGATGGCGACATCCCGGTAACATATCCATATTCCCTGAGGATCGAGGGAACCAACATGTCGCCCATAGAGGTGACTGGCGCCACAGGGCCATTGAATAAAATGTATTATATCCGTTCGAGCACCAATACAAGCGCTATTTTCGGATCAGGCAATGCTACTCTTTTCAACCAGATTTTTGCATCAAAAAGCAAGTTTTGATCAACTCAAATGCAGGAAGATTTGTACCTTTGCCGTTGCTCTGAAACAACTAATTTTTCTGTAATTTGAAAGATATCCTTACAAAAATCAACAACCTGGCCGGTAAATATGCCGAATACACCGCCGGAAATCTCTCCAAACTCGTTAAAATCAAATCCCTCAGTACAGGAGAAAAAGTCATGGCCGTTGAACTGCAGCGGCAGATGGTTGAAGCCGGCTTTGATGAAGTTCGTTTCGATGGGCTTGGTAACGTGATCGGCCGTATTGGTACTGGCAGCAAGATCCTTGCATTCGATGGACATATCGATACGGTCGACACCGGGAATTTAGCCAACTGGACCAGCGATCCCTTTTCCGGAGAGATACGTGATGGTTTTGTGCATGGCCGTGGCACTGTTGACCAGAAAGGCGGTCCTGCTGCATTCGTAACGGCAGGACGCATCCTGAAAGAACTTGCCTTTGACCGCGATCTCACGATTTACTTTACTGGTACGGTCATTGAAGAGGATTGTGACGGGCTGTGCTGGAAATATATCGTTGAAGAAGAAAAAATCGTTCCCGACTTTGTTGTCCTCACCGAACCAACCAATCTGAATATCTACCGGGGTCACCGAGGAAGGATGGAGATTTCTGTGACCTTCAGGGGCGTCTCCTCCCACGGATCAGCGCCCGAGCGGGGAAAGAACGCTGTTTATATGGCCTCGCGTGCCTGCCTGGCCATCGAAAAGCTGAACGACCGGTTAAAATCCGATGACTTCCTTGGAAAAGGCAGTGTTACCGTTTCAGAATTTATCTCAGGCAGCCCTTCATTATGTGCCGTTGCCGATTATGCGCGCATTCACCTTGACCGCCGGCTCACCTGGGGTGAAACCAAAGAATCTGCTGTAGCTGAAATCAGGGAAATCCTTAAAGATTCAGATGCTGAGATAGAAGTGCTGCAATATGAGGAGACTGCATACACCGGTCTCTCCTATGGGATGGAAAAATACTATCCAACCTGGAAAATCGAAGAAGATCACCACCTGGTCGTTAAGGCTCAGGAGGCGTTTACCGGACTTTTTAATAAAGAACCGGTAATCGACAAATGGACCTTCTCCACCAACGGCGTCACCATTAACGGGCATTACAAGATTCCGTGCATCGGTTTTGGCCCGGGGAACGAGGTACTGGCCCATGCCCCAAATGAAATGGTGCCGGTGAGCGATTTGGTGGCGGCTTCGGCGTTTTATGCAGCGCTGGCATATTATCTGTCGGAATAATCAAAAGACGAACTGAAAGTAAGGGCGCATAAATATGCGCCCCTATGCGCCCCAAGGGCACATAGCAATGCGCCCCAACAATAATAACTAAACCATGACTGAAATAATTACCAAAACTGACGACTCAACTACCGGCCTGTACAACAAAGACTTCCTCCTCACCTGGGAAAAAAGTCTTACAAATCTGGAGACCATCCTGTCCGTGGCGGAAGACCTGAAAGCGCTTCGCGACAACAACATCTCCTCCCGCTGTTTCGACTCAGGGCTGGCCATTTCTCAGTTTCGCGATAACTCCACCCGGACGCGATTTTCATTTTCCTCTGCAGCCAACCTGCTTGGGCTTGCCGTACAGGACCTTGACGAAGGGAAATCGCAGATCGCCCATGGCGAGACGGTTCGGGAAACCTCCGCGATGATCTCCTTCCTGAGCGACATCATCGGCATCCGCGACGACATGTTCCTGGGTGCCGGAAATGCCTACATGCGTGAAGTTGGCGCTGCCCTTGACGAAGCATTTTCCGACGGTGTGTTGCCCCAACGACCGGGAATAATCAACCTGCAATGCGATATTGACCATCCGACCCAGTCAATGGCAGATTTGCTTCACCTTAAAACTGTTTTTGGTTCGCTTGAAAATTTAAAAGGCAAAAAGATCGCCATGACCTGGGCTTATTCACCCAGTTATGGCAAGCCTCTTTCGGTACCCCAGGGAATTATTGGCCTGATGACCCGTCTGGGAATGCATGTTGACCTCGCCTTTCCCGAAGGTTACGGACTCATCCCCGTAGTGGTTGACCTGGCCGGAAAGCAGGCTGTTGAAAGTGGCGGCAATTTCCGGGTGGTAAACTCCATGGACGACGCATTTAGGGATGCCGATATCGTTTATCCAAAGAGCTGGGCGCCTTTCCATGTGATGCAGCGTAGAACTGAACTGCTGAAAAAAAGTGATCATGATGGATTGAAAGGCTTGGAGAAAGAGTGCCTTGCAAACAATGCAATGTATAAAAACTGGGAATGCACCGAAGACAAGATGAAACTGACGAAAAAGGGTCAGGCGTTGTATATGCATTGCCTTCCTGCCGATATTTCCGGTATTTCATGTAACGAAGGAGAGGTGGCTGCTTCCGTTTTTGAACGTTATCGCGTGCCACTCTATAAACAAGCAGGATTTAAACCATACATCATTGCGGCCATGATGCTCACCAACCGGTTTGAAGATCCGGCTGCGATGCTGCATTCACTTGCTGACCGGAAGGCTAAAAGGATTTCCTGACCTCTGATCAATGATCTTACCATTCATGATTACTGTTTCCGGGCGACCCATGATATGAAACCCTTCAAAGACGTCAGAATCGCATCTGCACACGCTGGTGTCAATCGTGATCGTCGTTTCAAAATCAGGATCCCAGATCACAATATCGGCATCACAACCCGGGAGAAGTTTCCCTTTCCGGTGACCCATGCCGAAAATTTCAGCCGGTCGGGTGGAGGTCAGGCTGACAAACTGATTGATCGTTATTTTACTGGTCAGTACGCCAAAAGTGTACAGCAATTGCAAACGGTGTCGGATACTGCCTGCTCCGTTGGGGATTTTGGTAAAGTCATCCAATCCCCGGTCCTTTTGACCATAAAGGTTGAATGGACAATGGTCGGTGGCCACCACATCCAGGGTGCCGTCAGACAGCCTTTCCCAGAGACGGGCCTGGTCATCTTTCACGCGGATCGGCGGGGACAGGATGTAAGGAAGAATCTGCATGTCATCGCATGAGGGATCATATACGGATTCATCAAGCAGGAGGTAGTGCGGACAGGTTTCACCATAGACCCGGAGGCCATCCTTTTTGGCTGAAGCGATCAAATCTGCGCCCCTTCCGGTGGAGATGTGAACAATATAAGCCGGGCAGTTTGTTTTTGCCGATATTTCAATCACCTTCTCTATAGCCCGAATTTCAGCCTCCGGCGGGCGGGATAACGCGTGAAAAGTGGAACGGGTCTTGCCTTCACTTAAAAATCGCCTTTGCAACCGGCTGATCATCTCCCCCTCCTCACAGTGAACCATCACCAGTCCGCCGGCCGGGCCAACAACCCGCATCAGCTCATACACCTCTTCATAACCAATCCCGATTGAATCACGATAGGCCAGGTAGGCCTTGAACGACCGGATGTTGTCTTTCTCCATCAAAGGAACAACTTCAGCGGCCACCTTCGGATTCCATTCACTGATGCCCATGTGAAGGCCGAAACTGGTCTGGCTTTCAGCAGCCTCTTCCCTGCGCAGGCGCAAGGCTTCCATTAAAGATTGTCCCCGGCGCGGGGTGACAAAATCCATGAAACTTGTCGTGCCTCCTGCCAGGGCAGCCTGGCTGCCAGACTTGAAATCATCACATGATTTACCTGCCGGAGAAGGCAATGAGAAATGCACATGTGGATCAAATCCACCCGGGATCACATATTTTCCATTAGCATCAATATTCCGGCAACCAGGATGGGTTGAAGCATCGAACTTCCCGCGGGCCGCGATAATGCCATTCTCGAGCACCAGGTCTTCCATGGAACTTCCGCCTGCCTCAACAAGTTTTCCATTCCGGATCAGTAACTTTTCTATTTCATTTTTTGCCATAACCGCCTTGCCTGTTTTCGTGACACTTCCAATACTTTTTTTTCATCAACGGTCACGACACGGCCATCCTCCACAATGAGCCTGCCTTGTGAGATCACATGGCTGATATGCGACGATTCAATTCCAAATAGAAAATGACCATAGAAGTTCTCCGCACTCATTGGAGTAGGCGGATCGTAATCAAGAACCACCAGGTTGTTCTCGCCGTCCCCCGGAATTCCATTGGAATTGAGATAATGGTGTACATTCCTTAACCTGTCATAAGTTGAACTATAGTTGATGTTGTCGAAATTGTGACCGGCAAAGAACGCCGCTTTGGCGCTGGGTAACATGTCGCTGTGCATCCCATCGGTACCGATCATGATCCGTCGTCCAAGTCCGGCTGAGTTAAAAAAGCCAACTTTGTTGTTCAGGTTGCTCTCCATGTTCTGCACGACCCAGGCAGCAGAACCTTCGACTAGGCCGCGTTCATGATAATCCAGATGAAGGCAATGCGCCAGGATGGTTTTCGGAAACTGCATGACCCCGGCATCGGCTAAACGCCCGATGACCCGTTGTTGATAATGCTCAACACAATGTTCCTGGTCAGACTTGTCCTCGGCAACATGAATATGAATACCAGATTTTGTTGTTGTCGCGAGTTGAACCGCCTGTTTCAATGTTTCGTTGCCCACGGTAAATGAGGCATGCAATCCAACCAGTCCCTGTCGTTTTGAAAGGTAATCCGCTGTTTCGGCGAGGCCTTTCTGAGCAATTTCCAACCCGTCGCGGTCGGAGATTTCATAACACAAGAGGTGTCCGACACCAACTTCATCAAAGGCATGGGCGATTGTTTCCAGGCTGCCCTCAACGGCAAATGGTGAAGCATGATGATCAATGACAAAGGTAACCCCTCTTTTTGCGCATGCTATGGCCGTAACAAGGGCACTCGATCTGACCATCTCCAGGTCAAGCGCCTTGTCAAGATTCCACCAGATATATTGAAGGATCTCTCCGAAATTCACTGGATTTTTCTTTGGCACAGGCATCCCCCGGGCAAGGGCGGAATAGACATGATGGTGGCCGTTGGCGAACGATTTGGTTATAAATTTGCCTGTACAGTCGATGGAATGCTCACTCCCAGCGGCTCTCCCTCCGAAATCGGGGCTTTGGCTGAGGTTTTCAGCGTACAAGCAGCCACCATTTGCTCCTGGTTCCACCATTATATCGGTGCGTTTGAATTCCAACGTTTGCCAGTCGATGTATGTTCCATTTCTGAGAAGAAGCATATATTTAGTATTGGTTTTTCATGTATAACCGTCATGAACCATTTGATAAAAATACTACTTTTGTTTACTTGTGCACATCATAATTCCAATTTATGATAAAGGATTACCTGGAAAAAATTACAAAAACAACTACGCGGGGGGATGCAAGAGAAGAGAGCTACTATCCGCACTTCTCCCATTTTCTACTTGATTTTGCCATCAGTACCGGTAAGTTAAAAACGCAAATCACTACCCTGCCGAAGAAAACCGAAGCCGGTAACCCTGATTTCAGGGTGTGGGACGGAAAAGAGAACATCATCGGGTATGTTGAAGCAAAGAAACCAGGTGAAAACCTTGATATAATTGAACGATCGGAACAACTGAAGCGTTATCTGAAAACATTCCCGAATGTAATTCTCACCGATTTTTATGAATTCCGCCTCTACCGTAAAGGGGAGATGGTTGACAAAACCTTTGTTGCACGTTCTGCTCTGGCTAAGAAGGGTATTCCCCCGCCAATTGAAAATGAAGCAAAATTCACCGTACTGCTTTCAAAGTTTTTTGCATTTTCACTTCCGAAAGTTACTACTGCCGAACAATTAGGCAAAGAACTTGCCATCCGGACCCGCTTTTTGCGCGATGAGGTGATCACGGTGGAGATGGAGCAACAGCAAAAAGGAAAAGGTGAATTGTATGGATTTTTCGAAACGTTTAAAAAATTCCTTATTGCCAATCTCACCGAAAAAGATTTTGCCGATCTGTTCTCACAAACCATCACCTATGGCCTTTTCGCAGCGCGCACCAGAAGCGCCAATGGCTTTAACCGAAAGCTGGCTTACGATCTGATTCCCAAAACAATCGGCATTCTGCGGAATGTGTTCAAATTCATTTCTCAGGGCGATTTGCCCAAGCACATGGAAGTAATGGTTGATGACATTGCCGAAGTGCTGAATGCCGCAGATGTCAGGAACATTCTACACGGGTATTTCAAAGCCGGCAAGGGCGAGGATCCCATTGTACATTTCTACGAAACTTTTCTGAGCGAATACGACCCTGCCACACGCGAAAAAAGGGGGGTGTATTATACCCCCGAACCGGTGGTACGCTATATTGTCCGTAGTGTACATGATATTTTAAAAACTCGTTTTAACCTAAACGACGGATTAGCCAGTAAAGAGGTTACCCTATTGGATCCGGCCGGAGGAACACTCACCTTTCCTGCAGAAGCTATAAAACTGGCGGTACATGAATACACGGCCAAATATGGCGAAGGAGGAGTGAACAAACTGCTGAGTGAACACATCCTGAAGGACTTTTACGCTTTTGAGCTCATGATGGCTCCCTATGCAATCGGACATATAAAAATGAGCTTTCTATTGGAAGAACTGGGTTACACAATGAAAGACAACGAGCGTTTTAAACTATATCTTACCAACACGCTCGATATCGAGGACCTTAGCCAGACACAAATCCCCGGCCTTGAAAGTCTGAGCGATGAAAGTCATGAAGCAGGCAGAATAAAAAAGGAGGAGTCAATTTTGGTAATAATGGGGAATCCGCCGTACAGTGGTATCTCCGCGAATAAAAACGAGTGGACTGAACGATTGTTAAAATCAAATATTGATGGCGCCCAAAGTTATTACGAAATTGACGGCAAGAAGCTGGAAGAAAAAAAACTTTGGCTACAGGACGACTATGTAAAATTTCTGCGATTTGCCCAATGGAAAATACACAAGGCCGGACTGGGAGTTGTGGGAATGATTACCAACCACAGCTATCTCGATAATCCGACTTTCCGGGGAATGAGGCAGAGTTTAATGAATACTTTCAATGAGATTTATATTCTGGATTTACACGGTAACTCCCTGAAAAAAGAGACTTCCCCCAATGGGGCAAGGGATGAAAACGTGTTTGACATACAACAGGGCGTCGCCATTGCCCTTTTCATAAAGAGAGAAAAAGCAAAGGGTTGTAAAATCTATCATTCTGATTTATTCGGCGAACGGGAAAATAAATATATATGGCTGGATAAGCACAGCCTGAAAAAGAAAGATTTCATACAACTGAAACCCGAAAGCCCTTGGTATTTTTTCATTAGGCGAAATACTAAAGATATTGAGCATTATAATAATTGGATGAGGGTAAATGAAATTTTTCCGGTGAATACTGTTGGTTTTGTCACCGGGAGAGATTCCTTAACAATAGGATTTGAGCCGATAGAATTATGGAATCGTTTATCTCAATTCTCAAGATTTGATACAGAATTTGCCCGCCAGGCATACACATTGGGGAAAGATAGTAGAGATTGGAAAGTCGAAAATGCTCAACAAGATATAAGAGAAAGTGGTCCAATAAAGGGACTATTAAAAAGGGTTTTATACAGACCTCTTGATATTCGTTTTACTTATTATACAGGAATGTCACGGGGTTTATTTAGTAGTCCCCAACATGCTATCATGCAACATCTGCTCAAAGAAAATCTTGGTTTGGCAATTGGAAGACAAGGTCAGGTTGTTGGAGATGATCATTTGTGGAACTTAGCTTTTATTTCAAATAAAATAATTGACTTTAACTTGTTTTACAGAGGTGGTGAATTATTTTTACCACTATACCTCTATAAACCCGAAGAAAAGAAAAAGAAAGGCGGTTTTCAAAGCATGATGCTTTTTGAGTCTGAAACGGAATACGGGAGCGAAGGCAGGAAACCAAATATTTCATCCGTGGTTTTTGAACAATTGGAAAAAGTATATAAGAAAAAACCAACCCCGGAGCAGATCCTTTTTTACTGCTATTCAGTGTTATACAGCAATATCTACCGGGAGAAATATGCCGAGTTCCTTAAAATTGATTTCCCGCGAGTACCTTTTACCGGCATTCATACCTTATTTTTACAGATGGCGGAATTGGGCGAAGAGCTGACCCAACTGCACCTGCTCAAAAGTAAATCATTGAATAACCCGATAGTAAAATATAAGGGTCTTGGAGAGGATTTGATTGTAAAGCCTGTTTACAATGAAGCGAACAGATGCGTTTTTATCAACGCGACAAAATATTTTGAGGGTATTGAACCGGAAATGTGGAATTATCACATCGGTGGTTACCAGGTATTGGAAAAATATCTGAAAGACCGTAAGGGAAGGCAGATGACCGACCCGGCTACCTATTGTAAGATTGCCACCTCCATTGCCAAGACAATTGAAATTCAGCAAAAAATTGATCTCGTTTATACGGAGATCGAAACTAAGGAATTGATAACTTAATAAATTGCTATTGGGAACCGGCCAAACAGGATGAACAGGTTGTGGTTGCCATTCATCTTTTCATCGGTAAACGATAACGCCTGATCCCGTCAAACTGACATAGGGCGTTGGCAACCGCAGCGGCTGTTGGTACCAGCCCGATCTCCCCGATACCCTTGGCCCCGTAAGGACCCACCGGGTCGGCCTCTTCAACGCCAATGACAATGATCTCCGGCGTTTGTGGTGCGCTAAGTACACCACAATCAGATAATTTCTCACTCACCAGCCTGCCATCTTTCATCGGCAGATCTTCGGAAAGTGCATAACCAATACCCATGTGCACAGCGCCCTCGATCTGGCCTTCAAAAAGCATGGGATTCATAATCTTCCCGGCATCGTGGGCAGCATAAACTTTATCGATCATCCCGAAATCATTCAGCACCACAAGCTGGGCCGCGTACCCGTATGAGTAATGGGTAATGATCTTCTCAACATCGGCGCCGGGTTTGGTCGTCCAGTCGCAATAATATTTACCGCTGTATGTCTTTCCTGCCATGTGGAAAAGCGCGTGATGAAAGTCTTTTTCTGGCAGGCTGCCTTTTTCGTGTGCATACCTATCCAGATCCTGCCTGATTGCCGCTGAAGCATCAATGATGGCGTTCCCAAGCAAGGCTGTTGCCCGTGATGAGGTTGTCATACCGGTAGGCAACCCGGCAATGGTATCAACTACGACATCAATAAGGGAAGGATCGATACCGGTCTCCTCGTTAAGGGTCTGGATCGCCATGTTCTGAACGCCTTGCCCCATTTCGGTCCAACCATGTTCGATGAGGATTCTTCCATTTGTAAGAAAAGAGATCTTTACATCGCTGAAGTCGGTCATCCCGTTGCCTACACCGGAATTTTTGATCCCGCAGGCGAGTCCGGCATATTTTGCAGCATAGAAATGATCTTTCAAGGCATTCAGACAGGCTTTGATGCCAACTCCTTCGCCGAGTACCTGTCCTGTGGCCGTCATCTTTCCTTTCTCAAGTGCATTGTCGTACCGGAATTTCCAGCGGTCAAAACCACCCTGTTTACATAATTCATCAATGCAGCTTTCCAGTGCAAAAGCAACCTGGTTGGCCCCGAATCCCCGCATTGCGCCGGAGGGGATGTTGTTGGTGTACACCGTAAGCGACTCGATATCCACTGATGGGATATGGTACCCGCCACTTGCATGGCCGGCCACGCGTTCCATCACTTTGGTACCGACCGAAGCATAGGCGCCGGTGTCGCCGATGGCCCGAAGGCGCAGTGCGATAAGCTTCCCATGCTCATCACAGCCGAGTGATATATCCATCCAGACCGGGTGCCGCTTAGGGTGCATCATGATCGACTCGTCCCTCGACAAGTGCAATCTCACCGGTTGCTTCAGGAGAAATGCAAAAAGCGAAACATGACCCTGAACGGTCATATCCTCACGTCCGCCAAATCCGCCCCCGCATGGAACCAGCGTAACACGAACCTGCTCGTCATCCAATCCAAGCAGCGAAGCCACCTGCCGTTGATCAACATAGATGCCTTGCCCCTGGCTATACAGGTGAATTCCATCTTCTAATGGAAGAGCCAATGCCGCTTCAGTCTCCAGAAATGCATGCTCAATGCGCTGGGTTTCATAGATTCCGGTTACACAAAATGCAGATTGACCGTTTGTTGATCCCAACGGATCGACCCTACAGACGACACATTTTTCCAGCAGGTTTGATCTGCCGGGATGCACCAGCGCCGAACCTGGTTTTAAAGCAAGATGGACATCAGAAACAGGGTCAAGAACCTCATATTCAACCTTGATCAACCTTGCAGCGCTCCGGGCTGTCTCCTCATCCACGGCAACTACTCCGGCAATGACATCACCGATATACCTGGTTATTTCACCCGGAGCGATCATCAATGGCCAGTCGCTGATGATCAATCCGGTAAACCGGTCACCCGGAACATCGGACGCTGTAAACACCCTGATCACACCCTCAATTTTTATCGCTTCCGAAGTATCAATTGAAACTATCCGTGCCCGGGGATGATCACTGAACCGAAGGGCGCCATGAAGCATCCCTTCAATCTGCATATCATTGATAAACAATCGTTTTCCAATGGCCGTTTCATACGCTTCATATTTTTTCAGGGATTTGCCAATACCGGCAGGCAGGTTCCCCGGTGGTTGTTCTGAAGTTGGCCTGGGACCGTTTCGCGAAGTATTCTCTTTTGATCGTTCATCCCTGAGATTTTTCAGTGCGGTTTCAATGGCATCGACTATTTTCACATATCCGGTACACCGGCAGAGATTAAGGTTGATGGCCTTTTTAATCTGTTCCCGATCCGGATTAGGGTTTTCAGAGAACAGGACTTTGGTGCGTATGATCAGGCCCGGGGTGCAAAATCCGCATTGCACGGCGCCCTTTTCTACATATGCCTTTGCAATGATATCGCGAACCACTTCCGGAATGCCTTCCATGGTGATGATCTGTGCCCCTTCAAGAAACTTCATCTTGCTGGTACATGATAATTTCGCCTTTCCATTAATTTCCACCATACAGGCGCCACAGGCCGCCTGGCCGGAACAGCCATCTTTCACGGAAGTGATCCCTGCTGTCTCCCGCAGATATTGCAGCAATGTCCGGTTGTTATCTTCAGGGTATTCGACTTTCCGGTGGTTCAGGTAAAAGGTGATCATATCAGGATTTATGTGAAAAATGCCTTTGGATAATTGCTTCAACCGATCGGATATCCGGCTCAACAGCCTCCGGTATTTGGATGGATGATTGAACGGCGGTCAGATCTTTCAGTCCGCTTCCGGTGAGCAACACCACATTTTTTGTACCGGGCGGGATCAATCCCTGATCGCGATATTTCAACATGCCGGCATAAGCTGCAACCGCTGCAGGTTCGGAAAATATTCCCCTTGAATGAGAAAGATGAAGCGATGCCGTCAAAATTTTCTGGTCTGATACTGAAACAGACTCCCCGTGATATTTCTCAATATAGTCACGTGTCAGGAAGAAACATCGGGGCGCATCCACGGAAATAGAATCGGCAATTGTCCTGGATGGCTTGACATCGAATGAGTCGTTTTTCAAATTGTTGATCAGGTTGCTGCTCCCTTCCGCCTGAACTGCTACCAGAACCGGCATCCGGCTGATGATCCCAAGTTTCAGCAGATCTTCAAATCCCTTGCAAACACCGGAAAAGATGACCCCATCCCCAACCGGGATAAAGATCCGGTCTGGAACCTGGTTTCCGAGTTGGTGGAACAGTTCGAATGAAACTGTCTTTTTGCCTTCAATGGTAAGTGGATTATAGGCTGTATTCCGGTTATAATAACCATATTTTTCAGAGATCTGCACGCTCAGGTCGAAAGCATCATCATAAGTACCCCTGACCGGAACCAGCGTTGCTCCATACATGAGTATCTGTGTAAGTTTGGCCAGCGGTGCCGCTGCAGGCACGACGATCATCGCCTTTTGTCCCTGTGATGCACAAATACCTGCGAGTGACGATCCAGCATTTCCGGTGGAAGCAGCGACCAGGGTTTTTATTCCATTTTCACGCGCCCAGGCCGAAACAAGCGCTGAAGCTCGATCCTTAAAAGAAAATGTTGGATTCTGCGAATCATCTTTCAGGTAAATCTCAAACTCATCCCCCCGCCTGTCCGCCTGTCCGTCTGTCCGCCTGTCCGCCTGCCCACCTGTCCACTTGTCCACCTTGTATAAAGGTGTATCCCCGACATGCAATCCAGTCCATGAATTCATCCCTTTAATTGGCAGCAATGAAAGAAACTGTTCGCGCTGCAACCGTTCAAAAAGGTTATTCACAGGATTTGAGCCGCGAATTTTTTCATAAGGGTATATGGTCTTCAGAACACCCTGCGGGGGAATGCCGGGTTTGTTCAACGCTTCGCATGATGGACACAAATAGATGACCTTGTCGCCGGGATATTCAGTTTTACAGTTTACACATTCAAAGTGGAATTTTTCAGGCATGTTTAAAATATTTCTGAAATTATTTTCTCATTAATGGGGCTAAAGCCCCAATTATTAAGTCATCCCTTAATCAGTCAGCTAAAGCTGACTGCAATAAATACCAACAGATTTTGCTTTTCCTCCATTTATTGCAGTTGGCTTCAGCCAACTGTTATTGATGGGTTTCTGAGCCATTGGCTTTAGCCACATTTTATTTAAGTAATCCAGTTCTTTCATTGAATTCATTTATCAGTTCATCCCAGCGGGCAGGCTGGCTGAATATCTCCGTCCAGATATGACGATCCTCCCACAACTGGCGTAAATCCTCCACATCCTTTCCCTGCTGTTCGATCCAGGTGAAATATTTCAGGTTATGAATTGCTTTCCGGTCGCTGTATCCGAGCTCTTTCATGTTTGAAGTACCATTTCCCAACATGCATTTCTCGTGATCCCGTGCGGCCTGAATCGATGAATAGGAACCGCGTTCACTGTTCAGCTCCATAATTCTGGAGCCATACATTTCGGCAGAATCTGTGGCAATGGTCACCATGATATCCTCACTTGTGAATTCAAAATGTTTTGCGGTTTTGATGGCTGATAAAATATTCCCGATCCCGGAAATGCCTATTGTGTATAACATTGACACCAACTCCCCATCAACTCCATTGGCTTTAAGGTATTCATGTCCGGCTTTTTCATTGAACAATCTCAGCAACCGCATGCAATCTTCATCATCAATTGCCGTAACAACATCGGTATTCCTTACGTTGTGTACCCATGGAACATGCTTGTCACCGATCCCCTCGATCCGGTGACCGCCAAAACCATTCATCAACAGTGTGGGGCATTGCAGCGCCTCTGATGCAACCACTTTCATAGAGGGGAATTTGGTTCGCAGATAATCTCCCGCAGCGATGGTCCCCGCCGATCCGGTTGCTGAAATATAGGCAGACAAGTGCGCATCCTTTCCCGCAACCATCCTGAACGCCTCTTCAATCGCATGACCGGTAACTTCATGGTGCCAGCATGAGTTTCCAAATTCATCAAACTGGTTGAAAATGATACAATCTTTCCGTGTACGCCTGATCTCCCAGCATTTATCGTATATCTCCTTCACATTTGACTCGCAACCCGGTGTGGCGATCACTTCGGCGCCGATCTCCTCAAGCCAGGCAAACCGTTCGCGGCTCATCTCCTCTGGAAGGATGGCCACCGCGGTTACATCCATGAGATAGGAATCAAAGGCGCCACCGCGGCAATAGTTTCCGGTTGACGGCCATACCGCTTTATGATAAGTCGGATCGAACCCACCGGTGATGATGCGGGGGGCCAGGCATCCATAGGCAGCGCCCACCTTGTGTGCCCCGGTCGGGAACCATTTGCCAAGCATCACAATGATGGGAGTATCAATTCCGGTGAGCTCCTTCGGCAACACAATAAAATTAGGCGCCCCAAATAATCCTCCGGAGGCCTTCGGTTCATTTTTCCAGGTTATCCTGAATAAATTCAGGGGATGAAGATCCCACAGGCCGATGTTCTTCAATCTATCCCTGATGCTACCGGGAATTAGGTCCGGGTTTTGCATCTGGGCGAAAGTCGGCAGGATGATTCCCTTTTCGCGGTAATGGCCAATGGCCTTTTCCAGCACTGCCTGATCAACAACATTCTTAATAATTGGTATCATAACTATTCACTGTTATTTATTCACTTTTCAATGTTTTTTATTCAATATTCACTGTTATTTGCATTGCACCATTCAATATTATACTCATTTCTGCAGCAAATTCAAAGTGGAATTCTTTAACACACGGTGTCAGAAACTTTACATCAAGCAGTGCGAAATCTTTTGCATTGATAACCGCTGTGACCTGGTCTGTCTCATACACATATTTGTCATCCATCAAACTCAAAGTTTTTACACTCTCCTTGTCCCTATAAATCAGCGCCTGTTTTCCCGGAAGCTGACTAAAAAGAAAGCCTGTACCCACTTCGTTCAACGATTTCACAGAAAGAAATATACCGGGCTTATCGGCGAATGGCCTGCCGCTGGTCGGGCAAAATGTAGTACAATTACCACATTCATTGCACAGATCACGGATGTTAAGGATCTGAAATGGCTGATCAACCTTAAAAACCTTATCCTTTTCTATTACGATGGAGCCATCCTCATTTAAAACTGCCTTTTCCAGCGAATAACGCACTGGTTCGACCCGGTATCCGAAGTTGGCCAGGTTCGGGCAAACCGAGACACATACGTTGCAGATCACATCACATCGCAAACACCGTGCTGCCTCTGTCTTTGCCTGTTCTGCTGTAAAGGATGACATGACCAGATCGAAATTCCTTCTCCTGTCCAGGGCGGTTTCTGCCGGATGAATTCCATATTCCCTGATCGCTTTGCGATGCATCAGTTGGGGGATATCTTCTACCCCACACTCGACCCCTCCCCTTGCAGGGGAGGGGAGCAGGTGCGCCGTTTGTGCTATGATTTCTTCTGCGGCTTTGCGGCCGTCGGCGATGGCATTGATTGCTGTCGAGGCGCCACGCATGGCATCTCCGCCGATGTAAAGTTTGGGAACTCCTGTTTTATAACTTCCCTGAACCGGACGAAGTTGATCATGCTCAAGAAAATCAACCGCCATCTGCTGGCCAATGGCCGGAATAATGGTATCGCATGAAATTTCAAATTCGGAACCAGGGATGGCGCGTGGGGAGGGCCTGTCATCATTTCCATTCAAGGTCAGGATGTTGCGTGAACATAACAGTCCGGTAACCCTGCCCCCGACCGATTGAACACGAACGGGATTGGCTAGCTCAATGATACGGATCCCCTCTTCCTGCACTGCTTTGATCTCACCATGATCGGCGGGCATTTCTTTAACCGTGCGACGGTAAACGATGGTGACACTCCCCTCTTTTCCTACCATCCGGAATGCAGTGCGGGCGGAATCCATGGCTGTATTCCCACCTCCAATGATGATCACGTGCTGACCCAACCTGGTTGTCTTATTTTGCCTGACATCAAATAAAAACTCCAGCGGATCAATCACCCCGCTTGAGTCTATTCCTTCGATATTCAGTCTGATTGATTGTTGAGCGCCTGCAGCCAGGAAAATGAGGTCGTAATCACGTTGGAGCAGCTTAAAACGTGCGGCGTCAATATATTGATTATCATGCAGATGAATCCCTGATGCCAGTATCCGTTGTATATCGTTATCAATGGCCTCGCCGGTAAGCCGGAATGAGGGAATGGCTGCAGAAACCATGCCCCCGGCAACATTTTTCTGTTCAAAGATATCCACCTCAAAACCAGCATTGCGTAAGTACCATCCACAGGATAAACCAGCCGGGCCAGCCCCGATAATGGCTGCCCGGGCCACTTGCCCCTCTCCTTTTGGGGGTGGGGATGGGGGTGGGGTGTTTTCCGCCACAAACCTCTTGATCTCTCTGATATGCAATGCATTGTCAAAATTTACCCGGGTGCATTTCAACTCACACAAATGGTCGCATACCATTCCTGTAACTGATGGAAAGGGATTGGTCATGAAAATTGTATCAAATGCCGCGGGAATATCATCATGCGCTGTATGATGCATATATTCCGGAATGTCCTGATTTGTCGGACAGGTATCTGTACACGGAGCATGAATACAGTCAAACCAACCAAGTTCCCTTGAAGTCTTGATAGAGGGATCGGACAATAAATGCTTATAATAACCCGGATTATCGACAACCCTGTCAGCATAATTATTCAGGTTTTGCAGAGCTGACTTGTTGACCTGGTTGTGTGAACGAAGGTTTTCAATATATTGAAATAAACGCCCGTATCCGCCGGGCTTCAGCAAATCGCTGCACACGGTCACCGGTCTCATACCACAGTCCAGCACATCGGCAACGTTAAAACAATCCGCACCTGCAGAAAAAGAGATATCAAGGCTGCCCCCCATGTCATTCTGCATTTTCCTTGCCAGCAATACGCTTATGGGATGTAGCGCCCGGCCGCTCATGTACATCATGGTCTCCCCGTCCCCGAAAATATTTTTATTGTTTTTACATTCCAGGGTGTTGGTAAGCTTTACGCCAAACTGTAATCCGTTTTTATCTGAAGCCAACCCCAGCGATTCAATGATCTGTATTGCATCCGGATATTTCAGGTCATGTTCAAAAGCGGTGTCAGGAACTACAGTGGAAAAGCCAAACCTGGTGTTCAGCAACCCGCGAATTACTTCCGGTCCAAGTAATGTTGGATTTAATTTAATTGTGGTATGTAATTTCTTTTCGCTGATCAGATATAGCCCGATCCTTTCAATCTCGTCGGGCGGACATCCATGCATGGTGCTCAAGGTAACATGATCCGATATTTTCGATGGGATATCTATCTTATCAATACCAGGGTAAATCCCCCTGATGGATTCTCTCGCTTTATCCAGTTCTGTACTACAATCCAGCATCCGGTCAAAAAACCATTGGACATTGGCATTCATGATCCCCTCAAGGTTGTACCCCACACTCATGTTAAAAAGCGTTCCCACTGATCCGGTGAATCCCAATTCAATATGAAGGATATGGATGATGATCCAGGCGTTGAGGTACTCAGCAAAGGACTCATTCACTTTAAGTTCCTGGGACCACTCACAGTTGTAACCCTCGTCCTGCATGTCGATGCAGGGTTTTGAGACTTCGAGTTCATCCAGGGTCTGGACGGTCTTTAACTCAATATACCGGGCACCGCAAAGCCAGGCGGCAACTATGTTAAGCGCCAACTGTGTGTGAGGCCCTGCAGCCACTCCGATGGGCGTTTCAAGGTATCGTCCATATCTCGTAAATCCAAAACGATCGGTAGGGTGCGGCCGGTAGAACAAACTACCGGGAATTCCCATAAATCTGTTTTGACTGATTTCGGCAAGTGTTAATCTTAAGAGGCCCGGAAGAGGTATCGGATGAAATTTTCCTGACACTTTTTTATTAATTCAGGTGAATATACTGCCCCCAAAATTAGAGATAAAGCATGAGAATTGCCCCTGAAAATGTCAAAAAAGGAGGAAGATCATGCATGAAATGTATTTCAAGCCATTTTACCTGTTAAATTTGTAACCGATAAGGCCATGTAAAATATGATGATCTAATAAATAAACCAGAGATGGAAGTTGTTGACAATTACCTGAACGAAGCATTCAATGAAGCTTTTTATACAGTTAGGAACAATGTTGGCGGACCCTTTGGCGCCATTGTCGTGATGAATGGAAAAGTCATTGGGAAAGGTGGAAACCAGGTCAGTTCGCAGAATGATCCGACTGCACATGCCGAAATCGTCGCCATCAGGGAGGCATGCCGGAAAATCGGGAATTTCGACCTCACCGGAGCCATCCTATATGCAACCTGCGAACCTTGCCCAATGTGTCTTTCTGCAATTTATTGGGCTAACATACAGTCGGTTTATTATTGTTCAACACGCCACGATGCCGCATCAATTGGATTTAAAGACTATCACATCTACGAAGAATTGAACCTTCTTCCGGAACAAAGAAAAATCAGTTTCCGGCAGATTGATAACCCGTTGGCACTTGAACTGTTTAAAGAGTGGACCGAAAAAACGGACAAAACCCTCTATTAAATCCTGTATAAAATATACTACTTGCCTAACAGGCTCAATCCAATACCCTTACTGTTTGATCAGTTTTCCTGTAAAACCCTTATTCCCGCTAACAACCCTTACAAAATACAGCCCTGACGGTTGGCCGGAAAGTGAGAATCCTTTGTGAAGATCACGCATCATGACATCACTAAGTATTATTTCACCTCTGGAACCATACACCGTAACATAGACATTTCCGGGTAAATCGTTCTCTTTCAGTACAATATTGAACTGGCCGGTAGTCGGGTTTGGGTAAATCCTGAATATGGTCCCATCCGTGGGAGCATGAGAATTTTCCTCAATGGTCAGGATCTCAGGGGCAAGGAGTGTATTGCAATAATCTCCGGTTGTGGTGATGTATCCATGAAGGTATCCGCCCGGGTAAACCTTTGTTCCGGGAAGATAATTAATTTTAAGCCCTGCGATCATAACTGCGCTGCCTCCATTTTCAACAATGAAAATTGTTCCGCCGCCAGCAACGTTAATGGTCTGTAAAGCATTGTAACAGTTACTGACTCCATTGGGAATCGTGATATCCTGAAGTACCAGGTTTGTGGGAACCTCATCCACCATGACATTCATCACATCGGTACCAACACAGCCATTGTTGGCAGTTACAGTCAACGTGTACGCGGTGGTTACCACAGGTGAGGCCATCGGATTTGGTATTGCCGGGTTATTTAAAGACCCTGCCGGTGACCATAACCAGGTGTATGGCGTCGTTGCTCCGGTTGCGGAGCCGTTGAGTTGAACAGGGCTTCCTGTCTTGATCAAATCCGAACCGGCATTAACGATCAGCGCATTTGTAAGGATCGTGATGTTACTGGTGTTGTAAAATGATGTGATGACAGTCCCGTTGATGTCAGCATATTCACAAGCCCCCGCGGTTTGCGTGTCCCAGGATATGGTTGACGAAATTCCTGAGTTGGCTTTAAACCTGTATTGAATCAAGACTCCGGATCCGACGTTGGCGGCCGTTGTTGATGCCCATGACAATATTACCCTGTTACTCGCACGATTGACAACCAGAAATCCGCCTGAAAGTTCAGTGTTGACCCCCTGGTACCCTTCAAAAGTCATCTTCGTGGTATCAAAGATCATTGTCAGGGATATACTTCCGACATTCAGACAGTTCGACACGCTGACCGGAATAATCAGATTCCCGGTGCAGGAATTCGTTATTGTACCGGATGAGGTGGTTACTGGCACCTGTGTCACAACCAGTTGGGCAGAATTAGATATAAGTGGTTGCGCAATGCAATACTGTCCTGTCGTTGTGATGGATCCATGCATATATCCGCCTGAATTAACAATGGTTCCGGGCAGATAACTGATTTTTTGTCCGGCGACCATGGAGGCACTGCCACCATTCTGAACAATAAATTTGGTTCCGTTACCGGCAACCGTAATGGCCTGAGTCGCGTTGTAGCAATACGTCTGTCCGTTGGCTACTGTATCATCTTGCAGTAAAAGGTTTGTTGAAATATACAACGAACAATTACCTGAAACTTTACAACGGTATTGGTAGCCATTCATACCAGTTGAAGCAGGGTTTATGGTTAATGTGGAGGTAGTTACACCTGAGTATGGTGATGAATTTGTGAGGTTCATCCAGTTTGTACCTCCATCGGTACTTACCTGCCACAAATATCCGAGTCCGGTACCGGTTGCTGTAACCGAAAACGAGGTACTGCCTGAGGCATAAATGGTCTTATTTGCAGGATGTGTAATAATTACAGGCGATACGTTGATGGTTACATTCCCGTTGTTCCATGTTGAAAAGATTACCTGTCCGTTGAGGTCACTATATTCGCAGTTACCGGGAGTCGGTGTATCCCAGGTCAAGGGGCTTGACCCAGAAACACCATCAAACTTCAACTCTATGAGCAATGCCCCGGTGGTAAGGGTGACCGCTGTTGTACTTGACCATGTCAGGTAAATCTTTCCCCCTGATGCATTGATGGCAAAACTTCCTCCAGATAGCGCTGCGTTAAAGAGCTGGTATCCGGCATAGGTCAAGACGGAGGGGTTGTAGTTCAAGGTCATGGAAAAGGAGGCGACGCCGATAAAATCGGTTACATTGACCGGGATGATGCTTTGCCCCGGACAACCTGTAACTGTGCCACATGTGGTAATAACATTAGGTAAAACTATCAGTACCCCCGGGTTAGAAAAAGCAACGGGCGAACAGGTGCCTATTACCCTGCACCGATACTGGTTTCCGCTTAATACAAGTTGTGCGCTGGTAATGGTCAGCGTTGTTGAAGTTACACCTGAGTAATATCCTCCGTTCGCCAGATCATTGAAATTTGCACCGCCATTTGTACTAACCTGCCATAAATAGGTAAGTCCAGATCCGGTAGCTGATATGCTGAAAGTGGTGTTCTGTCCCTTTGCTATGATTTTATTTAACGGGTGCGCGGTAACAGCCGGCAGTCCGTATATGGTCTCATTCCCGTTGACAAAGACAGCCGTGATGCTTGACCCGCTCAGGGCTGAGTATTCACAGTTGCCGGCAGTTGCCACATCCCACACCAGGCTGCTTGTTCCCGTGGTTGCAGCAAACTGGAGCTCCACCAGTGTCCCGTCTCCAAAAGTGACCGGGGTGGTGGATGACCAGGTCATATACACCTTGCCGTCTGCTGCATTGGCCACAAACGTACCTCCTGAAAGTGTTCCATTCAAATTTTGAAAACCGTTGTAGTTCAAGCAGGACGTATTGTAGGAAAAGGTCAATGAAAAAGTGGCAACCCCGGTGAAATTTGTCACCGTTACAGGAACGATGATATTTCCCGGACAGAAACTTGCTGTCGGTAATGTTGTCGTAATCGGATCGATGACTGACAGCGTGACCTCGTTGGTATAAATTACCGGCGTACAAGTGCCCGTAAGCCTGCAACGGTATTGATAGCCGTTGTAGGCGAACAGAACGTTTGTAATGGTCAGAGTGGGAGAGGTTACCCCGGAATAGGGTGCTCCGTTTGTCAGATCGCTCCAGTTTGCCCCTCCGTTGGTACTGATCTGCCACAGGTACGCTAACCCTGTTCCTGTTGCCGAAACGGTAAAAGATGTATTCTGCCCGACCAGTGCGGTTTTATCGACAGGCTGAATGTTTATCTCCGGCGGTGAATTTATTGTTGCTGTACCATTTGTAAAAGTGGCAAGAAGGACGTTGCCCAATACATCGCTGTACTCACAGTTTCCGGGTGTCAGGTCCCAGGCCAGGCTTGTCGTACTCGGCGCCGCGTTGAATTTCAGTTCAACCATGGTACTGTTGCCAAGGTTCGCCGCGGTGGTGTTGGCCCAACTGATGACCACCTTGTTTGCTACAGAATTGATGATCAGCAATCCGACAGTCAGAGCGCTGTTCAGATTTTGATAACCATTGTATATCAACTTTGTGTCATCAAAATTCAGAATCAGCGAGATCGCTCCGATCCCGTTACAATCGGTCACGTTGACCGGGACCACGATCTGACCGGGACAACTTGTTACGGAGCCGGCCGTTGTCGTGATCGTTTGGGACATCAGGATACCCGGCCAAACGATCAGGAACAACAGTGGTAGTATTTTTAAAATCAGTGTCTTCATAGTGCAGAGATTTTTAGTGAGATACTACTAACTTGATCATGCCGGATATGGTTTGTCCGTTGCTTGTGCGCTCGATTTTTAATAAATAAATACCTTCTTTAAGACTTGCAGCCTTCAATCCTATTCTATGGTTGCCGGATGAAAACTCGCTGTTGGCAATTTCCATGATTTGGGTTCCGACGACATTCAGCAATGAAATCCGAACTGTTGCAGGGTTTTCAAGTGAAAACGCTATCACTGAATTTTGCGATACCGGATTGGGATACACAGACAACCCGTCAAAGCCTTTTGCCGGACTGATTCCGGTAATCGTGGTGTTGATTGTGGGGATCGAAACGATCTCCAGGTCATTGGGTGTTGCGAGTGCATCGGCAAACTCCGAATACTCGAAAATATCCAGCGCGATGCCTGTTACAAGGCCAGACAGATCTTTGGCCTTCATCTTCAGGATAACCACAATTTCATCATCATTGATGTTAAGAGGGCTCATGTCACACCACCCCATCCGGAACAACCCATCGATTGCAGTCCAGGAGAACCCGCCGACGCCATTGGCCAATTGGGCTCCGGTGATTTCAAGATATTGCTCAGGGTAATAAAATCCGAGTGAAATGGCGCCAACCTGCATGGCAGATTTTAACCTGACCGGGAAATCAAATTCCGCATAGGATTCAACAAGAAGCGAGCCCTCATGAACCAGTCCGACAGAATTTCCGCTCTTTTTCGCTGGTACAAAAGATGCATTTACATCGCCAAAAGCGAGCATTTGCAGCGTATTTGTCACATTACTCCCGTTCACGGTCAAGGCGCTGGTGTGGTGCAGGTAATCTCCTGCAGGGAAAGTGGGGATCATGAAGGTATATCGTTTCATGACAAACAGGGCGTCGGTCCCGTTAATTGTATGACTGAAGTTGACATCGGCTCCGGCGAGATTTATCCCGGCAAGTGGTGCGATCTGGGCAAAATGGTTCAGGATCGCCAGGGCATCCGTTGAGTTGCATGGCGCCCATGGAGGTGATGGTGATACCGGAGTAATTGTCATGGTGTAATTTCCGGAAGGGAATGACGGGAAAGCATATACGCCTGAGGTGTTTGATGTTGTAGAAGTAATGGTAGTATTGCTGAAATCCTTGATCACCATGGATGCGTTTTTCATCGGGCTGGCCGCGATATTTGCATATTTCACGGTACCACTCATTACCGTATTGGTTGTAAACAAAGACGGAACCTGTGCAAATGGGCTGAAATTGACCTTGCCTTTGGCAGAATTGTCCGATTTGTCATATATTTTGAACCCGACCATGGTTGAATCTCCTGTTCCCCAGTAATTATACCTTGCATTGACAATGGATGTTGAATTATTATACAACGCATAAGTTCCATTGTTGTAAAAGTTACAAGTAAATGCAGCGGTATTGCCAATTGTGTTTGTTCCTGTTCCCTCCAGAAAAATACCATTCGTGGTATTATTTGTAAAATCTGAATTCATGATCGTCAGGCTGGAACTTGAAAGGTTCAAGCCATTGCCAGTTGATTGGGTAAAGGTGCTGTGGTCGATTGTCGGCTGGGCAGAGTTTTCACATCTCATATTATAGTCTGCACCTTTTTCTACCACGCAATACTTCATTGACGAGGTCCCGCTCCAGTTATCATTGTACGTATTGAAATAAATTCCGGCCCATCCTCCGGCAGTATTGTTATATGGCTTGAAAGTGATAAGGCTGTCAGACTTCCCTTCCGCCCAAAGATCTCCGCCATATGAAGTTGGCCATCCGAGCTGCAATTTAACTCCCGGATCAAAGGTCATGGTGACACCTGGTTGCACGGTTAACCGGGCATGGTTGGCGTATAGCGCCATAACGATATCGCCAAGCACATGATAAGGGATATTATCGAAGTACACAGTACGGTTTGCATCGTAACTGCCTCCCGACATGGCTATATAGTTGAGCCCGTTTGAGGTATAAGAATTATTTCTAAGGTAGGCATTGCAGGTCCAGTCTTTGAATTTAATCGGATATTGAGCTATTTGGGTAAAAATACAATTCGTAATAGTTGGATTTGACTGGTATAATACAATACCATGACCTGCCGATTTTTGTATGTTACAATAATTCAAAGTTGGTTGCGAAGATCCCTCAATGAGAATATCCTGGGCATTCCCATGGTTGATGGTAACGTACTCCATGGTTGATACACCACCCCAGTTATCATTCCAGGTTGTAAAATGGATCCCCTCCCAGCCTCCGTTTAATAGGTTGTAAGCCCTGAGGAAGATCCTTTCAGATGCTGTACCAACGGCATATATTTCACCACCGTAGGAACTCGTGGAACCTAATTGTAATTTCTTGCCCGGGGCAAATTCCATGGCTACCGAGGGGGCAAGTGTTAACCTGCATGTCGATGCGTACTTTGCCATTATTATATCGTCCAGTACATAATATGGTATAACTTCATAGTTATAAGTGCGGTCAAAAGAATATGTCCCGCCAGAAAGGGTGATCCGGTTGATCCCATTCCCGGTATAGATATTTCCGGTGTGTACCGGGTTGGCTTCTGGATTCATGAAATAAAGCGGGTACCTGCCGTTTGTAAGAAACTGGCAATTGGTTATACTGCCGGATGCATTGTTATATCTTGCCCCGTCAAGCACAGCATTACGTATGATCGTATTGTTGATCAGGTCGGGTTGCACGGTATTCACCGATAAATAGTTGTAGTCATTCCCTTTTTCGATGATACAATAATCCAGTTGGGAATGTCCTCCCCAGTTATCACTCCAATCGGTAAAATAGATCCCCCCCCAGCCGCCGGCAAGTCCATTATGTGAAGTAAAGGTGATCTGGTTTCCTGCTGATCCGAGTGCATACAATTCACCACCGTACGACGATGCAATTCCGATCTGTAGCTGAACCCCGGCCAGTGATTTAATCGTATTCCCCGGTTCGATAGTTAACCGGCATGCACCAGCATATTGACCAACCCTGACAGTCCCCAATAAAATGTAATCATAAGGAATCGAATTCCAGTGCTGGTCTGAAGAGATATCACCGCCATCAATTGCAATGCCGTTATATGTGTTTAAGGTGATTGTCGGTGAACCGCTGGGTTGATCAAACGTCAGGTTGGGAGAGGGATAATGTAATCCATATAGGTTATGGTCGATCGTGGAACTTCCGCTGCTGAAATTAGGAACCGAGGTTGACGCTGTCAGGTAAACCCCTGCCTCGCCGTTGTACGACATCGCCGAAGAAACCAGCGTTGGATTGGAAAGATTCAGGTAAAGACCATTCTCTGAGTTACCCCTGAGAACAGAGTTCTGAATGCTGATGTGCGCTGAGTTCAGCCGGATGCCGTTTCCATCGGCATTCCGGATACTGCAACGCGAAAGCAGGGGCTCATTTGTTGAGTTGCAATATAAGTTCGCATTGTTGGCGCCAAATCCCGCGTTGGCGATCACTGTGTAGTAGAATTGTGATGAAACTCCGTTGTCGCTGTTAGGATCAAAGTAAATCCCGTCCCACTGCCCGGTTTCATTGGTATAGGAGAGGAATTTCACGGAGTCGGTAACCGTTCCGTTGCAGATCACATTAGCCTGGCCTACTGTCAGCCCGGTCTCTGGCAGGAACAGGATTGTTGTGCCTGCCTCGAAAGTATGGGTGCCGGCTGTAAATGAAATATCCCCTGTTGCCCAATACGGGCTAAGCACCGCGGTGAAGGTAGTCATTGCATTAAGATTGCCGGAGATCTGTGTTCCCGGAGTCGTAAGCGTCATGTCATGAAAAGTCGAATTAAAGGTGGTTGACCCGGTCATCACCAGGGCATATTGCAGGTATTGTTTAGTCTGATTAACCGTGATGGGCGAGGCTGTGACCAGTGTGGTCCAGTCACCCCAGATTCCATCATTCCCTGCAGTTCTGTATGATACCTGTAAATTTGCAGGAGGTGTATAGGTTTTGTTGAACGTAAGAGAGTTGATCCATCTTTCGGCACCAAGTTCATAAAACGGAACTGAAACGAAGATCCCGGTGCCAATATAATTTGTTGTTAAAACCATGTTCGCATACCGGCAGTTGATAATCGGAGTTGCCGACAGGTTTACACCACCTGTGTAGTAAGCCTGGCCATTTCCTGTAAATGCAGAACCATCTTTGGTAAAATCATACATCACATTCCCGGAGGTTGACCAAACAAGAGACCCGGCATCACCATTGGCATAATAGACGGTATTGCTTAATGTCGCGCCGACCGCACCTGCCATTACCGTAATAACACCGTTGGTAACAACAGACGAATGGTTGCTGATGGCCACCGGTAAACTGGTTCCAGCTGCCCATGCTCCGGTTGATCCGTTCAATGCTGGCGTGGCGATATAAACCGCACTTGATTTCGTGCCCGCATTGTCATATCCTCCAAGTACATACAGTTTGTTTTTGTATGTAACGGCGCTGTGACGGTTACGCGCTGTGGTGAGGTTTGTACCTGCAGTAAAGGACGACAGAGTATTCAAGGCGTTGACCTTTGTGTAATAGACAGTATTCAACGCAGTATTCTCCGTCATTGAACCGGAACCCCCGATCACATAGATGTAGCCCATCATATAGGTAGCCGTATGCCCCCAGCGATTGGCGGGCAGGGTAACTGCTGAAGTCTGCCAGGGTCCGATTGTTCCATTGGTATTGAGCGCGGCATAGTAAATGGTGTTGTACACCTGCGATCCGTCACGTCCGCCCATGACATAGATCGTGTTGGTCCCGATCACTACTGCGGGATCACGTAATGCAACGGGCAGGGGATTCTGGGCAGTCCAACTGGTGATGCCACCTGATTGAATAGTTGCAAGATACACGGTATTCATATAGTTCGTACCATTGTGTCCTCCAACGATGTATGCATATTTGTCATTCCACGAAACTGCCCTGTGTCCTGCCAAAGTCTGCGGAAGTACAGTCGTTGTGAGCCAGGAGCCAACATCGCTGGCTCCAAATTGCAAGGATATGTTATCACTGGCTACGATCACATTGTTCAGAACGCCTTTATTGAAATCGGCATTGAGGGTTTGTGTGAAATTAACCTGTGCAGTTAATGACCCAAAGCTCATTAAAAACGTGGAAATAATTCCCAGCAATAAGGCTTTATTAAAAAGTCTTTTTGTCCTAAAAAGTAAATGATTTTTCATGGTGTACTGTTTTAAGATTAGATGGTTAGATTAATTCAATTTGTATTTATCTGTTGCTAATTTATTTCGTGAATTTATATTTGGTTGATGTTACTCCAAAATTGCAACTTAATTTACTTTCTCACAATGACCCATTTGGGTTATTTTGTTTCAAACTATTTTTTCCTTCAGCGCTATAGCAACAGCATGAGCCTTGGAATGAACATGAAGTTTCTCATAAATGCTCTTGATATGGTTTCTTACCGTTTGTATACTGATAAACAATGTTTCAGCGATCACCAAAGTACTCATTCCTTGCGTTATAAGGGTCAATATCTCTTTTTCGCGTGGGGTCAGGGATGTATGTGTGACTTTGACCGCTTTTTTCGGTTTAAACAGCGCAAGTACTTGTTTTGCAACCATTGGAGTCAGCGCTGCTCCGCCTTCATACACCTGTTGTATTGCTTCAAGTATCTTTTGCGGGCTGGTTTTTTTCAGGATATACCCATCTGCACCTGCTTTGATAGCGCTCAGAATACTCTCTTCATCATCCTGAATGGTCAGCATGATGATCTTCTGGCCGGGGAACTTTGCCTTGAACAATGGAATTCCCTGAATTCCGGAAAGATTCGGAAGATTAATGTCCAGGAGAATGATGTCGACCGGTTCTTTATTGTCCATTGCCTCCCTAACCGACCCTACCGCCCAAACAACCTGGTATGCTGTAAACGAAGATATAAGAAATACAAGGCTATTTCTGAATTCAGAATGGTCCTCTACGATCCCTATTGTAATTTCCATGGGAAAAATTTAGCTGCAAGTTAAAAATTAAAAATGGGAGAAGCTATGGCCCGTTTAGGTCAAATTCGGAAAGAAATTTCAATTCGGCTGCCAAAACCGGGGGTTGAATGAACCTGTAACTCAATTCCTGAATCCGCTGCCCTTCTGTGCATATTGATCAATCCATTTCCATGAAAATCCATGAGTAGCAATTCATCCTCCCTGAATCCCTGACCATCATCGGTAAGCTGGATTTTGCAGATTTTATCAAACAAACAGGCACTCAGGGTTACCATTTGTGGTGAGGCATGCCGGATCACATTATTTAACGCCTCCTTCAGGATGAGAAAAGTATCATGGCGGATATTGTCTCGCAAGATGATATCCTGTTCGGGAAGCTCAATTTTTTCCTTGAACCTGATGTTGTTGTCTGTTAACACATCAAACATCATGGCGCTTGCTTTCGACAGCAGGTGCTGCAGGGAATCATTTCGTGGCGCTGTCATCCAGATAATGTCAGTGATCGACTGTAGAGCTGTCTGTGTCAATTCGGCAATTTTAACGGAGAGCTTTTTAAAAGTCGGATGTGTAGCATCCGTCATTCCTTTTAACGTATTTGAATATATGGAGATACTTCCCAGTGTGGAGGCAAGGTCGTCATGCAGATCACGGGAAATTTTCTCTCTTAATTCCTTTTTGTCCCGCTCTGCCTGTCGCTTCAGCAGGATCCTTTCGGTAACCAGATGAAGGATAATCAATCCCATGACTGCAAGTGATGGTACCAGGGAAAATAACAGAATTGAGGAGCTGAACAGGAAAAACTGGTTAACCAGTGAGAAAATGATAAATAATGCAAGACACAACACAAACCTCGTGACAATCATTTGTCTGGAACCCCTGCGCTGAATATACAGATAGATTAACAGGATCAATAAAACAGCAACATATTTAGCTATTTCCAACTGGATTTCCCTGTCGGTGAGGAACCTGACCAAGGCTTTTTCTGATAACGTCTTATATGCTGCAAATCCTGTTTCCTCACTTACACGGATCACTGATCCATTTGTGATCTTATCTATTTTAATACGGATACCTGAGGCTGGAAACAAGACTACTGCATAATAGTTCAATTCCGGGGTGAGCGAAAAAACCGCCTCCTTTGCTGAAATGGAGCAATACCCTCCTCCTCCTCTAATTTCACGGAAACCGGCTAGTGAATCGCCTGATCTTTCCGGCCTTACTACATATAAGTAGATTTTTGCACCTATTGCGTTCCTGTTCGATCGGGTACCCTGGAGTTTAAAGGTGACAGAATTCCTTTTTTCCATTTTGTTAAGGAACATCATGCTGCTGCCATTGATATAATTTGCGGCATAAAGATCTACATCCCCATCGTTGTCAACATCTCCAACAGCGCTTCCGGTACAATATCCACTCATTTCTGCGCCGAATTTACCGGTTACATCTTCGAAATATTTACCATCGATATTCTTGTACATCACATTGTCTCCGACGTTGGTTATATACAAATCCTGATAACCATCGAGATCGAAATCGGCAAATACGGCTCCGTTGGTAAGATAAACCTTGTTTTCAAAATACCGGGATGTTTCATCCCTGAAAATGCCTTTTCCGTCGTTCAGATATAATCTGTTGACCGCATGACGGTTCGCGATGAACAGGTCGGGATGTCCATCGTTGTTAACGTCGGCCAATACCACGGCATTGCTTTTTGCCGGACCGGCTTTCGGGAGATCAGTTAATAATGTGATATCGCGAAACTTCACCTGACCATTCCGCGATTCGTTGAGATAGATTTTATTTGACGGATACCAAAAGGTAACAACCAGATCGGGATAACCGTCATCGTTCACATCGCCAAAAGTGGCACACATACCTGCCCCTGATGATGCAACCCCTGCCGTTTCAGTAACATCAGTGAAATATCCGTTTCCGTCATTGATAAAAAACCTGTTGGGACCCTGCTCACTGGTAACGAATAAATCAAGGTCGCCATCCAGGTCAACATCAGCAAATGCAGCAGCGTTGCACCGATTAACATTCTCGCAGGCCCTGGCATTCTGGTTTGAAACATTACGGAAATAACCATGGCCATTATTAAGCAATAATTTATTATGGCTGTTCAATGAGGAAAGGTAAATATCCTCATCTCCATCGTTGTCAACATCAGCAACCGAAACACCCAATTTCAACTCCGAGGGAATCAGGATATCTTTTTCCATTACCAACCCGGAAGCCCCTCGTTTCACGGCCTCCTCCCTGAAATTATTTGCGAGGGGAACATCAAGTTTCGGATTGGTTTGATTGATGAACAGTTTATTAGGGTCAGAGATACAAACCGTGTAAATATCTGTTTTATTATCGCCGTTAAAATCTGCAAACGCCACTCCATATTCATTGTCCACAACAATCCCAAAGGATGTTAATTTTTGAGCTGAAAACCCGGGATAATATTCATCGTAGGCGGGAAAATGTTTCTTTCCGCTGTATAGTAATAAACCGTTATCCCCTGCGATCCAGATGTCACCATTACCATCAGTTCCAAGTGCATTCAGATTTTCTTTGCCTTCATAATTTATCCGGCGGAATAATCCGTCTTTCAGGATCAGGATAAGACCGCCTGTGCCAATTACCCATATCTCATCCCCGTGTAATTGGATTTTTTTGACATCCTTTAACAAGTTATTCCGAAATTCCCTGATGATGTTCATACCTTGGATCTCAATAATTGCCTCGTCTGTCAATAAAAAACCATGATCCGTGTTGAGAAATTGAAAATCATTCACTGTTTTATCAGGGAATATGTTTAAAAATTGACCGTTTTTGCAGAAAAACATCTTATTTGACTGGTTTAAAACCCAGAATTTGTCCCTGCCGGTCCCGTAAATGGCTTTAATGATTCCGCACATTACTGCCGGAATGAATTTCTCAAATTCACGATTTTTATATATTACTACATCTGAATAACTTGCAAAAAACACAAGGTTTTCCGACTGGAAAAAAACGGAAGTGATGTCGTTGGCAAACGGGGCATGAATAGTTTCAGTGACCCCGTTATGATAATGGTATAACATGGAGGTACTTGTTTCAAGTGAAGTGCTGTACCATATATTATCCATGGAAATCGCGTCGAAAGTGGATATTAACCCTGCAACGGGAAAATCAGCCTTTTTCCAGGACTTTCCATCAAATGCAAATATTTTATCTGTAAGAAAATACCCGGTTCCGTCCGGGGTAATTTTCAACTGCCTTATATCCGACTTGGTTCCCGAGTTTACCTTGGTGAATACTTGGGGAAATCCACTCGTTGAGTGAAACACACATAAAAAAACAGATAAAAAGATTAACGAGTCCGACATCCGGCCAAACCACTGCAAATTTAACCTGACAAGGTTTACAAAGAAACTCATGGTTGAAAGATCTCCCGTAAAGTTAAAAAATTAACTTCACGGGAGAAAAAAATATTCAGATCAGCTTTTGGCAGATGTAAAAATTAGGCAGGTCTCAACGGATCAGGAAAATCTGATGGCTGGATATGACCTTAGTCCCTTTTTTTACAATAAGCAGATATTTCCCGTTAGGTATGGCCGATGTGTTTAACCGGACGGTTTCATTTTCTGCCATGGATTCGGATGTTTGCAACAGTATCAGGCCTCCATTGATGTTCACGATCTCAAAAGTAACCGGTGAATCGGATGCTTCTGCAACATTCACATACAACTCAGTGGAAAAAGGATTTGGAAATACAATAATATTGTCAGACATCCTGGACATCAAAACAGGCGAACCTCCGGCAATGGTAAAGTCGTTGTCGCTGAAATCGAAAACCATATTCGTTGTACTTCCTGCAAGCGACAGGCTCATGATCTTCACCTTATAATCATTGCCCGGAACCAACGTGGTAACGTTGGGGATCATCCAGTGGAAAGTACCGGTGGATGGAACTGAAGCTGCAATAACGGAATTGAACACCCCGCCTTTCCATAGTTCGATCCTTACGTTGTCGCAGATATTGTCTGTCCACAGGATAGGATGCATCGTCCCTTTAACCCATGTTTCGCCTCCGTTCGGGGATCCAACCGTGATATTTCCCAGGTGTATTGTAAAATCATTGTCACTGAAATCAAAACCCGTGGTGTTTGTCAGGCTTGATACTTTGACTTTATAATTGTTGCCGGGAACAACGGAATAAGGAACAATCCATGTGAACGAGCTTACCCCTGCCGGTACCTGGCTGGCGATGGTCTTATAGTACAAATTGTTTTTGAATAATTCGATCTTGACTGAACCTGTCGCTGCCGTTGTGGTTACCCAATGGATCACGGATGGACATCCGATGATCCAGTTCTCACCGCCGTTCGGGGTGATAATGGTAATTTGGCTGGTATTCTGTCCCGGTAAAATGGTGAAATTATTGTCACTGAAATCATGAACGGTGGAAGTTGTGCCGGTTGCATTCGCAAGGCTCATGATCTTCACCTTGTAATCGTTATCCGGAACCAGCGTATTCACATTGGGGATCACCCAATTGAATGACCCGTTTGATGGCACAGATGCAGCGATCACGGAATTGAATACCCCGCCTTTCCATAGTTCTATCCTGACGTTGTCGCAGATATTGTCTGTCCACAGGATCGGGTGCATCGTCCCTTTTACCCATGTTTCGCCACCGTTGGGCGATCCGACCGTGAGGGTCCCCATGTTTATCGAAAAATTACCGTCGCTGAAATCAAATCCTGCAACACTGGTGATGCAAGTGATCTTGACCTTAAAATCATTCCCGGAGATCGTGTTGAATGGCGGGATCCATGTAAATGTGTTGATTCCGGCCGGAACCTGGCTTGCAATGGTCATATAAAAGTTGCCGCTTTTAAACAGTTCGATCTTTACGGGCCCGGCAGTGTTGGAAGAGATCCAATGGATCACGGATGGACAACCGATGGTCCAATTCTCTCCGCCGTTCGGGGTAATTACCTGGACAACAGCGGATTGGCTGAAGATCTGCACAGTAAAAAATACTGAAATCAGGAGGAGTATCAATTTTTTCATATGGCATTTTTTTTAACAAAG
The DNA here is from genome assembly GCA_030681475.1 of Bacteroidales bacterium. Classification (GTDB taxonomy): domain Bacteria; phylum Bacteroidota; class Bacteroidia; order Bacteroidales; family FEN-979; genus CAIVAT01. The sequence goes on along the minus strand of JAUXWT010000071.1, from coordinate 36,440 downwards.
ATAGGCTGTAATTTCCTTATTGTCAATACTTTTATGAAAATATTTTTCTCGAATGTTAAGTTATTGATTATGTGAATCAATGGCGGCCGAAAATATCACGCCAGTCCTTGAAAAAGCTGTATCTTTACCCTCGTTTTAGTGTTTGTGCAAAGGAAAAAACTCTGATCTATGCAGGATCATCACCATAAAAAAAAATTCCTGAACCTGCCAAAATATACCGGTGGCAGCAAGGCTTTCAGGGAGTTCATTGCCGCCAATCTGCGATACCCTGATGCAGCGCTTGAAGCACAGGTGGAAGGAATTGTAATCGTTGAATACGATATTCACGACACCGGAATCGTACAGCATCCGCGGGTATTGAAAGGGATCGGTCATGGTTGCGATGAAGAGGCCATGCGGGTTGTGAGTCTGCTCCGTTTCGAAAAAGTGAAAAACCGGGGAGTCCGTGTAAAAATGACTACAAAGACAAAAATCAGTTTCAAATTACCGGTTGGGGTGGAAATCAGTTATACAACCTCAAAAAAGAGCGATCCTGGAAAAAGCAATGTGCCGGATCAGCCCAAGCCTGGCCCGGTTTCTTATGAATACACGATAACGTTCTAACAATCAGAATCGATTAGTTAGATTCTATTGTTAAGGTTCCCTCAACACTTAGGAACTTCAATAACTCAATCGTCAACACCGCTCCCGGGTGGATGGTGAGATTATGACAACTGGCTGAACCAACAGAAGTTACGACCGGCATGTTGATCACACCGGAGGGAATGATCACATTATTTGTTGCAACCGGCACCCCCTGAATAAACTCATGGTCAAGCATTTTCCAGTTTTCCGGATTGTGCCAATCTTCGTTTGCCTGACCGGTCCATACCCAGGTCATATCCGGGTTTCCGAAAACAAAATTTCCTTTACCGGTGAAAATAACCACCAGCAATTGATTCACAGTGTCATATGATATTGTGGATACCGGTCCGCGAAGGGCCTGCATTATTTTATCTGCGTGAAATTTAACGATGCCTCCATTGGAAACATATCCGCCTGATAGAACTGAATCGAATTTCATCCATGCAACATCCATTTTAGTTCCTGTCCCGATAATAGTTTGATTTCCGGCAATGATACTGTCGCCATTTTGCAGAAATGCGGAAGAAAAACTACCCTCTGAAGTTTCCGACAGGAAATTGATCTTCCCATTGCCCTTTACCGGATTGTTCATACCCGAAGAGTCTCCGGATATGGAGTGAAGGACGCCATTATTCGAAAAGAAAGCCAAATCCCTGAAATTATCCTCCTGAATTCTCACTGAGGCGGCAGCAGCGCCCTGGCTTGCCGGTAAAACAATCGGAGAATTTGCATTATACGGAAACAGAACGGAAAGAAAAAGCGTATTGTTGATATTGTTCTTTTGCACAAGCATTTTTGAATATCTTCTGAACCCACCGTCGATAGCCATGCTGTCCAGTTCATAAGCATATCCCGAAGCATCTCCGGGTGCAGTAACCTGTGCAAGCAGCGAAACTGCGTTCCTTGAATAAATGCCACGGGCATTGCCGAAATCAGGAATGAAAGCCCCGGTGGTTGACGAAGGTGTGCCTCCATATAATCCGTTCCCATGCAGTTGAAAGGTGTAATTCTTTGGCGTTGCAGATGATACAAAATCGGAAAGAAGAAAATACTTGTTTCTGACGAACAGGTTTTTCCTGATGATTTCTGCGCCCTGGTATGCCACCCTTACTTCACCGTAGTCGAGCAGTGGCGTATGAAAATAATTTTCGATATAAGCTGAATTGGTTGAAGTACTGACAAACTCGCCGGTAGGCGGCAATGGCCCGTTTCCGTTGACAAGGATGAGGCTGTGATCGGTGGCTTTATTTTCGAGTTCGGCCAGTGAGGATCCGGGATATCCCGGATCGACGGCCAGAAGTTCACCATATGCCATCAGCGAAAAACTGGAAGCATCTCCCTGGTGGTGTGCTTTAGCGCCGGTAAGGGCTATCCCATGCTTGCCGATAAAGTGCATATACACTGCCGAAGGTTCCCATGATGAACGAAAAACCAGGCTTCCCGCTGCGGGCATTGGCTGAAAAAGGCTATCCGTAATGGGGCCATGCGAAACATTTGTCGAAACATACTGCGTCCGGATAAAGGGATCATCAGGGGTAAAGCCCGGATTGAGCCGGTTAAATTGCGGCTTTCCCGACAAGGCCATAATGACGGTTCCAAAGCCCATGTAGGCGTCATGTATGGCCGGACAACTCCCGTCGGGCATCCGAATCTTGTTCATCCAATCGTAAAGGTGGTCGTATCGCGTATCAAACCATGGATTACAGATGTTTCTGGTCGTGTTGTTGAACGTGGCCGGATAGTAACCATCCGGAAGAAAATTACCAAAAGCACGTATAAATGGAAAGGCATTTTCGAAGGCATATTTAAAATAATGTGGTCCTTCTGCATAACCTGCCAGGGTGTCCGGTTCCGACACGCGCGGATAGATGCCACTCTCCATCCACAGGGTATTATCCAGGTTATAGAGTCCGGCATTGATCCAGTTCAGGGGCTGATAATTCACATTGGCATTTGAATAATCATTGAATACTATTGCTGCCAGGCCGAGGGCAGATGCTGTCATAATACTATGATTATTAAATTGGTAGGTAAAAAATTTCAGGTTCAGGAAAGTATAGGTTGCCAATGCTTTCTGATAGAGGTTGGCCGAAAATGTAATCAATTTTGCTTTTGAGGCTTCAAGCAGTGGTTGTGACACACCGGCGCCTTTCATCAGGTCGTAAGCAATGAGATAGGAAATGAGTTCCTTTGACCTGTGCTGCCACGGATTGTAAAAAGTCCAGAAAGTACCTACATCCACATCGGTGTTCATTTGCTCAAGAAGACCGAGAACGCGGGTAAGCAGAGAATCCCGGTCATTCTGGGATAATGGAATTATGGTGCTGGATGAAAACTTCCGGTCCATCAGATAAGCAAAAGCCGCTTCCCTTGCGATCATCGAACGGGCATACCTGTCAAAAATGGCTGTATTGCCTGCCGGGATTGGTGCATTGGCATTGGTCCAAATGGCGCCATATAACAAAAGATGGTCAGGATCCTGTAGCGATCCCCTGACTGCCTGAATATCAGCGCTATCAATTATTGTACGCGGAAAAGCAGGATCAAGTCCGGGCGGGTTCCAGCTTCCCTGGGCAAAAAACCGGCAAGGCATAAAAAATAAAAGAAGATAAACGACCAGAAATTTTTTCATATGTCACTCCGATTCTGTAAAAAAGAAAATCAACCACAATAAAAGTACACCTTTTTACGATAACGGTTCGTTCCGGCATAGAGAATATAACAAATTGGAAGGAAATTCGTTTACATATCATCTTCAGAAGGAACAACCATATCAATTCTTATGAAAACAACTCGAGTTTTATTTTCGTTTTTTCTCTTTTTTGCCGGGATCATGTTGTGCAACGCCCAATTCCCGGTCTCGATCAAACAAATCCTTGACCCGGGAAAAGGCGGCCTGAGCGAAAAAGACGCCGCAGCCGGTATCCGGGAGGCGCTCGTAAAAGGAACCGGGGCGAGTGTGGCGATTGTATCAAAACTGGATGGTTACCTGGGCAATCAGGAGATCAAAATTCCATTTCCCCCGGAGGCAAAAGAAATTGAATCGAAACTCCGCGCCATTGGCCTCGGATCGCAGGTTGATGAAGTGGTTGTCTCGTTGAACCGTGCGGCTGAAGATGCGGCGAAAAGCGCCGAACCGGTCTTTGTCGCAGCCATTAAAGGGATGAGCATTTCCGAAGCGATCAATATCGTTAAAGGAAACAACGATGCGGCGACCCGCTACCTGGAAAAAACCACATCCCCGGAATTGAAGGTAAAATTCAACCCCATCATCAAAACTTCTCTCGACAAGGTTGACGCCACCAGGTTATGGACGGAGTTAATTACAAAATATAACCAGATTCCGTTCGTCAAGAAACAGAATCCCGACCTGGCCGATTATGTCACAGACAAGACCATAACCGGATTATTCGTGATGGTTGCCAAAGAGGAAGCCAAGATCAGAAAAGACCCTGCCGCACGTGTTACAGAACTGCTTAAAAAGGTGTTCGGAAATTAAAACGGGTGGATCAGCCATAAAATCCCGACACCGATGGCGAGCAATCCGCCGGAAAAGGTAAACCATTTTAAAAATGCCTGTTTTTCTCTGGCAATGGATCGAAAAGCCACAAGTCCGAGTATGGATGCAAATAAAATCATAGCCACTATGGTTCCTGCCGCAAAAGCTGAGATATAGATCACGGAAGCGGTCATCGTAGGCAGCGCAAGTGAAGGCAATAAGGCGAACAAATGGCTGAAACCTGCGAATCCATGAATCACTCCGATAAAAAGCGCTGTAAATATATTTTGCCGCACTGTACCGGCATGCTCATGTTCATGCCCGTCAGCATAATCCCCCGAACTTCCATGGGAGTGTTTATGAATATGGGCATATAAAAACGGACGGGTATGAAAATGGGAATGGGGACGGTTTCCATGCGAATGGCGCAGGTAAGTCCTCAGAATGGCATAACCTCCGATTCCGATCAGTAAAAACCCGATTGCAGTTTCACTATATTTCGAGATCAAATCAATTGGAAGATATTCTTTAAAAAGGATAAACAATAATCCAATGAGCAACATGCCGATCGTATGTCCCAGGCCCCAGGAAAATCCGATCATCCACGATTTTTTTTTGCTGTCTATTGCCAGAGGGGTGACCGCTGCCAGATGGTCGGGTCCGGTAACAACATGAGCCACACTTGCAACAAAACCTGTCAGGAATGTCAGCATCTCTGTGAATTATGAGGCTAAAATAGATAAAATAAGTATAATTTTACTTTTTCTTCAATTACATTCAAGTATTAAGACAACTCAAATAATTGTGACCGGATTAGTACAGGGGGTCGGATTTCGTCCCTTTGTTTACCGGCTTGCCTCCAAATTCAACCTGACCGGCTGGGTACAAAATACCAATGAGAATGTTCAGATCAGGTTAAGCGGAACCAAGCCAGAGATCGAAAATTTCCTGAAATCTCTTGAAACAGAAGCACCTTCAGCCGCGAAGATCGAAAAAGTCATCCTGGAAGATCTTCAGCCGGAGCAGTTCCCAACGTTTTCGATCCGTAAAAGCGACGATGTCTCCGATCACATCACTGAGATCAGTCCTGATATTGCCGTTTGCCAGGAATGTCTGGATGATATGGCGGATGACGGGAACAGACGGAATTACGCATTCGTGAATTGTACCAATTGTGGTCCGCGATTCACCATCATCCGCGACCTCCCTTACGACAGGGACAAAACCACCATGCAGGATTTTCCCATGTGCGCAGCATGCCGGCAAGAATATGAAAACATCAGCGACCGCAGGTTTCATGCACAACCAGCCGCCTGTGCGGCGTGTGGGCCGCAATATGAGTTGTATCTCAAAGAAAACCGGATTATTGAGCCGATGAACAGGATCGTTGACCTTGTTGCAAAATGTATCACCGACGGTGGAATATTACTTATCAAGGGACTTGGTGGCATGCACCTTGCCTGCGATGCCTTCAGTGATATCGCAGTTGAAAAACTCCGGTCGGTAAAGAGACGCGACGGAAAACCATTTGCCGTTATGTTCCGAGATGTTGACACACTTAAACAATATGCAACTGTATCTGCACAGGAAGAACAATCCCTGTTATCGTGGCGGAGACCGATCGTACTGCTTAAAAAGAACGACCATGACATTCAGCCAACTCTGTCAAAAGGCATCAGCTCCGGGCTTAATCTGCTGGGCGTGATGCTGCCCTACTTGCCATTTCATCATCTTCTATTTCAGCAAATTAAACCATCAGCCATTGTTTTGACCAGTGGAAATTTCAGCAATGAGCCCATTCTTATTGATAACCAAGAGGCCCTTTCACAATTTACAGACCATGTGGATGCTCTCGTGCTGCACAACCGCGATATTTTCAACCGGACTGATGATTCTGTGGTGAGGATCATCGAAGGCAAGGAACGTCTTATGCGCCGGTCCCGTGGCTATGTTCCTTCGCCTATAAGAACAAAACTGGATACGGATGGGATTCTCGCTTTCGGGGCAGAACTGACCAACTGTTTTTGCATCGGGAAAGGACAGAATGTTATTTTCAGTCAGCATATCGGTGACCTCCAGGGATTGGCGACGACTGTATTTTATGAAGAAACGATCGCCCAATTCCTGCGGCTGTTCCGTGTAAAACCATCGCTGCTTGCCGTGGATATGCACCCGGAATACATCTCCACGAAAACCGCCCTGACTTTCTGCGATATCCCGGTTGTGCAGGTACAACATCATCATGCACATATCGCCGCCTGCATGACTGAAAACCATCTGGATGAACAGGTCATCGGCGTGGCGCTCGATGGCACAGGGTATGGTGATGATGGCAACATCTGGGGTTCAGAGTTCTTTTTATGCGATCTCAATACTTATACAAGGATTACACATTTCGAATATGTTCCGATGCCGGGTGGCGACCTGGCTGCCGAAGAGCCATGGAGGATGGCAGTGTCATTCCTGTACAAGGCTTACGGCAGGAGTTTCACCAACCTGAAGTTGCCTTTTTTGCAGGAAATTGAACCTGAAAAAACCGAGACGCTGATCCGCATGATCGACCGGAAAATAAACTGTCCGCTTACCTCCGGCACCGGCCGGTTATTCGATGCCGTTGCATCTCTCCTTGGTTTATGCCAGGTGGCATCCTTTCAGGCCGAAGGGCCGATGCGGCTTGAATCGCTCATTCAAAAATATTCCGGGGATATCTATAATTTTGATACCGGTGAGACCATCGGGTTCGATACCACCATCCGGGGGATTATTGATGATCTTATCGCAGGAGTTGAAATCACCATGATTGCCACAAAGTTCCACAATACCATAAATACTGCTATCTTTGACACTGTAAATACAATCCGCAAGCAGTCCGGAAAAAATAAAGTAATACTATCCGGCGGGGTATTTCAGAACAAATATATTCTTGAGAAAACCAGCATGTTGCTCAGGAAAAACAATTTTGAAGTTTACACCCATTCGGCAGTTCCTTCCAACGACGGGGGGATCGCCTTGGGACAACTTGCAGTTGCATCAAAAAGGAGGGAGAACAAATGTGTTTAGCCATACCTGCTAAAGTGGTCAGTATCGAAGGATCAAGCGCCCTGGTAAAAATTGAAGACGTTGAATATCAGGCAAGCCTGCTGCTGCTTGAAGATGTGAGCCCCGGCGACTTTATTTTACTTCATGCCGGTTTTGCCATTGAAAAGATAGACCCGGAAGAGGCGGCCGAGACCATGAGACTGCTGCGGGAAATAGCGAGCCACGGTCCTCAGTGAAAAAAATCCTTGTATGGGCCTGAAATTCAATAAACTGTCGCATGCAATACATTGATGAATACCGGAACAAGAAGCTGGTTCTCGCTGTTGCCGGAGAAATCCGAAAAGTCTCAACCAAAGAGATCACGTTGATGGAGGTTTGTGGCGGACATACGATGGCCATTCACCGTTTTGGACTCCAGGCTGTCCTGCCCCCCAACATCCATCTGCTTTCCGGCCCGGGTTGTCCGGTTTGCGTTTCCAGCCAGCATTTCATCGATACGGCGATCGCCTACTGTGACATCCCGGATGCCATCATTACGACTTACGGTGATTTGATCCGTGTGCCGGGTTCGATAAGCTCGCTTGAGAAGGAGAAAGCCGGAGGACATGATATCCGGATCGTCTATTCTGTATTGGAGGCGGTTGAAATTGCGAAAAATCATCCCACGAAACCTGTATTCTTCCTTGGGATTGGATTTGAAACCACAGCGCCCGCCACAGCGGCAGCCATCGTGCAGGCAAAAAAAGAGAGAATCGGGAACTTTTTTGTACTCAGCGCTCATAAGGTCATGCCCCCGGCATTAATGGCGCTGATAGAAGATGGTGTCGGGATCGACGGGTTCATTGCCCCCGGTCATGTAAGCGCCATCACCGGTTCTGCGATATACGATGACGTGGTAACATCAGGACGGTTAGGTGTTGTGATTTCCGGGTTCGAGCCGGTTGATATATTACAGTCCGTCCTGATGCTGGTCAACCAATATGAATATGGTAACCCGAAAGTTGAAATTCAGTATCGGCGAATTGTGCATCCGCAGGGAAACAAGATAGCACAAGATCTTCTCTCCCAGGTTTTTGAACTAAAAGACGACCGTTGGCGGGGGTTGGGCGTCATTCCAGACAGCGGCCTGAAGATCAGGAAAGATTTCTGTGAATTTGACGCTGAAAACAGATTTCCGGTCAGCGTGCCTGAACAGGCAGATCCGGCAGGTTGTATTTGCGGTTCAATTCTCAGGGGGTTAAAAACACCCAACGATTGCGGGCTCTTTGGCACAACATGCACCCCTTCCGATCCGGTAGGCGCCTGCATGGTCTCCGCTGAAGGAACCTGTGCAACTTTTTATAAATACCGGTCATGAACAAACATGAAGGAAAAATATTACTGAGCCATGGCAATGGGGGCCGGATGATGCACGATCTCATTGAGAACCTGTTTCTCAAGCATTTTGAAAATACAATTATAAATGAACAGTACGATTCTGCCATTCTCCCGGCTCATGCTGATGAGATCGCTTTTACCACCGATTCGTTTGTGATCGATCCCCTGTTTTTCCCCGGGGGTAACATCGGAAAACTGGCGGTGTGCGGTACGGTGAATGATCTTGCGGTTTCAGGCGCTGTACCTCAATACATCAGTGTTTCCTTTATTTTAGAAGAGGGATTTTCCATGCTTGAACTGGAGGAAATCGTTAAATCCATGGCTAAAGAGGCCCGGTACGCACAGGTTGCTGTCGTTACAGGCGATACAAAAGTGGTCAACAAAGGTAAATGCGACAAGTTATTCATCAATACTTCCGGGATCGGACGGGTCGGAAAAAAAGATCAACTGGTCGGGAAAGCTCAAAAGATAAACCCAGGAGATGTAATCATCATCAATGGTACGATTGGCGACCATGGCATGGCGGTCATGAGCGCTCGCGAATCGTTCAATTTCAAAACACAGGTAGTATCCGATTGTGCTTCGCTGAACCATCTGATACGTAACATCCTGGATCAATCACCGGGGGTGAAATTCATGCGCGACCCCACACGTGGCGGGGTGGCTACCGTGCTTAACGAGCTCTCGGTAAAAATTAACCGGGGTATCGAGATCAGCGAACAGGAATTGCCGGTGAGTAAAGGGGTGCGTGCCATGTGTGAGATTCTTGGGTTCGAGCCTTTACATATTGCAAATGAGGGGAAGGCGCTGGTGGTTTCAACCGTGGATGAAAGCGAGTCAATTCTCAGGATCATGAAAGATCATCCATTGGGCAGAAACAGCGCCATCATTGGGACGGTCGTCAATGATCACCCGGGAAAAGTTGTATTGAAAACCGTAACAGGCGGCAGGAGGATCATCGATTCGCTGACCGGCGATCCGCTGCCCCGGATCTGTTAAAATAACGATACCATGCATGAACTCTCTCTTGCCATGGAGGTGATTGAACTGGCACAACGCGAAGCGGAAAAAAACGGGGTCTCCACGATCGGCGAGATCAGGATCGAAGTCGGATATCTCAGTGGCGTTGAGGCTGATGCTTTTAAATTTGCACTGGAACTGCTGGTAAAAGATACCATTCTTGAACACGCGGTTATCGATCTGATCCGAACACCGGGAGAAGGCAGATGCAGTGTTTGTAATATGAAATTCGAGATGATGAACATACTCGACCAATGCCCCGGATGCCGGAATTTTCCTACTGAGATCACCGGCGGAAAGGAGTTCAGGGTTTTGGATCTGGTTGCGGAATGAATATAAAATCAATAATGTAAACTCAACTGATATGTGCGAAACATGCGGATGCGGAAACCCGGACGAATTCAGGATCATCGATAATAGAAATAGCGAAATGGCGAAATGGCGAAATGGTGAAAATTACGAGCATGAACACGATGGTCACAGACATTCCCATTCACATTCAGATCCTCATCACCACCATCCCCAAAAAGTGATCAACCTGAACATGGATGTGCTTTCGGAGAACAATCGCCTGGCGGAACGGAATCGCGGATGGTTTGAAGGAAAACAGGTTCTTTGCCTTAACATGGTGAGCTCGCCGGGCTCGGGTAAAACCACCATTCTTGAGCGCACCATAAAATCCCTGATCTCCACGCATAAAATTTTCGTCATTGAGGGAGATCAGCAAACATCTCGTGATGCCGAACGCATTGAGCGATCGGGGGCTCAGGCGGTTCAGATCAACACCGGCTCGGGATGTCATCTTGATGCAAAAATGGTCTATCTGGCACTAAAAAAGATGGAAGTTGATAACAATTCGATTCTGTTTATCGAAAATGTCGGGAACCTCGTTTGTCCGGCGCTGTTTGATCTTGGAGAACAGAAACGTGTGGTCATAATCAGCGTTACAGAAGGCGATGACAAGCCATTGAAATACCCCTACATGTTTCAATCCTCCAATCTCTGCATCATCAATAAAACAGACCTGCTGCCCTATGTCGATTTCAGCGTGGAAAATGCTGTTCAGTATGCCCGGCAACTGAATCCGGATCTTGAATTTATCCTGATGTCGGCAAAAAAAGGGGAAGGAATGGCCGAATGGTATCAATGGCTGAAAAATATCGTAACTTTATCTGATCAAATAAAATTACCATGAAAACAATCAAAGTAATCCAAAAAAACGCTTCAATTCAGCAGAGCTTCCTGAAAGTTATTTTGTTCTGCGCAATTACTGCATTTACATTGACTTCATTCGGGCAAAATAAACAGTTTTTGCCTGACAGGGCACATTCACCATCAAATTCATTAGACAATATTCAGAGACACCGGGATGGAAAACAGAAAACACCAGGAACCTCTTTCGACGAATATTTCAGACTGGATGCGAACCAATCGGATCATGGCCAAAGCCTGGTCATCCAGATTGTTGACAGTATTTACACATGGCAATGGGATACGATCAGCAATGCCTGGATTAATGATACCAGAGCCATTGATATGGTTCATGACCTTAACAACAACACGGTCAGTTATATCGTGCAGCACTGGAGCATCAGCGTCTGGGAAAACTCTGTAAAATACATCTTTGCATATGATTCGAGCAATAACCGGATAAACTGGACCTATAAAAACTGGAGCGGTAGCGACTGGGTAAATGCCTCGCAAACAAACTACACCTACGACGGCAATAATAACCTGATCAATGATGTAAAGCAGACCTGGAACGGAAGTGTGTGGGTGAATTTCTTCCAATCACTCTACACATACGACGCCGGCAATAACATGACAGTTTCGTTATCCCAATTCTGGGACAACGGGGCATGGGCGAATTCCATCAAATTTTCCTACACCTATGATGCCCACAATAACGAATTAACTTCCCTCAGGGAAGACTGGAATGGTACTTCATGGGTAACCAAAACACAAACAGCCTCCACCTATGACATCAATAAAAATCTGACCCATTATCTGAGTCAAAACTGGTTAGCCGGTGCATGGGTCAATGCCAATCAAAGAACCTACACTTACGATGTCAACAATAATATGATCAGTCAATTAAGGCAGGTCTGGACAGGAACCGCATGGATTAACTACCTTCAAATCATCTATACATATGACCATAATAATAATGTGCTCAGCGCTTCAAACCAAACCTGGAACGGCGGCGCCTGGATAAGTTACCAGCAAAGCGCCTATACTTATGATGCCAACAATTTCAGAAAAAGCTATGCCTATAAATATTGGGATAATGGCAGCGCTACGGTTACCGGTGGTGACAGCGCTTACTATTATTTCCATACGATTCTTGGAATTGAGGATATGACCAGTTTTGGCGAACAAATAAATGTTTATCCCAATCCGGGGAATGGAAAGATCACCGTCAGCAGCAACCTCGATATCAGTTATCTGGAGATTTACAACATCCTTGGAGAACGGGTCCATTGCGATTTTACTTTCAACCCAAAGACATCAAACGCATTTGACCTGTCGGGCCATGGAAAAGGGGTCTATCTTGTTAAAATTTATTACGGGACACATATGATCACTAGGAAAATTATTGTCCGTTGACAGGGTTCTTAAAATTTTCGAATTTCCATTCGCATAACTCTTTAAACCGGTTTGCTACGTTCGCAGTAACCCGGTTATGTACTCCTTCCCAGATCCGGTTTATGAAGTTAAGTTTTGACAATGAGGTTCTTCCGTAAAAGTTGAACCCCACCATGAAAAACAACTGCGACATTTCATGTTCATTGCGTTCAGGAATAGACGTCCGAACGTATATTGAAAACACTCCGATGGGATAACCGCCGCTGCTCTCATATAAAAAATATCTTGCATTGTCGGTATCAACCTGGTTGGGAATGGGTTGGATGCGTAAAGCCTTCAACATGAATAGTTGCGGGAAATGAAAGGGGAATAGTCGCCAGATTCCCTTATTCATTGCACCGTCGCCACCGAAAAGGGTGATCTGGATCCTCTCCATGCTGATATCCATCAGGTTGACCCTGGCAATGTGGTTTGGCCAGCACAGCGAGTCTCCATTCCATTTCATAAGCTCATGAAAAAGATAACTCGCCGGGGCTTCGATACCAATCTGGTGAATGTTTAATAACCTGTAGCGGTTTACATCAATACCAATACGCTGCATGATACTCTCGCTGAATCTTTGTCTGGCGCCAACCGAGTTAAATTTGATCAGCGTTTTAATTTTTGGGGAATTCAGGAAATAGTACCGGATGTCGGTAAATACGTTGCTGGTCTTTGTCAGAGGAAAGTCGTAAGCGTTCACAGAAAGTTGAGGTTTTATGTTAACAGGCATTGTCTGATCTTCATTTTTGTATTCTGCTCTTCTTTATCAGTTGCCCTTTTACGATGTTCCATAAAAACTTAACCATGAAAACAGGATTCAGGCTTCTTTTGAATATGGATGTATAAGGATTGCTTCCGGTGAAAGTATCCCATAATAGAGAGCTCATTGGTCGTTTATGGCTGGGTTCCTTCTGCTCCTGGACCACCATCGCCAATAATCCATTCTTCAGGATGGAAGATTTCTGCATGATGGAGGTTATATTGAAGATAATCTTCCCGATGTCGTTGTCATTATCCAGCGTGGTACAAACAGGCTGATACCATTTTTGAAAATCTCTTTGGGAAATGCCATGAAAGATGGCAGTTTTTGCTGCAGCTTGTCCGGTGAGCCATGCCGCTCCCAGGCCATTTTTGTACAATTTCGACGAAGCCGAATCTCCGATCAGCACAACCCGGTTAGCGAAGGCCGACTTCGCTTCCCCGACATTGATTGCCGGATAACATTTACAGTGGGTGATTTCTGAAATATTCGTATCCGGCGGAAAACAGGATTTCACCGTTTCCGATGATAGAAATCCGGCGACGACCTCTCTTGTAATGTTTTTTCCAAGCAAAACCATGGTCACATAATTCCCTTTGGGAATAAGCGCGCCAAACTTAACGTTGGGTAAATTCAACAGGAACACATGCATTGAATTACCGAAATATTGGTCAACAACCTCCCTTCCAAGGAAAATTTCTGCAATATGCGTCTTGGTAACAGATGGTGGAAAATAAGAAGGGCAGATGGAATTAAAAATTTCAATTCCCTTGGCATTTAGTCCAACGGCCCCCACAACGAGGTCAAAAACCTTGTCCCCCGACAGTGATGTACTGAGTTTTATACCCTCCTCCACGCGCAAGGCTTTAACGATGGTATCCGTTCTTACCATAGCGCCTTTCTCCCGGCACAGGTCCAGCAGGAAATTGTCGAAACTCAATTGGGCGCTGTCAATCGGACCCCGGGGGCCAAGACCGCGAAAAATGGAGGCAATGCCTTGCTCGGGTTTAGGTTTTTCAATCACCACTTTGCCATGCTCGAGGTGAAGAGTATAGGAATCGATCCCTCTGCGAATCACCTTGGGAGGAACTTTGATTCCCTCTCCGGAGAGCATCTGTATCAGGGATTCGGAGACAATGCCGCCACATTTGTTACACCCCGCCGGTCCGGTAGAATTAAAGTTCTTGGGTTCGAAAACATCAACGTGAATTTTAATCCCAGATTCCTGTGCGTATCTCAAAATAAACCATGTAAAAAAACTGCCTGCCGGACCGCCTCCTACCACGGCAACAGTTGACCCATCCTTCAGTTTCAGCTTTATATTTTGATTCAATGGCATTCCGTGAGGGGTTTATTTTCCTGACACTCAAGCAATATCTTTCCAAATATATGCATTTTTTTACATTTATGATGTTCCCCCTTCGGTGATAAACCAAAATATATCGTAACTTTGTTATATGTACATTAAAACATATAACCATGAAACCTGTAAAAATAATATTCTCCCTCACCATATTTTTCTTACCTGCTTTGATCGGGTATTCACAAAGCCTGACGCTTTCCAACCAAAACGGACAGGTTGCATCCAACACCACGATCATCCAACCCGGAACAACCGACAGCGTGATTATGCGCACATACCTGGATATAACTAATAACAGCGCCAACCCGATCAATGTATTGTGTAAAAAAACCGAACTGACCATGCTTGATTCCACAAAAATATACATGTGCTGGGCCGGTGTTTGTTACGCCTCAACCGTATTTACTTCTTCCAATTCCCAACCCATCGGGCCCGGTGAAACCTACACTGATTCTTACGGCACCTACCAGCAAATAGCGTACAACAATTTTTCCATTGGAGAGTCTGTGGTTCGCTGGACCTTTTTTGACGCATCAAACATAAATGATTCAGTCAGCGTGACCGTGGTATATTCGACTTATCCTGTGAATGTTGAAGAGAGGAAAGACCTTCGGGCGGGAATCTCCGGCATATATCCCAACCCTGCAAGCAGTATTGCAAGAATAAATTATTCAATTCCGGCAGGAGTACAAGGCTTCATTCAGATCCGGGATCTTGATGGCGCCTCAGTTCAAAGCCAGATATCTGTTGCAGGTACAGGTACAGCAGTAATAAACACGCTGGATCTGCGTGATGGCATTTCTTTTTGTTCTCTCCTGGTTGATGGCACGATTTACGGAACCAAAAAGCTGATCGTCAGTCATTAACATCCTCAAAAGTTTATTTTGCTGAATCAGGATCGGTTTATCGGCCTTATAAAGGAAGTTCCTTATAAACCATTCGGGTATTTTTATTTTCATGGCACGTGATTTTAGCTTAAATGAATAAAATAAGGTTGTGATATCTATTGGTTCAACTCCTAAACCCATTTTCAAAGACTTACAACCGGATTGCGCAGATGCACATAAAGCATACTCAATCATTAACCTTATATAAATCTAGTATATGTCTGTTTGATCTCTTCCATTCGATCAATTCCCTCTTGTCCGTGCTTCGCCTGACTGGTGCCCGGATTTTATTTGTTTTCCCGGAAAACTTGACATCGCTATAATTATTGATTATATTTGTATTTAATTAGTCTAATTTAATTTCAGACTTATTATGAAAAACCTAATTTTTACAGAGTCAAGCAACGCAGTCAGTTAAATAACTCAGTTATTATCAAACTTTAAAGACTATTATATGAAGAAACTTATATTCAATTTCCTTATTCTGGTTATTATTTGTTCCGCAGGGAAAGTTTCCAGCCAGGAACTTGATGCCATTTCGGATATCTGGTTAAATGCCCAAACCGATGATTTTGAAACTATTCGTCAACAAGCCGAGGAATATTATGCTGATAAGAGCCATCCTGAGGGATACAAACAATGGAAACGCTGGGAATACATAAACCAGAACAGGCTGACGCCAGATGGTAAAATCACAAATTATGCAAAGATGAATTTAGAGGCCTACCAGCAATATCTTGGCGTTAATGGCATACAGTTTCCCCAACCACAACCGTCAGATGCCAGCGTGACAAATGGCTCCTGGTATTTCCTGGGGCCTACCGATTATACCGGAGGCAGTTATAACAATATTGGTTTGGGAAGAGTGAATTGTATTGCTTTCCATCCAACATCGGCAAGTACCATTTTTGCAGGCACACCGGCAGGTGGACTATGGAAAACCGCCAATGATGGCGGTTCATGGACAAATTTAACAGATGGCATACCCAGTATCGGGGTTTCGGGAATCGAGATTAACCCGGGCAATCCAAATATTATTTACATCCTTACAGGAGACGGGGATGCGGGGGATACTCCTTGTATCGGGGTTTTAAAATCGACAAATGGGGGGACAACGTGGTCTGAGACGGGCCTTACAGCGTCAATCCTGGGTAATTCAAGAGGGTACAAACTTGCCATGCATCCATCAAATTCATCTATTCTATTTGCAGCGACAGGAAGTGGTATTTTTAAAACCGTAAACTCCGGAACGACATGGACATTGGTTCAGAGCGGGAGTTTCCGGGATTTTGAATTCAAGCCCGGATCTCCGGCAACCACATACGCCTCCACCACCAATAGTTTTTACCGGTCGACTGATACCGGTGATACCTGGACCCTGATCACATCGGGTCTTCCAAGCGGAGAGTCACGTATCGCAATTGGGGTATCGCCGAATAATGCATCCTATGTATATTTACTTTGCGGACCGGGCGGATCACCTGCTGCCGGGTCATACAAAGGACTTTACCGTTCATTAGACAGCGGGTTAAATTTTGGAACCCAATCGACCACCCCTAATATTCTCGATGGTGGATCAACAGGTGCAGGAGACGGTGACCAGGCATGGTATGACCTTGCCATCGCAGTTGATCCTGATGCGGTTGGCACTGTCCTGACCGGCGGTATCAACATATGGAAATCTACGAATTTTGGCGTGACTTTCAGCAATGTTACGCATTGGGCGCCTCCCGGTACCTGGCAATATACACACGCCGATATCCATGCCCTTGAATACAATCCGCTCAATGGGTACCTTTATGTTGGTTCAGACGGGGGGCTCTATAAAAGCACCAACGATGGAACTACATGGACCGATATTTCGGAAGGTGCAGACGGTTTGGGAATCATGCAATTTTACCGGATTGCAGGTAACCAGTCTAATTCTACGGTGATCATTGGCGGCGCCCAGGATAACGGAAGCAACCGGTACACTTCGGCCCTTGGAACAACAATATTCCATATGCGCCAGGCTGATGGAATGGACTGCGCCATTGATCCGACAAATGTCAATATTATGTACAGCATGTCCCAGAATGGAGGCCTGGCCAGGTCTGCTGATTTTGGTGTATCCTGGACAGGCATAGTCCCCTCCGGCGCAACCGGGGCCTGGGTTACGCCGTTGGTGCACCATCCTTCATCCACAAACATCCTCTATGCTGGTTATGATGATGTTTATAAGACCACCAATGGAGGCAGTACCTGGACGAATATGGGAGTGGATGGCAGAGGCGCCATTGCCATGGGGACTAACAATACCAACCGGATATATACTTCCAATGGAAGTTCCATCTGGATGTCTGCCGATGGTGGAGGAACATGGTCATCCATCAGCGCCGGATTGCCAGGTTACAGTATTACCTATATCACTATTAACCCGGATAACTCTCCTGAGGTCTACGTTACTTTATCGGGTTTTATTGCCGGGCAAAAAGTATACAGGTCACTCGATGCCGGATCTACCTGGACTAACATCAGCGGTTCTTTACCCAATATAATCGTCAACTGTATCGCTTTTGAAGATAATAACGGCTCTCCGGATGATGCTGTTTACATTGGCACCGACATTGGCGTTTTTTACCGGGATGCCAACCTGGCCGATTGGGTTCCATTCAAAAACTGGTTACCAACCGTACCAGTCTTTGACCTTGAAATAAATAATACATCAGACCTGATCACAGCAGGAACTTTCGGACGGGGTCTCTGGAGATCCCAAACTTATGGAGACTGCATCCCATCCTGGTTTTTGTCAGGTACCGGGGGCCCGGGTTACAGTTATTACCAGGCCAGTGATTATATTTCTTCCTCGCGCCTTTTTAACCAGGGCGTAGGCCAGGACGGCAATTTTAAAGCTGCCAATAAAGTAGTATTAACCACCGGTTTCAACGTCGCAGGCGGGTCAACATTCAGAGCCTGGAACGCGGCTTGCGGATTGGGAATCCCGGGAAACGGAGATCAGGGAAATAGAAATCAGGGAGTTGTTGAAACACCGGATGTTTTTCCGAAATAATTAACGAAAATGGCCAGATCCGGCAATTCTTTCTGATGGATCAATAAAAATCATATCCAATCAATGGGAAAGGGCCCTGGAAAGAGTCCTTTCCTGTTATAATCCACATCTGGTAAGTAATAATCATTCAGAAACAGACATCCTTCAGAACGTTCAAAATCTATTGAAGGCAATGAACAATAGAACATGAATGAAGCCGAATGATGATCGCATTATCAGCCCCCACTGCTGGAAGGGTTCGTTTATTTATCTCAGTCATTTAGTATGCAGTTGTGACTTCTGCCTATTAAATAAAATCAAACTTTGTTGCTACCAGGATAAGGTTCGCAGTGTTCTTTACATCAAATTTTGAAAGCAGGCTATTACGGTGTGTATCAACAGTTGTAGCGCTGATAAACAGTTTTTCGGCAATCTCTTTATTGGTGAGGCCTTCAGCAATCAACTGCAGCACTTCTTTTTCCCTTCGTGTAATCACCGGAATTAGTGAATCTCTGTTTTCCCTCACAACAGCCGCAGCTTCGCGGCTTAGATAAATATCGCCTCGTACCACTGTGTCAATAGCATCAACTATTTCTGATTTTGTTGCATTTTTCAATACATATCCTGATGCACCATTTAGCATCATTTTTTGAATAAAGCTTTGCTGGTTAAAAGAACTAAGCCCAACAATAAGAATTTCCGGATACTTGTCTTTTATCTCTTTACATAAGTCAATTCCGCTTTTATCGGGCATGTTAATATCCAGCAGTAATACATCAGGCTGGTTCTTGTATAGAAAGGCCATACACGAAGCGGCAGTCATCGCGTGGCCCATCCATTCGAAATTTTTCTCAGGCAGAAGCATCGAACGGATGCCTTCCACTACCATATAATGATCGTCGGCAATAAATATTTTGATAGCCATTTTATCTGTGCATAACCTTAAGTGTACAATTCTATCTGGGCCGATGTGCCTTCTCCCTCCTTTGATTTGATATCCAGTTTGCCTTTCAGAAACTCAACCCGGTTCTTCATATTTACCCATCCTATGCCTTTGTTATTATTAAGGATACTTATATCAAATCCATTGCCGTCATCTTCAACCGTAACCGAAAGCTGCCCGTTCAATTTTGTTACCTGCACGATTGCCGTTGTGGCATTGGCATGTTTCATGGTATTGTTTATCAGTTCCTGTATTATACGATAGAGCGTTATGGCAGTTGTCTGATCAATTGGAATACCTTCCAAACCAATGGATTGATAGTTTATTTTCAATGCACCGCTTTGATTGATCTCGTTACAAAAGTCCTTTAGGGCTGTATCCAGGCCAAACCGCACCAAAGTTTCGGGCATCATATTATGGGCTACCCTGCGCATTTCACTGATAGAACTGTCCAGCATATCCATGCTTCGCTCAAAAGCCTGATGGTTTTCAGGCGTCATAACCAAATTTCCTTTCATAGTTGTAAACGAATATTTAATTCCACTCAGCATTCCTCCCAAACCATCATGCAAATCTTTGGCTAACCTGGTTCGTTCCTGTTCTTCACCCTTTAATACAGCTTCGGTGGCTATTAATTGTTGTTGGGTTTCTAATTCACCAATGCGTTGTTGCTGGAGTTTTTGCCTCTGTTTGAAGGTTCGATAAGATAATAACGTAATAATAAGTAATGTTGCAGCTCCGGCAATTAAAAAATAATTAAGTGTGTTTTTTTGGCGAATTGAAAGTTGCTGCAATTTTTTATCTGCTTCTAATTGTTTTATCTGGTTGACCTTTTTTTCCGATTCATATTTTTTTTCAAGCTTTAAGGTGTTTTTCTGAATCGTTTCACTTAATATACTATCTCCCAGGAGCGTACTTTGTGTTGCATAATATTCTCCTTGTTTTATATCCTGCATAGCGTAAGAAAGAGCGGAAAAATGAGCAAATACTCTTTGTCGCTGAATTCTCAGATTGAACCGGTAAGACAATGTTAATGCCTCACTGACATATTTTTCCGCCAGTTTATAATTCTTTTTATAGTGGAAATAGAACGATAAACCCAACGTAGCAATTAATTGACTTTCATGTAATTCAAGCTTTTTTGAAAGATCCAGAGCTTTATCCATAAATAACTTCATTTTCTCAAAATCCCCCTTTTTTAAAAAAACATCTCCCATATTCATGTACTGGCTTTGCTCCATGTTTTTATCGCCAATTTTTATACTTATCTCCAGCGCTTCATTAAACAAGGCAGAAGCTTTACCAAAATTCTCTACAGAGAGGTAATTAAGCCCGAGATTGGTCAGTGATGTTCCTAACATGGCCGGATTATCTAATTTTCTGAGCTTCGATACTGAGCTTTCTCCGTACTGTATTCCTTTTGTAAATTGATGCATCTGATAGTAAAGAAGCTGAAGAATATCATCCCCTATTGCTCCTATACCTTCATCCCCCAATTTTTGAAAGATTTGTTTTCCTTCTTCATAATAATGCACAGCTGATTCATACTCCCCTAAATTACGGTAAGAAGTGCCTGTGTTAAACAAAGTCTTGGCAAGGTTTAAAGAATCGTTTGATTTTTTTGAGAGATTAACGGCAAGTAGGTTTAATAAAAGGGAAGAATCATAATTTCCCTGCATATTCAAGATAAAAGTATAGTTATTAATAAAGGAAATAACTCCTTTTGTATAACCTAACTTTTTGCTGAGTTCCCCAGCCTTCCGGTAATATTGCTTAGCTGTTTCCGGTTCATTTGTTTCATACTGTTGACCGATATTTATATAAAGTTTCACAGTATTTGTGTCATTCTTGGCCAATGGAAGTAAACGAATTAAGCTATCCCTATTCATTATGGATTGCCCTGGCAGCACAATCCATGCATATATCAGAACGGAAAATACTAAATAATTTTTCATTTATGGCCGGGTTCTATTGTCTTCAATCGAATCTGATAGCTTAATGACATTGAGTTAAGGAATTGTTCTCTGCGACCATTGTATGCATGGTTCTCTGCAAGCAAAATAAAACAATCAGTTCATGGCACGCCTCCCCTTTTTCCATGATTTTGAGCTTCTTACTCAAATATCCTGTTTTTACAGGATACTGAACCACAAATATAGTCAGACATTTGCATACCACATTACAACAACCAAAAAGGAAGAAAATTTTCTTTCTTAAAAACAAAATTTTATGAAAAATCTATTTTGTTTTCTATTGGTGGCATTAAGCATGTCAGTCACTGCCCAGGTTGCCATCAACACCAATGGCTCGTTGCCTGATAACTCTGCAATGCTGGATGTTAAATCAACCAACAAAGGCTTCCTTTTGCCAAGAATGACACTTGCACAGCGTAATGCAATTCCCAGTCCTGCAAATGGGCTGATGATCTATCAAACAGACAATACTCCCGGGTTATATTTTAATTCCGGCACAAGTGGAACCCCTGTTTGGGTTATTTCCGGCACCGGCTCCAGTTCCGGCTGGGGACTTACCGGTAACAGCGGCACCTCTGCCGGCACTAATTTTCTCGGAACCATTGATAATGTCCCTCTTGTTTTTAAGGTAAATAGCAACGTGGCGGGTAAAATAGATCATCTGTTATACAACTCTTCATTCGGATATAAATCGCTTTATTCCAACACCACAGGAAGTAACAATACTGCAAATGGAGGGTATGTACTTTATTCCAACACCACTGGATATAACAATACTGCAAATGGAAGGGATGCACTTTATTACAACACTGCAGGAAATAGCAATACTGCAACTGGCAGGGAAGCGCTTTTATTTAATTCCACAGGAAGTAACAATACTGCAAATGGTGTAGGTGCAATGTTTTTCAACACCATAGGAAATTTCAATACTGCAAATGGTTATAATGCATTAAATACTGTTACAACAGGAAGCAATAATACAGGTATAGGTAATAATGCTCAAGTGCCGACACCAACAGCCGATGACCAACTTTCGATAGGCAATGTAATTTATGGAACAAATATGGGAAATACAGCCATTGGTACTATTGGAATTGGAGTACAAACCCCAACGGAAAAACTTGAAGTGGCAGGAAAAACAAAAACCACCGACTTACAGGTTACCGCTGGCGCCGGAGTGGATAAGGTATTAACATCTGACGCTACCGGAAATGCAACCTGGCAAACGCCGGCAAGTGCAAATGCTTGGTCAGTGACAGGAAATGCTGGCACAACACCGGGAGTAAACTTTATAGGTACAACCGATGATAATGATGTGGTTTTTAAAAGAGATGGACAATTAGCTGGAAAATTATCATTTGGGAATACTAGTTTTGGTTTAGGATCGCTATATTCCAACACCGCAGGAAATTTCAATACTGCAATCGGAAAGGAAGCGCTTTATTCCAACATCACAGGATTTGATAATACTGCAAATGGAGTGAATGCACTTTTTTACAACACCACAGGAAGTAACAATACTGCAAATGGAAGGAGTGCACTCTATTCCAACACTACGGGACATTACAATTCTGCAAACGGAATGTATGCACTTTATTCCAACACCACAGGAGAATACAATACTGCAAATGGAATGAATACACTTTATTCCAACACTACAGGAAATTACAATACTGCAAATGGAGTGGGTGCACTTGGTAACAACACCACTGGATATTACAATACTGCAAATGGAGTGAGTGCACTTTATTCCAACACCACGGGAATTAACAATACTGCAAATGGAATGTATGCACTTGGTTACAACACCACTGGATATAACAATACTGCAAATGGAGTGAATGCACTTTATTCCAACGCCACAGGAATTAACAATACTGCAAATGGAACAAGTGCCCTTCATTCCAACACCACGGGAGATTTCAATACTGCAAATGGAGTGGATGCACTTTTTTCCAACACTACAGGAAGTGACAATACTGCAAATGGAAGGGATGCTCTTCGTTTCAACACAATAGGAAATTACAATACTGCAAATGGAGTGAGTGCACTTTATGACAACACAACGGGAATCAGCAATACTGCAAACGGGCACTCTGCGCTATATTCCAACACATCAGGATATAATAATACTGCAAATGGAATGAATGCATTATATTCAAACACAACTGGATATTACAATACTGCAAATGGTTCGGTTGCACTTTATTCCAACACCACAGGAAGTTACAATACTGCAAATGGTTATTCAGCCCTTTTTTCCAATACCACAGGAATTCAGAATACTGCTAATGGAAGGAGTGCACTTTCTTCCAACACCACAGGAAGTTACAATACTGCAAATGGAATGTTTGCACTTTTTTCCAACACCACAGGAATTCAGAATACTGCAAATGGGGTAAATGCCCTTTATTCCAACACCACAGGGACTAACAATACTGCAAATGGATGGAGTGCACTTTATTTAAACACCACAGGATTTGATAATACTGCAAATGGAGTGGAAGCACTTGCTTTCAACGCCACAGGAAGCAACAACACTGCAAATGGAAAGGATGCACTTCGATTCAACACCACAGGAAGTTTCAATACTGCAAATGGAAGGAGTGCACTTTATTCCAACACTGCGGGAAGTTACAATACTGTAAATGGATACTTTGCACTTTTTTCCAACACCACAGGAATTCAGAATACTGCAAATGGGGTAAACGCACTTTATTTCAACACCATAGGAAGTAACAATACTGCATACGGGTACAGGGCTCTTTATGCTAATATTTCCGGAGCTAATAATACAGCTATCGGACTTAATGCTCTTCAGAATAATTCTACAGGAACATGGAACACAGCAATTGGTGAGGGTGCATTGTATAACGCAACAGGAAATTCAAATATAGCTATAGGAGGCCAGACTTTAAACAATCTTACAACCGGATCAAATAATATAGGAATTGGGAATAACGCTCAGGTTCCCAATGCTGCCGGAAGCAACCAGGTGCGTATAGGAGATGCAACTATCAGTTATGCTGGAATACAAGTTGCTTGGTCTGTAACTTCCGACAAACGCTGGAAATCAGATATCAAAAAATCAGATTTAGGTCTTGACTTTATCTCAAACTTAAATCCTGTTTCTTACACCAGAAATAATGATGAGAACAAAAAAACAGAATACGGTTTCATTGCCCAGGAACTTGAACAAACTTTAAACAATGCCGGCGCAGCCAATTCGGGAATTATTACCAGGGACGATGCCGGAATGTACGGTGTTCGTTACAACGACTTGATGGCGCCAATGGTAAAAGCCATTCAGGAACAACAAGCTATTATCGAAAAACTTACAAAACGCATTGAAGAATTGGAGAATAAATAATTAATAATCCAAAACCATGAAGAAACTTTTATTCATTTTATCCTTTGCAATTGGTGGAACGCTAAACGCCCAATACACCAGACTGCTTGACTTTGACGGTGCAACGACCGGGAGTAATCCTCAGGGTTCTCTTATTTCTGACGGAATATTTCTCTATGGAATGACCGAATATGGCGGGATAAACAACATCGGCACCATCTTCAAAGTAATGCCCGATGGAACAGGATATGTAAAACTGCTTGACTTTAACGGTGCAACAAACGGAAGCTCTCCACAGGGTTCACTTATTTCTGACGGTACTTATCTTTATGGAATGACAAGCCTTGGCGGAACAAACGATCAGGGGACCATCTTCAAAATAATGACCAATGGAACAGGATATGTAAAACTGCTTGACTTCTCTTTAACAACAAGCGGAAGGTGGCCCACGGGTTCTCTTATTTCTGACGGAACTTTTCTCTATGGAATGACTAGTAATGGTGGCACAAACAGCAAGGGTACACTCTTTAAAATAATGACCAATGGCAGCGGCTTTGTAAAATTGCTCGATCTGGCCTATGCCAATGCCTGGCCGTATGGTTCACTTATTTCTGACGGGACCTATCTTTATGGGATGACTTCCTATGGCGGCACAAACAACATGGGAACCATCTTTAAAGTAATGACCAATGGCAGCGGCCTTGTAACCCTGCTCAGCTTTGACGGTGCATCAATCGGACAGACCCCTCAAGGCTCTCTTTTTTCTGACGGAACTTTTCTTTACGGAATGACTTACTTCGGAGGAGCAAATTCTCTGGGAACCCTCATTAAAATAAAGCCCGATGGTACCGGTTATGCAAAACTGCTTGATTTTAACGGTACAAACGGAAGCCAGTCAAAGGGTTCTTTTATTTCTGACGGAACTTTTCTCTATGGAATGACAGGTGGTGGTGGTACAAATGGGATGGGAACGATTTTTAAAATTATGCCCAATGGAACAGGATACTCGAAACTCTTAGACTTTCAAAGTTGGACAACCGGTGCTGGACCTGGAAATGCAATTATCATGGACGGAACTTTTCTCTATGGAATGACAGGTGGTGGTGGTACAAATTATATGGGGACAGTATTTAAGTTTCAGTACACTACACAACAGGTACCGGTAACCCTGCCAATTCAAGGCATCACAATCGGGAGTGGACAAACAACTTGTTACAATGCAACCCAATCTATCACCGTAGCAGGCATTGGAACTAACTTTGTTGTCGGGAACGGAGGCAGCGCCACCATGATCGCGGGGCAGAATATCATCTACCTGCCCGGCACAAATGTAAACCCGGGAGGTCATATGGTCGGGTATATTGCCCCGGGCGGCCCATATTGCGGAGACATGGCTCCTTCCATGGTTTCAGTTGGGCCAGGTGAAGATCAAACTCCATATACTTCATCGCAATCGTTCTTCAGAGTTTACCCGAATCCGACAACCGGCCCATTCACCCTTGCAATTAAGGGTGATTTTAAAACGGAAAAGGCGAATGTTGAAATTTATGGGATGCGGGGCGAAAAGGTGTTTAATCAGGAGATAACTGGACAAGAAAAACATGAGCTCTCCTTATCAGGGAACCCGGTTGGCATTTATTTTATCCGGGTAATTTCCGGCAGCAGGACTGAAACAGTGAAGATTATCAGGCAATAATCAACGGGGTTGAACGAAACAGGACTTGTATCGCTGGCTGAAGGGGTAATACCAAAGCAGTAGAAAGGTATTATCAAAAGCTTGAATTTGAAAAGAATGGGACTAAGAAAAAATCCTTGTAAACGCCTGATTTACAATGATGTTCAACACAATCTGTGACTCCGAAGGGATTCGAACCCCCAACCAACAGAACCGGAATCTGCCATTCTATCCAATTGAACTACGGAGCCAATTCGAATAACGAATTATGAATAACGAATGACGAATAAGGTTTTGCTGTCATTTGTCACGCGTCACCCATAATCCGTTTCCGGGGTGCAAAGATACAAATTTCCGGAATGATCGGAGGAAATTTTCTTCACTGCGGAGGCGCGGAGACGCAGAGTTTAAATAGAGGTTACAATTCATTTATTCTTTCTTACTTCTGATTGATCATAATTATCCCAGAAGATTTGGTTTTGGGATCCCCTGCCAAGAAAACATGAATACGATTGTTTCACATGATCTCTGTGCCACTCCGTGTCTTCTCCGTGGCTCTCTGTGTAATTCGTTGTTAAACTGATGTTTACAAAGAATTTTAATCCGTCCCACTGATTCAATGAAAACAATAATTTCTCTGCGTCTCCGCGCCTCCGCGGTGAAAAAATAAGCTACGAATTTTCTATCTTTGCAACTGAATACAAATAAAACAAGGACATGTCAGAAAAAATCAGAGAAAAAGTTGCACCGGGTGTGGCTACCGGACAAGCTGTGCAGGAAATATTCCGTATCGCCAAGGATCAGAAATTTGCCCTCCCGGCCGTCAATGTCGTCGGGTCAGATTCTGTAAACGCCGTGCTGGAGGCTGCTAAAGCCGTTAACTCACCGGTCATCATTCAATTTTCAAATGGCGGAGGCGCATTCTATGCCGGCAAAGGTTTGAAGAACGAAAATGAACGCATCGCCATCAAAGGAAGTATTGCCGGCGCAAAACACATCCATGAAATTGCAGAACTTTACGGAATCCCGGTGATCATCCATACCGATCATGCAGCAAAAAAACTGCTTCCCTGGATCGACGGGCTACTTGATGCCGGGGAGAAGCATTTCGCAAATTACGGCATACCCCTGTTCAGTTCTCACATGCTCGACCTTTCGGAGGAGTCGCTTGAAGAAAATATCGAGATCTGCAAGCGTTACCTTGAACGCATGAGCAAAATAGAGATGACCCTCGAAATTGAATTGGGCGTGACCGGAGGCGAAGAGGATGGCGTGGACAATACCGATATCGACAGCTCACGCCTTTACACCCAGCCTGAGCATGTCGCGCTGGCTTACGAGACGCTGTTAAGTGTCAGCCCGAATTTCACCATTGCTGCTTCATTTGGTAATGTTCACGGGGTTTACAAGCCGGGGAATGTAAGACTTGAACCGCAGATTTTACACAACTCACAGGTATTTATTCAAAAGAAATTCAACACGGGACCAAACCCGGTCAATTTTGTATTTCACGGAGGATCGGGTTCAGAACCGGAGAAGATCACCGAAACGCTCGGGTATGGCGTGGTGAAGATGAATATTGATACCGACACGCAGTGGGCTTTCTGGGAAGGAGTACTGAACTTTTATAAAAAGAATGAAGGTTACCTGCAGGGACAGATCGGCAATCCGGACGGGGTAGATAAGCCGAATAAAAAATTCTACGATCCACGCATGTGGTTAAGGGAAGCTGAAAAATCGATGATTGAAAGGCTGAAGGTTGCCTTCAGCGACCTGAACTGCCTTGACAGATATTAATTCCCGCTTTATACCTAAAACCCGGTACCTGCGGCCAGTGTGTCAATCGGATGAATGCTAAGCACAGGAAATGGGGAGTGATTCACCATTTGATGTGCATAAGGTCCGAGAAATATATTTGACGTTTTTGTCTCCTGCTCGGTCATGATCGCGATCAGGTTGGCATCTATCTTTGCAGCATATTCAATGGTTGCGTCGGAGATGTTTTCACAATCGACCTGATCAATCGAGTAGGTTATTTTTTCCTCGTCAAAATAACCCGCTACCTGGGCTGCATATATATCTACCTTGTGGCGCATGGTTTTGAGCCTTGAAGTATACAGTTTCAGGATAAAGACTTTGGCGTCATGCCGTTTGGCGAGGTACCCGGTAAATGAGCACTTCTGCCTGGTCTCCTCCGCGCTGTCGATGGGAAGGACTATTTTTTTCAGCGGACGCTGGATATTAATACCACCCCGGATCGTGATGACCGGACAATGACTTGAGGTAACTATTTTATTGGCGTTGCTCCCGATCCAGAATTCTTCAAAACCCGAAGCCCCATGTGTTCCGGTCACTATCAACATGGCCTTCACCGACTTAGCTTCGGCGGTCACCTCTTTGTATATTTTCCCGGTCCTTATTTTCCAGGACATTTTTACTTTTGGGTGCGCAGGTTTGTACTTCTTGATCATATCTTCGAATGCCAACTGGATATCATCCGAAACATCCCGTGACCCATTCTCGAATTTCTCTTTCTCACTTGCTGCTTTCTGAACCCACAGTAAAATCAACTCACCATCGCAGTGTTCAGCAATGGACAAGGAATGAAGAAAAGCATTGATTGAACATTCAGAAAAATCAATGGCTACGACTATTTTGTTCATAATGCCGTGTTTTGGTTAATCAGGTTTGGGTAAATTGATCTGGTCTGCGATAATGAAAGCATTGGGGTAATCCGCTGAAATGTCGATCAGCATTCGCTGTGCATCAAGTTTTGTTCTGAAATCTCCTATTCTGACCTTATAGTTCGGTGATTTAAAGGTAAGGTAAACGCCTGTTCCGGGAAACCTGGCCATAATTTCATCCTGAACCGATTGTGCTTTGTTTTTGGAATTGATCCCGGAGTCAGAAAACACCTGGATCCTGTATCCATCCATGGTGTTCAATGTCTGGTGGATTTGAATGTGTTTCTTTACCAGCAAATCGATCCGGGCATCCTGAATGATCTCAGTTTTATATAAGCCGTCATTATATTGCTGGGAAAATAATGCATTTCCCCACACCGTGAAGAGTATGATGGAAAAGCAATATGCACCGGTATTCTTCATCTTTAAGTCAATGTGAATTTTTCCTGGGGAGAAATGCTTAGTACCGGGATGGGCGATTGATTGATAAGTTGTTGTGCCTGCGGACCCAGCAGAATATTCACCGGTGTTTCCTGCTCTGTCATGATGGCGATCAGATCGGCGTGAACATTTCCGGCGTAGGTCAGCACTGCTTTTGTCAGGTCATTGGCAACGATGCTGTCGATGACAATTTTGACCTGGTGTTTCTGCAGGTAGGTCAGTGCAGATTGTGCTATTTTTTCAGTCAGGCGTTGTATGGATTTGAGTCGGCTGGTGTGTGTAGTTACAAGGTGAACCTCTGACTTGAATAATGTTGCCAACTTGACCACAAAAGGAAGTTTCTGCAATGATTCCGGGGAGGCATCCATGGGTAATACGATCCGTTCAATGTTTTTCTTGATGGGAAAGTCATGCCGGATCGTGATCACCGGATTGGCGGTATATGTTACTATTTTATACGCATTGCTGCCAATCCAGTACTCTTCGTATCCTGAAATACCATGGGCTCCGGTAATGATCAATTCAGCATCGGCTTGCCTGGCCAGGTTATCAACTTCACGGTAAATCCTTCCTTTTTTGAGTTTATATTCGATCGTAATTCCCTTTACAAGTTGTTTGCTGTATTGTGCGATGAGTTCTTTAAACCGTTTTTTCGCTTCATTCCTGTTTTCATTGGATGTGTCCGGATAAACGGATTCCTGTGGGTTCAGCTTGTCAACCCAGATAAGTTGAATATCCGATTTCATTTTATTGGCCAAACTTATGGCATATTCCATGGCATGAATGGAAGTGTTGGAGAAGTCAACGGCTACAATAATGGGCTGCATGATCGGTTTATTATATTTATAACGTAAAGATAAACAAATTTATTTAAAATCATAATTTATAAAATTAATTTACTTTTGTGAAGATGAACGAAAATCTGGATCCTACCGGTACGTCGCTGAACCCTGTTGAGAAAGAGATTGAAAAGACCTTACGCCCGGGTGGTTTTATTGAATTTTCGGGACAGGAAGCAATTGTGGAAAACCTGAAGGTTTTCGTGAAGGCGGCAAAACAGCGCGGAGAAGCGCTTGATCACGTATTGCTACACGGCCCTCCGGGGTTGGGAAAAACAACGCTGGCGCATATCATCGCCAATGAACTGATTGTAAACATGCGCGTTACCTCTGGCCCCGTGCTCGACAAACCCGGCGACCTTGCCGGGCTCCTCACAGGCCTTGAACCCAATGATGTGTTGTTTATTGATGAAATTCACCGGTTATCGCCCATTGTTGAAGAATATCTCTATTCGGCCATGGAAGACTATAAAATCGATATCATGCTCGAAACCGGTCCGAATGCCCGAAGCATACAGATCAAACTCAACCCCTTTACCCTCGTTGGCGCCACCACCCGGTCAGGCTTGCTCACAGCCCCGTTGCGTTCGCGGTTCGGCATAAATTCGCGTCTGAACTACTACAGGGCCGAGACCCTTGACAAGATCATCCACCGTTCGGCCGGGATACTGAACGTACCCATTGATGATGCGGCTACTGCTGAAATTGCACGAAGAAGCCGGGGAACACCCCGGATTGCAAACCTTTTACTGAGACGGATCCGCGACTTCGCCCAGATCAAGGGCGACGGAAATATTGATCTGAATATCAGCCAGTATGCACTCGGGGCGCTGAATGTTGATAAAAACGGCCTCGATGAGATGGATAACAAGATCCTGCTTACCATCATCGAGAAGTTCAAAGGCGGCCCTGTGGGACTTGGAACCATAGCAACAGCAGTTTCGGAGGATTCAGGCACCATTGAAGAGGTTTACGAGCCCTTCCTGATCCAGGAGGGATACCTGATGCGAACCCCACGCGGGCGCGAAGTGACTGAACTGGCCTATCGCCATCTCGGGAAGGTCAAGGCTGGTGAACATCCGAAGTTGTTCGATTAAAATTTCAGGCCATGAACGACCTGAAGCAGCTTATCAAAACAGAGGCCCTGCGACTTGGGTTCTACACATGTGGTATTGCCCGGAATGATTCGCTAGAGGAGATGCGCCCTTTTTACACCGAATTTGTTGGCCGGAACGGCCATGCCGGCCTCGAATACCTTAAAACCAATATGGAAAAGCGGCTGCATCCGGAACTCGTACTGAAGGGTACAAGGTCTGTCATTGCCCTGCTGATGAACTATTTTCCACCGGAGATCATTCCTGAAAAGGATAATTTTATCATGGCCAAATATGCCTATGGCACTGATTATCACGCACTGATGCGTTCACGGATGGATGATCTCATCGGGGTGATCACGCAATCATGTCCTCAAATTCAGGCAAAGGCTTTTGTTGATTCAGGGGCAGTACTTGAAAAGGCATGGGCCCGCAAATGTGGTGTTGGCTGGCAAGGGAAAAACTCGCTCCTCATCAACAAATCGGCCGGTTCGTTCTTTTTTATTGGCATTATCCTCACCGACCTTGAACTTGAACCTGATCCGGCCGAGACCGACCATTGCGGTATATGCAGCAGATGTGTAAGGGCCTGTCCGACCGGAGCGCTCCACACACCATATCAGCTCGATATTTCACGGTGCATCTCTTACCTGACGATTGAAAGTAAAGAGGAGATCCCCGCAGACCTGAAAAGCAAACTCAATGACAGGATCTTTGGCTGCGATATATGCCAGGATGTTTGTCCCTATAACAGGCTGGCCAGTCCCCACCAAATCCCTGAATTTTTACCATCAAAACCGTTGATAGATATGAGAAAGAAGGATTGGATCGCCATGGATGAATCCGGTTTTGACAGGATATTTTCGGATTCGGCCCTAAAACGGACGGGTTTCCATCGGTTGAGACGCGGTATTTTGTAGAGACGCGTTGCAACGCGTCTCCCGTGTCATGAAACGGCATTTTGCAGAGGCGCGTTGCAACGCGTCTCTACAACGCGCCCCCCCATTTATAGGTGTCCAAATTAAACCCGGCCAGGGTCAATACCCTGTCAACAACCGTCATGATTAAATCGTCGATGGTAGCGGGTTTGCTGTAAAATGACGGGGATGCAGGGCATATAATTGCTCCTGCCCCGGCCAGAAGTTGCATGTTATTGAGATGGATCAGGTTGTATGGCGCTTCACGGGGGACCAGAATGAGTTTTTTCCGCTCTTTCAACATGACATCTGCGGCACGGGTGATAAGGTCGGAAGCAACCCCTGCTGCGATCCTCCCAAGAGTTCCCATGGTGCACGGACAAACAACCATCGCATCGTAACCTGCGGAACCGGATGCCATCGGCGCAAAAAGATTATCCGGGTTATAGAGCTGAATCTTCTTGAAATCCTTAGAAAAGGATAGTTCGCCGGGCCCTTCACCAAGTTCAAATTTCCAGACGGCCTTTGCATTTTCAGAAAAGACGACCCCACAGGTTTCAATCTGATCCTGCAGGTTTTCCAACCGGTTCAGCAACAGTTTACCATAAATGGCGCCGCTGGCGCCGGTGATTCCTACAATAAGCTTGTGATGTACCATAGTTGGTTAATATTCTCTCGGATTAAAATACCAGCTCAGCGCCAACGATATCACATTATTGTACTGACCGCTTTCGAAGAATATTTTCCGTTCCCCGGCCACATGACCGTTCCTGATTGAAAGTATGGAGTAATTGATACGGATTCCAGCTTTGAGATGGTCTGTAATGAAACAGGAAACACCCGCGATCCCGCTCAGGGTTACCGTGCGGTAAGGCACTGTGATATAGGGAACTTCGAGGCCATTTACCTCTTCGTAAGTGCCAAGCAACACATCGGCAGCCGGGCCGGCCTCCGCCTGAAACCGGTCGGCAAAAGTAAACTGGTAAAGCACCGGGATTTCAAGGTAATGCAACCTTGAGAGATATGTGTTTCCGACATTTGTAACCGTGTCGGCCCCTCGCCTGCTCCCTTTCTGTATGTATTCCATCTCCATCTGGAAGGATGAACGCGGCGAAATTTTAAGGCTGACAAAGCCCCCTGCCAGGTACCCGAACTTATGGTATCCCTGCCAGGTGTCTCCGTCAACCTGGCTGATCAGACCACCGGCTGTAATCCCCCCGTTGAACTTTTGTGAAAATCCTGTCAGGGAGGTACATACCAGGATAAGAATTGCCAACTTTTTCATTGCAATATTTTCCATAAAAGTATGAAAATCTTCTAACTTTACACCTCCTAATAAATTTTTATGGAGCATCATGAGATCACCATCCTTTTGGTGGACGACGAACCGGATATCCTCGAATTCCTTGGATATAACCTGGAAAAAGAGGGCTACAAGGTGTTGAAGGCAAAGAACGGCCAAAAGGCGTTGATACTTGCGCGTGAACATAAGCCTCAACTGGTGATCCTTGATGTGATGATGCCGGTGATGGATGGCATGGAAACATGCATGGAGATCAGGAAGATCCCTGAGCTGGAAGGTACGCTGATCGCTTTTCTGACGGCACGGGGAGATGATTATTCACAAATCGCCGGGTTTGAAGCCGGAGCCGATGACTATATCAGCAAACCAATAAAACCGAAACTGTTCATCAGCCGTATCCAGGCCCTGTTGAGGAGGTATAAAGAGATCCCTGAAGAGAATAACATCATTATACTCAAAGGGTTTACCATAGATAAAGACCGTTATATTGTAGTGAAAGAGGATGCCGAAATAACTCTTGCACGTAAGGAATTTGAGTTGCTTCAATTTCTCGTGTCACGTCCGGATAAAGTTGTAACGCGAGAGGAAATTTTCACAAACGTGTGGGGCGATAATGTGGTTGTGGGTGACCGTACCATTGATGTCCATATTCGCCGGATCCGCGAAAAACTGGGAATTGACAGCATCAAAACCATCAAGGGTGTAGGATATAAATTCGATGAGGGATGAAATTTCATGAACCAAAGAACCTGGCTTTGCTCAATGCAGGGATCATAGCCTTCGCTTACTCCTTATTATTCTGTATTTCGGTTGCGACCATTTTTTCGCATGCATTTACCCATTTTTACACCTTCCTGGCATTGTTTGTCAGCGCTGCCTTGATCTTTTTCATCGCCTGGCTCATTTTTCTTTTCACCCTTGAAAAATTTATTTACAGCAAGATCCGATTGATCTACAAATCGATCCATTCTGTAAAGGTGGGAAAAGCGGAACAACCTGTCCGGATGATGACCAGTAATATTTTTGACCATGTTCAGGAAGATGTTGAAAACTGGGAATCGGAGAAACAGCGGGAGATCGAACAGCTCAAACAGTTGGAACTGTATCGCCGCGATTTTATCGGCAATGTTTCCCATGAACTGAAAACGCCCTTGTTCAATATTCAGGGGTATGTCTCCACCCTGCTTGATGGGGGGCTGGAAGATCCGGTGATCAACAGGGAATACCTGAAGCGGACCGAAAAAAGTATAGAACGGCTGGTGAAAATCCTCGAAGATCTTGATGAGATCGCACAACTTGAATCGGGTCAGATGAAGCTGAAGATTACCCGGTTCGATATGGCATGCCTCAGCAGGGAGACTACAGAACTACTGGAAATGAAGGCCAGAAAGCACGAAATCCAGTTGCTGGTAAACGACCCCGGCAATGTCGTGATGGTTGAGGGTGATAAGGATAAGATCAGGCAGGTGCTCACCAACATCATCGACAATTCGATCAGGTACGGGAACCGTGAAAACGGCAAAACGAAGATCACCTTTTATGACATGGATGAGCATATCCTAACCGAAATCACCGACAACGGGATAGGCATCGATCCGGCAGATCTGACGAGGGTTTTCGAACGTTTTTACCGCACCGATCGCGGCAGGGCTGCTACAAAGAAGGGAAAAGGACTCGGGTTGTCCATTGTCAAGCACATCGTTGAGGCGCACCGTCAAACGATCAATGTACGCAGTACGGTTGGTGTGGGAACCACCTTCGGATTCACCCTGAAGAAGGCGTGAACTCAGGTTTTTCGTTCGGTTGTAAATAAAACCAGTTGACCAAGTGACCTTTTGAATTCGTTTTCCGGAAATGCCGCCAACATATCCAGAGACTTCCCCCTATACTCCAGCATCTTTTCATTGGCGTAGTCTATCCCTCCACGCTCAACCACCTTGTCAACCAGTTTCGAGACCCTGGCCTGATCGTTGTGATGACTTTTTACGGTATTGATGATCCAGCGTTTTTCCATGAAATCGGAATGATTCAGCAGATAGATCAGCGGGAGGGTCATCTTCCGGTCGCGTATGTCGGTTCCGTTTGGCTTACCGGTGGCATTGTTGCGTTCATAATCAAACAGGTCGTCCTTTATCTGGAATGCAATACCCACGTGCTCGCCAAAGGCCCACATGGCTTCCACCATCTCTTTCGAAACATTCACGGATGAAGCGCCACAGGCACAGCAGGAGGCGATCAGCGTTGCCGTTTTCTTCCGGATGATCTCGAAATAAATGTTTTCCTGTATGTCGAGTTTCCTGGCCTTTTCGATCTGCAACAATTCTCCTTCGCTCATTTCCCGCACAGCATTGGAGACGATTTTAAGCAGTTTGAATTCATCATTTTCCAAGGCCAGGAGCAACCCGCGCGACAACAGAAAATCTCCGACAAGCACGGCGATCTTGTTTTTCCACAGGGCATTGAGGGAGAAGAAACCGCGTCGCAGGTTCGAATCATCTACCACATCATCGTGCACAAGAGTTGCGGTATGCAACAGTTCGATGAGTGAAGCTGCCCTGTATGTGCTCTCGTTAACCGTTCCACACAGACCTGCCGAAAGGAAAACGAACATCGGTCGCATCTGTTTGCCCTTGCGTTTGATGATATAGCGGGTTATGGTATCGAGCAACGGAACCGAACTCTTCATCGACGCCCTGAATTTTCCTTCAAACACTTCGATGTGCTCCCGGATTGGTTCTTTTATCTCATTCAGTGATATCAACGGGTTTCATGATTTGACCTGCAAAAGTAATTAAATTTAATATATGACGCATAAAGACCCCATCCCCCCGGGAGAGTGTCTCAAAGTCATTTTTCACCGCAGAGTGTCCTCCCAATTCAAAAATGGGAACCTCACGGCAGATAACTTGAGGTCAAAATCCAAAAGGATTTTAAAAATATCAGTGCGATTATGCTTTTTATTAAATTTGAAAAAAAAGCAGTTCATAGAAGACCATT
>JAUXWT010000068.1 GCA_030681475.1 Bacteroidales bacterium | reverse complement strand
AAGGTTATAAGTGTGCACGGCACACAAGAAAAAACCACCTACGAAATTCATCGTAAGTGGTTGATTTTGAAGTTCCCCCTTACTGCTCAAAGTTGCAATGTGTGAAACATGTAAGAAATTCCCAAAAATGTGTAATTCTTCCGGAGTTAAACAGCACGACCTTTGTGTCATCATCCAAATTCAATAAACCCTGGTCAGGGACATGACAAGAGTAAATAAAGAAACCATTATGAAAACTTTAGAAACATCCGAAAAGAAGATTATCGTTGTTTACAGGAAGGACGGAAAGACACCCGATCTGAGGTACAAAAGTTCGAGAGAATATGTCTTATCGCAACACCTGGAGAACAACAGGGAACAAGAAAAAGAACGGAAAACAGCCGATTTGAGATACACAGGTTTGAGGGACCATGTCTTATTACAAAAAACAGCAAAACCTAAGGATATACCGGTGCAGATAAAACCTGCCGGGAAAAAACCGGTTTGGAAAGTTAACAGTTAAAGTTGGTAGTCTTCCGGGCAAGCTGGCCAAGCCGCCGGCTTGTCTGCATCAGCAGGAACCACCTGGTGCTGTTGAAAAACATATTATTACAAAAAATTAAGCATAAAACAATGAAAGAATTTGATACAAACTGGACAAAAGAAGAATTAAAAGTTTATATCCTGATTTTCTGCGCCAATGCCGATTTTTCAGAATCAAAAGTAGAAACAGCCTTTATCAAATCAAAGACCATTGGGTATAGCTTTGAAAGAATCCATGATGAATTCGACAAGGATAACGATTATCAAAGCATTCAAAAAATACGATTAACGCTTGAAAAATACGGTTACTTAAAAGATGATACAGGTCGTTTATTTAAAGAAGTGAAAGAACTGTTTTTATCTGATGGCCAATACGACATATTGGAACAAAACCTGTTCAGGGGTTTGAACCATATTTTTGGGTAATAATCGGTTGCAGTCAAAAGAAATATTGGCGATCAGCTTACACCTGCTGATTATTGTTACATTCATTTCATCAGTAATCCTTTTTTTTAGCGGTTTTTTTCTTATTGGTATACCTGGGTGCTTTTGGTTCTCTGCCGGGAAAGGATGAATTATCTGCTGTCAGCCAGGAAGAGGCTTCGCTGGTGTTTTCTTCTGATGGTATCGTGATTGGCGAGTTCTTTGCTAAAAGCCTGACCAACATTCACCTGGAAGATATTCCCGCTCATTTTAAGCATGCATTGACAGCAACGGAAGATAAGCAGTTTTTCATGCGTTCGGTGTCAAAAATCAGTGCTATGATTTATTGAACTTTGCACTATATTTGCTATTCAAGGCAAACAAAGCAAACATGAAAACAAATAATAACAGATGAACCTTTCAAAAACTAAAAAGAGGTGGGGCCTCATTTTGTTATTGCTTGCTGTCATTGCCATACTGGCTTTATATCCGTTGCCGCCACAAGCCCCCATCCAATATTACGACAGGCAAAGCGGCTTGTTAAAAACGGAAAAAGTGGCTGGCGAAAAGTGGTTGGTGTGGCTGTATAATAATCCGGTTGGCGAAGCAACATTGTGGGCGCTGGCCAAAAGAAAGGTGGTTTCGTCTGTTTATGGCAATAGAATGGATCGTCCTTCATCGATCAAAAAAATACAACCCTTTGTTGATGAATTTGATATCGACCTGAGAACCGCCCAAAAACAGGAGTTCAACTCTTTCAACGATTTCTTTACCCGGAAACTAAAGAATAATGCCAGACCGGTGGATACCAACTCAACCGTTGCAGTGTCGCCTGCCGATGGAAAAATACTGGCCTATGCCAATATCAGCAACAGCGATTTCATCATCAAAGGATACCGCTTCGATATTTATTCGTTTTTGAATAATGCCCGCCTTGCTCAAAATTACCTTGATGGCACCCTGGTGATTATCCGGCTTGCCCCTTTCGATTACCACCGTTTCCATTTTCCCATTAGCGGAGGTGTATCACCCGTCACCCGGATCGACGGTGATTATTATTCAGTCAACCCCCTTGCTTTGCGCAAAATGACTGAAATATTCTGCCTGAACAAAAGGGAATTTACCATCCTGTCAAACCCTTTGTTTGGAGATGTTGCGATGGCTGAAGTAGGTGCAACCATGGTAGGAAGTATCGTACAGACTTTTACAGGGAATTTTGTAAAAAAAGGGGAAGAGAAAGGGTATTTCAAATTTGGGGGTTCCACGGTAGCGCTGCTGTTTGAAAAAAACAAAATTCACATCGATGAAGATCTATTGATTAATACTTTAAAGGGTTATGAAACAGTGATCAAAGAAGGAGAAAGAGTTGGCGTATCGATGATTGATCCAACAGTTTCGAGGTAGGGACTAATTGGTTGGTCCGGGACTGCTGAAACCAATACATTGACTATCCCTCGTCCGGTATAACAAGACCAGGATTATGGCCAAAAATCGGGTTTTACCGTTGTCCCGCCCAATGCCTGGCAAAAAATGCATTCTCTATTCAGTATTATTGGAACTTCGGCCCTGTAATAAAAGTAAACCGGGTATTCGTGTTCGTAAAACGATCTAAACCCGTCCACGAGGTTTTTCATATAGTCCCCCCTGTTCATTGCTGTTGATGCGCATCTGTTCCCAGTAATTGTAGGCTCCCTCGCTCAGAGAAAACTGCCTGACCAGCATGCTGTACAGATACCCCAGTCGTGGGGTTGTACCGTCGATGAAGTGCAGGGGGTATTGATTATAAATA
This sequence comes from Bacteroidales bacterium, assembly GCA_030681475.1. Classification (GTDB taxonomy): domain Bacteria; phylum Bacteroidota; class Bacteroidia; order Bacteroidales; family FEN-979; genus CAIVAT01. The sequence continues at coordinate 1,308 of JAUXWT010000068.1, read as the reverse complement.
TTTTCACCAATATTCATGGTGGAAATTGTAAAAACATTCTTAACCGGAAGGGTTATCCAGCAAACTTTATTCGTATAATCCGGTGGGTAGACCTGGTGAATAGTACCGTCATAATAATATTCTAATGGTCGGGCGGCATGGTATTCCCATGTTTCAATAATCTCCCATTTGTAAAATCGGCTGTAGTCGCCTACCGCATTCAGGTCTATATAAAATTGCATTATCCTGTTGGTTATCGCAGGATCGGACGTCAGAACATCCTTAACAACGTAATAAACAGAATTCAGTGGCGGGCATTTTGACATTTTATCGAATCCTGACTCAAGTTTTTCACCCCCCGGCGTAATAACCATGACCCGGTAAGATCTGCCGGGTATAAGATTTGCCTTGTCCATCCATGTGGTGTATTGTCCCGGCCCGAGTTCCGACATGTCGAAATTATTGCCCTCGTCATCCAGGATCTTTACCTTGCAACCAACTACCGGAATATATTTCGGCGAACCGAAAGATGAAGTCAGTGAAACATTGACCTCCTGCCAGCCTTCTGTAGCTGTAACGCGCCCCGATACCACGTACTTATACCCGTCTTTTGCATCAATTTCCGGGTTGTATTGCTTGATACAGGCCGAAAGCAACAGGAGGGACAATATGTTGGAGATAATTCTAACCCGACCCATAATTCGCGAAATTATCTTTGGTAATAATATTCAAAGTTAATTTTTTAGCCTTTCCATTTATTCAGTATGAAGGGAATTAACTGCTTTCCATTAAATCATGATTGCTTATATCTCGGTATGGACTAATTGTGGACAGGCCGGTAATACTGACCACTTTACGCCGATTTTGGCTTGCCCCAGTAACCGTTTAACAATCAATTCATAAGAATGGTCAATTTTAATCGGCCTGAGATGGTCAAGGCCATTGGCGTGTCCAATTAACTTCAAAGACAAAGGCGTGGAAATGTCGGCAAATTTTGATGTGACAGGCAAATGGCTGGAAACGGAAACCGAAATAAAGGTAACTGATTTACCGAAAGAAGTTTCAGCATCTGTTGCCAAGAACTTTGCAGGGTTCAAGATTTCAGAGATTGCCAAAACAGAAACTCCTGACAAGGGATTGGTCTATGAAATGGACTTGAAGAAAGATAAAGATGGGGATGAAGTCCAATTCTCTGCAAAGGGTGATATTTTTTTTGACCCCGGTCTAAACTGGTACCAGTAGACAGGTCAAAATGATACCACCCCAAGGCGATGGCGTACACTTCATGGTTTTAACATATATCGTTAATGTGTGTATCGGGGAACAGTT
>JAUXWT010000067.1 GCA_030681475.1 Bacteroidales bacterium | reverse complement strand
TCGGTTGCCCACTTTTTTCCCATTCATCTACTTTGACAAACATTGCCGCTGCCTTCGGTGTTTTCATGATACCCTGATTTTTGCCGCAAAGGTAAACCGGGTAGGGCTATCGGCAAAGATGGGGTTGGTAGGGTGGATACGGCGCCCCGTTTGGAAAACTGACTGCCGGCGACACCTATTATGCCATTGGTGATCCGTACTTTACATTAGATAAATTCTGTGATGGATATATTTACCAAAATGCCTTTAAAGATTACGAACCAATCTCGATGGAACCTGATTTCTTTACCAGCACGAACATTGGTCAATTCAAATCTTTTTTAACCTGCCTTAAATTGCCTGAGCAGTTTGTAGATTCAATTACTCCTCAAAATGCGAATGATAATCTTTTCGAAGATATCAGAAACCATTTCAGACACTTGATGAAATAGCGGAACGGGATGAGAATAACTCATCTCTTGTCAGGAGTGAAAGGCATCTGGTTCAATTGCATCATTCTGAAACAAATCCATGGGAAATCACCATTTTCCTGGTCATTGAAAATTCTCTGGTTTTTAACCGGTAATAATACAAACCATCTGATAGGTTTGTCAGATCCAATGAAGCTTCATAACTTCCTGGTTGTTTTTCTTCATTGAGTAAAGTTGTAATTTCCTCCCCATGAATGTTGTAAACTTTCATGGATACCATTTCCTTCCTCGGTATTGAATATCTTACAGTTGTAAACCGATCGCAGGGATTTGGATAGTTCTGTCCGAGGTGATATTCGGCCAGGTGATTATCAGGTACTTCTTCTGCTGAAGTAATACCAATGGTGAATTCGCCTGTTGCCACAGGGCTGCCGATGTAGGCGGCATCAATGGTACTCAGCGTCCAGGTATAGTTGCCGTTTTGCAAACCGGTCAGCAGCCATTCGGTTACAGCACTGACATTTCCCGGCTCGGGCGTGTGTGCAGGAAAATATAATGGAATATTGTCCTGGAAAAGTTTCAGATCATATGTCAGTGCACCTGTTGGGGTATGGTCGTCAATGCCGGGGAGCCATGATAAGAGGGCTGAGTTGCCTGACATTTGAGTAAAAGATAAGCCTGTAGGGGTCAATGGTGCCGAATTCTGCCCGGGAGCATCATTGCGATAAAGGTGCATTTGGGCCTCCACAAGGCCATTTCCTCCGGGAACGAAATACTGTCCGGCGATGAAATAATCAAGGTCGCCTTCGTTGTCAATGTCAATCCATGAAAACGTACCACCCCGGTCTCCCCAGGCGCGTGGCGAGGGAAGTTCATTGCCCGAATCTGTAAAGATGCCGTTATTGTTGGAGTAAATTCTGGCTCTGCCTTCAATTTGTGACCCTGAATTGTAATTACCGGCAACAAGGATATCCATGTCGCCATCGGAGTCATAATCTGCCCAGGTGACAGCAGTAAAATCAAACCAGCCTTCGCCATAAGGATTTACAATAACTTCCACAGGGATATAATTTTCATTGTCATTGCGGTAAATACGAATCGCTATGGGATTGAAGGTGCCGTTTAACTCCTTCAGGTTACCGGCAACCAATATATCGAGATCCCCATCGCCGTCATAATCTCCCCATTGCGCTTCACCATGTTCGACACTAAGGGAACCCAGAATATCTTCCCCGTAAAATGCGCCATTGCCGTCATTTCGGTAGCGACGGATAAAACTCTCTTCCGTGAGAGGCGCGATGTTGATAAGCAGTAGATCTAGATCCCCATCGGCATCATAATCGGCCCATGCACTCTGGGCATGCATGGTTGGAGCGAAAGCAGAAGTGATTTCATTGAAAATCCATCCTCCAGTCCCGTTCGCGCCATCGTTACGCATCATGGCCGTTCGGTATGAGAATGATGTATCGTCAAAGATTGACGGCAATAACAGGTCGAGGTCGCCATCATTATCAAAATCGGCCCATGTGATCGAGCGAAGATCAAAATCAGCCTGGCTGTTATCTTCCCAATAGGCCGGTAGATTGGTGTTGGTTAACACGAGTGTTCCTGTATCGTTTCGGAAAAGCACAGTATGGCCGTCAGTTCCAACAGCGAGATCAAGATCGCCATCGCCATCAGCATCACCCCAGGCCATGTCTGAAGATCCGGCAGAAAGTGTGCCTAATGGCACATCAATATAAGAGAACTCCCATTCTTGCGGCCCGGCCGGGCCTTCATTGCGCATCAGGATCAGTTTATCAACAACACTGATATTGTATACAACATAATATCCAAGAACGGCGATATCCAGATCACCATCATTGTCGTAATCAGCCGGAGCAGTTGCTATGACCCAGAAATCTTCATCCGGGGGAGTAATGAAAAGGGAATCGGGTGGTGTGATCTCTGTAAAATCACCAAAGGTGCTGTCAGGATAATCAACAATTGGAATGATACCCTTAACCCTGGCTACGGCAGGGTCTGGATTTTTTGGATTCTGTTGTGCCACAGCATTAAACGATGAATATCCGAGGAAAAGGGCAATGGTTAATAAAATGCTTTCTCTCATAAAAACACCTCCTTTAACATTAGTAAAATATCTATTTTAATGAACCATGTCAGTAGGGATAAAACAAAATTAATTAAAAAAGTACTAATATGCTCAAATTAACACAAATATATTTGTTAAACTTTGTTAAATTATGGAATTCTTATAAAACCGATATGATGACAACTCACCTCTTGTCAGAAGTGAAAAACACCCGGCTCAATAGAATCATTCTGAAACTAATCCATGGGAAATCATCATTTTCCTGGGCAGTGAAAAATCTCAGGCTGTCAGCGGCAATAATAAAAACAATCCGGTAGGTTTTTCATATCCAAATGGTTTACAACACATTGGGAATGGTTATTAAAACTGAACATGATGTGAAAGTCAATGGAAAACTCCACGGGACATTGACCTTCGAATACGATCAGTGTGGTGGTTAGGAGATTAGGCTTTCTTTTTTCAGCGTGAGGATATCCAAACACACAATTCATCTTAGTTTTCAATATGATATCTCAACAGACTCCAGGAATAATCCGGATTTGTGTTTTCGCCGGTCACTTTAATTAATCCGATGTCCCTGGCAAACCAGCATGTCAAGGATTTCTTATTAATAGTATGTTGAGCGCTCACCACATTGTAAAATTTTTGAAGTCCAAGATAAAAAACTGAATCAGAAGAAAGCACTTGATAAACACTACCTTCCTGGGTGTTTCCATAATAGGGAATGAAATTATCAAAAGAACTTGCAATAAGCATATATGAGCCGAAATTATAAGTAGATATATAAAATGTTGCCTGTTGTCCGCTGTATTCAAGAGTTATCATAGATGAATAGAAAAACTTGGAAGAATATGACATATCTATCTGTTCAAGAGTAAAATTATCTTTTGAAAAGGGGGAGGGGACATCAATAGAAGTTGGATTTTCTTTTACGAATACACTATCAAAGGCTAGTGTTGAATCATTTTGAAAAATCCAATAGCTGCCTTTTTTAAAAACTGTCCACCGTTTAAAGGCATCTGAAATATAATAGTGTTTAGGTTCATCTTTCCTGCAAGAGTAAACAATCATAAAAACAAGAATACCAATGATGATTTTGATTATTGTCCTCATATGTAAGAATGTTGAGATTATAACATAACCGTTATAAAAGTAGAAAAATCAGATTCTAAAAACAAGCAGCCGGTCAGATTAAATCCAACCGGCTGCTTTCGTGATAATCAGAATTTACTTCTATTTTTCACGATCATCTTCCTGATGATTTTGTGATCGTTATTCAGGAATACGACCGTGTAGATACCTCTGGCGATTGGGCGAAGATCGATCTGCGTATCAAACTTCACACCGGCAAAAGTAGTCACATCGCGCAATTCATAGAACTTTTCACCAAGCAGGTTGTAAACCTGGATCGTAAAGGTCTCCTGAACCGGCGTTGTGATGGATACATTGAACTTACCATCGTTCGGCACAGGGTACACGTTGTAGCTGCTGCCAAGCAATTCTTCCTGGCCCACAAATAAAACGTACACATGATTCGACGTGTCGGACGAACAACCGTTCACCGTTACCACGCTCCAGTACCAGCCGGTAATAGTTGCGGTATAGGTTTGGTTCGTAGCGCCCGGAATCGCGCCTGTTCCTTCATAATACCACTGGTTGCCTGTTGCAACGCTGCTGGTAAGCAACGCTCCTGCTGCGGTAACCACCGGTGCGGCAGGAATGGCATTGATGGTGACGTTGAAGTTTGGCGATACATTTCCGCTTCCGCATGTATTCGTTCCCTTTACAGTAATAATACCCGATGCTGGAGTATTACCAAAAGTAACTGTAATGGTGTTGGTTGTTCCCCCGGATGTAATCGTTGCTCCGGCAGGAACGGTCCATACATAGCTTGTAGCGCCTGAAATGGCTGGAACGGTATAAACTTTGCCCATAGAGCCCGCGCAAACCGATGCAGGTCCGGTGATGGTTCCGGCGGCGGCCGGCAGCGGATTCACCGTTACGGCAAAGGTTGAACCCGGTCCGTTACCGCAGAAGTTAGTAGCTGCTACGACAATATTGCCGGATACGGCTGTCGTACCAAAACTAACCGTTATGCTTGTGGTTCCAAGTCCGGAAACAATGGTTGCGCCTCCAGGCACGGTCCATGAGTAAGAAGTGGCGCCCACCACCGGTGTTGTTGAATAAACTATTCCGGTGGTTCCGGCACAAACGGATGCTGTGCCTGTTATTGCACCGGCTGCACCCGGAGGTGAGTTCACAAACACTGTGTAAACTGTCGGTTGAGCGGCAAAGCAGCCGGCTGTATTGGCATAGTTCACAGTTACTGTTTGAATGCCCAGCTGGTTCCATGTTACATTCAGTGTGCTTGTACCCTGACCGGAAACAATCGTTCCACCGGATGAAACTGTCCAGACGTATCCGGTCATTCCCGTTTCGGTGTAATAGATGTTGTTGGTTGATCCCACACATGGGTCGTTTGTGCTCCCGATCGTGGGAACGGGCGCTGCACTCACGGTTACATTGAATGTTGCGGGTACTGAACCGGGACAGACACTGGTGTAATTCACCGTCACAGTCTGGGCGCTCACCGTATTCCATGTCACAGTGACCGTATTGCTTGTAGAGGTGCCACCTGCTGTGATGGTACCACCGGCAGATACGGTCCAGATGTAATTGGTCATACCAGTTTGAGTAGTATAGGTAGCCGAAGCACCCTGACAAACTGATGCCGGACCTGTTAATGTTGGTGTCGGAACTGCATTTACCGTTACATTGTAAATTGTCGGAGTGGTTGCCATACAGTTGCTGGCGTTGGTATAGTTCACCGTAACTGTTTTTGCTCCGGTTGTGCTCCAGGTGACCGTGATCGCGCTGGTACCCGTGCCGGCAGTAATGGTACCTCCGGCAGAAACGGTCCAGGTGTAACCTGTCATTCCCGTTTGAGTGGTGTAAACGTTACCAGTGGAGTTCACGCAGACAGATGCCGGACCGGTAATGGTCGGAACCGGCAACGCATTCACCGTTACATTGTAAGTTGTCGGAGTGGTTGCCGTACAGTTGCTGGCATTGGTATAGTTCACCGTTACCGTTTTTGCTCCGGTTGTACTCCAGGTGACTGTGATCGCGCTGGTGCCCGTGCCGGCGGTGATGGTCCCTCCGGCAGAAACGGTCCAGGTGTAACCCGTCATTCCCGTTTGAGTGGTGTAAACGTTACCCGTTGAATTCACGCAGACAGATGCCGGACCGGTAATGGTCGGAACCGGCAACGCATTCACCGTTACATTGTAAGTT
>JAUXWT010000048.1 GCA_030681475.1 Bacteroidales bacterium | reverse complement strand
AACTTTGCAGTTAACGGGAGGACCGGGAGGTCTCGCTACTTACGCTTGGACAGGACCTAATGGTTTTGTGTCCGCGTTGCAAAGTCCGACTATCTCCATGGTGACGATAGCAAATGCGGGGACTTATCAGCTCATCGTAACAACGGTTAATGGATGTTCTGATACGATAACTACCGATGTAACTATTAAGCCAAAACCAATTACATCCCCAATATGGCACAACTAACAGCAATGATAAATCGATAAGCCATGTATACACAAACATAAGACCCCAACTAACTCATTCTCTGGCCAGGTGTCCAGCACCCACCGGGCCGAGTATGGCAATGTGATAACGGAAATGCGGGGAAAGAATATTGAGCAGTGAAAGGTTTGAAATGAACAGAAAGAGGTGACCAGTGAATACTTAACATAAAAGCCCCGGGGCTTAAACAAATACGGACACGGGTAGCACCTGTGAATTATGATTGAAGGTTTTTTGCTGAATTTAACATGAATCACTAACGAAAAAAGAAGAATAAAATACCGGAATATGAAAACTCATCAACGCGATTGGCGATGGCTGATGTTGCTGTTGCTTCGGGTAAACCCAGACCGGGAGTGGTACACCCTTGCACGATCGAATGGCATATTTGTGAACAACCCGCCATTCACGGAACGATGGTTCCATTACAGGTACGGACTCTGGCGAATGCATGGCAAGCCCCTTCCGATCCGTACCACACGGTTCCGAAGAACATGAAATTAAGTTCAGATCATGAAAAGATATCAAATTAAAATGACAATAAAAACAAATCAACAAATCACTAAACACTTAATCACTTAACACTTAATTATTATGAAAACAAAAGCAAATTTTTTACGACTGATCCTGTTGCTGGTCATCTTTGTCAGCACAGCAGGGGCTATGGCCCAGACCAACCCAGATCCGACCCAGACGGTCTGTATCGGGAACGAGCCTTACCTCATCACCCCGAGCATTGTTCCGGGTGCTACCTATGTGTGGAGCATTACCCCCGGAACCCCGGGTGCTGAATGGCAGATCAATGGCAGCGGCAATGCCATCACGGTTGACTGGAATGTGGCGGGTGTTTTTACCCTTGCAGTATACACAACGGCAAACGGTTGCGACGGCCCGCCTCAGAATGTGGTGGTCACCGTGAACCCGAATCTCCCGGTTGGTGTAGAGATCGCAACTGCAGATCCGACAACGATATGCGAAGGTGTTGCCATTCTTTTCACTACAACGGTCACCAATGGAGGTTTAAACCCGACCTACCAGTGGTTTAATAACGGCGTACCGATTGCAGGTGCAACCTCTTCAACGTACACCTATACTGGCGTAGTACCTGGAGCCGCGATCACCTGCGAGGTGACTTCCGACGCTCCTTGTGCAACCGGCAACCCGATACTGTCGAACGAAATTACGGTTACCGTCAATGCCCAGCTGCCGCTCAGCGTAACGATAGCGACAACAGATCCGACAACCATCTGCGAAGGCGAGACAGTACTGTTCACTGCTACGGTTCTCAACGGAGGAGCAACCCCGACCTATCAATGGTTTGATGGCGGAATCCCGATCGCGGGTGCAACCTCGGCTACCTATACCTATACTGGTGTGGTTCCGGGTGCGAACATCACCTGCGAGGTTACATCGACGGAGTCATGTATCACGGGCAGCCCGGCAACTTCAAATGCCATTGCCGTTACGGTTAACCCGATACCGACAACTTCACCAATCTTCCATAACTAAAATAGAAATGAATTATTTAACCTGCATCATCCGCGGAAAGGCACCACCAGGCAATACCATGAAACCCAACGAGGTTGCATTGCTGCGTGGCGGCTATCATCCGCCGTGGCGAGGACCGACTGATGCATAATATATATAATAAGATGTAGGAATATAAAAATATATCCGCTGCTATCACATTGCCTTTCGCATGATGTCGAATGGGTGTTGTGCGCCTGCACGTAGGCCGGGATGTGCCACAGGGAATGGTGGGCATCGCGGGATGGGTGCATATAATGGAATGCGAAGAATGCAAACAATGCAGGCAATGCGGGCAATGCAAACAATGCAGGCAATGCAGCGTACAATTAAGTGTTAAGTGATTAAGTGTTAAGTGAAAGCCAATAAGGATGTTAAACAGAAAATCTGAGATATGAAAACGCAATTCAAGCTTATCCGGTGGATGATGACTGCAGTATTTATGATTACTGCAGCGGGTGTGATCGCCCAAAACCAGAACCCGACGCAAACGGTTTGTATCGGAGACCAGGAATACCATGTTGACTCGAGCCCTGTCACGGGCGCAACGTACACCTGGTCTTTGTTGGGAGGTGGAACGATTACCGCGGGCAACGGAACCACAACGATCAATGTTTTTTGGGACACTCCGGGGGGACCCTATCAGCTTTCTGTTTACACCACGGCCAACGGGTGTTCGGGACCGCCACAGTCTGTCGATGTGACCGTTGTGGCGCAACCGGTCGGGCCGGGCCTGCTGGCAAAAACACCGCCTGATCCCGGTGTGTGCGATGGCACAGAGGTGTCGGCAACCTTCACCCCTGGAAGCGGAGGGGTCGGATGCAGCGATGAGTTTGAATACAGCTATGATAACAGCGGCACCTGGTTCGCCTATACGCCGGCAGCCCTGATCGCGACCGCCGGGCACACGCTGGTGGAGATCCGGGGCAGGCGCTCCGGTTGCACCGCCACCTTGGGATGCAACGAAACACCCTGGGAGCTCCTGGCTTCGTGGACGATCACCGCCCCATTGCCGGTCAGCGTGATCATCACGCCGGACTTCGATCCTGTTTGTGCCGATGTTGAGGTGACCTACACCGCCAATGTGGTGAACGGAGGGTCCTCGCCGGTCTATGCATGGCGCGTAAACGGTGGCGCCATACTGGGCACCGGCAGCACCTTCACCTATACCCCGGTTGATGGAGATGTGATCACCTGTGAAGTATTATCCAACCAGCAATGCGTGAACAACAACCCGGCTACCGGCACCTTCATCCCGGTGGTCATCCCGAAACCGACAACATCCGAAATATGGCATAACTAACAATCAACCAGGTAAAGACGCACTGCAGTGCGTCTCCATCAACTAAGGTAACGACGCACCGCAGTGCGTCTCCATAAGAAAGAAAAAAAGCAACTTGAACCCAGTAACCCACATACCACGCAAATCAGCAAAGCAAGGGCTTGTCTTGTCCCTGCTGTTGCTGGTTATGGTCATGGTCAGCGCCTTGCGTGCGCATGGCCAGGCCATGCCCGATGTGGTATGCGTGGGTGAAACGAAGCATTACTGGGTTGATCCCAACCCGGTGGCGGGCTCCACTTACACCTGGCAGATCAATGGCGTTACACAGGTTTCGACCACCAATGAAATATATGTCACCTGGGATTTGCCTTACACTCCGGCCGGAAGTCCATATACGATAACTGTTCAGGAAAAGTCTGCCGCTGGCTGTTACGGGGATGTGAAGACGGGGCAGGTGCAGGTCAACGCGATATTGCCGGTAAGCGTATCGGTTACCGCAAGCCAGAATCCGGCCTGCAGCGGTGTTGCGGTTACCTTTACCGCGAATGTCATCAACGGCGGAACGTCGCCTTCGTACAACTGGATCCTCAACGGGAGTCCGGCCGGCGCCACCTCCGGCACCTATACTTACATGGCGATGGCAGGCGACGTGGTTTCGTGTGAGGTGAATTCGAATGCGAAGTGCGTTGTCAACAATCCGGCGATGTCGGCGCCTGTCACCATGCAGGTCAACACCTCCCCAGTTGTGACCTTCGTGCCCTGTTACGATGTCATCACCTCGGTGGAGGCCAAACCCTTCAAGCTTAAGGGAGGGTTGCCGTTGAACGGAAGTTACTCGGGTGGAGGCATCTGGGTAAATAATCCTGATCCGGGCATGTTTAACCCGCAGGTAGCGCCAACCGGCCCGGTACCGGTAACATACACTTATACCAATGCGGACGGGTGCAGTGGCAGCGCTGTGGGTATTATACAAAACAACCCGGCGCCGGTTGGCTTTATCTGCGGATCGGACTGGACCGATATCCGCGACGGCAAGATCTATCCCACCGTCCAGATCGGCTCCCAGTGCTGGCTGGCAGAGAACCTGAATTACGGGACCAAGATTCAGTCATCACAGGTTCAGTCTGACAACTGTGTTATTGAGAAGTACTGCTACAACAACGATCCGGTGAACTGCAGCGGATTCGGCGGGCTTTATCAGTGGGATGAACTGATGAGATACGACAATACGCCAGCCTCACAGGGAATTTGTCCCCCCGGATGGCATGTGCCCGTCGAATCAGAATGGAATACCTTGCTTGGCTTCTACGGCGGAAATGGCAACGCCGGAGATTCGCTGCAGAATCCTGCATCACCCGGATTCCATGCACTTCCGGGCGGAGTTTTATATCTTAACAATACCTGGAGTTTCAAGGGTTTGGCGACATTGTTCTGGTCATCCACTCCCGCCGGACAGATCAATATTATTTCACATGGCATGAACAACATTGACCCCTCTGTTTCCTACTATGAATCAGCGAGATCCAACGCTTTCCCGGTGAGGTGCCTGCGTGACTGACCGGACAGGAATTCACTGATCCTTTACGTTTATCCGCTCCACCCAGATAATCCATAAGATGAGGATCACCACATAAAACATCCCCCTCAGCGGAATATCGTGCGCAAAGTGCCACCATCCGGGTTTATAAATGGAAACCAGTGAAAGAAGCACGATCCTTAATATATTGGTGCCATGAATAATCAACATGCCCATCGGAATATACCAGAGCTTATGCTTCCATGACCCGGGATATATCAACAATAACAGCATAAACTGCAGGATCTGTTTATCACCCGCACAACTTTCGTTAATAGTGATCCAACTGCCATTTTCAAAATACATGGTCAACCCCGAGATCCTGAGCGGAATACTAAGAATATGCCGATCAACCCAAACGCTTTGATAAAAAACCCATCCCTGCATGGTCTGATGCAATTGATGCATCCAGGCCTGGATTGGCAGGTAATCCAGTTGATTTGCCCAAAACCGGTATGAATAGTGGATAATAAGGGTGATTACCGCAAACCAAAAAACATCCCGTATCTGTTTGTAACGAGGTTTTATGAAGAAGTTCTTTATTGGTTGGAGCGGATTCAGCGTTTGAGATCAAAGTTCAACAGGGGCAAAAATAGGTAAATATAATTACCCCACCCTCTCAGGTGGGATGGGGTAAATGTTAAATATCCTTAAATATCTAGATATATATTCCGCTGCTTTGTTATTTTTAATAGTTTTGTCCGATGTTAGAATCAGAATAAATAGTTTTTAATAGCTGATTATATGATTAAAAAAGTATTGGTGGCCAACAGGGGAGAGATTGCCGTTCGGGTGATGCGGTCGTGCAGGGAAGTTGGCATTAAAACAGTTGCGGTGTTTTCCGAAGCCGACCGCCAGGCCATGCATGTGCGTTATGCCGATGAAGCTTACTGTATCGGCCCGGCGCCGTCGCGGGAGAGTTACCTGAACATTGAATCGATCATCGCCACAGCGAAAATCGCAGGGGCCGATGCCATCCATCCCGGCTATGGTTTCCTTTCGGAAAATGCAGGGTTTTCTGAACGCTGCAAAGCTGAAGGGATCAAGTTTATCGGCCCTGACGCCTATGCGATCCGTACGATGGGGGATAAGATCACAGCCCGGCAAACCATGATCGCCTCGGGTGTTCCTGTCGTCCCCGGCACCAAGGAAAAGTTATCCGATGAAGCAAAGGCGGTCGAGGTGGTTCGTGAAATTGGCGTGCCGGTCATGATCAAAGCTTCGGCAGGCGGTGGTGGCAAGGGGATGAGACTTGTCAAAGATATGGATGAGTTGATCCCATCATTGCGGATGGCAAAATCAGAGGCCATGAACGCCTTTGGCGACGATGCCGTGTATATCGAAAAATACATTGAATCGCCGCACCATATTGAATTTCAAATTCTGGCCGATCAGCATGGCAATGTGATCCACCTGTTCGAACGCGAATGTTCCATCCAGCGCCGCCATCAGAAGGTCATCGAAGAGACGCCGTCGCCGCTCATGACACCCGAATTAAGAAGGGAGATGGGAGAGAAGGCAGTGGCCGCAGCCAAAGCGGTCAATTATGAAGGCGCAGGAACCATCGAATTCATAGTCAATGATCAGCGGGAATATTATTTTCTCGAAATGAACACACGTCTGCAGGTTGAACATCCCATCACCGAACGGGTTGTGGGCGTCGATCTGGTCAAGGAGCAGATCAACATTGCCAATGGTCTGCCGCTTTCGTTTAAACAGGAAGATCTTTACCAGGATGGTCATGCCATCCAGTGCCGGATCTACGCCGAGGATCCTGAGAATAATTTCATGCCAAATCCCGGGATCATCAAACACATCACAGTTCCATTGGGGCTGGGCGTCCGGTATGACGGCTATGTTTATGAAGGATATGAGATCCCGATGCATTACGACCCCATGATCTGTAAGCTGATCACCTGGGGTAAGACGCGCAAGGAATCGATAGCCCGCATGCGACGTGCCCTGTATGAATACAAGATCACAGGGGTGAAAACCTCCATCAAGTTTCTAGAACGCATCATGGATGCGCCTGCATTTATCGAAGGTAATTACAATACTCATTTCATCGAAGACAACCATGAACGGTTGTTCACGCCTAAACTTTGCAGTACCGAATGCGAGGATATGGCCATTATTACCGCCTTTATTGATTACCTCGACAAACTTGGCGAGGTCCAACCGCGAAAATTTACCGAAGAACTGGGTTCCAGTTGGAAGGATTTTGGCCGCAAAAGAAATGTTTTACGTTTATAACCCATCATCATGGCATACGAAATCAGCATTGAACATCGCACAGCAAAAGTTGAACTCCTCAACCGTGTAGGCAATAAGGCCCTGATCATGGTCGATGACCTGAAATACGATCTCGACATCGTGGAGGTTGAAAATGGTGTATATTCCATCCTCTATAACGGACACTCCCATAATGTTGAATTGATCCAGGGAGAAAACAGTAAAAAATATATCGTTAACACCTTCGCAAAAACATTCAACGTCGAAGTGATCGATGCGGAGTCGAAGTATATCCATAACCGGAACCAGGGGAAGGAGCTGGAAGGATCAAACCAGATTATCTCCCCTATGCCCGGAAAGATCGTGAAAATCCCTGTAAATGTGGGAGACAGTGTGGTCGCCGGCCAGACCCTCATCGTGGTGGAAGCCATGAAGATGCAGAGCGAATTCAAAGCAACAGGAGATAAAATAGTCCAGGCCATCCTGGTGAAAGAGGGACAAACCGTTGATTCGCATCAGGTCATGATAAAACTTGAAAATTTATCAATTTGAAAATTTGGAGATTTGTTAATTTGAAAATTGTCCGAATGACTACCCTGTCACCTTGTCACCCTGTTACCCTGTTACCTTATTAAATTTACTAAACTATAAATTATGCAGACCATAGAAGAACGTTTCCAGTTTTTCGAAGATACGAACCGCAAGGCTGAGCTCGGTGGCGGCGCTGAAAAGATCGCCAAGATACATAAAAGCGGAAGGATGACCGCCCGTGAGCGGATCAATACTCTGCTTGATGTCAACACATTTGTCGAAATGGACAAACTGGTCATGCACCGGTGCAACGATTTCGGTATGGGACAAAACAAAGTGCCCGGCGATGGCATGGTGACCGGCTATGGCAAGATTGACGGCCGGCTGACCTTCGTTTTTGCCCAGGACTTCACCGTCTTTGGCGGTACCATGAGCCGGGCCAATGCCGATAAGGTGGTTAAGATCATGGACATGGCCCTGCGGATGGGGGCGCCGCTTATCGGGCTCAACGATTCGGGAGGTGCACGTATCCAGGAAGGGGTTGAAAGCCTCGCAGGATATGCCGACATTTTCTACCGCAACGTGATGGCCTCGGGCGTGATCCCGCAAATTTCAGCCATCATGGGCCCCTGTGCGGGAGGCGCCGTTTATTCACCGGCAATGACCGATTTCATCTTCATGGTGAAGGAGTCGAGCTACATGTTCGTTACCGGGCCTGAAGTGATCAAGACGGTAACCCACGAAGAGGTGACCATGGAGGAATTGGGAGGCGCCATGTCGCATAATACGAAGAGCGGAGTTGCCCATTTCGCCGGAGAAAATGATGAACAGGTTCTGTTGATGATCCGCGAACTGATGAGCTTTTTACCGTTGAACAACATCGAAGATCCTCCAACCCAACCCTGTACCGACGATGTGCTGCGCCAGGATGAAAAACTGCAGACGGCAGTACCTGCCGACCCGAACAAACCATACGACATGAAGGAGATCATCACCACGGTGGTTGATAATCAAAACTTCTTCGAGGTGATGCCCCATTATGCCCAAAACATCCTCATCGGCTTTGCCCGTATGGTTGGGAAGCCGGTAGGAATTGTCGCCAACCAGCCTGCTTTTCTGGCCGGTGTGCTCGATATCAATTCCTCCATCAAGGCGGCCCGGTTTGTCAGGTTCTGCGATTGTTTCAACATCCCGATCATCACCTTCGTGGATGTTCCGGGGTTCCTGCCGGGCACAAACCAGGAGTTCGGAGGCATCATCAAGCATGGAGCCAAATTGCTTTATGCTTACTCCGAAGCAACAGTTCCAAAGATTACCCTGATCACCAGGAAAGCATACGGCGGGGCTTATGATGTGATGTCGAGCAAGCACATCGGAGCCGACGTGAATTATGCCTACCCCACGGCCGAAATCGCCGTAATGGGCCCCGAAGGTGCAGTTAATATTATCCACAAGGGCAAACTCAACGAATCCGATCGCACCGTTGCTGTTGACCATTACCGCCAGACCTTCGCCAACCCTTATAAAGCAGCCGAATTGGGTTACATCGACGAGATCATCCTCCCGCGTCAAACCCGGATAAAGCTGATCCAGGCGCTTGAACTCACTCAAAACAAAAGCAAATCCAACCCTGCAAAGAAACATGGAAACATTCCGCTGTAGTCTTATTCCGGGTTTCCGCTTTCAATCCAGCAAAAGATCGTATGGATCTGGATGTCGGGTAAAATGTCTCCGTCCTGCGGCATTTTAGGATAAAAGGGTTTGTGCTGGATCGTCCCCAGAAAGTTTTTCTTTTTGCTGGCCGCAGAAGCGCTCGCATACGTGGAAAGGTCAAGGTCGCCGGCTGCATGGCTGCCCGAATGACAACCCTCACGGGCACAGGCCACATCCAGGACAGGTTTGATATTTTGAATATAGGTTGGTGTGATACCCGTACAATCGTATTCGACAGTATGTTTGCAACTGGACATCATAGCGAAAATAACACCGCTTATTTTCATGAAAATATCGTTTAGTTGAATTTCGTTTAAATGAATTTCGTTTTTACAATGGCCAAGGTAAATATTATTTCAGGATCAGGGATCATTGAATATTCGTAACTTTGCTTTTACCATGGACCTTATATTTATTAGGTCATTCGCGGTCAGGGATTTTTCCAACATCTCAAGATTATGAAACTTTTTCAGTTACGGATTCTTTCCATTGCATTTGTATCATTGATCTCAGGTGTACTCAACGGACAGGAACAATCTTCCCTACTCATGAAACCTGTCTATTCCGATGCTGCCCGGGCGCATGATTCCTTATTGGCCTCAAAGATCCCTCTGCTTGAGTTTCCTGGAATTTATCAAAACCGCCAGTTGCCTGCAATGGTCGATAATTCGCAGAACGACTATTGGCCTGGAATACAGGATCAGTTTTTATTTTACAGTTGTCAGCAACATACCGGCGTCTCATATGTATATGGTTACGAAATAAACCGGCTGCGGGATCAACCTGGCTGGTATTGGGAAAACAGATATCCGGCCCATTATACATGGAACTTCATGAACCAGGGGGAACGGTATGTCGGGGTTAATTTCTTCCAGAGTTTCGAGGTCATCCGGCAACAGGGGCACATGACATCAGACGATTATGGACAGGACACGGCGACTTCGGTTCTGGGTTGGATAACCGGATATGACAAATATTACCGCGGAATGTCCAACCGTTTGAAACAGGTTTACGCCATTGAGGTAAACAGCGCCGCCGGCATCAATCAACTTAAAAACTATCTATACGACCACCTCGATGGTTCCCTATCTGGTGGTATTGCCTGTTTTACTACAAGCAGCGGCACGTTTTACAACATGCGCATCCTGCCGGCAGGAACCCCTGAGGCCGGGAAACATGTGATTTTTCAATGGCAATCGGACCCGGTTCATGGCCTGACCGTGATCGGCTACAACGATTCCATAAGGTTTGATGTGAACAATGATGGTAAATTTACCAACGACATTGATATTACCGGGGATGGTTTTGTCGATGCCCGTGACTGGGAAACAGGAGCATTCAGGCTCGCAAATTCATACGGAGGATGGTGGGAGGACGACGGGTTTGTATATGCCATGTACCGGTCGTTTGCGTTGAACTATGAGAATGGCGGCGTTTGGAACAACAGGGTCTATGTTGTGGAACCCGATTCAGCTTACCGGCCACTGCTGACGGTCAAAGTAACCCTGAATTACAACGCCCGGAGCAAGATCAGGATATTGGCCGGGGTGAGCAGCGATACCCTTGATCAACTACCCAGGCATGTGATCGATTTTCCTGTCTTTAATTTCCAGGGAGGTGAACATGCCATGCAGGGTTATGACACCATCCCTGATGCAAAATCGATTGAATTCGGACTGGATGTGACTCCTTTGCTCAATTTCATCCCATCCGGGCTGCCTGCAAAGTATTTTATAATGGTCGAAGAGCGGGATCCTGACCATATCGGCCAGGGAATGGTTGAAAATGTTTCTTTTATCAGTTACAACACTTCACCCATCGAAATCCCTGTCAAAGAAAACAGTGTGATAATAAAAGACAACAATACAACGGTTCTTTCGGCTGTAGCATCATTTGAAAAACCCGGGGTCCAGATTACCACCACCAGCCTGCCTCCCTGGTCTGCTGCACAACCCGTTCATTTACAGCTTGAGGCCGCGGGAGGGCAGCCTCCCTATGACTGGTCATTCATCGAAGAATATATCAAAGCGCCTGTCAACACACCCGAACCGCTCATTTCCGGAACATCCATCCAGGTTCACCATGAAACCAGATCGTTTGCAACGGTTGCCTTGCCTTTTAGTTTTCCTTTCTTTGGTAAGCGATATGATTCGATCTATGTGAATTATTTTGGTTTTATCGCTTTTGAACCACAGAATCTTCCGGCGCCATATATTACCGATGAAATGAGTATGCTCAGGATGTTTCCGTTGATCGTACCATCCTTCTCACAGCAATATTCCTACCAGTTTACTAAAAACGACGGGATCTGGTTTCAGGCCGATGCCACACATGCGATCATCCGGTGGAAAGTCTCTGTTTCACCCTATGTTACCAGCTCCATCGACGATTTTGCAGTAATCCTCTATCCTGACGGACGTTTTGAATTTTGCTACGGCGCCATGGATAACCTGGGATTCACACATACCTTTTACAAGGGTATATCCAAAGGTGATGAGCTTAATTTTGATATTCAAACCCAATGGGATGCCAATGAAATTTCGGGAAAGAGTTACCTGTATCATCCGCCACTTGTTCCTGATGGGCTGAGTTTGAGCCGCGAAGGAATGTTGTCAGTGGATGATGCAGATTCGACCATCATATATGGTTTGCATGTACAAGTGGCCGATGCACGCAGAATATCCGATTCAAAGGTTTTAATGCTTTCCGGCGGGCTTGACATAGTTCATGAACTAATTTGCGGTAACGATGACCGGCTGAAATCAGGCTGTCTGGCATCCATGAAGTTGATCCTGACGAATAAAAGTTCCCAGCCAATTCAGAACCTTACGGTTAAAATCCGCGCTGCTGATTCGCTTGTTATAATCTCTGATAGTTCGCTTACCATACCCATTCTCAACCCCGGACAATCCCTTGAGATCCCTTCGGCATTCGCGTTCAGTTTGCGGCATGCCCTGCCAAACGAATTCCCGGTGATGATGACCTTGCAGGCTCTTTCAGGAAACCGGTATTGGAATAAAGAGCTCCTGTTTCAGGTTGCAGCCCCGGAAATAAAAGTCGAAACCCCCTATGTATCCGATGGATATGATAACAGGCTGGAGCCTGGTGAAGTGGCTGATCTTTACGTGAACCTGAAAAATTCCGGGGGTCTGGGCGCGCAAAACCTTCTATTAAAGCTCGTTTCCAATGACCAAATGATTACGGTCCTTTCTGCTCCTGTTATCCCGATAGATCAGCTTGAAGTATTTTCTTCCAATGAATATCGTTTTCAGGTCAAAGCCTCCCGCGATACTGAATCTGGCACCGAAGTCTCCATGCAGATGTTGCTGAGCGATTCGTCAGGGGTTTTAAAAGCGCTTGATTTCAGCCTGCCTGTGGGAACCAAACCTGTTGCCGTTGTGAACCTGGCCGTTTCAAAGGCTTCCGGTAAGGCCATGATGAGTGCGTTAGATAGTCTGAATGTCACTTATGACACCATCAGTGAGTTACCTTTTGACTATGCCAGGTATGCCAGTATTTTTCTGATCCTGGGCGCCGGAAGCTCCGGGACGCATGTACTTACCGATTCCGAAGGAGCCACCCTTGCCGCATATTTGCAGAATGGCGGAAATCTGTATATGGAAAGCTATTATACATGGTATTATCATACCAAAACACCAGTGCATGCCATGTTTAAATATACCAGTACGAAAATTCCTGCTTATTTTTTTCCGGACGTCAAGGGGGTTCCTGAGACATTTACCGATTCGATGTCTTTTGTGTATACGGCTCCCATGAGTTACGCGGTCTTCAGTTTTGTGCCAACAGCCCCTGCCTATTCCACGTTTGTCAACACAAGCAATCCCCCGAAAAATCTTGAAGTCGCTTATCACGGGGATGATTACAAGACCATCGGAACCATGCTCGATTTCAGCGCTCTTGACGGCGGATCGCCTCCTTCGACCCAAACTACGCTGATGCGGCGTTATCTTGATTTCTTTGACCTGAATATTTCCGGCCCCTACCCGCTTTTTCATGCGGGGATAACCACGGTTTGTCAGGGTCAGACAGTTCCTTTTGCAGATGATTCCTTTGATAATATCACTTTAAGGAGTTGGGAATTTCAGGGGGGGGTACCAGCAACCAGTACTGAGAAGGACCCTGTGGTAAGATATGATGAAAGTGGAAAATTTGATGTTAAACTGACCGTTTCCGATGGGGTACACACCAGGACCATCCTGAAGAAAAAGTACATCCAGGCAGGAAATTGTTCCGGAACATATGATCTGGTTGCAGATCAACCCTTGTTCAGAATTTTCCCTAACCCAACATCCGGGCAAATTACCATCGAGCTAACTCGGAATATCAACGGGAAATGTAAAATCATGCTGTTTGATCTGACCGGGATCCGGTTGATGGAAACCCTGCAAATAATTCCTTCCGGCAACCAAATGATCATGGATCTTTCCGGACTCGGAAGAGGTCTCTATTTCCTGAGGGTGCAGGTTAAGGAACAGGTTTCCACAATGAAGGTCATCAGGAACTGACCATTGTTTTTACAGAGTCAGGGTTGGATTTTTCCTTTGTGGCAAAAGGTATTGAAATACCGACGAGACACCATTGTTTCTGGTAATAACACAACCTTTATCTTGAATGGTAATTATAAGAGAACCTCAAATTGCTTTTGTTGTTCGAGAGTTTCATTTTGACGCATCAACAAATAATTATAACAGTGTATCACATTTATTTCTTCTTTGCGTAATAGAACCCATGTTTTTTACGTGATTGTTGCTTTTCTAACCGTATTTTAATAAAAAGTAACCAATCTATTGTATCATATCCTAAATTCTCAATATGAATTTGATTGAGCACAATCGTGCCAGTAATAGCGCCAAACATCCAGCTCCCAAAAAGTCATTATCCAGACTTAAGGAGTTACTATTGTTACGTGAAAAGACGGTCACGCCTTTGAACTGCGCTCCATCGGAGCGCAATATTGGTAGGCATCAAGGACAGAGATATTGTTACCGGCCCCGTAGGGGTCGGATTTTAAAAACAATTTAACCCCCGGAATCATTAAGTGTTTATTCAATATTATCAACCATAGATGGCTGTTAAACAATTAAACAATAATTCGACCCCTACAGGGCCGTCATGATGCGTGGGTCATTCGTGCTACCAATATGTGACCCCTACGGGGTCTGCAAATTACACCGCATTTTGTCTACTTGTACAATAGCGGTTAATCAAATATGAATTCATATTGATAGTAGAACAGATCTACCCGACTGTATCAAACATTTCCTACCTTTGATTTTTATTTTATCCGCATGATGTCATGTCAGAAATAAAGCAGCAAATTGAATTATTATCTGGAACTTTTTTCGAAGAGGTGGTGGCGATCCGCAGACACTTTCATCAGAATCCTGAACTTTCCTGCGAAGAATTTCAGACTGCTGAGTTTATCTGCAAAAAGCTGGATGAATATGGAATTCCCTATCAGGACGGAGTTGCGGAAACAGGGGTTGTCGGCCTGATTGAAGGAAAAAATGCATCGTCAGGCTGCATCGCTCTCCGGGCCGATATGGATGCCCTTCCCATCAGGGAGGAAAATGACGTAGTGTACAAATCAAAGAATGCCGGAAAGATGCATGCCTGTGGTCATGATGTTCACATGGCCTGTCTGCTGGGCGCCGCGAAGATCCTGAATTCACTGAAAGATCAGTTTGAAGGTACCGTGAAGTTGATATTCCAGCCATCGGAGGAGAATTATCCGGGCGGGGCGATCCGCATGATCAACGAAGGGGCGCTCAAAAATCCCAGTCCCGGGTTTGTCATCGCCCAGCATGTTATCAACACACTGGACGCTGGCGATGTAGGTATGAGGTCGGGGGCGTATATGGCTTCCACCGACGAAATCTTTATCACGGTCAGGGGAAAAGGCGGCCATGCAGCCACCCCCAGCCAGGTGATCGACCCGATCCTGATCGCCTCACATATCATTGTAGCGCTACAACAGATCGTCAGCCGCAATGCAGACCCGGTGATGCCAACGGTGCTTTCATTCGGCAGGATTGTGGGAGACGGACGAACCAACATCATACCCGATGAGGTAAAAATTGATGGTACCGTGCGGACTTACAGCGAAACATGGCGGAAAGAGGTTCACAGGCGCATCGAACGGATTGCTGTCAGCATGGCTTCCGGAATGGGGGGTACGTGCGATGTCAGGATTTCTCATGGATATCCGTTTCTTTACAACGATCCGGCGCTGACTGACAAACTTTATATGCTTGCATCAGAATATTTAGGCGCCGGTCACGTTAAGGAATTGGAACAAAGGATGACGGCCGAGGACTTTGCCTATTTTGCAAAGGAGACGCCTTCGTGCATGTTCCGGCTGGGTATCGCCAACGAAGAAAAAGGGATCAGCTCAAATCTTCATACCGCTACTTTCGATGTGGATGAACTGAGTCTTAAAACCGGGATGGGACTTTTGGCCTGGTTTGCAGTCGAAATCCTTGGGGAGTTAAAAGCGCAGAGTGAAAAGAAATAACGAAGGATGAATAATGAATAGTGAAAAGTATATAAAACCCACCTGTCACCTGTCACGCGTCACGTGTCACGCGTCACGTGCCACGCATCACGTGTTACAACTATTTCTTCTGCTATTATTTGTTCCCGCATATACTTTTTCCCAGGAAATAAAGCCTGAAACAATTCAACTGCTTCCCTTTCAACAGGATGCACCTAAGCCGGGGAATGAAGAGCAGCTTGCATTGCAATTTTATCAGAACCAGGATTATGAAAATGCCGCCGAACTCTTTGAAAAACTCTATGACCTGAAACCATCGCTGAATAATTACCAATACCTGCTGTACTCGCTTGTTGAGATTAAGGAGTATGGCAAGGCTGAGCGGTTGATTAAAAAATGTCAGCGGGCTGAATCGGATGCCCCACGGTACGCAGTGGATTTAGGATATGTAAGTTACAGGTCAGGAAATCCGGAGAAAGCCAAAAAACTGTACGAAGATGCCCTGAAAAAACTGGGCCCGAATCAGCAGCACATCTTTGAGCTTGCCAATGCCTTTATAACCCGAGGAGAGAACGAATACGCGATTCGCACCTATGTCAGGGGACGTGAGTTAATGAAAAACACCTATCCGTTTGGCTTTGAACTGGCAGGTGTTTACGAGCGGATGGGTGATTTTAAAAATGCTACGGAAGAGTACCTCAACATGCTGGATGTGAATAAGTCTTACCTGAATACGGTACAGGACAGGATCCAGATGACCCTTTCGTTCGATGTGAATAACGAGAAAAATGAAATTTTGCGAAAGACACTACTCTCAAGGGCACAGAAAAATCCTGACAATACAAATTATGCAGAATTATTATGGTGGTATTCGATCCAGCAAAAAGACTTTGACCTGGCGCTCATCCAGGCGAAGGCGCTTGACCGCCGGTTTATGGAAAACGGTGATAAGTTGATCTCCCTGGCTAATCTGGCCGTTGCAAATGAGAAATATGATGTAGCCATAGAATGCTATCAGTACATTGTGTCAAAAGGTACCGGATCCTCTTATTACAGGCTGGGACGGCGCGAACTAGCGAATACGCGGTATCTGAAGATCATCTCCGAACCGTCACCGCCTAAAAATCAACTGGATATCCTGGAAAAGGAGTTCAACGATGAACTTGCCTATTTTGGGGAGGATCCTGAAAATATCTCCGTCATCAGAAACCTGGCACATATCAAGGCCTTTTACCTGGGAAAAACAAACGAGTCGATTGACCTGTTGAACCAGGCCGTGGAGATGGTCGGGGTTCCACCGGTAGAAAAAGCCAAATGTAAGATCGAACTGGGTGATATTCTTTTGTTTACAGATGATGTTTGGGAGGCGACCCTCCTTTATCAGCAGGTGTACCAGGATTTTAAATACGATGTTATCGGGCAGGAGGCAAAGTTTAAAAATGCGAAACTGTCCTTTTATATCAGCGAATTTGAATGGGCTAAAGCTCAGGCAGATATACTCAAAGCAGCCACCTCAAAGTTCATTTCAAACGATGCCATTGCCTTATCGCTGTTGATCGGTGAAAATTATGACCTCGACAGCAATACGGTAGGACTGGGTATTTATGCACGTGCCGACATGCTTGATTACCGCAATGAGGAGGAAAAAGCGCTAATGACGCTTGACTCGATATCGCTTCTCTTTGGTTACCATCCGATCATGCAGCATGTGCTCTTCAAAAAAGCTGAAATATTCCGTAAACAGGGGAGATTCTCCCTTGCCGACAGTCTGTTTCTGCAACTTGTCAGGGAATCTCCCGATGATATTCTGGCTGATGAAGCTTTGATGCAAGCCGCGTTACTGAACGAAAAACAATTGAAAAACCGGGAAAAGGCGATGTCGCTCTTCCAGGAAATCCTTGACAAATACCCGGGGAGTATCTTTGTTCCCGATGCCAGAAAGAAATTCCGGTTATTACGCGGGGACGCTCCACTTTAATCACAGTTGTCTCCATGGTCCGGCCCAAAAAACATCTTGGACAGCATTTTCTTCGCGATGAGAACATTGCACAAAAAATCGTCGGCCTTTTGAACCCCGAGTATCCAATGGCTCTGGAAATCGGACCTGGTATGGGCGTGTTGACAAAATACATTCTGGATAGCCCGGGTTTTGATCCCTGGTTTATGGAGGTTGACCGGGAAGCCGTTGCATACCTGACTGCTAAGTTCCCCGGAATCTCCAACCGGTTGATTACGGGAGATTTCCTGAAGTATGACCTGAACGGATTTCCTCCCGGACATGATTCTGAAGGGAAGGAGTTACCAAAATTCACCGTCATCGGGAATTTTCCTTACAACATATCCTCCCAGATCTTATTCACAGCCCTGGAAAACCGTGACCGTATCCCCGAAGTGATCGGCATGTTCCAGAAAGAGGTTGCCGAGCGAATCGCTTCACCCCCCGGCAATAAAACGTACGGGATTATCAGTGTCCTGCTGCAGGCTTTTTATGATATTGATTACCTGTTTACCGTGAATGAAACGGTTTTTTATCCGCCGCCAAAAGTCAAATCTGCCGTGATCCGGTTGCGCAGGAACAAGACCGACAAACTGGAATGTGACGAAGGATTATTCATTAGGCTGGTTAAGACCGCATTCAATCAACGCAGGAAGACACTGCGCAATGCCCTGCGATCCATGCTCCCTGCAGTCCCCATACAATCCGGGTCCTTAATTCTGCAACAGTACCTTGATCTGCGTGCCGAAAGACTTTCAGTGGATGATTTCGTCAGGCTTGCAGCAGAAATTTCTACCTTTGCAAAAAATTAAATTTCCGGATGAAAAAAGATCTGATCCCGAAAAAAAAATCTCCTCTTGGAAAAAATATTTCCCATAAAAAAACTGGATCTTCAAAAACAGTTGCTGCTGTCCCTAAAAGATCTTACAAGGCAAACCGTTATTTTATACTCTCTTTTTTTCTTTTCGCATTTATTCTTTACGGCAATACCATCTTTAATAAATATGCAGTAGATGACAACCTGGTCACCAACAACGAGGTTGTTAAACAAGGGTTCAAAGCGATCCCTCAGATCTTTTCTACCCGGTATTTCTCACAGCAGAGCAATGTCGGGTCATCCTCCTCCTCCGATTACAGACCTATTGTAAAGACACTGTTTGCCATAGAATACCAGCTTTGGGGAGAGAAGCCTGGAAGAAGCCATGCCGTAAATATCCTGATTTACTGGGCGTTGTCGGTCTTTCTGTTTTTTATCCTGAAAAGACTGTTGCACAACTACAACATTCTGTTTCCTTTTCTGATCACGCTACTGTTCATGGCACATCCGGTTCATACAGAGGTAGTTGCCAGCCTGAAAAACAGGGATGAGCTGTTGGCATTCATTTGCGGGTTGGGCAGCCTTTGGTTCATGCTCGAATTTGCCGAACATCGAAAAGTCCGGTATGTCTTGTTGGCTGTCCTTGTTTTTTTCATTGGCTATCTGAGCAAATCTTCAATCCTCCCTTTCCTTTTTCTGATCCCATTGGCGCTGCATTTTTTTACCTGCCTTCCGGGAAAGAAGATCGTACTCATATTTCTGGCCATATTCGCGGTGATCCTGATCGCCCAGTTGGGACCCCGGCTTTTCCTGCCTCAGTTGCCCCGTACCAATTTTTTTATAGAGAATCCGCTCTATTTTGAAAAGAGTCTCTGGATCCGGCTTGGAACAGGGTTTATTTCCCTGCTGTTTTACCTGAAGATGTTGCTATATCCGTATCCTTTGCTTTATTATTACGGTTACAATATGATACCGGTTTCAAACCTGGCCAATATTTGGGCTTTGGTCTCCCTGTTGGTATATGCAGGTTTGTTTGTTTTTGCACTCAGGAAATTCAGGGAAAAGCATCTTCTGTCCTTTGCCATATTGTGGTATCTGATCGCGATAGCTATGTATTCCAATGTCGTTTTTCCGGTGGTCGGTATTGTTGGTGAGCGTTTTGTCTTCAACGCCTCCCTGGGATTTTGCCTGGCTGTCGTATATCTTCTCTTCAAAATATTCAGGACGAACCCCCAAAGCCTGACCATAGAGATGGATGCCCGGTTGAAGATTCTCGCGGTACTGTTGCTGTTGTTGATTCCCTACACCGTGTTGTCGGTTTCGCGGAACCGCGACTGGCGCAATTTGTTTGATCTGTACAGCAACGACATCAAATCGCTGAATAATTCTGCCAAGGCGAACATCGATTATGGCGGGTACCTGATGGGTACCGTATATCAGGATCCGAATTTCCTGAGCACGGGCAGCGCCAACCAGTTCAAATATCAGGTTATTGTCTCACATTTCCGTCGTGCGCTCGATGTTTACCCGGATAATTACCTGACGACAAATGACCTCGGAACAGTGTACCTGTTCATTGGAAAAAATTATGACTCGGCGGTATATTTTCTGCAAAAGGCGATCGCGCTTGATCCCACGCTTCAACCTGCCTGGGTGAACCTGGGCATGGCCTACCGTGAGCAGAAACAGTACCAGAAAGCTATTGATTGCTATGAGCATATTCTGAAGGTCAATCCGAACCAGGTCAAGGCAGTTTTTGCTTTGGCAAACGTTTACAACGACATGGGCGAATTCGACCGTGCTGTTCAGATGAACGAGGAGATGATGAAACTTTACCCCGGTCTGGAAATGCCATATGTCAATATCGGCAATTACCATATGCTCCGGCAAGATACGGTAACCGCAGTGGCCTATTGGGAAAAGGCTGCCTCCATCAACCCGAGTTTCGAACTTTGTATCCAATTGAACACGCTTTACCTGATGAAGGGTGATAATGACCGGGCCGCCTATTATTACAGGCTGGGGGAGGAGATTGCTAAACAGAGCCGGCGGTGAGCGACAAGTGACAAAGGACAAGTGATAAGTGACAAAGGACAAGTGACAAATGAATTAGCGATCCCACTTCCGGGTTTTGGCTCCGGATTCCCGGATAACCTTCCTCAGTTGTTAACGGCTGCCGCAAAACAATTTCCATCAAACGGAGTAGGCTTTGTAAATGCAAGCCGGGATGTTGACTTCATTACTTTTCCTGAACTGGAATCAAGGGCGTTATCATTTTTATCGGGCATGCAATCAGGGGGCTTGAAGAAAGGTGACCTGGTAATCCTGTCGCTGGAGAAAAGTGAGGAGATCATCCCGGTTTTATGGGGTTGTTTTATCGGGGGAATAATCCCTGCACTGCTTCAGCCGCCGGTAACTTTTACTGAATATAACCCTGCCGCTGAGAAAACCGAAAAGGTGTTTCAGCTTTTAAAGCATCCCCATGTTATCCTTTCACATGCCCATGTCGGAAACTGGCGCTCAAGCCATATTTCATCCAACTTATTGATTGATGTGGCCACCTTGCATGGAGATCCTGATAAAGCCGTCAGGGTGCGCCTGAACGCATCGGATCTGGCGCTGATTCAATTCTCTTCAGGCAGCACTGGCGATCCGAAAGGAATCATGCTTACCCATCGTAACATCATCATCAATACTCTGGATATCATCACAGGCATCGCACTCGGACCCAGGGATGTTTCCGTGAACTGGATGCCGTTGTATCATGACATGGGACTGATCGGATTTCATATAACTCCGGTGTTTGTCGGTGTGACACAGTACTTTATCGATCCGGTGGATTTCGTGAAAAATCCTTCCATCTGGCTTGATGTCATGAGCCGGCAAAAATGTACGATTACGGCCTGTCCGAATTTCGGACAGTTGCTGGTTACCCGTTACCTTAACCGCAGAACAGCACAGGACTGGGATCTGTCATCGGTCAGGATATTGTTTAACGGCGCTGAACCGATCTCGGTGGCAACCATGCGTATTTTTCTTTATAAATTGCAATCGTTTAATCTCAACCCCGTCGCCATGTTTCCCGCGTACGGACTGGCTGAAGCCACGCTGGCAGTAACCTTCCCCGACCGGCTTGCGGAAGCTGTGGTCACGGCATTCCGGCGCGAAGAGCTCATTGGTGAAGGACAGGCGGTCGAAGCCGCTGAAGGTGATAAAAACATCATGGAATTGGTGAATCTCGGGCGCAGCCTGGATCATTGCGAGGTTATGGTGGCCGATGATCAGCATCAACCGGTCAGAAACGGCATGGTCGGAAATGTGCTTGTGAAAGGCGATAATCTAACTGCCGGATATTATGGAAGTCCTGAAGTTACTGCCGGCGTTTTTACCGGGAAATGGCTCATGACCGGCGACCTGGGCTTTATCTGCAATGGCGATCTTTATATCACCGGCCGTTCCAAGGATATTATCTTTATCAACGGGATCAACTATTACGCCCACGACCTTGAAGCGATCGCCCTGAAGCTGGATCAGGTCGCCACCGGAAAAATTGTCATTACCGGATATTTTGACGAGTCGGAAGGGCGGGATAAACTGCTGGTTTTTCTTGTCGGCACGGATAATAATGCAACCCGGGAGCTATGTCTGCAAATAAGAAACCATTTTTCTTCCCTGATCGGCCTAAACACCGAAACATTCATTCCCGTGAGGTCAGGTGACATCCCCCGGACCAGCAGCGGAAAGATCCAGCGCTATAAAATGGTCGAACGTTACCTCAAGGGCGAATTCACGAACATCATTCACCTCTGATGCCCCCAATTTGCAGAGACAAGGCATTGCCTTGTCTCTGCATGAATAGACAAGGCATTGCCTTGTCTTTACAACCGCGCCGTCAATTTCAGATTGAACGTCCTCGGCGTAAGATAATTCGGCACAGCGTATTCTGTTCCGTTGATATCGGTAATCCAGAGATATGAAATCGTGTTGCTGATCTGGAGCAGGTTGAAGACATCGAGTGAGATCCACATCGAATCAAAGATCCTTAACGGATTTTTTCCTGAAAATTTTGTATGTTGCCCGATCAGTTGCTTTGACAAACCGATATCAACGCGGCGGTAGGGAGGGATGCGCAATGTTTGTGCCTTTCGGGGAGAATCAGGCGGCCCGAAAGGCAGACCCGTACCATAGATAAGGGTAAGGTTCATTTTCCAGGTTGGGAAATTGGGGATGTAATCCTGGAAAAAAATCGCCAGGTTCATCCGCTGGTCGGTCGGACGGGGTATCCAGGATCCCTGGAAATACTCCTCGGTTTTAAGAAAAGACAAGCTGGCCCATGATTCCGCCCCTTTTACAAACTCTCCGTGAACCCGGAGGTCGATCCCGGCAGCATATCCATGGGCATCATTGGTTCCATAATACCTGATCTTCAGATTGTCGATCTCATAAGGGATCAGGTTCCGGCTGTTTTTATAATAGGCCTCTGCGACGAATTTGAAAGGCCGCCCCCATGCATTGAAGTAGTAATCGCACCCCGCCACTACCTGGATAGATGTTTGCGCCTTTAATCCATGTACAATATTCCCCTGAGGATCAGCCATTTCGCGGAATGTCGGCGGCTGGGAATAATACCCCGTAGAAATCCTGAAAACGGTCTCGTTGTTCCAATGGGGCTTAAAGGAAATATTCATCCTTGGATTCAATAAGAACTGCCCGTTAAAATCGTAATAGATCGCCCGCAACCCTGCCGTCAGTGAGATGTCGTTCGTTTGATTTTTAAAGGTCCACATGTCCTGGATGAAACCCGAGATGCGGTTGGTGCTTACCGTATTGTTGTTATTGATGAAATTATACAGCACAAGGTCGCCTTTCGGCGGATATTGCGAACCCAGCGAATCGGGCGGGCGGGGAATTGAATATCCTGCAGAATCCTGCAATTCCCACTCATTGATGGTATAATTAAAATTTTCATGCTGGTATTTAACCCCCCACGTCATATTGCTCTTGTCTTTATCCCAATAACCACGGTGTTCAACGTTAAAAACTGTTCCGTCGAGGTAATTCCGTGCATGTTGCAGGTATGCGCCAACACCCATGATCTCGGTGATCTGACCCTGACCGCTGCCCTGGAAGACTTCAAGTTTCCCGAGCCAGTATTCACCTGAAATATCATAGGCTTCAGCTTCATAGGTCTGGAATGCAGACGAGATCAACTTCAAGCGGAGGTTGTCGGTTGGTTTGTAGGTCAGCGTAGCTGCTGCCAGCCAGTTCTGGTAACTGTCTGACTCGCGTCCGTCGAAGTATATTTTTATCTTATACGCTTCATCAAGTGTTCCGAAGCTGGTTTCACGGGTTTCGGGGATCAGTTTATACACGTTGTCGGTAAAGGTACCAAGAATGGATAACTCCCATTTGCTGTTAATTTCGTAATTCAACATTCCCTGGATGTCGAAAAACCTGGGTTTGTAGTTTCCTTTTGTATCGAGTCCCTTAAGGAGGTATGAGTTGGTTTTGTAACGGGTGCCGAGAAGATATGAAAACTTTTTTGCGATAGTTCCTTCGGCGTGCGCGGAGGCGCCGAGCAGGCTGACATCGAAAGAGGCGGCAAACTCACGGGGTTTTTTATACTTGATATCGAGGACCGATGACATTTTGTCGCCATACTTGGCATCAAACCCCCCGGATGAGAACAATATTCCCGAAACAAGAACTGGGTTGAGAAAACTCTGGCCCTCCTGCTGGCCTGACCGGACAAGAAAGGGCCTGTAAATTTCGATGTCGTTGACAAACACCAGGTTTTCGTCATAGTTACCGCCACGTACCGAATACTGGGAGCTCAGTTCATTACGTGACGACACTCCGGGCATGGTCTTGATAAGATCCTCCACACTGGCATTGATGGTGGGGATGAGTGTCAGCGCCTTTGGATCAAGGCGGTTGAACGTACTGGTTCGCAGTTGCTGGTCCTTCACCTCGATAGATTCAAGTTGCGTGGCGCTTAGTTGAAGGGCGTGGTCTATGGTCTTTCGCTCATTTTCCTTGATTCTCACGGTTAACGAATCCGTTTCATAACCGATGTACGAGAACAGGATTACGACATCTTCGTTTGCGGGCACCTGAAGTTCAAACTGACCGTTCTTTCCGGTCGTAACACCTGCGGCGGTTCCTTTTACAGCAATATTGACAAACTCCAGCGGTTTGTTTTTGCTTCCTTTCACGATTCCTGTTAAAAAGCCATGCTGGGCAAAGAGAGCCGGAGTTGATAAGGTGATGAATAAAATGAGTAAGAATACTATTCTTTTCAAGGTCAGTTGTTATTTCAGTCGTTCTTCCTGCGATTTGAATTTTCCCTCTTTCCAGGCTTTAATAAACTTCGCCCAGGCAAATGGGTTGAAAATATTAAACGGTTGTACCTGCCCGAAGTAATACAATTTGCTGGTTTGGTTGTCGATATAGTTCCGGTAGTTCATCGAGGCATCCATTGGGTAGTTCTCTGCCATGACCCGGATATCGGCAGCCAGCAGGTTTTTCCTCGCAATTTCCAGGTCATCGTCCGGTATCTTGGTTTCGACGAATGCCCGTTTGAAATCTTCAAGGGTTGGCCATGGAAAGATAAAAGCCGCGGCCAGGGTCAGGGTATCTGCTGTCATCAACTGGATCAGCGAATATTTTTGTTTCGTGATGGTGTCCGGAATGATAAAGGAGACCGGCTTGAATCCAATGGCAGTAAAAACCACGGTGTCTTTTTTATGTGCCACAAATGAGAAGTACCCGTTGATATCGCTGGTCGTTCCCCGGTGGGTGCAAATATCTAAAATTTTCGTAAAGGGTACGGGATTCAGGCTGTCGGCAGTGATTGTAATCCCTGAAAATTGGACCAATTTACTATTATAATCCTGATCCTGAGCTTGTAGCGGAGTGATAAAAGCAAGTGAAGCGAGCAGCGCAAACAGATAGTACAGGCACCTTTTCATTCTTGTTGAGTTGTATTTTTATGTACTATATGATGAGCTGTTTAGTTTGCTTACTTAAAAAGTTATCAGTCGCAAATATAACGCATAAACCTGATGTTTATTTTTTTGGGGATCAGGCAAAAAAAATGCCGTTACAGCGTAACAGCATCTCCAACCATGAAAATATTTTTTACCTGTTGAGAAATCCTTTTTCCCGTGCCTCTTTGATGCACGCGTAAACTCCTTTTTTATTCATGTGGCGTAAACCTTCGGCTGAAATTTTCAGTTTGATTTCGCGGTCCTCTTCGGCAATAAAAAAGGTCTTATTCTGTATGTTCGGACTGAACCAGCGTTTTGATTTCTTATTGGAATGAGAGACTTTATGCCCTTTGATCGCTATCTTTCCGGTAATTTCACAAATCCTTGACATGACGGTTCTGATTAGAATGGTAATTCAAAATGGAGTGCAAAGATAGACCATTTATTTTAATCCACCAAAGAACCGGGGAAAAAACTCATTGTTACCACGGAGGTAATAAAATAATCATATTTTTATTTTCTCGCAGAGTTGCGCAGATTAATCCGCAGAGTCGCGCAGAACGCTGATAATATGAATTTTAACTCTGCGAAACTCTGCGTAAAACTCCGCGTAACTCCGCGTGAAACATTTTCATCGCATTATTTACATTGCCTGCATTACTTGCATTGCCTTCATTATTTACATTGCTTGCATTAACAGTTTCTTTCGCAAAAGGCTAAGCGCCTGCAACCCCGTCCGCCGGATGTTGCGTTCCCTGCTTTCGCCAAAAAGATATTTTTCAGCAAAAACTTCATCGGGTGTGGCAATGGCGATCCAGGAGGTGCCGACCGGCTTTTCGGCAGTTCCGCCATCAGGGCCTGCGATGCCGGAGGTGGCAATGGCATAATCGACTTTGAACTTTGTACGCAGGGAAATGGCCATCTCCGTCACCACCTCCTGGCTTACGGCGCCATATTTTTCAAGGGTTTCAGCGCTTACGCCCAGGATGTTCTCCTTGATCTCATTAGAATATGCAACCACCGAACCTTTATAATAGTCCGAACTGCCCGGAATGGAGGTGATCATCGCTGCAATGGCTCCTCCCGTGCAGCTCTCCGCAGTGGCCAGGGTTGAATTTCTATCTTTAAGCAGCCTGCCCACGATTATCTCGATGGCTTCCTGATCATAGCCAAAGAAATATTCCTTCACCAGTGTCTGCAATTTCGCAATCTCTTCATCAACCTGTTGATGCAGCAACGCTTCATCCGCTCCCTCCCCGGTGAGGCGCAACCTGACCATGCCGGGTTGTGGCAGGTAGGCCAGTTTAATGTTAGCGGGAAGTGCATTTTCCCAATCCTCAATCTCAACCGCCAGGAACGATTCCCCGATCCCCTGCGTCAATAGCGTCCTGTGATAAATGAAAGGAGTTTTAAATTTTTCTTTCAGCCTAGGGATGATGAAACCGGTCATCATCGCCTTCATTTCAAAGGGGACGCCGGGCATGGAAACGAATACGGTCACCCCTCCGCCGGGGCGATCCTTCTCAAACCACATGCCGCGGGCAGTTCCGAGTTCATTCGGGATCCCCATGCAGGTTTCAGGCAATTCGGCCTGCCGGCGGTTGAGCTCAGTAACCTGGTATCCCCGTTGTGCAAAAAGCGCTTCGATATCATGATATGCATCAGCATCAAACACAAGACGTGTATTAAAAAACTCGCAAAGGACATGTTTTGTAATATCGTCCTTCGTGGGGCCGATACCTCCGGAAACCAGAACGATCTCCGCCCGTTTCTCAGCTTCGGCCAGCGCTTGCAGAATATGCCGGCGTGAATCGGTTATGGCTGAATTCTGATAAACCCGGAATCCTGACAGGCTCAATTGCTCCGCCATCCAGGCTGCATTGGTATTGACAACCTGCCCGATGAGCAGTTCGTCACCGATGTTGATGATCTCTACATTCATGCTGCAAATGTAATGAAATTGGCAGTTCCTGGATGAAGCCGCAGATCGCGGGAACATGGCTGAGCGATTGGCTTATTTATTACCTTTGCAAAAATATATATAGCATGCCCATACTTACTAAACCTGACCTGATGGTCAATACCGATTGCAGCGTTTACCATATTGCCATGAAGCCCGAGAATCTGGCCGACACAGTCATTGTGGTAGGCGATCCGCAACGGGTTCACGAGATATCAGAACACTTCTCAGACATTGACCACCAAGCCTCTAACCGTGAATTCAACTCATGTACAGGATCTTATAAAGGTAAAAGGATCACGGCGCTCTCTACCGGGATCGGAACCGACAACTGCGATATCGTCATGCACGAACTGGATGCCCTCGCCAACTTTGACCTTCGCACCAGGACACTGAAAACTGATCTCCGGCCGCTGACCATTGTCCGCCTTGGAACCTCAGGCGCCATTCAACCGGATGTTCCGGTCAACAGCTTTGTTTTATCGACCCATGCCGTTGGTCTGGACAACCTGCTTCACTTTTACAAGGGAACCCCGGATATCATTGACAAAGCGCTTACCGACGCATTTTCCGTTTACGCCCAATGGCCTCAGGATCTTTCAAAACCATATTTTGTCAAAGGTACCGACCGTTTGATCAACTTGTTCAAACCATATGCCGTAGCCGGCATCACGGCCACCGCCCCGGGT
The DNA here is from genome assembly GCA_030681475.1 of Bacteroidales bacterium. Lineage (GTDB taxonomy): Bacteria > Bacteroidota > Bacteroidia > Bacteroidales > FEN-979 > CAIVAT01. The sequence goes on along the minus strand of JAUXWT010000048.1, from coordinate 31,685 downwards.
TTTTACGGACCACAGGGCAGGTTTCTCCGGCTCCCGCTTACCGATCCGGAAATGATCAATAAACTGCAAAACTTCAAACATAACGGGCACCGTGTTGTTAACTTTGAAATGGAGACCTCCGCCATCTATGGCCTGGGGACACTCATGGGACATGAAGTCGTTACGATATGTGCCATCATAGCCAACCGTACAACCGGCGATTATAACCCCGATCATAAAAAGGTGGTCAACTCCCTCATACAACTGGTACTTGACCAACTTACAGCATAGTATTGTAAAGACGCACTGCAGTGCGTCTCCACCGCATGGTGGTGCGTCTCCACCGCATGGTGGTGCGTCTCCACACAACTAACAACTCATGTCCAAAGTATCCAGCAATACAACCCTGTCTGCTCTGATCAGCCTCCTGGATGATCCGGATGAAACGGCGTTCCAACTGATACGCAAACAGATATTGCTGCTGGGAGTGGGCGCCATTGCCCCCCTTGAAAATTATCTTGAGAATAACTTTAACAACATTGTTCAGCAACGCGTTAATTCGATCATCAGCGAATTGCACCATAAACATATATATCTTGAATTTTCGGACTGGCTTAATAACGGCTCTTCAGATTTGCTGAAAGGATTCATCCTGGTAACAAAAACCGAATATCCCTCATTGGATGAAGATGAAATCGTTTCAGATATTGCCCAATTGAAAACGGATATCTGGGTTGAGTTGAATGAAAACCTGACTGCCTTTGAAAATGTCAAAGTGTTTAACCATGTATTTTTTGACATCCATCATTTCAATGGGTATAAAGGTAAAATTGCCAAACCTCAGTTCAACTATGTTAATGGCCTGCTTGAAAACAAGAAGGGAAGCCCGGTGTCTTTAGGAATTCTCTATATAATCCTGGCGCAAAAACTTGGATTACCCGTTTATGGCGTGAATCTCCCGCAGCATTTTGTCCTCGTGTACCTGGGCGGTGAAGGGATTGAAGACCCAAGTGAAAACGATGTGCTTTTCTACATCAATCCATTTAATATGGGCGCTGTCTTTCCCCGCAGGGAAATAGATTTGTTTAACAGACAAATGAAGATCAAACCCGAAAAGTCGTTCTTTCTTCCTTGCAGTAATGCCGATATCATCTTTCGGCTCATCCACAACCTGATATTCTCTTATAATCATACCGGGGAAATCGATAAAGTTGAAGTTTTAGAAACCCTTTTAGCCGCCTACGAATGAAAAAAAACCTGTTACCCGTTTTATTGATATCGCTCTGCCTGATGCTTTCAAGCTGGGGGTCGAAAGGGCATAGGAAGATCAGCCAGAATTTTGCCGCCTGTTTACCGGTTGAATTGTCATTCCTGAAACCAGTTTGGACCAACTTTGTTGCGAACCATGCCTCCGATGCCGATTATCGTAAAGACCAGGACCCCAACGAATCACCCCGGCACTATATCGACATTGATAACTATCCTGAATTTGTACAAACCGGACGTATCCCGCAAACCTATGATTCTGTTTTGGCCAAATACGGATACAACTTTGTGATCGACCAGGGAACTCTTCCCTGGACCACCATGATCACCTTTGATTCACTTAAAAGCTGCTTTCAGCGGGGTGATTGGAACAAATCCTCCCTTTTTGCGGCCGATCTTGGCCATTATGTGGGCGACGGACACATGCCTTTGCACATTACCAACAATTACAACGGTCAGATGACCGGACAAACCGGAGTTCATTCCCGGTATGAGTCAACTATGATTAGCCGTTATGAATCACTACTTGTTTATCCGGCCGATCAGGCACAATATATAGAAGATATTGGTGGATATGTGTTTAATTATCTATACCATAATTATAAATATGTTGATAGTGTTCTTCTTGCCGATACTTACGCTAAAACCCTGGCCGGCGGCAGCACCAGCTCCGATGCCTATTACCAGGCATTATGGGCGAAGTCCGGAAATTTTACCATCCTGATGATGCGGAATGCATCTGCGACACTGGCCGATCTGGTATATACCGCCTGGGTGCAGGCCGGCAGTCCGATGATGTATCCCAACGGGATCGATGAACCTGAAAACCCTGAACAACCACGATTGCTCCAGGTTTTCCCAAACCCTGTTTCGCAATCTGTTACAATTCCCATCGTCATTTCCGGCAACAACGAAGCTGTTTCATTGATGATCTATGACAACAGCGGAAAATTAAAAGATACGGTATTGAACCGGAGGATGACAGAAGGTTACCACAAGATCGACTGGGATGTGAAGAATTATGATCCCGGGGTTTATGTATGTAAATTAAAATCAGGAAACCTTTCGGCCACGCAGCGATTTGTGGTCGTACATTGAAGATCCCTCATGGGTATTTATCTGGTTTTTAACCAGGTAAGAATGTTGCTTTCTACCCGGGAGAGGATGTTATCAGATTGAGTACGGTTGAATGTTTCACCCGTGATCCCTTCGTAGAGCTCGATATAGCGGGCGGAAATTTCCCTGATCCACGTGTCGCTCATCTCAGGGACCTGCTGACCCTCTTGTCCCATAAACCCATTGGCTATGAGCCATTCGCGCACAAATTCCTTGGAAAGCTGACGTTGTGATTCTCCCCTTGACTGACGTTCTTCATATCCGTCAAGGTAAAAATAGCGAGAGGAATCAGGGGTATGGATCTCATCACACAGGTATATCCTGCCATCGGCGCCTTTGCCGAATTCATATTTTGTATCAACAAGGATCAGCCCTTTCTGAGCCGCCATCTCTGTGCCCCGCCTGAACAATGCCAGCGTATATTTTTTAAGGATCTCATATTCCCCGGCGGGCACCAGCCCCTGGGCAAGTAATTCTGCCTCTGTAATATCCTCATCATGGCCTTCAGTTGCTTTCGTTGTTGGCGTTATGATAGGCTCCGGGAATCGCTGGTGCTCCTTCATTCCATCCGGAACAGGCACCCCGCAAATTTCCCGTGCACCTTTCAGATAAGTGCGCCATGAACTTCCGGTGAGGTAACCTCTGATGATCATTTCAACTGGGTAGATCCTACAGAAATGTCCGATGGTGACATTGGGATCGGGTGAGGCGATTTTCCAATTGGGACAAATATCAGCCGTGGCATCCAGGAATTTTTCAGCGATCTGGTTGAGAACCTGTCCCTTGTAAGGGATGCCCCGTGGAAGAACGACGTCAAAAGCGGAGATCCGGTCGCTTGCAACCATCACAAGAAATTGATCATCAATGTTATAAACGTCACGAACTTTGCCCTGATAGCGGCTCCTCTGTCCCGGAAAATCAAAATTTGTCTTTAAAAGCACATTGTTCATAATTTCTATTTTATAATTATTTCATCATTTCGCTATTTCGCTATTTCACTATTTCACTATTTCACCATTTCGCCACCTTCATTACTATACGCATCAATAACCTTTCCCACAAGCCTGTGCCTGATGATATCCGATTTATCAAGATATACGAAGTCAATCCCGTCAATGTCGTTCAGGATTTTTTGAGAATGGATCAACCCGCTGATCTGATTTTTCGGTAAATCAATCTGTGTAATATCTCCCGTAACAATGAATTTCGAGGAGGCGCCCATCCGGGTTAAAAACATTTTTAGCTGGCTTGGCGTAGTGTTCTGGGCTTCATCCAGGATGGCAAAAGCATTGTGAAGCGTTCTTCCGCGCATGAAGGCCAGCGGTGCGATCTCGATCACACGATCTTCGATGTACTGCAGGAGCTTTTGTGTCGGGAGCATGTCGCCCAGCGCATCATAGAGCGGCTGCATGTAGGGGTCCAACTTCTCTTTCAGATCACCAGGAAGAAACCCCAGATTTTCACCTGCTTCAACGGCAGGACGTGTGAGAATGATCCGTTGGACCTCTTTGTTTTTGAGGGCCCGTACCGCCATAGCAACGGCGGTGTATGTTTTTCCCGTTCCCGCAGGTCCAATAACAAAGACCAGGTCGTTCTGCAGGCTGCTGTCAACGAGTTTACGCTGGTTTACCGTACGGGCCCTGATCAGCAGGCCGTTTTTACCATGGACAAGAATATCGTTCTGGCCGTCAGATGTATTGGAAGAACCATTTGAACCCGGGTTTAACAACAGACTGATGTCGGTTTTCGTCAACCGCCCGAATTTCTCAAAATGTAGTAATAGTGAGGTGAACTTTTCTTCAAAATCGAACAGGTCGGACTCTTCGCCATAAGCTTTGATATAGTTGTCGCGGGAAACGATCTTTATTTTTGGGAAAAAGTTGCGGACGACCTCCAGATTCTGGTCATTGGCGCCAAAAATATCAAGCGGATGAAAGGAATCAATGTTAATTTGCTTCTCGCTCATGAAAAATATTTACTTTTGAATACGCAAATGTACGAATATTTCCATGGCCATAATCACGCTGATAAGCGACTGGGGACTTAAAGACCATTACGCCGGAGCCGTCAAGGGAGCAATTCTGCGGCTCTTACCCGATATACGTATCGTTGACGTGTCGCACAATATTCCTGCGTTCGACCTGAACCAGGCTGCCTTCATCATCAGGAATTTTTATCCGAATTTTCCGGAAGGTACGATCCATATACTTGCCATCAACACCGAGGCAGCCGTTGAAACACCGCATACAGTGGTATCCCACCGCGGTCATTATTTTATAGGCGCCGATAATGGCATATTTTCATTATTGTTTGATGTTAAACCGGAGAAGATCATTGAACTTGATGTCATCCAGGATTCCGATTATTTTACCTTTTCAACACGCGATGTATTTGTAAAGGTTGCATGTCATATCGCCAGTGGCCAACCCATTGAGAAACTTGGTTTCACAAAGGAGAATGTCATGCAGAAAATGGCGTTCCAGCCTGTGATTCAGGGTGATCAGATCAAGGGGAAAGTGATTTACATTGACAATTACGAAAACGTTTTCATTAACATCACCGAATCTTTGTTCAAATCTGTTGTGAATAAACGAAAGTTTGCAATTACTTTCCGGTCACTGAACTATCGCATCACTGAGATCAGTAAATCATATAAAGATGTAAGCCAGGGTGATATGCTTGCACTCTTTTCAACCAGCGGGTATATTGAAATCGCTATCCGCGAGGGAAAAGCCAGCAGCCTCCTGGGATTAAAGATAGACCAGTTGGTTACAGTTGAGCTGGAATAAAAAGAAGGAACCAGATGGAAAAAACAAAACACATCGCGCTTGTAGCCCATGATAACCGTAAGAAGGACCTTGTTGAATGGGTTGAATTCAACTATAAAACCCTGCTTGGGCACCATCTGATCTGTACCGGGACTACCGGGAAACTGGTGGAAGAAACGATCCTACACAAGCTGGAGGTGGAGGAGAAGATCACATTTGACATAGTTAAATTGAAGTCGGGTCCTTTGGGTGGAGACCAACAACTGGGAGCCATGATTTCGGAGGGGAAAATTGATCTGCTCATTTTCTTCTGGGACCCCATGCAGCCACAACCCCATGATGTTGATGTTAAAGCGCTCCTGAGGATAACCGTGGTTTATAACATCCCTACGGCATGCAACCGTTCTACTGCCGATTTTATGATCTCATCCCATCTCCTGAAGGAATCATACCAGCCCCGCCTGGTTGATTATTCCCGTTACATTTCGCGAAAGGCGCTGTAAAATCTTCGCCCCAAATGCGGTTTGATGCCTTAAAATTGGTAATTTTGCAGGCTTTTATTCATTGAATATGTTAACGCTTTTCAAAAAGGAGATCAATGGTTTCCTGAACTCGCTCATCGGTTATATTGTTATGGTCGTATTTCTGTTGATGACCGGGCTTTTTCTTTGGGTTTTTCCACTGGAGTTCAATGTACTCGATTACGGATTTGCCGGGTTGGACGGCTTGTTTATTATTGCACCATTTGTCTTCCTGTTTCTGATCCCGGCGATCACAATGCGCTCTTTTGCCGATGAGAAGAAAAGCGGCACCCTCGAATTGCTGATGACCCAACCACTTACCGATTTACAGGTTATTCTCGCCAAATATCTTGCCAGTGTTGTTTTGGTGATCATATCGCTTTTACCAACCCTGGTTTACTATATTTCGGTTTACAGGCTTGGACTACCCCCGGGGAACCTTGACTCGGGAAGCATCTGGGGATCATATATCGGGTTGTTCTTTCTTGGAGCCAGTTTTGTGGCCATCGGGATATTTACCTCCTCAATAACCGACAACCAGATTGTCGCTTTTATCCTGGCAGTATTCCTCAGTTTTATCCTGTATATGGGGTTCGAATTTGTCTATTCATTCCTGGTGTCGGGGAAAACAGGGCTGGTCATCCAATCTTTGGGACTCAATGCCCACTACTCCTCCATGAGCCGCGGGGTGATAGATACCCGCGACCTGATCTATTTCATAAGCGTTACCGCCATATTTATCCTGATGACAAAATTATCGCTGGAGAGCAGAAAATGGTGAAATAGCGACATGGCCGATAAAAGAAAAAATATTAAAAGAGCGAACATGACCGGCCTGGCATTGGGAATCGGCATCATTATTATGGTCAACATCATTGCAGCTTTTATTTTTACACGAGTTGACCTTACCGCAGAAAAACGTTATTCCCTTGCTCCTGCGACAAAAAAAATGTTGAAAAAACTCAATGACGTGATTTTTTTCAAGGTTTATCTTACCGGCGACCTGCCTCCCGGATTCCAGCGGCTATCAAATGAAACAAGGGAGATGCTTGATGAATTCAGGGCTTTTACCGACAATATTCAATACGAATTTGTAGATCCATCTGATAACCCAAACACCAAAGACCGGAATGATACTTACCGGTTGCTTGTTGAACGCGGCCTGGAACCCACCGACTTGCGGGTCAATAAAAAAGGGGCATCCTCTCAGCTCATCATTTTTCCCGGCGCTATGGTATCCTATCAGGGGAAAGAAATTCCGTTGAAATTACTGATGGCGCAACTTCAGGAGGATCCAAACAAGGTGCTTAACAACAGCATCCAATCACTAGAATATAACCTGGCCAGCGCCATTAAGAACCTTACCACAGCGATTAAGCCGCAGATCGCCTTTATTGAAGGGCAGGGTGAACTTAGTCAGATGGAGACCGTTGATTTTAAAAATTCCCTTGATAATTTTTACAGCGTCGATCGGATCAGTCTGAATAACAAGATTACCAGTCTGGCGATTCGCCTGAAAACAGACACGGCACATGATGTATTGGTAAACAAATACCGGGCGATCATCATTGCAAAACCGACAAAACCCTTTGATGAACGCGATAAATTCCTGATCGACCAGTTTATCATGCGGGGTGGAAAAGTATTGTGGCTGATCGATCCTGTTTTTGCCAGCATGGACAGCCTTCAGAAGTACAGCACAACCATGGGGATTCCAAATGACATCAACCTCGAAGACATGCTTTTCAACTACGGGGTTCGTGTGAATGTTAACCTTGTACAGGACATGAATGCACTGCCCATCCCGGTTAAAACAGGCCAGATCGGGAACCAGCCTCAGTTTGACTATTTTAAATGGTATTTCTTCCCGGTATTGATGCCTTCCATCAGCCATCCGGTCGTAAATGGTTTGAATGCAATAAAAACAGAATTCCTCAGCACCCTTGATACGGTAACGGCTGCCGGCGTCAAAAAGACCTACCTGCTTAAAACCTCTCACTATTCACGCACAGTCAAGGCACCGGCACTGATCGACCTGGAAATATTAAAAAAAGAGCCCAATGAACGCATATTCAGCAAAGGGCCGTTTCCGGTCGCCGTGCTGCTCGAAGGTCAATTCGCCTCCGCATACCTCCATCGCATTCCCCCCGAACTAGCCGGCAATTTGTCATTGGGCTTTAAACCGATCAGTAAAACCACAAAAATGATCGTGATTGCCGATGGGGATATTGTCAAAAACCAGTTTCATTTTTCCCAGGGTTATCCTTTACCGCTCGGCTATGATCAATATACGAAACAAACATTCGGGAACAATGACCTGGCCATGAATGCGATCAATTATTTGTGCGATGATTCCGGCCTGATCTCAGTGCGTTCCCGTGAATTAAAACTCAGGATGCTTGATTCGGCTAAGGTGGAAAAACAACGTTTTTTCTGGCAATTGATCAATATTCTGCTGCCCATCCTTTTAATCTCAGGATTAGGCATGGTAAAATATCATCTGCGCAAACGGGCCTACGCCCGCATATTCGAAACAGTGAAGTATGAAAAAAAATAAAACTATTCTCGTAACATTCGTCCTGCTGGGGTTAATGGCATTGATCCTGTGGCTGACCCAAAGCACAACCACATTCAAACGATCATTGAGCGAATTCAAACTCAACGACTCCTCGAACGTTACCAGGATCTTCATGTCGGATAAAAACAACAACACGGTGACACTTTCCAGAAAAGCGCCGGGAAAGTGGATGGTCAATGATAAATATCCTGCACAAAACCAGGGCATTGACCTGTTGTTAAAAACAATGGTCGAACTCGAAGTTTCTCAACCCGTCGCAAAGGCTGCGCATGACAATATTGTGAAAGAACTCGCTGTAAATGCCGTCAAGGTTGAAATTTATCAGCAGGTTTATCGCATCGATCTTTTTGGAAAAATTCATTGGTTCCCGCATGAAAAACTGACCAAGGTCTATTATGTTGGCGGCGCCACCCAAAGTAATCTGGGCAGCTTTATGCTCATGCAGGGTTCATCGGTGCCGTTTGTTGTATATTTACCCGGTTTCAGGGGGTTTGTATCACCCAGGTACAGCCCGATTGAGAAATACTGGCGCGATTACAATGTGTTCAGAAAAACCATTCCCGAAATTGCATCAGTCAGGGTAGAGATTCCTGGAACCCCTGAATATTCCTATGAAGTAAGGAATAACGGGAACAATAAATTTAACATGATATCCCTGGTCGATGGCAAAGAGATCAAAAATTACGATACACTTAGAATGTTGAATTTTTTATCCGGGTTCAGAAACCTGAATTACGAAGCTTTGTTGAATGATATGGATGTGGCCAGAAAAGATTCTATCCTCAACTCTCAGCCCTTTATCATCATTACACTTACCGACACGGCAGGGGTCAGCAAGTCCATCACGACCTTTCATAAACAGGGTCCAACCGGACAAACTGATCCTCAGGGGATTCCTCTTCCGTTTGATCTTGACCGGCTATATGCCACTGTGAATGAAGGAGAGGATTTTACAATCATCCAGTATTTTACTTTTGACAAGGTTTTGCGTCCGAAGCCATTTTTCATGAAGGATGCCGGGTCAAATTAATCTGGTCATCGTGTTTGGTATTGGTCTGTCATGAACAAGGAGATTATTAAATATCTTTCCGGGCGGTTTGTTCCCGCCGTTGTGAATATTGCGGTTATTATACTGGCCATCCGTTTTATCGGATCTGCCGAATATGGCAAATATTCTTTGCTGTTTTACTCAGTTTTATTGGTGATCACACTTAGTTTTCATTGGGTACAGGTAAGTATTCTGCAGTTTCTTTCAGGAACCCCACGGGAATCGAATGTGGTCATGAGCCGTTTTTTCGACCTTACTATTTTCAGCGCACTGTTTTCAACCCTGCTTGTTGTACTTCTGGGAATCTTTTATTTTCACTTGTCATGGATGGAATTGTCTCTGGTCGCACTTTTTGCATTTCTTAACCATTTCTATCTCTTCCATCAGGCCATTTTGCACGCATACCATAAATCGGTCAGAACGGCCATCCTCGAAGGTTCAGACCAGTTGCTGATCCTGGTTGTGTTGGTTGTCGGCCTCTTTTTATTCCAATGGAGATCTTCCATGTTGCTGTTCAGTTCACTGGTCATTGGACTGGCAGGAGTTTTGATATTAAGGTCACTAACCCGTGTCAGAGGACTTCTGAAAGTTGATTTGAAGCATCTTTACTGGGATTCACGTTTTTCTTCAAAGGTGGTCGAATTTGGTTATGGTGTCACTTTGTGGCTTTTATTTTCACACCTTCTGATGGCCATGGATCGTTTTATCATCATGGAATACTCAGGCTATCGGGAAGCAGGGGTTTATTCGGCGCTTAAGGATCTTATTTTTAAGTGCATAACATTCGCGAGTTTCCCTGTTTATCTTTCCTACCAGTCGAAAATCCAGGATCATTGGAATTCCCGGCGCCGGCAGGATGCCTGGGTTTCGATCAAAGAGGCGTTGAGCTTCGAAATACTCATTTTCATCATCTTTTTCATCGTCTTCATGGTTTTTAAACAGACCCTGTTTCTGGAGGTGCTGAATATTCCCGAAATTGATGTCTGGCTTGTTTACCTTCCCCTGATTCTTGCTGCATTTATCTGGCAGGTTGCCTTGCTTTTTCAACGTTTTCTGGAACTTTTTTTCCGGAATTCTTACCTCCTTATCGCAATCGGAGTTATCGTGATAATAAACTTTATTCTGAATGTGATTTTTATACCCGTTTATGGATTGGTTGCATCTTCAATGATCCTGCTGTTTACCTCGCTTCTTTACGGTGGTTTTATCGTCCTGTTATCTGTCGTCGCGGGTCAGAAACTTTCCAGGGAATGAACCGAAAAAAAAGGGGCTCAGTTTCCTGAGCCCCTGTTAAATCAAAATGTACAGGGAAATTCTTTACACGATTCCCTGTGCCATCATGGCGTCGGCTACTTTTACGAAGCCGCCGATGTTGGCGCCTTTCACATAATTGATAAATCCATCAGGTTCGGTGCCCCATTTTACACAATTTTTATGGATATTGATCATGATGTAGTGTAACTTGGAATCGACCTCTTCGCGCGTCCATGACAGACGCATGGAGTTCTGGGACATTTCGAGCCCGGAAGTGGCAACACCACCGGCGTTGGCAGCTTTACCCGGACCATATAGGATCTTCTTTGCGATATAAATTTCAATGGCTTCAGGTGTTGAGGGCATATTGGCGCCTTCAGAAACACAGAAACAACCGTTGGCCATCAGCGCCCTGGCATCATTGCCGTCAATTTCATTCTGGGTTGCACTTGGAAGGGCGATGTCGCACTTAACTTCCCATGGACGTTTGCCCTCAACAAATTTGGCTTCAGGATATTTGTCGCAATATTCTTTAATCCGTCCGCGTTTTACATTCTTAAGGTGCATGACGAATGCCAGTTTGTTGGTATCGATGCCCTTGGGATCGTAGATATATCCTTCTGAATCGGATAATGTTACAACTTTACCACCAAGTAAGGTAACTTTTTCAGTTGCATACTGGGCTACATTTCCTGATCCGGAAACAGTAACGATCTTTCCTTTGAAATCGAGACCACGGGTCTTCAGCATCTCTTCGGCAAAGTAAACCTGACCGTACCCGGTGGCTTCAGGACGGATCAATGAACCACCCCATTCCAGACCTTTGCCCGTAAGCACACCCGTGAATTCATTGCGAAGACGCTTGTACTGGCCAAACATGAAACCGATTTCACGACCGCCAACACCGATATCTCCCGCGGGCACGTCGGTATCCGGCCCAATATGACGTTGCAACTCCGACATGAAACTCTGACAGAAAGCCATCACTTCATTGTCGCTTTTCCCCTTGGGATCAAAATCGCTTCCGCCCTTGCCACCGCCCATGGGCAACGTGGTGAGACTGTTTTTAAGAACTTGTTCGAAAGCTAAAAACTTCAGGATACCAAGATTTACGGTCGGGTGGAAACGCAGTCCGCCTTTATAGGGACCAATGGCGCTGTTCATCTCAATCCGGAAACCACGATTGATCTGAACTTCACCTTTATCATCCTTCCAGGGAACCCGGAACATGATTACGCGTTCGGGTTCGGCGATCCGCTCAAGAATCTTTGCCTGCTTGTACTTTGGATTTTCTTCAATAAATGGAATCAATGATTCCGCAACTTCCATCACAGCCTGATGAAATTCTGTTTCACCCTGATTCTTGGCAATAATCTTTGCCATGAATTCGTCGAGCAGTTTTTTTAACATGTCGTTGTTCATAGTTGATTGATTAAATGAATGATTGAGTGTTCTGGTTTATTGTGTGAAATAATTCACAATATTAAATAAAATTTCTGACATAGGCAGCAGGAATCGCCGTTTTTTTTTAATAATTATTTAAAAATCAACACAATAAGTAATATACGTAAATTAAATAAGTAATTTACTTAATCATCATGCGAAATGTACTTATTATGGGAATATGCTTCCCGGAAATTAAAAAAAAATGAAAATAGTAAGGTCTTTTGTAGGTAGTATTGGAAATATATCTTATATTTGAAAAGAAATTACAAAATATTTTAAAATGATAGGACTTTTTGCTATTGACGATCATTTTTTGATCATAGAAGGGTTGGGTCAGGCATTCAATCCCGAAACCGATGAAGTTGGATTAGTTGGATCAGCATTCAATATAGAGGAAGCTATTGAAAAAATACCAAAAACAAAGACCGATGTGATTATTTTGGATATTTATCTTGATGATACTGATCCGGTTGCAAATTTTCAAAGGTTACACAAAGCATTTCCAGCCATTCCCATTGTCATCCTCTCAGTTGAGGATTCATTGCAGTGGCAGGTGAAGATGTTTAAGTTGGGCGTGATGGGCTTTTTAAACAAGGCGGAGAAAAAAGAGACCATGAAAAGTGTTTTTATTCAGGTCGCCCTTGGAAACATGGTAATACCTGATAATGTATCACAGGTACTATTATCGAAAACTGTTTATCCCAAATAGTATATTCCGATTTGTCGGGAAGCGGTAAAAAGGATTTTGAAAAGATGAAAAGATTGTACTAATTTTGGCGCCTCATCTCATGATAAATCATGCTGCTCTCCGACGAAAACGGTAACCCGGGGAATTTGCTCCCCGAAGCGATTGATTTGAAACAACTGGTATATGAAAACCAGGAGCGTCTCAAAGAACTTGCCGCGATTAATGACACTACGGCCATTATCAAAGCCGGAAAATCCATCCCCGAAACCCTTGGCGAAATTTGCCAGATATTACCAAAAGCCTGGCAGTATCCTGATCATACAGTTGCAAGGATACGTTTTGAGGAGATGGAATTTAAAAGCGCCCGCTTTATCGAATCTCAATGGAAACAAGAGCAAGTCTTCGAAACAATTGATAATCTGCGTGGTAAGATCGAAATTTTCTATCTGAAGGAATTTGAAACTCGTGATGAAGGCCCGTTTCTGAAAGAGGAACGAAATCTGATAAGAAACCTTGCCAGTTTGATCGAGGGCTACATCAACGGGGTGAAGGGTCGCGAAGGACGGTATATCACCCACGAAAGACTTAAAGAGCTTACCGCCATCAACCAGACTACTGCCATCCTGCGAACGGGGAAGCCAATTGAAGATGCTTTACACCAGATTTGCCTGATTTTACCCAAAGCATGGCAATTTCCTGAATATACCGCCTGCCGTATTAAATACGGAAATGTTGAAGTAAAAACACCCGCATTCCGGGAAACAGAATGGTCACAAAAACAAGATTTTGAGACCATCGACAATCAACAGGGATATATTCTGATATGCTACCTCAAAGCATTTCCATCTTCGTTCGAGGGACCATTTCTTGAAGAAGAAAGGCACCTGATCGTAAACCTGGCTAACATCATCACCGGATACCTTAATTCAATAAAAGGTAAAGCCATTTTACGGAAAACAGGGCTGAAGGATGTTGTTGAGCCTAAACAGGACCCTTCAATCCCTGTTAAATACAGCAGGCAACTGCTCCAGACCTTCCTTAACCGTACCAACTACAACCGTGACCTCTATCATGATCTGATGCCATTCAAGGTCAAGGAGATATTGCTCGTTGCCAACCTGTATGATGCCTACAGCATCGAAAAGGAAGGACGGTTTTCGGAACATGTGCTGGGCGAATTTTACTCCCTGAGCCTGAGTACCATGCCCCGTATAACCGGCGTATCAACCACCGAAGAGGTTATTGAGCAACTCAATAAAAAGCATTACGATCTCATCATTATCATGATCGGATCTGATAAACAATTTCCACTGGAACTGAGCAGGAATATTAAAACGCAATATCCGTATATTCCTGTTTTTATGCTTCTTAACAACAATACCGACATTGCTACTTATGAGGAAATTCCTGAAAAACTGACATGGATCGATCGTATATTTGTTTGGAACGGGGACTCGAAAATATTCTTTGCCATTATCAATTACCTTGAGGATAAGATCAATGTGGAGAACGATACCAACATCGGCATGGTTCGGGTAATCCTGCTGGTGGAAGACTCTTCGAAATATTACTCCCTGTACTTGCCGATGCTCTACAACATCGTTCTGGAACAGACAAAAAACATCATCGAGGATGTGACGACCGATGAGCTTTATCGTATACTGCGCCTGAAAGCCCGTCCGAAAATACTTCTTGCCTCAACCTATGAAGAAGCGGTATATATTTTCAGCAAATACCGTGAGAACATTCTTTGCCTCATCTCTGATGTAAAGTTTAAAAAAGATGGAAGATTGAATGATTCTGCCGGCTTCAGTCTGGTAAAACAGACCAGAAAAGAATTACCCGAACTGCCGATCGTATTGCAATCATCGGATGAAGAAAATGCACAAAAAGCCTATGAACTGAAATCCTCCTTCATCAATAAAAATTCAGAAACCCTCCTTGTTGAATTCAGGAGTTTCATCACCCACTACCTGGGATTCGGAAACTTTATCTACCGGGATAAGGAGGGTGGCCAGATCGCCGTGGCCAAATCGCTTAAAGAATTTGAAGACCTTCTGAAAACAATACCTGAGGAATCATTGCTGTATCATGCCCGTAAAGACCATTTTTCACTCTGGCTGATGGCCAGGGGAGAGATCCAGGTGGCCAAGATTCTCAATCCTGCCAAGGTCACCGATTTTAAAGATCCGGCATCATTGCGTGAATACCTTTATAATGTTATCCAGAATTTCAGGAACGAACAGAATATCGGGAAAGTGATCCCCTTCGAGGAATCATCCATAAGCGATGAACACAACATCCTGTCGCTTACCGAAGGCGCCCTGGGAGGAAAAGGGCGCGGCCTCGCATTTGTGAATACCCTGATCTACAACTATGATTTTGCCCAGCATGTGCCAAATATAAACATCCGGACGCCAAAAACCTCCATCATCGGTATTGATGAATTTGAATATTTTCTCGACCGGAACAAGTTGAGGGAATATGCCGTTCAAAAAACCGATTATGAGCAGATCCGACGTTTGTTCAAAGAGGGAAGGCTGACGGAGAGCCTTATCCGGAAACTGAAGCTCATCATCAAACATATCACCAAACCACTGGCCATCCGGTCGTCAGGACTTTTTGAGGATTCACAGAAACAGCCCTTTGCCGGCATTTTCGAAACCTACCTGATCCCCAATAACCACCCTGATCCCAAAGTCAGGCTGGAACAGTTGATGGATGCGATCAAATTGGTATATGCATCGGTATATTCGCCAACCGCAAAAGGATATTTTGAAGCCGTAAGTTACCGCATTGAACAGGAAAGGATGGCTGTCGTGATCCAGGAAGTGGTTGGACACCAGTATGATGATGTTTACTATCCCCATATCAGCGGCGTGGCGCAATCTTATAACTATTACCCTTTTGCACATATGAAACCCGAGGAGGGTTTTGCGGTTGCGGCATTGGGTCTCGGGCGTTATGTTGTGGAAGGGGAGAAGGCCTTCCGGTTCGCGCCGCAATACCCGACCCTTGAAATTAACGCTGCCAAAGATCAGTACAAAGGTTCACAAGTCTATTTTTACGCGGTTGACCTGAAGAAACAGGATGTCAACCTGCTCGATGGAGAGGAGGCCGGGCTACGAAAGCTTGACATCTACGATGCAGAAATGCACGGCACCCTGAAACATCTGGCATCA
Source organism: Bacteroidales bacterium (assembly GCA_030681475.1). GTDB lineage: Bacteria > Bacteroidota > Bacteroidia > Bacteroidales > FEN-979 > CAIVAT01. The sequence continues at coordinate 15,839 of JAUXWT010000048.1, read as the reverse complement.
GTGTATTCTCCTGAGAATGACCGCATTTCAGCCGGACTGCGCGACCCCGGACCCCGGATCGTCAATTTTGCAAACATCCTGAAATACAATTATATCCCCATGGCGAAAACCATTGAGGTGGTTCTCGATGTTGTGAAGGAGGCGCTCGGATCGCCGGTCGAAATAGAATATGCCATTGACCTGAATAAGGATGAGAACAATAATGCATCTTTTTATGTGCTTCAGATCAAACCTTTGATCGGGAACGTGGATGACTTCGTCGTTGACATGGATAAGATCAACAAGGAAAATATCCTGCTATATTCTGAAAAGGAGATGGGTAACGGAATAATCGAAACCATTGATGAAGTGGTATTTGTTGATCCGGAAACCTTTGATAAGAGCAAAACTATTGAAATGGCCGCCGAAATCGACAGGATTAATTCAGAGATGGGGAAAGAAGGGAAAAAGTATATCCTGATCGGCCCCGGAAGGTGGGGTACGCGTGACCGTTGGATCGGAATTCCGGTAAACTGGCCGCAGATCAGTAACGCCAAAATTATTGTGGAGACAAGTCTGGAGGGATTCCCGCTGGATGCCTCCTCAGGTTCACATTTTTTCCATAATGTCACCTCCATGAATGTTGGTTATCTCTGCGTTCAACCGGAGTTATCGGATAGTTTCATCCGTTATGATATACTGAAAAAACAGAAAGATTTAAAAAAGACCGAATATTTTACGATCGCGAAGTTCGACCAACCGCTGACTGTTCGCATGGACGGGAAAAAACGGATTTCTGTGATCACCTGGCAAAATGAATAATTTAAAAAATACAGGCATGCGTATTGCAAGAATCGACACGAAAAAAAAGGAGCTAAACGGGGACACACAGGATCTCAGCCTGCTGGATCCGATCATTGCCTTGCATAAAGGAAAAAAAGGAAACCTGATCCCGCTGTTGCAGGGCGCTCAGGAACTCTATGGCTTTATTTCGAAACCCGCTTTTGAAAAACTGTCACGGGAAACAGGCATCCCGTTAAGCGATATGTTTGGCGTGGCTACTTTTTATGCCCAGTTCCGCCTCAACCCGGTTGGTAAGAACATTATCAAAGTGTGTCATGGTACAGCCTGCCATGTGCAGAATGCAGTTGAAATTACCGAATCGCTGGAAGAGATGCTGAAGATCAAAGATGGCGAAACAACCGAAGACCGTTTTTTCACCCTCGAGTCGGTTGCCTGCCTTGGTTGCTGCTCTCTCGCCCCGGTGATGATGATCGGCGACCAGACCTACGGCAAACTCTCCGGCAACGAAGCCGTCAGGATCATCAAGAATATCAGGTTGGCAGATAAGAATTAAATAGCGAAATGGCGAAATAGCGAAATGGCGAAATGGCGAAATGGCGAAATGGCGAAAAATCGTAAATCTAAAATCATAAATCGTAAATCGAATGGTTACAACCGTCACAGTGGGTCTGGGAAGCTGCGGGATTGCAGCGGGAGCAAACAAAACCTATGATAAAATCAATGCGCTGAAGGAATCCGACAAGCTTGATTTCATCCTCAAGAAAACAAGTTGCGTAGGCATGTGTTACCGTGAACCATTGGTGGAAATTACCGATGAAACAGGAACATATCTCTATGGCGAGGTTGATGCCAATCGTGCGGTTGAAGTGATCGAAAAGCATATCAACCAGCAGGATCCCATACGCGATTATATTGTTTATACCGACCTGTTTGATGCGCCGGAGAACGATTTTATCGGAGCCCAGGTAAAGATCGTGCTGCGCAATTGCGGTTATATCGATCCCGAATCTATTGAGGAGTATGAATCCCGGGAGGGTTATCAGGCCATCAAAAAGATCGCCGGAGAAAAAATCAGCCGCGAAGAGGTGATCGATTCCATCCTGAAATCGGGATTGCGCGGACGGGGAGGAGGAGGTTTCTCTACCGGATTGAAATGGAAATTTGCCTATGCCAGCAAATCTACCGATAAATATGTGATCTGCAATGCAGACGAAGGTGATCCCGGTGCATTTATGGACCGGTCGGTGCTTGAAGGAGACCCGCATTCAGTGCTCGAAGGAATGATCATCGCCGCCTATGCCATCGAAGCCACCGGAGGGGTGATCTATTGCCGCGCAGAATACCCGCTGGCGATAAAACGGCTGAATATCGCCATATTGCAGGCGAAGGAGAAGGGTTACCTTGGGAAAAACATCTTCGGCATAGATGGTTTTAACCTCGATATTTATATCAAGGAGGGCGCCGGGGCTTTTGTTTGCGGCGAAGAAACCGCGCTGATCGCATCCATTGAAGGGGAACGGGGAATGCCACGAAAGCGTCCGCCATTTCCTGCCGCCTCCGGGTTATGGAAGAAACCGACGAATATCAACAACGTAGAGACATTTGCCAATATTCCCTGGATCATCATGAACGGCGCCGAAGCGTATGCCCAATATGGCACGGAGAACAGTAAAGGCACCAAAGTGTTCGCACTCGCCGGCAAGGTGTGCCATTCGGGACTGGTCGAGGTTCCGATGGGGATGACCATCCGTGATGTTATTTTCAAACTCGGCGGCGGTATCAAGAACGATAAAAAATTCAAGGCAGTCCAGTTGGGGGGCCCTTCCGGGGGCTGCATTCCCGAATTTTTATCGGACACCATCGTTGATTACGATTCGGTGAATGCAACGGGAGCTATCATGGGCTCAGGTGGTATGGTGGTGATGGATGAAACCACCTGCATGGTCGATGTTGCCAAGTTCTTCCTCGATTTTACCTGCAAGGAGAGCTGTGGAAAATGTACCTTCTGTCGCCTCGGCACCAAGCGGATGCTTGAAATATTGGATCGCATCACCAATGGCCAGGGTAAAGCCGGCGACCTCGAAAATCTTGAAGAGCTGGCCTATCAGATCAAAGATAACTCCCTGTGTGGATTGGGTCAAACCGCGCCCAATCCGGTGCTTACTACCATCAGGTATTTCCGGGATGAGTATGAAGCCCATATTATGCACAAAAAATGTCCGGCCAAAGTTTGCCGCCCATTGCTCACCTATACTGTTGACGAAGAAAAATGCACCGGTTGCATGGTTTGTTTAAAGAACTGCCCGGTGAAAGCCATTACCGGCGAGCGTAAGCAAGTGCATTTTATCAACCAGGAAATCTGCACCCAATGCGGGGTTTGCTTTGCCAAATGTAAATTTGAATCGATTTTATTGTCGTGACACATGACGCGTGACACGTGACGCGTGACAAACAATTAACCTGAAACCAAAACATTAAATTATTATTATAAATGTCAGACCAATCATTGAATATCATTCTTAACGGAAAAATTGTAAAAGGATCTCCCGGCGAGACCATCCTGACCCTGGCCAACCGCAATGGTGTTGATATCCCGACCCTGTGCAACGATGACCGCCTTGAACCATTTACCTCCTGTTATGTTTGTGTGGTTGAAGTGAAGGGATTGCGGGGCCATCAGCCTTCCTGTTCGACAAAGCTTACCGAAGGGATGAAGATCATCACCGACAATGAAGCAATCAGGAAATCACGGAAGATGGCGCTCGACCTGATGCTGAGCAACCATTATGCAGATTGTATCGGGCCATGCAGGCAAACCTGCCCGGCAGGAGTCGATGTACAGGGCTATATATCACTGATAGATAAAGGGCAGTACAGCGAAGCTGTGGCGCTGATCAAGGAGACAAATCCGCTGCCTGCCATCTGCGGCCGTGTATGCGTGCGCCCGTGCGAAGCTGAATGCCGCCGCAACCTGCTTGACGAAGGAGCTCCGGTTGGTATCGATTACCTCAAACGGTTTGCATCTGACTATGACCTGGCATCTCCTGAAAAATATATTCCGGAGATAAAGCCATCCACGGGAAAAAAAGTCGCCGTGATCGGAGCCGGCCCGGGAGGATTGTCGGTAGGCCATTTCATGCAGATCGAAGGTCATCAGGTGGATATCTATGAAGCCGCCCCGAAATCGGGCGGATGGCTGAGGTACGGGATCCCCGAATACCGCCTGCCAAATGATGTCCTCGATCAGGAGGTGAAGAATATTACCGATCTTGGCGTCAATATCTTTTATAATAAAAAGCTCGGAGGTAATGTAAGTTATAAAGACCTTAAGTCAACATACGATGCCACAGTGCTCACGATCGGTTCGCAAATCGGTACCGGGGTTGGTTGTGAAGGAGATGATGCCGGCAACGTTTACTCGGGGATCGACTTTCTGAAAAATATGGAAGTGACCGGCCAGCGTTACGATTTCCGGGGAAAGACCATCGCCGTGGTGGGTGGGGGCAACACCGCCATGGACTGCTGCCGTACTTCGATCAGGTGCAATGCCGATAAGGTTTACGTCATCTATCGCCGGACTGAAAAAGAGATGCCTGCCAATCCGATCGAAATCCACGAATCAAAACTGGAAGGGGTGGAATACCTGTTTCTGACACTTCCCAAAAAGATCAATAAGAATGCCAATGGGGAGGTGGAGTCGGTAACCTGCATTAAAATGGAGCTTGGCGAACCGGATGCCTCCGGTCGTCGCCGGCCCGTTCCGGTGGAAGGTTCTGATTTCGACATCAAGGTTGATTATATTCTGGCCGCGATCGGTCAGAAGACCGATGTGAATTTTATCGACGACATCAATGCCCACGCTGATGGCAGCGAGTTGAAGGTCAATAAATGGGGCGATATTGATGCCGACAAAGCCACTTTGCAAACAGGGATCCCTTCAATGTTTGCAGCCGGCGACGGCGTAACCGGTCCTGCAACCATCATTGAAGCCATCGCACAGGCCCGAACGGCATCCACCAGTGCACACCAGTTTTTAATGGGATTGCCCGTTCAACCACTTAAAAAGCCATTCACCAGCAAACGCGAAAACTTTAAAAAACAGGAGAAAGAAGCCTATAAGGGCAGTTTTGAGACGCAACTCCGGGAGGAGATGCCCACTTTGGCCGCCGATGCCCGGTTTAACTTCAACGAGGTGGAATTGGGATATGCGGGAGCGGAGGTGGCGCATCATGAAGCCCAACGATGCCTCGAATGCGGCTGTGTTGCGTTCTTTGACTGCGACCTCCAGAAATATTCAAGCGAATACAACGCGGAGCAGAAATTATTTGAAGGCGAATTCGGAGAGTATCAGGTAGATTTCAGGCATCCCTATATTGAGATCGACAACAACAAATGCATCCTCTGTGCCCGCTGCGTCCGGATATGCCGCGAAGTAGTTGGAGCCAATGCCCTGGGATTGATCAACAGGGGGTTTACTACCTATGTGGCGCCCAGCATGGGAGAAGCCTTGCAGGATACCCGGTGCGAATCATGCGGAATGTGTATCTCCACATGCCCCACAGGCGCTATTACAGAGAATGTGCTCTTCAAACCCGGCCCTGTGAAATCAGTCCCGGTGGATTCCATCTGCAACTATTGTTCAGTAGGATGTGCAATGACCCTGCATCACAAAAACGGATTCGTGTTGGGCGTTACGGGTAAAAACGGTCTTATCAATTCCGATGGCAACTTATGCAAATACCCGAAGTTCGGATATCAGTATCTCAATGATATCCAGCGCATCACAAAACCCTTGCTGAAAGTCAATGGGAAGTTTGAAGAGATATCTTTTGAGAAAGCATATCAGTTGATCAGGGAGAAGATCAGATCGGTAAAACCCAATGAGAATGCATTCTTTGGTGGCGCCCGGTTGTCGAATGAAGAACTTTACCTGGTTCACAAACTTGCCCGCGCTGCTGCAAAGACAAATAATGTCGGCAGTTTCCATTACCTGGGTCGGGGAGAGGGTTATCGCCCCAATTGCGAACTCAATGCCTCCTTTGCAGGGATCGGCGAGGCAAGTGCACTCTACCTCCTTGGAACTGAAATAAATACCGATCATGCAGTGGTGGGCTACATGGTTCAGAATACACATTTCCTGAAGAAAACGCCGGTCATCATGGTCACTGAAAAGGGTGATAACGCCATGGCGCATAAGGTGAACCGGCAAATCGTGGTGAAATCCTATTACCATTTTGTCAAGGCAGTCAACCATTACCTGCTTTCAAAGGGGTTGGAGAATGCGCTGTTCCTGCGCGACAGGGTTGAAGGATTTGAGGAGTATAAAACCAGACTGCTCAAAGAGGATTTCAACGGACTGGTTGCTTCTTGCGGTTTAACGGCTGCTGAGGTTGCAGAATTTGCAGAAAGCTACAACCTGGAACTAAATGCGATACTTATATTCTCGGAAAAAGAGGCCTCCGGCAATACGTCCAAGGAGTTGTTTAACCTGGCCAGGATCACCGGTAAACTGGGTAAATCGGCCAATGGACTGATCGCACTGAAAGAGAAGAATAACGCGCAGGGTGTATTCGATATGGGCGTTAGTCCGCACCTGGGAATTGGCGGACAGGAGCTTACAGATGAGGACTATACCCGGAGATTGAAAGAAAAATGGGGGGTGGATGAAATCGCTTCCGGCGAATCGGAATGTCTCCACGGGTTGCTGAATGAAGGGGTGGCCCGCAATCTCTTTATTTTCGGCGAGGATCCCATCGGCTGTGCCATAGACCGTTCGGCCATCGAAAAAGTTTTTGCCCGGGCAACCTTTAAGGTGGTTCAGGATTATTTTCTGACAGAATCAGCCAAATCAGCCGATCTGGTACTGCCATCTTCATTTCCTACGGAGACCGGCGGAACGTTCACCAACGCCCAAAAAGTGATCCAGGAATTTGAACAGGTGGTGAGATCCAAGGTAGAAAAATCCTCAATACAGCAACTGGCCGGGATTTTAAATGAATTCGGAATAAACACCACTGACAACCCCCGCGAAATATTCATGGAGATCATCACGCTTCTTCCAGGCAAGAAGGAGCATGGCAAATTGCTCATGCAACCAACGGCCGGAGACAACAACAAGCGCCATTACAACTTCGGTTGCGATGCCGTTACCCGGCGTTTTGATGAAGATTTTTTAGCGTCATTCGTAAATCATAAATCGTAAATCATATGAAAGAGTTCACCAGCATAAACGACATCCTCGATTTTGCGATCGGGGAGGAGCAGGCCGCGGTAGATTTTTACCTGCAACTTGCTGCCAAGTCCAATAACCAACAAACCAAAAAAGTGTTTGAGGAATATGCCGAAGAGGAGATGCGGCATAAGGCCAATCTTTTATCCGTCAGGGAAAGCGGCAGCTTCAAATTGCCGGATGAAAAGGTGAGGGACCTTAAGATCGCCGAGTACCTCGTGGATGTAAAACCTTCGGCCAACATGTCGTACCAGGATGCCCTCATCCTCGCCATGAAAAAAGAGAAGGCAGCGTACAGGATGTACACGAACCTGGCCGGAAAAGCAGAAGACCCCGATGTGAAAGCGCTGTTTCTCCGCCTTGCCCAGGAAGAATCAAAACACAAACTTGCCTTCGAAGTTGAGTACGATGATTATATCCTTAAGGAGAATTAGGGCTGTATGGTAAAACAACCCGCACAAAGGGTCAAACAAAAAAAGCAGGCAGTTATTACTGTTTGGGATCAGATCACGAGGATCCCGCTGGTTTATTTGCTATTCTTCGCAGTTTCCTTTCTGATCTACGGCCAGGCGCTGGGTTTTTACCTTGGCAAATTCGACGAGGATCTGCTCATTCTGGGAAACCTGAACATCCTGAAGGATCTTTCCAATCTCAATCTTGCCTTCGCCAGGGATGCGTTTTTGAGCGACAAGGGCGTATCTTTTTACCGTCCCTTGCAAACGGTCACTTATATGATCGATTCCCAGTTCTTTATGGTCAGGGGCTCGGTGTTTTATTTTACCAACATCCTGATCCATGCTGCCACCTGTTCCGCGCTGTTCTACCTGTTGTCGCTGCTTGGCAAAAACAGGAAGGCGGCTTTTATTTTCACCATGGTTTTCCTGGCCAGCCCGTTGTTCGTTCATGCCATTGCCTGGGCTCCTTCACGGGGCGACCTGCTCATTGGGTTAACCGGGATACTTTCGCTGGTTTTCTTTATCAAAATGGTATCCACCCGGAATTACAAATTCGGGGCATTTTCCCTGCTTTCATTTTCCGCTGCCATGTTCTCCAAGGAAACGGCCATTCTCATTCCGGTCCTGATCTTTCTCTATTATCTATTTCTCGAGAAAAACAGGCGGCTTCCGATTCCGTCAGTGATCATCCTGTTTGGCGGTTTTTTATTGATCATCCTGCTCTACTTTTATATGCGTTTCCAGGTTGTAAAACTCCCGGCTCCGCCTGAAGAGTTCGGCCTGGCTCCTTTTTTCCATAATTTAAGGACACTGCCTGAATATTTCGCAAAGTTTTTCATTCCGGTGCACCTCTCCCCAATGTCAGGGTTTACCACCTTGAATACAGTGTTGGGGGCGCTGTTGGTTGCCCTCCTCGTCTTCTTTATCTTCCGGTTCGGTCAAAAACCTTATACAAAAGAGTTGTTCGGCCTTGCGTGGTTCCTGGTATTCGTCATCCCGGGGGTGATGTACAGCCATAAGCTCGGAAGCGAAGCCTATGATTACCTCGAGCACCGGGCCTACCTGCCCATGGCAGGGATGGTCATGCTCCTTTTTTTTATCTACAACGACGTGCCTGACAGCAAAATAAAAAGGAACATTGCCGGCTATCTGCTGCTCTTTGCGGCCGGATTGGGACTCTTTTCCTTTTTTTATACGAAGCATTATGAGAATCCGCTGATCTTCTATAACCACACCATCGCCTCCAACCCTGCATCGGCTATGGCATTGAGCAACAGGGGACTCATAAAGGCCGAGATAAAAGACTACAAGGGCGCGATTGCCGATTACGAAAAGGCGGTAGCCATCAAGCCTGATTACGCACAAGCCTACGTAAACAAAGGGGTATCCCTTGCCACGCTGAACGACAAACATGGGGCAATTGCCCAGTACGAAACAGCGATCAGGTACGAGCCGGAACTCTTTCAGGCCCATTTCAACAAAGCCAATGCTGTGTCAGACCTGGGGTTATTTGATGAAGCCTTAAAGGAATACACCAGATCCCTTGAGATTTATCCGACCTATGTGGCCGGGTACGTCGCCAGGGGGATTACATACTCCAACCTGAAAGACTTTGTTGCCGCCTCGAAAGATTTTTCAAAGGCCATCGAACTCGACAACAAAAATGCGGTTGCTTACATGAACAGGGGTAAGATCAGGTACAACGACAACGATAAAACCGGCGCCTGCGCCGATTGGCAGTCCGCCGCCGGCCTGGGTAACGAAGAAGCCCGTGAACTTCTGAGCAAATATTGCCGGTAATAATCTTGATTTATAGTTTCTGTTACTATCCAATCCGAAAAGCTATTTATTATCCGGTAATAGTACAAAACTACCCACCCCAAGAGGGCGTCTCAAAAGTCCTTTAACCGCAAAGAGCGCCAAGTTTCTCGCAGAGTTCGCAAAGTATATACTGCAGAATATCTGATCTTTGTGCCCTTCGCGTAAAAACTTTGTGTCCTTTGCGGTTATAATTTTTTATCTTTACCGAGCCTTCGCCAGGTTCTTCAGGTCGGTAATGTAGTTCCCGGGAACATCCATTTTCAGACCGGCGGCTTTCAGTGCATCGTCAAGCGCCTCTTTGTAGCGATGCATCTTGAAATAGACGAACGACCGGTTTAAATAGATCTTTCCGTCATCCGGAATGAGGGCGATCGCGATATCGTAGTCGGCGATCGCCGGGTCGAACATCTCGCGGGTAAAATAGATATTCCCCCGGTTTACATAGGCATTGCCGTAATTGGGGTTTATCCTGATGGCGGATGAATAATCGGCGATGGCCCGGTCTGTCAGGTTTAATTTATTCAAGGCAACTCCCCGGCTGTAATATGACCGGATATGCAACGAGTCCAGCTTTGAAATGATCGTGGTAAAATCTGCAACAGCCGAATCATACTGCCCTATGGAGGTATATGACAACCCCCTGTTGAACATGGCCTCCACAAATAAAGGCCGTCGGGCAAGCGCCAGCGAAAAGTTTCTGATCGCCTCCCGGTAATTCCCTATTCGTGAATAGGCCGTTCCAAGGTTCAGGTAAGCATGATAACTTTCTGAATATGTTGCTTCGTTTTGGATCGCCTTTAACAGCAGGTCGATGGCAGTGGCGTATTCCATTAAGTCGGTGTAATGCTTGCCAAGATTGGTATATGCCACGCCATTATCCGGATCCTGGTTTAAAGCGCTTTTCCATAGCGTTTCATTGTCATGCCAGCTCCTGGCCTGCGAATAGGTCTTGAATGAAAACAACACGATAAAAATGATGGGTACCGTAAGAAAGTACGCCGAATGCTTTCGTTTTCCGGTAATCATCTGATCACAGATAACCCCGATGATGAAAAACAGGCCGATATAGGGAATATAGGTGTACCTGTCGGCAATAATGGCGTTTCCCACCGGCAGGATCTGGGAGACAATGGAAATCGTAAACAAAAAGAACAGCGACCCGAAAACAACAACCCGGTTTTTCCTCAGGAAAAAAGCAGTGGCCGCAATGACAACAATGGCGAATACAGCGCCTGCATAAACCCACCCCATGTCATCAATCGCCGGATATTTATAGAAACAACTGAGATTGAAAGGGTAAACCAGCTTGTACAGGTAAGCGGAAATGTTAAAAGCTGCAATCGCCAGCCGGTCAAACAATGAATGCACTAAAAGTCTTTGCTCCGTAAGCGACGATTGCTGTGCAACAAGCGCCAGTATCCCCGATGCCAGGGAAAAGATAAAGAAAGGGACTTTATTCAGTACACTGGCGATGGTTGTTTTTCTTTGATACCAGTAGTCCACAAGGAACAGCGTGAGCGGCAGTACCACGGCCTGTCCCTTGCTCAGAATCGAAAGTATGAAAAAGAGGAGTGATACCAGGTAGTATCGAATATTTCTATTCTCCTTCAACAGGAAATGGATATAGAAAATCAGCGAAAGCAGGAAGAAAAAGGTGTAAAGCACATCCTTCCTTTCGGCAGCCCAAACCACCGATTCGACTCGCATCGGGTGCAACGCGAACAGGGCAGTGGCGATGAGCGTGGCGTAGGTCTTTTTAGTCAGAAGCCACATCAGCCATGAAAAAAGAGCAACATTGCAAAGGTGCAGTGCCAGGTTGTCAAAATGATAGAGAACGGGATTCAGTCCGGCCAATTGATATTCAATAACATAACTCAGCATGGTCAGCGGATGGTAATTGCCGACCACGATCGTCTTATAATGAAATATATGCACGATATTCTCCCACGATAAAACCCTGATCAGCGGATTGTCCTTGATATAATTGTAATCATCCCAACCCAGGAACTCACCGGTGAGGGCGGGGGAAAAAGCAATGAAGGCGATCGCCGCGATCACCACATTCCAGATAAGGAGTGTTTTGGTTGAACTTGCTTTATCCTTCCCCGCAGATGGCTTCTTTTGCTGCGTATTTCTTGTATCGTGTTTCTTTTCTTGTTTCATGGAGGTTCCAGGTGAGATCAATCGTTAAATATATGATATGTTTGCGTTAATGTCAAGGATTATTGTGATGGTCCATAAAAATAATTCTGAGACCATTCTTATACCTGCGTGTAATATTTTCAGGTTTTCATCGTCTGGCATGACTATTGTCATTGGGTAGATTCTCAATGAAACCACTTTTCGGAGTAGACTCAACATTGGTTTTTCAACAATTATTATGCATAAATACTTTCTGACATTTCTGTTACTCAGCGTTAGCGCAACTTTCTTCGGACAAACGGGCGTGGTCAAAGGCCGTGTTTTCAACCATAAAAACAATGAGCCGGTCCCCTTCGTAAACATCATCATCGACGGTAAGCCCACCCAGGGAACCACAAGCGATATTGACGGAAATTATTCCATCACCAAAGTTTCACCGGGATTTACGCGGCTGGTCGCCTCGTCGGTGGGATTTAAAAAATTCATCTCCGATGATTTCCTGGTTACCAATTCAAAAACGACTGATATTGATATCGGGCTTGATGAGCAAATTATTACACTTGAGCAGGTAACGATCAAACCATCGGTTGTTGAAAGGAACGAAGAGGTTCCGGTATCGCTTCAGAAGCTTACCATCCAGGAAATTGAGAGAAGCCCCGGATCAAACAGGGATATTTCCAAGGTGATCCAGAGTTTGCCCGGTGTGGCCTCCTCCCCGTCATTCCGCAACGATGTGATCGTTCGTGGCGGTGGTCCGGGCGAAAACCGGTTCAACCTCGACGGTGTCGAAATCCCATACCTGAACCACTTTTCCACGCTCACGCTGAATGGCTTGGTGACAAAGAATTCCTCATTGATCTTTTCGGTAAGGCGTTCCTACCTCCAATTGCTCTTCAGCGCCCTGAAGCTGCCATTTCTGCCGACATATAACGATTACCAGTTCAAATATAAAATTGATCTGGACAAGCGAAACCAAATCTCGGTCATTTCAATCGGAGCGCTTGACAACAATAAACTGAATACCGGGATTGCCAACCCCGATGCATTTCAGCGGTATATACTTCAGTCGCTCCCTGTGAATGACCAGTGGAGTTATGTTTTCGGCCTTGTTTACCGCCACTTCCGGGCGCGGGGTTACGATACCTGGGTGGTGAGCCGGAATATGCTCAACAACGATCAGATTAAATATACGAATAACGTGGAGATGCCTGACAGCCTGCTTTTCAGATACAATTCACAGGAGACGGAGAACAAACTCCGCTACGAAGGACTTACCGACCTTGTCAAATGGAAGATCACCTATGGCGCCGGACTGGAAGATGCAAAATATGCCAACAAGATGAACAACCTGCTGGACCAGTTCTCTCCGCGATTGTCTGCATCCTATGCCTTTGTTCCCGATAAATTTTTCCTGAATTTCAACATGGGGCGTTATTATCAGTTGCCGGCCTATACTTCACTCGGTTTCCGAAGCAACAACGGCGCCCTGGTCAATGATTCGCTGGGCATTAAATATATCTCTGCCGACCATGTGGTTTTGGGGCTTGAATATCAGCCTGATACGAAGACCAAGATCTCCCTCGAAGGGTTTGGCAAGTTTTACGCGAACTATCCCTTTTCTATCCGGGATTCAGTGGCGCTGGCAAGCAAAGGAACTGATTTCGGGGCTGTGGGCGATGAACCTCTCCTCCCGCTATCAAATGGCCGGGCTTATGGCTTTGAAGTACTGGTGAGAAACGCTGACTTTTTTAAGTTCAATGTGATCCTGACCTATACATTTGTCCGCAGCGAGTTTACGACTTTCACCGGCGATTATATCCCTTCAGCCTGGGATAACCGCCACCTGATCAATGTAACCGTGGGAAGGAAATTCAAGGGAAATTGGGAAATCGGGGCCAAATGGCGGTTTGCCGGCGGCCAGCCTTATACCCCCTGGGATATGGACAAATCGGGACTTGTGACGGCATGGAATGCACAGGGAAGGGGATATCTTGATTAACAGTTCTGCTGGTCAACACCCAGGAAGACGGATCGGTAACGAAATATGTTGACCAGTATGGACAAGACCGGTACAAACTCCGCACCATAGAAAACAAGGCAGGGACCATATTGCCTGCCATCGGCATTATGGTCATTTTTAAGGTTTTGCGCTATTCACTGAATAATTACTTGCGCCGTTTGGCCTTCATCTCCTCGACCTGCTTGAGGTAGGTTTTAAACTGGGTTGGCGTTAAAACAGCTTTAAATTCATCGTCTTTCTGCTTGTTCAGATCCATGAATGTCTTACTCTTTGTTTCCATATCTGTGATCTTCCTCGCCTCATCGTTCTTTTTGGCATATTTGAGATTGATGGCCAGAACTTTGGTCTCCTGTGCGGAGGTAAGCGACAATCCTTGCTTCATCATTTCTGTGTTGCGTTTGGCGCGGTCTTCGGGGGTGGGTTGACCGCGCTCCCCGGCCTTGTTGCCCTGGGCATAGATGGAAGATACAGATACCAGGGTCAGTGCGATCAGGCCGACTGCAAACCGAAGGTTTTTGTTGATCATGCTTAATAAGGTTTTCATTTTCACTTTTTTTTAAGGACAATATATAACGGAAAAAAAATAATTTATTTTATTGATTGAGCACAATTAACGATGCAGATTTATTTGCATTCTTATTTACTGAAAATCTGCATTTATAAGTACTGCTTACACAAAAATGGTTTAGGGGACGCTTAGCTGCTGGAAAGCAAAAATGCCAAAAGACCCTTTGAAAATTCTTCAATAATAATTACCAAACTGGTAACTTTTTTATGTATGTTTGTAGCATAATTGACAAAGTAGTACGATGAGAGTTATTTCGAAAAAGATCCTAAGAGAATTCTGGGTATCTTATTCCGATTCAGAGCAGCAATTGAAATCATGGTATCAAGAGACGAAAAAAGCAACATGGAAAACCCCCGGGGAGATTAAAAGTGAATATCCAAAAGCAAGTATTCTCAAATCTGGCAGGGTAGTTTTTGATATTTGTGGGAATAAATACAGGTTGGTTGTGAAAATAAATTACCAACGACAATGGGTATTTATACGGTTTATTGGTATGCATAATGAATATAATAAAATTGATGTGGATAAAATTTAACAGACATGGAAATAAGAATAATAAAGACAGAAAAGGATTATAAAATGGCATTAAAGAGGATTGAGATAATTTTTGATGCGCCCGAAAATACACCTGAGGGAGATGAAGCCGAGATTTTAAGTATCCTGATTGAGAAATATGAGGAAGAGCATTATCCCATAGAAGCTCCTGATCCAATTGAAGCAATAAAATTTCGAATGGAGCAAATGGATTTAAAAAACAGTGATTTAGCTGGAATAATCGGATATAAAAGCAGAGTTTCAGAAATTTTCAATAGAAAGCGAAAGTTGAATTTGCAGATGATTCGGAAACTTCATGAAAAATTGAAAATACCTTATGAAGCATTAATTGAGGATTATGACTAGAAGTGCGCCAAGTTTCTCGCAGAGTTCGCAAAGTCTATACTACTGAATATCTGATCTTTGTGTCTTTCGCGTAAAAACTTTGTGTCCTTCACGGCTAAGTACATGACAAAATTTTGATACAATTTTCAAGATCGTTTATTGACAAGGGATTCAGCAGTGCATGGGTCAGAAAAATCAACCCAAACTTAAACAAGCTAAAGGCTTTTCGACCATGTTTTTTGATTTTGATAGGATGTCCGTTATTGTTTTTATTGATACCGACAAGATAAACCCAAATGAAAGCGATGCAGACTAACGCGAGTAGTTTTGATATTCGATTGGGATCCGTGAGATGCGTATCTTCAAAATTAAACCCACTCGATTTTAGTGCCCGAAATAAAGTTTCAATTTGCCATCTGTCTTTATATTTGGATAATGCCAGCGGGTCAAATCTGTACGATGCGATAATAACGAATTCTATTTTGTTTTCACGGTTTACAATCCTCATCCCTGAAAGATAAACCCATTGACCATCAATACAAACAATATTGCGGTAATGATGAGCTGTGTTCAAAGCCAAGCTATTAAACAACCAGGCGGATTTTTTCGGGCCTTTTCCGGGAACATCAACCCAGATGTTTTCACGAATACGGATATAAAACGATATTCGGGTTTTGATCAAATCCCTGAACCATTCGTCTCCAATGAACTCCCGGTCTGCAAGGAAAGAATCAATACAATCCTGCCCGAACAAATCAATGAAACGGTGGACAATCTCTTTTCGCTCCATGGTATTGGAGTTACTTTCCGCCCCGACCCAAACCGATACCACTTCCTGAGATAAATTGATGCCACCAAAATATGTGGATTTCGTAGACGTAACAAAATAACGTCTATGCACACCCTGGTATGCCGGCATTGCGGAAAAGAAGTTCCATCGAA
>JAUXWT010000041.1 GCA_030681475.1 Bacteroidales bacterium | reverse complement strand
CTCAGGTTATCTTACCCTACAGCGCAGGGTACAGCGAATTTGGAGCAGTAATTTTTCCATTGCACTATTTTTATTGATCAGCATTAATTTTTTCGATTTATTATAAACCCCCTTTTCGGAGGGGACTCAATCTTCAAATCTCCAAATTTTCAAATCATTTCATTTCACCAGCTTGGAGATAGCCCTGAACGTATCTCCCCCAGAGTGCCGGAGGAGCTCAAACAGGATGGCTTCGTAGGTCGTGATGATCACTCCCTCTTTCCGCATCCGCTCGATGGCCATCAGTTTATCGTTCGGTTTCCGCGATGAGATGCAATCTTCAACCACCACCGGGTGATAACCACTCTGCTGAAGGTCGATCACCGTTTGCAGCACACATACATGGCTTTCAATGCCTGCGATGATCACGTAATCCCTCCCGGATGACGCGATGTCCATCATAAAGCCCGGTTCGCCACAACAACTGAAAGATGCCTTTTCGATCCGTTCCATATCGCCGATCTTTTCGGCAATTTCCGGTATCGTAGGGCCAAGTCCTTTAACATACTGCTCCGTAACGATCAGGGGAATTCCGATTATCTTAAGCCCTTCGATCAGAAGTGGAATATTTTTCAAAAGTTTTTCATGGTCATACATCACCGGGAAGATCCGCTCCTGGACATCGATGATGACTGCAATCGCTTTATCTTTGAGGATACGCATATGATTCTGTTTACCTGTTTACCCGTTTACCCGCTTACCCGCTTACCAATCAACTGACAAAATTAATATTTCCGTTGATTGCAATGGCAGTTTGTTCAAAACTAATATGGGGAATTAATCCACGAGGGGTAATTCGTTGTTTGATGCATGTAGATCATGGCCCATGATCCAGCTAAACGATTTTTTTGTTGATCAGTCTTTGTTTTACGCCTGCGAATACCATCAGGGCGATGATCGAAAAAATCAATCCCCATGCCCAGATCGGGAAAACCGGGGTATCCCCGGCACCATAACTGTGCATTCCTTTGGAAAGGTAATAATTCAGTATGATTTTAATACGGGTTGAAAATTTGTCAGTTGCGGGTCATAACTGCTGTGGCTTGCAGTCATGAGTATAAAGAAGGCCAGTAAAGCCGTGGCGGCAAGCGTGATTTTTGAATACCGCGCAAAAATGAACCCGGCAAAAAGCCCCCCCAGGCAATCAACAACAGCGCCTCATAACCATTGCTCCACGGTGCATGCCCTGTTAAATACCACCGCAGGATCATGCCGAAAGTATGGTATAAAAATGCCAGGCCGAGAACAGTGATCGAAATATTCAATGCCAGCGAAATGGTCCGGTTCTTTTTAAGCTGAAAATTATCAATGAATGCAAGCAACAGAAGCAGCATGCTTAACACAGCGTAACCGTTTCGGAGCATGATAAATATTTGTAATTTATTATAGAGGATCTCGACCCTTATTTTTGCATCCGAGGCCAATAACTGTTTACTTGCCGAATTTCGCTGAATATCATTAATCACACCTAAAATCTTATCGGCTTTCATATAATCGCCCGAAACTGTAGCCTTTGAAACTTCGGATAAGTATGCCATCATGATGTTAGTATAGCTCAACGGGTTCAATTGCAACTCACTGCATAAGTCATTCATTGACCCGGACAGTTGTTGGGCAGCAGCCTTTTCATCCCAGCTCACCCATTTGTTGTTTTCATGGCCCTCCACCGGGAAGAACTTGAATATGCTGCCTTTGATCGCCATCTCAAAAATATTCAGCCGTTCATCAACTTTGATGATCTCCTTGTCAAAACTGTTTTGTGCCGATTGTTTCTTCCTGAATGCTTCCTCGGTATATTTCTGAAGTTTATACTGCTTGTTCACATCAAAGAAATCAGAAACGAGGCATATTTACCATCAATTCCCAGAAATGCCCGAATTGGTTTTTCCCTGATATAAATAATTTTCTGACCTTTCCAGAATTCCGGAGCCAGGACCATGTCCATCAGTACCTGCACAGCATCCATATCGCCCTTGCCGGCGACCTCAAATTTATCTTTCCTGGAAATTTTATGCATAACGTCATAGGCCAGTGAATGTACCGGTTCGAACCGGCCATCGAAGGTCTGTGTCAGCATATGGCCAAATTTTTCAGCCTGATCCCGGTTGACCGGCGGGGAGATATTTGTTTGAGCAAAGGCAACTGTATTGAAAATCATGAATAAACAGGTCAGCAGCAGACCTGTTTTTCTTTTCATTCGAATCTCCTTTATTTTGCGGCTGAGATCAAGGAACCTCGAATTTTTATTGAAAAGGGTAAAGATGAAGCCCAGTACCAGTAATAAATATCCTGCATAGGTGACCACAGTACCATAGAAATCGTGGTTAACTGAAAGAACGGTTCCCTTTTCATCCGTATCATACGACGACTGGAAGAACCTGTACATATTGTAATCCAGCACGTTATTCATGAAGATCCGGTGGTCTTCATTTAAATTCTTCCTGTTGTCGATTAACGTCACCTCACTGGCATATGACGATGGGCTCATGGACCCGGCATATCGGTCGAGGATAAAATCATTCAACCGGATGGAGAATGGTAGTTCAACAGGTTTGTCTCCTCCCCTTCCCTGATGTGCATACTTCCTTCGAATCCAAAGTACCTCGTAATGGCGGCGCCTATAATGATCACAATAAAAGCGATATGAAAAAGCAGCGCTGCCCATTTTCTCCTTTCATACATTTTATATTTTATAATATGACCGAAGAAATTCATGATCAGCAATAAAAGATCAGCTCAAACCAAATGGCATGATACACAAGGTTATACGCAGTGATGGTGTCATATTTATCTTCGATAAAGGTATGCCAATGATGCAGTTATTGCTACACCGCCAATCGATAATGCCGTTGTCTTTAATGTAAAGTGTAATTGTTTCGACAATTTCAATCCGGCTCCCCAGCTCTATCCCTCCGGGTGGTACCAGTGGTCGTCCTGGTGCCCGCCTTCATCCTGTCAATACGACGACCCGGGCAGGGAGGATTTCGAAGCGGCTGTGGTGAGTATGGATTCTGCAAATTATACCCTTGCAGAAACCCAATTTAAGGCCATTATTGCCAACTATCCCGGAACAATCTATTCGCGGGAATCGGCTAAGAAACTGATCCCGTTAACAAAAATGTCGGATCAGGATTTTACAGGACTGGCGGTCTATTTTGATACCACTGCCGCATTGCATTCAGATTCTTTGACAGATCAACTCATTTATCGTTTAAAAAACATTTGCACTGTTGAAAAGGAAAACTATTCTGAGGCAATCATATGGTACGAAAACGATATAATAAACCCTGCTTCCTTAAACGATTCTGTATATTCGCTTATTGATCTGAGCGATACCTATGTGTTAATGCAGGCTGATTCAAGCCTTAAATCTTCGACATCCAATTATTGTGGCGCCTTAATTCAATATAAGCCGAAAAACCACCAGGAGCATGTTTCGAGAAGCGATGAATGGATAAAGTTGTTGTTTAAAGATAAATCTGCCGAAGAGAGTAAGGACAAGTATGATCTTCAAAGCAATGGGTATACATTAGCGCAGAACAACCCAAATCCTTTTGCAAATTCGACTCAAGTGACATATACATTACCTGAAAGCGGTAATGTGTCCATTACCGTGAAAAATATGCTTGGTCGGCAAGTGCTTAAAGTCAATAGAATTGAACAGAATGCTGGAAAATATTCCATCACCATGGATCTCTCGAAGTATCCAGACGGGATCTATTTCATTTCACTTGTTGTTGATGGTAAAATTACCTGTAAGATCAAAGCTGTTAAAACAAAGTAGTATTTCTTTATATCCGAAGGTTCTGTCAAAGGACCTTCGGATATTTTCATTTTCAAAATAATGATCAGAATTTTATAATCAAGTCTAAATTTAAGTTCATTGAATAAACATATTACGTACTTTTACTTTTGCGATAAATTATTTACTTGTATAAACTCATGCTGATTCGACAAACTCTCATCAATGAAGTTCCTTTAAAACTAAATATTCCACTAGATGAAAAAAGTCTTTTTAATATTTCTCTGCCTTACTTCATTATTTGTTATTGCCCAGCGAAACCCGGAAAAAAATTCACCCTTCGGAAACGCCTGGAAATATGTTGGAGAGAAAGGTTTCGCTACTGGGGGATATTCGTTTCAAATTTTTTATCTAGACCTTGCCTTTAGCCAATCGGGACAACCTTATGTCGCATTCACTGACTGGTTATATTCCGGAAAGGCTTCGGCTATGAAATTCGATGGGATAAGCTGGGAAAATGTTGGAAATCCAGGGTTTTCAATGGGAGTGGCCGGGTATGTAAGCCTCGCCTTAAGTCCTTCCAGTCAACCGTACCTTGCATACATGGATGATGGTGATTCAAGCAGGGCAAAAGTTATGAGATTTGACGGGGCAAACTGGTTGAATGTAGGTAACGGCAGTGTCTCAGAAGGAGATGCTTATTTCCTTAGCCTCGGCTTCAGCCTCAGCGGCGAACCATTCCTGGCATATGCAGATTTTAGCAATTCCGGTAAGGTGACTGTTAAAAAATTCGATGGTAACAACTGGGTGGCTGTCGGAAATCCGGGGTTCTCAGCTGGCCAAGCATGGTATACAAGCCTTGCTTTCAATCCGATGGGAGAACCCTATGTTGGTTTTACAGATGTATATAATTCGGAGAAAACAACTGTAATGAAATATGACGGAACAAACTGGGTCAATGTTGGAAATGCTGGTTTTTCCGAGCGCAAAGTTTGGGATGTGAAAATTGCTTTCAATCCCTCAGACAGTGTTTTGCATATTGCATACAAAGACTTTGACGGGTCGCTTTTGTATATGTCAAACGTGAAAAAATTCACGGGAACTGACTGGGAGTTTGTAGGCGATCCGAGATTTTCACCCGGCATGGTTTATTATCAGAGTTTCGCAATCAGCCCTGCAGGGGAACCTTATGTTGCTTTCGGCGACGATGCAAACTCAGGAAAGGCAACTGTGATGAAATTTAATGGAACAGAATGGCAATTTACAGGAACCCCGGGCTTTTCAGCTGGTGAAGAACTTTGGCAAGTTGATATCGCAGTCAGTCCCTCTGGAATACCTTATATATTTTACAAAGACCTTGAGTCCGCATATGGTCACTGTATATTAAGTGTCTTGAAATATGATTCGGTTTTCACAGGTATCCATGAATCTATAGATTCTTTGTTTTCGTTGTTCCCAAATCCCGTTTTAACCCATGTAACATTCCACTTCGACGAGGCCTTTCCGAAAATCAAATGCATTGGACTATATAATGTACAGGGAATAAAAGTACTTGAAACAAAAACAAGTGAAACAAGAATCATGGTTAATGTCGAGAATTTTCCGTCAGGTTTTTATTTTGTAACAATTGAGACCCCAGACGCATCATATATCAGGAAATTCTGCAAACAGTAACTACGGCCAGAACTGATGTGACACAATTATACAATTATCAACACAATTTTTCTAAAGAATTGCCATATCTTCAATACCCGGGTTACCCCTTAGCCAGAAATTAAAACCAACCTCACTCTTGTCACTTCATTTATTTAAAACTCGAAATTTCCACAAAGGTATAAGCGAAAAATCAAATAAAAGCTGTAAAACTGTGAAAGGGCGATCTCCTGGGTGAACTGTCGCTCTTCGAGTGAATTCATGCCGAAAGGTCAGAATGACATACAACCCTTGACATTATTTATTTTTCTCGGTTTTCACTTCGGCTAAAATTTCAATTAATCACCTAGGCCAGAAACCTAAATAAGACCCTTGGGCAGGGACAACATTTATTAATAACTCATAAATCTATGAAGCAATCACTTAAAGCTGACCTTGTTCAGGACAATATTCCAAATCAAGACAATCCTGTATTCTGAACGAGAACATCACCCCATAATCATTATCAAACACCGGCCCTAAAATCTCATAGCTTACAGAATTGATATTGAACCCTGGAATGGCTTTTAGGGCAAGTGGTTCACATTTCTGATGGTCATATAGCATCCTGGCAATGATATCAATCCCAATTTGCTTCATCCTTGAAACGAGCAGCATTTCACCGGAAAAGTCATCAATCTGGTTCAGGTGTCCAATGATCAGGAACCCTCGGTTGATCAAATCCAGGATATTATCCAGGTTCGGGGCTTCAAAAATACCTGAAAGACTGGTCAGGATCAGGGCAGGGTATTTGATATTTGACCGCAGGGCAGCAAGTGGCTCGTTGATATCCATCATATAGAAATCATTGATTTCCTTATGTTCCCTGGCAATGGTGCGGAAATATTCAACGTAGCTATTGATGTCGGTCATAGGATTCGATCTTATGCATGTATTCGTGATACTCTTTTGCTTTTTTGTTTAACCCGATGAATACGTTATAAAGGTTTGAATTCATTACCGTTTCAAGGCTTTTATCATCGGTCTTTCCATCGGCAAGCGAGATGATCAGGGATGCCCAGCCATTATCTTCGCCGCCGGTATCTCCTTTTTGCTGATAAACATACGGGTATAACACCGGCAATGAATTCAGAACACCGGAAAAGAACAGGAAAACGGAGTACTTGATCTCGTAATCCAGTCGGGCAATTCTCCGGCACCGTTTCTTTAACGATCGGTTGACAAACTTTTTCCGGGGATCCTGGTTATCGGTAAAAGCCTTTCGGATAAACCAGAACAATTTCATTGGCCGGTAAAGAACTGCAACCATTTCATCGAGGTATTTTTGCTCCTTGGTTTTTGAAAAGGAATCGAGCAGGGAATTGGCCATGGTGAATTCTCCAAAGGTGCAGTTCATCATGGCATCCGCCGGGCCCAGGTATTTTCTTCTGCCGGTTAGTAAGATAGGGAGAAGATTTTTGGTCAGGGAGACCTCTTTGAATAGGAAATCGAGGCTTTCACAAAGGAAATAAGCATCCTCCGGATGAATTCTCTTAAGCACTTTCGGCCTGATCGAAAGGAACTTAAAAAGCGCTCTGAGCTTAAAATCAACTATGGTGACTTGCCCGTGAAACAGGCGGCTGACAAACAAAACTTGTTTTTTTGTCAGTTCATTCCAATCGGAAGGCATGAAATATGTTTTACCGTCTATTTCAACCTGGTTCATAATGGCAATTTCCTTTTAATATAGAAACGGATCAATTTTATTGCAAACAGCATGACAATGACCGCCCAGGCAATCCTTCCTGACCAGATCAGGAAATTCTGAAAACCCGAAACCTTGAAAACTGTCTTTTCAATTGTCCTGGACTCAATCCGGGATTCCCGGATATGAGTTTCTTTCCAGGCAAAGTAAATCGAGCTACTGTCGATCTTTGCGCCGGTGGTCAGAACATTGTTCTGAACTGAAAAGAATGGAACAACACGCTTTCCGGGTTTTACTTCCAGAATCTCTTTTACAACAACTTTCCCGTCCTGGCATTCCAACAGCGCTTTGATCAAGCCGCTATCAGCCGGCATCGGGATCAGGGAATCTTTCACATTGGTAATGGTATCGTGCTGAACGTATATATTCGACCTTTCGGCCGAAGGATATCTTTCAGCGCATCTTTTTTGAGTAATACAGCCGGACAATAATGCGGCCAGAAGCAGGATCAGAAAACCCGGTTTTATCATGCTATGAATTTAAAATTGTTCAATCGGTTCATCCATCCGTTGAAGAATTTGATCTGGTCCGGATGGTTCTTTACCAGTTCTTCTATGAATGTCTTTCTT
>JAUXWT010000007.1 GCA_030681475.1 Bacteroidales bacterium | reverse complement strand
TGCGGTTAAAGGACTTTTGAGACACCCTCCCGGGGGATGAGGCGTTTTGTATTCTTAATGCTATGCCTGAAGATAAATTACTGTATCAGATAGGGTTAACGCTGATCCCCGGCGTGGGGGATGTGCTGGGAAGGAAACTTGTTTCGTTATGCGGAAGCGCCGAAGCAATATTCAGGGAACCGAAACGGCATCTTCGGAAAATGCCGAGGGTAGGGGATTTGCTGGCACAGGCCATAGGTAACAGCGAAATACTGTCGCGGGCAGAAAAGGAGGTTACGTTTATTGAACGTTTCCGCATCACGCCACTCTTTTTTCAGGACACTGGTTATCCGCATCGTTTGAAAAGCTGCATCGACAGCCCTGTTTTGCTCTTTTACAAGGGAACAGCCGATTTGAATTCAAGTCGTGTGGTGGGAATTGTGGGTACCCGGAAAGCAACTGACTACGGTAAAAATGTTACCCGTGAACTGGTCGCAGGGCTTGTTCAGCAGCAGGTGTTGGTGGTCAGTGGCCTGGCTTATGGCATCGACAGTTGTGCGCACCGTTATTCGCTTGATTGCGGGTTGAATACCGTCGGGGTGCTGGGGCATGGCCTTGATTGTGTGTATCCCTGGCTGCACAGGCCATTGGCAGAGAGAATGTTGACCCGGGGAGGGTTGGTCACTGAATTTTTAAGTAAGACCAAGCCTGACCGTTCTAATTTTCCAAAAAGGAACAGGATCATTGCCGGACTGTGCGATGCCATCATTGTTGTTGAAGCTGGGAGGAAAGGAGGAGCGCTCATCACAGCGGATATTGCCAATTCTTATAACCGGGATGTCTTTGCCGTGCCCGGCCGGGTGACCGATCTGTTTTCAGATGGCACAAACTATCTCATCAGGACAAACCGGGCGGCCCTGGTGCAGAAAGCTGACGACATCGAGTATCTGATGGGCTGGAAAGAGTCGGCAGCAAGGGTGCAGACCGTGCAGCGAAAAATTTTCATTGAAATGACCGCTGATGAAGAAAAAATCGTAAAGTACCTGCAGGAAAACGGACAAACAGGCATCGATGAAATTTGCATTCAAACAGGGTTGCAAATGAGCAAGGTGTCAGCCTCATTGCTCAATCTTGAATTTGAGGGTGTTGTAAAGTGTCTGCCCGGAAAGGTCTATTCCATGGACTGAACCTTGATTTAACCTCTGCGCCTCCGCGCCTCCGCGGTGAATAATCTATATCAGATGACCCACTGAAATTATCGAAAAATCAATCCTGCATATCAAAATAAGATTTAGCCCCGCCATAACGATCTGGTTATTTTCATACTTTTACAAATGAAAAGTGAGCAAACATAAACCTCTGAAACTGTAAATTGGAAGGCATCGTTGTAAAATCGACAGGAAGTTGGACACTTGTAAGGTTGCAGGATGGAACGATACTCGAATGCAAGCTGAAAGGGCAGTTCCGGATGCAGAATATAAAACATACCAACCCGGTGGCTATTGGCGACAGAGTGCAGGTGGAACACCTCAGGGGGGATAGTCATGGAATGGTCACCCAAATCAGACCCCGTGAAAATTACATTATCCGAAAGGCCACGAAACTGTCGAAGGTTTCTCATATCATAGCGGCAAACCTCGACCATGCTTACCTGATAGCCACTCTTGCTCAGCCAAGGACCTCAAACGGATTTATCGACCGTTTTCTGGTTACCGCTGAGGCGTATTTCATTCCGGCAAGTATTATTTTTAACAAATTGGATATATATGATCAGGAATTGTTGCAGTCGCTTGATGATCTGAGCGCCATATATGAAAATGCCGGTTATCAATGTTACCGGACTTCAGCGATTAAAGGCGATGGAGTTGATCAGATCAGGGAGCTTTTACGTGGGAAAGTAAGTCTTTTTTCCGGCCATTCCGGAGCGGGAAAGTCAGCGCTGATCAAGGCGATCGACCCTGCCCTGAACCCCCGGATTGGTTCATTGTCGGAGGTGCATCAAAAGGGCATGCATACCACGACTTTTGCCGAAATGTACGAACTGGCCAATAAGGGGTTTATCGTGGATACACCAGGTATCAAGGAATTTGGCCTGATTGATTTTGAAAAAGCCGAAATTCACAGATGGTTTCCTGAGATGGACCGCCTCCTGCCACTTTGTCAATACAAAAATTGCACCCACACCCATGAACCGGAATGTGCCGTAAAATCGGGAATTGAAACCGGTTCGGTCAGCGCTTTGCGATATAATTCCTATCTTAGCATCCTCAATGATAGCTAAAGAATTAATCACCAGCCATGTCGTTCCGCTGAAAGCTGCCAATTCAGGCGCTTTTGCACTTAGTCTTATGGAAGAAGCGCGCCTGTCACATCTCCCGATTGTTGAGGGACATGATTTTATGGGTTTGATTTCTGATAAAGAAATCCTCGCCATGAATGAACCTGATCACGAAATAGGCAGTTATAAAATTACCCTGAACAGGGGTTCCGTAACAGGGGATCAGCATATTTATGAAGTGCTTAGAGTGTATTCGTCTCTGAAACTGAGTATGTTGCCAGTAGTAACTGACAAAAATCAATATATTGGCGCCATCCTTCTCCCGACTTTGGTCTATTCGCTGGCAGAGTTGATCGGCCTATCCAACCCCGGAGGTATTATTATTATAGAGATCAATGATAAGGATTATAACCTCACTGATATTGTTCAAATCGTTGAATCGAACGATACAAAAATTCTAAGCTGTTTTGTCACATCAAATCCCGATACCACCAAACTGGAGGTGACCATCAAGGTAAACCGGATGGATATTGGCCCGCTCCTCCAAACCTTTTTCAGGTTGGACTATTTCGTGAAGGCGTCCTGGTCAAAGGAGGATTCGTACAGCGAAGGACTTCAGGACAGGTTCGATGCGCTGATGAATTATCTGAATATCTAAGCAATGCTGACCTTCAATACAGGCAGGTTAAGCGTTGTCCCGAAGTTCATGTGGATCATTTTCATGATTAATATGTTCGGTTTTGAACTGTCCGGACAAGTTCCGCAGGTCGAACCGGACGATACATCCGGCTCTGTCATCATTCATCAGATCAGCATTACCGGCAATTCAATAACCAGCAAGGGGATCATCCTGCGTGAGTTGAATTTCAGGGAGCACGACACGATACCTTACCCCCTGTTTTCGACCTTGCTTGCCCAGGGCAAACAGAATATTTTTAATACGCAACTATTTAATTTTGTTACAATTGACACGTCCTCCGGCGAAGAAAGGCTTTTGATCGATGTCAGGATCGCAGTGGTGGAACGGTGGTATATCTGGCCAATTCCTTTTTTCGAAATATCCGAACGGAATTTTAATGTTTGGTGGGAATCCCGGGATTTCAAACGGTTGACCTATGGGATCGATTTTACTTTTTTCAATGCAAGGGGAAGGAATGAGACGCTGCGGCTACTGGCTCATTTTGGTTTCGAGCAAAGGTATGGGTTTACATACAGAATTCCGTATATCAACAAAAATAAGACATTAGGCACCGGCTTTGGCGCCTCCATGGAGATGAATCATGAGTTGACCGTTTACACACAGAACAATAAGCCTTTTAACATCAGAAACAACTCAAAATATCTCAAAAAAATATACCAGGGATTTGTTGAGTTTAATCTCAGACCGGATTTTTTCAGCACACATAATTTCCGTGTCGGATATACACACTTTGCATTTGATACGGCCGTAAGTAACATCCCGGGATTCGTTATTAATCCGAAAAATGTGCAAAAGTTTTTCAGTTTGAGGTACCTTTATAAGAACGATCGCCGCGATGTACAATACTATCCGTTAAAGGGCTCATATCTGGATATGGAGGTAAATTATTCTTTTCCTCATGAAACGGCTCACAACAGTTATGTTCGGACCAATATGAGAAACTATCTGCAACTCGGGAACAGATGGTACTGGGCTTCGGGATTCACAGGAAAATTAAGCTTTGAAAGAATACAACCATACTTCTTACAGCGCGGGTTAGGATATGGTCGGGATTATGTTCGTGGTTACGACTATTATGTCGTTGACGGGCAGCATTATGCACTATTAAAAAGCAATATTAAATTTGCCTTGATCCCGCAACGTGTTGAGAAAATAAACTGGATCCGCACAACAAAATTCAATGCCATCCCGCTGGCGCTCTATGTGAATGCGTTTGTTGATATGGGATATGTTTATCACTATCCGGGTTCCGAACCTGCGGCCATTAATGCTACCAATACGCTTGAAAACAGTTTGTTAATCGGGTATGGACTGGGTTTGGATTTTACGACCTATTATGATGTGGTGATCCGCGTTGAAGGAGCCATGAATCGCATGTTTCAGACCGGGATCTACGTGAACTTTATCGCGCCTATATGACAATCAGCGGGTTGATAAATAAAATTTGGGTACCTTTGCACGCCAAATACGAAAAAAAGAACCATCATGAACGTTGCCCTGTTTGGTAAAACTTTAACCGATGCCGGCCTTCCCGTCATCCAGGAGTTGGTGGACCTTTTGGACCATCAGCAAGGACGTACATTCATCTATCAGCCGTTTTATCAGTTTCTCCTCGATCGGATTACCTTTAAAAGGGATCCTTCGTTATTTGTAAATCAGGCAGAGATCGAAAATAAAGTTGACGTTCTGTTTTCGATCGGCGGAGATGGAACAATTTTGGATGCAATCGGCCTTGTGGGTGATTCGGGGATTCCCGTCACCGGAATAAACCTTGGGAGGTTGGGCTTTTTATCAGGTATTTCAAAGGAACAGATCATACCTGCCATTCAGGACATTCAAAACGGTCAATACCAGATTGAAAAGAGAACATTATTAAGCCTTGATGCCCCTGAGAAATTGTTCGGATCAATCAACTTTGCACTGAATGACATTACCGTACACAAAACGAATGTCATGTCGATGCTTACCATCAAAATCTGGATTAATGGTGAGTTTCTTAATGCCTATTGGGCTGATGGACTGATCGTTGCGACGCCAACCGGGTCAACGGCCTATTCACTCAGTTGTAACGGACCGGTCATCACTCCGGATTCGGAAAATTTTCTGATCACACCAATTGCCTCCCACAACCTTACCGTCAGGCCGATTATTATCAGAGATGACAGTGAAATACGGATTCGAATCGAGGGAAAAAATTCCGAGTACATGGTTAGTTTGGATTCCCGGATCGAACAGGTTGATCATACCGTTGAATTGATCATTCGTAAAGCGGCTTACAAGATAAACCTGCTCCGGCTGAAAAATAAGGATTTCTTCCAGACAATCCGTGAAAAACTGAATTGGGGATTGGATAACCGGAATTAACAAAATAATATCCGCCACACATCAACTTTATCAAATAAAATTGTGATCTGACCGTTTATTAATGTTGTTGACCGAAACGATCCAAATAGCACATTCATCCTCTATGAATACCATTTACAGGAAAATTTTTCTCCTGATCCCGCTTTTTATGTTACAGTTCTATTCGTCCGAAGCACAGGATATGGAGGTTGGTGTAACCATAGGGGGAAGTTATTATCTGGGCGATCTGAATCCGGGCAAGCATTTTTTGAATACAGCGGTTGCCTATGGTGTAGTGGCCAGGCTTAATCTTGACACACGCTGGGCAGTGAAAATCAGTGGTGTACGTGGAAAAATAAAGGGGAATGCAGCCACTTCAACATTTCTTCCCGGGCGTGGTTTGGCCTTTACGAGCAATTTGACTGATATTGCCGGTGTTGTTGAATTTAATTTCATGCAATACTTTACCGGCAGCCGAATGAATCCAATATCGCCGTATATTTACGGCGGCATTTCTGCATTCTTTTTTGACCCTGTTTATAATGGAATTTCGTTACGATCAATGGGAACCGAAGGGCAGAATATTGGCTATGAAGGGCGTTCTCCATATGGATCGGTAAGTGTTTCAGTTCCTTTTGGGCTGGGTGTCAAAGTGAGTATTGCGAAAAGGTTTGGTTTACAGGTGTATTGGGAGATGCATAAAACATTTAATGACTACCTGGATGATGTAAGCACCACTTATTATTTGAGTGGTTCCTCCATTTCACCCGACGATGAGTCCGGAGTTTTATCTGACCCAACGTTGAACCATGAACCGGGTATGCAAAGGGGAAGTACTTCAAATAAGGATTGGTTCGCTTTTATAGGTATGGCGATCACATATAGATTTAACCTGTTAACGTCAAAAAAATGCCGGGATTTGGACCATTGATTTTCGGTTTTTCGATATGAAAGAACTTAAAGATCAGATTGACAAGCAGAATTTGCCGGTTCACGTAGCGGTGATCATGGATGGAAATGGACGTTGGGCTAAAAAACGTGGTTTCATTCGCACACTCGGCCACGAAAAAGGCGTAGATGCAGTTCGCAACACGACAGAAGCTGCCGCCGAACTCGGAATACGCTACCTGACGATGTATGCCTTTTCGACCGAAAACTGGAACCGCCCCAAGTATGAAATTGATGCACTGATGCGAATCCTGGTCAATTCACTTCACAAGGAGATGGAGACCTTGATGGTAAATAACATCAGACTGCAGGCAATTGGCGATCTGAAAAGCCTCCCTCCAAAAAGCTTTCGGGAACTGATGAAGGCAATTGATGAAACTGAAAAAAATACCGGGATGACCCTGATCCTTGCATTGAGTTACAGTTCCCGGTGGGAGCTTGTGGAGGTGGCCAGGTCAATTGCCCGAAAGGTGGAACAAAACGAATTATCACCCGACCAGATCAACCTGTCAACTTTTACCTCCTTCCTGACCACCGCAAAATATCCCGACCCTGAATTCCTTATCCGTACCAGCGGGGAATACCGGATCAGTAATTTCTTACTCTGGCAAATTGCCTATACAGAATTTTATTTCACCAATACCCTGTGGCCGGATTTTGGTAAAGATGATTTTTACAAAGCCATTCTTGATTTCCAGGGAAGGGAGCGAAGGTTTGGGCTGACCAGTGAACAGATCAATGAATTTGAAGGAAAACTACGTAAATAAACTTGAATGAGACTTCGTAACCTGCTGATTATTTTATTATTACTGCTTGTAAACCTGCCCATTACTGCCCAGATCAGCCTGGGTGATGAATTTGTCACTGATTATAACAATCCCAAGGATTATTATATCGGCGGAATCACGGTAAGCGGAGTGAAATACCTCGATGGAAATGTTTTGATCATGCTTTCAGGTTTGGTGGTGGGGGACAGGGTTAAGGTTCCGGGTGATAAGATATCACAAGCGGTACGTAAATTATGGGATCAGGGACTGTTTGAGGATATAAAGGTTTCTGTTTCAAAGGTGGTTGATAACCAGATATTTCTTGACTTTTACCTCAAAGAGCGTCCGCGGCTTTCAAAGTTCCAGTTCACCGGTATAAAAAAGTCTGATGCCGACGACATCCGGCAGAAGATCCGCCTGGTAAAGGGAGATTATGTGACTGACAACCTGATGATCAAAACCAAGAATATCATCCGGAAATTTTACAATGACAAGGGTTATTTGAACACCGAGGTGGATATTGCACTGAAAAAGGACAGCGCTGCGGCCAATGAGGTGACGATGTATATACACATTGATAAAAATGAAAAGGTTAAGGTGTATTCCATCACCATCCACGGCAACTACAATATCGGTTCAGATATGATCAAGGCATCTTTGAAAAAGACCAAGGAGAAGAGCCTGTTCAATCCGATGAAAGATTTGGATAAGGTGGTCGTCGATGCAGTGATAGAAGCTGCAACCCTCGATTTTGTCGAAATCGGAAATACCTTGGGAGAACATGCTTCCAATAATATCCGGATACGGATTTTTAAATCCTCGAAGTTTATTGATGAGGATTATCAGGCAGATAAACAACTGTTGATCGGAAAGTACAATTCACTGGGTTACCGTGATGCGCGAATTCTCAAAGATTCTATTGCGAAAAATGACGATAACACCATCGATCTCCATCTCTGGATCGAAGAAGGAGTTAAGTATTATATACGTAGCATCACCTGGGTTGGCAACACGAAATACTCCTCAAAATATCTTGACCGGATATTAAGGATCGGGAAAGGCGATATTTATGACCAGGCTGCGCTTGAAGAGGCGCTGACATATAACCCCAATGGGGCCGACATCAGGTCCTTGTACATGGACGATGGGTATCTTTTCTTTGATGTTGTTCCCGTGGAAACAAGGGTGCAGTATGATTCAATTGATCTGGAGATCCGTATGCATGAAGGGAAACAGGCTACTGTCAACAAAGTGACCATTAAAGGGAATACCAAAACCAACGATCATGTCGCCTTACGTGAATTACAGACCCGACCGGGGCAACTTTTC
This sequence comes from Bacteroidales bacterium, assembly GCA_030681475.1. GTDB lineage: Bacteria > Bacteroidota > Bacteroidia > Bacteroidales > FEN-979 > CAIVAT01. The sequence goes on along the minus strand of JAUXWT010000007.1, from coordinate 30,472 downwards.
AGCCGTGACCGGCTGATCAGGTCGCAGCGGCAACTGGCCCAATTGAGATATTTCGATGCAGAGAAGCTCAACCCCAATGTCAATCCAAGGCCGGAGGATGGCACCGTTGATGTGGGATTTGATGTAACCGAAACTTCTGCCGATCAAATTGAACTTTCAGGCGGGTGGGGTTATGGCAGAATTGTTGGGACCCTTGGGTTGTCGTTTAACAATTTTTCATTAAAAAACGTTACGAATCTTAAAGCGTGGAAACCTATCCCGGCCGGGGATGGACAAAAGCTGAGTTTAAGGTTCCAAACATACGGAAGGGGTTATTACAGTTATAGTTTCTCCTTTACCGAACCATGGCTTGGTGGCAGAAAACCACTGGCGCTGAGCTTATCCTATTTCCATTCAAAATATACCAATGGGGCAAGTCCAAATGATGTGAGTTATGCATATTTTAAAATAGACGGCATCTCGGTGGGGCTTGGAACACAATTGCGTTGGCCGGATGATTATTTTTCATTATACCACAGTCTGAATTATAACAGGTATAATACATACAATTATGCCTCTATTTTCACTTTTGGCGGAGGTAATGGTATTTATAATTCTTTTAGTTACTCCATTGCATTATCTCGAAATTCAGTAGATGCGCCAATTTTTGCAAGGAACGGATCAGAATTTTCTACAATTCTAGAGTTGACGCCCCCATATTCCATGTTCCGTGGAGACCGTGATTATAAAAATATGCCTGTGAACGAGCGTTTTAGATGGGTTGAATTTTACAAGATCAAATTCAAAGGAGCGTGGTATATCAATCTCATCGAAAAACTTGTACTTACACCACGGCTTCAGCTTGGATTTCTCGGCTCCTACAATAAGGATTTGGGAGTGACGCCATTTGAACGGTTTTATCTGGGCGGAGACGGGCTATCGGGAACCAATAACCTGGATGGCCGTGAACTTATCGGTATGCGGGGATATGCGAATAATTCGCTCACACCCGGCTATCCCAATACGCAGGGTGGTACGGTTTATAACCGTTATACACTTGAATTGCGTTACCCGATTTCGCTGAATCCAAGCGCTACCATTTTTGGATTAGCCTTTGTTGAGGCAGGCAATGCCTGGTCGAGTTGGAGCAATTTCAATCCGTTTAATGTTTACCGGTCAACAGGTGTCGGAATAAGAGTATTCCTGCCGATGTTTGGTTTGCTGGGGCTTGATTGGGGGTATGGGCTGGATGCTGTTCCCGGTGTTCCGGGGGCTAATAAGGGACAGTTTCACTTCTCGATTAACTCTTCGATTGATTGAAAAATGGTGGACAAGCGGACTTAGTTACCCTGTTACCTAATTCTGTAAATAAAGTTTAAAATCACTGAATATGAAAAAGCAAGTTTTAATTTTTACGTTTATCATTTTAGCCGGGATTATGGCTCATGCCCAGAAATTCGCCTATGTTGATACTGAGTATATCCTCGATAATATACCGCAGTTTGCTGAAGCTCAGTCTCAGCTTGATGAAATTTCCGTTCAATGGCAAAAGGAGATCGAAGATAAGTTTGCCGAGGTTGATAAGATGTATAAGGACTACCAAACCCAGGCTGTTCTTCTTCCGGATGACATGAAGAAGAAAAAGGAGCAGGAAATCGTGGAAAAGGAAAAAGATGCTAAGAATTTGCAGCGGACCCGTTTTGGAAAAGATGGCGATCTGTTTAAAAAACGGCAGGAGCTTGTAAAACCGATCCAGGAAAAAATATACAATGCGATCCAGGATATTGCAAATAGCAACAATTATGCAGTCATATTCGACAAGGGTGGCAGTCTGACCATGATGTATGCCAATCCTAAATACGATATCAGTGATGAGGTGCTTGACAATCTCGGAGCAAACCTCAATAACAGGAAATCGCGAAGCAATACCGGTTCTTCTTCTTCTTCTTCTTCCCCATCTTCTACCTCCAGTCCCAAGACAGGAGCTGCAAAAGAACCACCTGCAGGTGGGATGGAATCCAGGGAACCAAAAAAATAAAAATAATGTTTACTTTTGCACCACCAAATCGTAGTATAAACCATTTAATCATTGAAAATGAAAAAATTAGCTAAGTTCATTGCTGTTTTCGTATTGATTGTCAGTTGTTCATTTGCATCAACACAAGCACAAAATCCGATCAAGATCGGTTATATCGATTTCAATACACTTTTGGCGGCTATGCCAGGTATTGATTCCGTTAAAGTCAAACTTCAAAACTACCAGAAAACACTGACAGATCAGATGGATGTTATGAAGGCTGAATTTGAAAACAAGTATCTTGATTATCAGTCACAAGCATCAAGTATGTCTGACTTGATCAAACAAAACAAAGAAAAGGAATTATCAGATCTTCAGGGTCGTATTGATTCATTTCAGCAAAAGGCCAGTCAGGATCTGCAGACTAAACAGCAAGATCTTGTCAGTCCTTTCATCGAAAAAGCCAAGGTGGCCATCAAGGCCGTTGCCAAGGACAATAAATACACGTATATCTTAAATGCCATTGAAGATGTTATCATCTATAAAGATGAAGCAGACGATATCATGGCACTGACAAAGAAAAAACTCGGGATACAATAAGGTATTTATTTCGGAAACGAAGAGGCTGTCTCAAAAATAATTGAGCAGCCTCTTTTGTTTTTATCTCTACTTTCTTTTGCTACCACCAAAAGAAAGGTAGCAAAGAAAAGTCACCGCTTCATGAAATTCACTGAAAATCTTCGTCATTCGCTAAACTGCGGAAACTCGTCGCTTCGCTCCTCAGACAGTCCGCAGTTTTTAACGCTCATTTCTCGATTTTCCTGACGTGAATTTCATGAGGCGGATTGTCTGCTTTGCCCAAGTTGCTCCATTACAACAATCTGATTGTTAATAACATAGTTGACAACATTCTATTCAAACATCTGATTATCTGCAATTTATGGACATTTGCCAAATACCGTAACAGGAGACGCCGGCTATGGTTCAAAACAGAATTATCTGTTTTTGGTAATATAAATTCAACAAAGGCTTCAGGAGATTTATGCTCACAAGTTGTGATAAAGTCGAAATTGAAGTCGGACTGTTAAGTATCACTCATAATCTGAAAAAATGGTCTTGTTAGACCGTTTTTGGTTACTAAGAAGTACCAGTCACCGTATGAGCGGCCTTGGCTGGGGCGATCTCACCCTGATACTCTCGCCGAGACTATAGTTTTGACCCAGGCGTAGACGCGATGCGGTGACGAGGCCGCCCGGCCTGAGGGCAAAAAAAAGAAAAGAGGGCGCCCTTTTGGGACGCCCTCTTTTTTAATGCGTCCGGTCAATAAGTTCCCGGCCGACGAAATCTCCTTTTTGCTGGTCGCTGTCGAATCTGGAATTTAAAAAATTCGGGAAAAAGAAAAGCCGGAGTACGAAGAACATGATAAAAAGCTTGATGAGAATGATAGCCCAAAGCCGCCTGCCAATGGTCATACCACGAAAGCCATCATAATAGAAACCCCATATATTCCTTAAAAGCTTCATCAGCAATTATATTCTTATAACCCGGTTTCACTACCTCGCTACCTCGCTACCTTATCCTACCAGCTTCCACCCGCGCCCCCGCCGCCAAAGCTTCCCCCGCCAAAACCGCCGAAGCCGCCTCCTCCACCTCCACCAAACCCACCGCTGCCGGAGCTGAAATTGTTCCATGAGCCGCTGTGACCTCGTCCCATGGATCCCAGTAACACCATGGCTGCCCAGAAGGGTATATTCTTACCTATTGACTTCCCCCTGGAACGCGATCCGCGCATAAGCATGAACACGACCATCATAATAACGATGGGGATCAGGATAGCATATGGACTCGATTTCTTGTTGACTCTTTTATTGTACTGGTCTGCTGTATATTCGCCTTTTACCAGGGATATCATGGCAGTAGTGGCAGATTCAATTCCGGCATAATAATCTCCTTTGCTGAAATTCGGGATCATCTCATTGTCAACGATGCGCTTGGCCAAAGCATCGGGTATGGCGCCTTCAAGGCCATAACCGGTTTGTATGCAGGCCTCTCCTTTTTCGTTCGGATATTTAGGTTTTACGACAATGACCGCTCCGTTATTCTTTCCCTTTTGTCCCACGCCCCATTGTTCGCCGATCAGCCTGGCAAATTCGTTTTTGTCGTACCCGTTCAGCGATTTAACCAGGACAACAACGATTTGCGTGGATGTTGAATCATTGAACAAAACAAGTTTTTGTTCCAGACGCTGCACCTCACTGGCACCCAGAATGCCTGAAAAATCATTCACGAGCCTCGGCGGATCCGGTCTGGCAGGAATTTCCTGGGATTTTACTTCCCATGAAAAGGCGAATAATAAAATCAGAAATACGAAAACCTGTTTTAAAAATAACATCCCGAATAACTTAACACTTAAAACTTAACACTTAAAACTTAACACTTAACACTTAACACTTAAAACTTTATTTCCCTTCCCCGAAAGATATATCGTCAGGGAGCTCATTTATATCATTGTCTTGTCGGGGAAAATGTTTTTTAAGTTGCACACCGGTTGTGATTATTGCTTCGGTAAGGCCCCTGGCAAATCGATTTTCCCTGAAATTTGCCAACATCCCGGCTTTTATCTCATCCCAAAAATATTCGGGTACAACTTTGTGCATACCCTTGTCGCCAATGATGGCAAAAAGATGGTCTTTCACGGCCAGATATATCAGCACCCCATTCCGGAGTTCCGTTTTATTCATCCCAAGATGTTTGAAAATAAAGGCAGCCCGGTCCAATACCTCCCCGGAACAACTATTTTCCAGGTGAACGCGGATCTCTCCGGAAGTATCCAGTTCGGCATTCCTGATCGCCTGTTTGATCACCTCTTGCTCCTCGCTTGTAAAAAAGTCTTTTACAGCAGTACCCATCGTTTTTATTTTTTTTACTAAAATACAACCTCCGGGGCTTTTTCCGCTCCTGTCTCTCCCTGGAAATAAGCTTTCTTCTGGAATCCAAACATCCCGGCAAACATGACATTGGGGAAACGGCGCAAATATGAATTATAAGTCTGCGCCGACTCATTGAACTTCATTCGTTCAACGGTGATCCGGTTCTCAGTACCTTCCAGTTGCGCCTGGAGTTCCGAAAAGTTCTGCGTGGCTTTGAGTTCGGGATATCTTTCTACCACAACCATGAGCCTCGCCAGTGCGGAACTGACACCGCCCTGTGCCTCCTGGAACTTCTGAATAGCTCCTTCATCGAGGTTTTTGGGATTGATCTGGACACTGGTGGCTTTTGCACGCGCTTCGATGACAGCAGTCAGCGTTTGTTGTTCAAAATTTGCAACACCTTTTACAGTATTTACCAGGTTCGGGATCAGATCAAGCCTCCGCTGATACACATTTTCGACATTGGCCCACGACTGATTTACACCTTCCTCCTTGGTTACTAAATTATTGTTAATACCGGTGGCCCAAAAGACAAGGAGTAGAATCACACCGACGATGATGATCAACACAATCCAACCTTTACTTAATTTCATGATTCAACGATTTAAGGTTAATATTTGTAAAATTACAATAAATAAAATTCAATTTGTCATTTGTCACTTGTCATTTGCATCGTGCTCCGCTTAATAAACTCAGCCAACTCCTTCCCTTTCAGCATGTTCTGCGAAAGCAGGGCAAGATCGAACAATTGTTGAATAGTGCCGGTTTGCTTGTCGTTGTCAGTTTCAGCAAGCAGTCTGCCAACCAGCGGATTATTTGAATTGACAACCAGGCTGTAGTTTTCGGGCATTTCACCCATAAAACCGTAGCCACCTCCTCCGCCAAGCGCCGACATGTCCTTCATGCGCCTCATGAATTCATTCTGCGTAATCAGCAGCGGTGACTCCTTTTCGCTCAGGCTCTCAAAGACAATGGTGAATTTTTTACTGTCAATCTGTTTCTCAAACATCTCTTTTAGCAGTTTCTGCTGGTCATCATTGAGTTTGGAGGGAAGGGCATCCTCTTTTTTAATGAGTTTCTCAACGGTATCGGCATCAACACGCGTGAACCGGGTCTTCTCCATTTTTTGCTCCAGCGCGTTGATGAAATGGGCTTCAAGTACACCGTCCATCATCAGTACATCGTAGCCCCTGGATTTGACAGTTTCGATGAAACTGTATTGTTCCTGTTTGTTGGTCGCATAAATATATATAAGCTGGCCATCTTTATCCTTCTGAGCGTCTTTGACGAGGTTTTCGTACTCCTCGAACGTGAAATATTTATCATCCACGTTTTTCAGCAGGCAGAATTTTTTTGCACGATCGTAAAAATCCGGCTGGGAGATAATTCCATATTCGATAAAGACCTTGATGTCATCCCATTTTGTTTCAAAATCCGGACGCGCATCCTTGAACAGTGTTTCGAGTTTATCAGCCACTTTCTTGGTGATGTGGTTGGAAATCTTTTTCACATTTGGATCGCTCTGCAGGTAACTGCGCGATACATTCAACGGAATATCGGGCGAGTCAAGAACACCATGCAGTAATGTCAGGAAGTCAGGAACAATTCCTTCTACCGAATCAGTGACAAAAACCTGGTTACAGTACAACTGGATTTTATCTTTCTGAACTTCCAGGTTTCGTTTGACCTTAGGAAAGTAGAGGATCCCTGTCAGGTTGAATGGATAGTCCACATTCAGATGGATCCAGAACAGCGGTTCATCGAAGGTGTATGGGTAAAGTTCCCTGTAGAAACTCTTATAATCCTCTTCCTTCAGGTCAACGGGTTTCTTTTTCCAGATGGGATCTGTGTTGTTGATGATGCGTGGTTTCTCAACTTCAACCTGTTTATCGTTGCCATCCTTGTCCTTTACCCCTTCAACTTTCTCCCACCTCTTTTCAGTCCCGAACTGAATCGGGACAGGGAGAAACTTGCAATATTTTTTCAGGATGCCCAGCAGGGTATGCTCTTCGAGGTAATCTTTCGAATCATCGGCAATGTGAAGGATCACTTCTGTGCCACGGTCAGTTTTATCGAGCACATCCATAGTATAATCGGGACTGCCATCACATTCCCAACGAACGGCATCTGTTTCACCTCTTTTCTGGTAAGTTTTTGTGAGAATCTCCACCTTTTTTGAAACCATGAAACTGGAATAAAAACCCAATCCGAAATGTCCGATAATGGCATTCATTTCAGCTTCAGACTTGGTTTTAAATTTTTTAACGAACTCTTCGGCGCTGGAAAAGGCGATCTGGTTAATATATTTATCCACCTCAGCGGCAGTCATACCAATCCCCTTATCTTTAATGGAGATGGTTTTTTTCTTTTTATTCAATGTGACCTCAATAGTCAAATCGCTGATATCTCCATTGTATTTTCCGATTGCACTTAATGTTTTCAGTTTTTGGGTCGCATCAACGGCATTTGAAATTAATTCACGAAGGAATATTTCATGCTCCGAATAGAGGAATTTCTTGATGATCGGAAAGATGTTCTCCGTTTGAACGTTTATTTTACCTTGTTGCATAGTGAGATTGATTTTAAAATGTTGTATTGGTAGTTGTCAAACGTAGTGCCACGACAAAGTGGCTGACAAAATGGCAAATAGCCTGGGTAAGGATGATTTTTTATACAATTTGAAGTTTAGATTAAGAAAATTCCTAATTTTACGAGACTTTTCGCACTGGAACACAAACTAAAAATATCTTTTATGAATAATATTGATTGGAAGCAACTGCCATTTGCCTATTTCAAAACTGATTTTAATGTCCGTGTTTATCACAAGAATGGACAATGGGGGAATCTGGAGGTCTCCGACTCCGAACACATTCCCATACATATGGCGGCAACCTGCCTGCACTATGGACAGGAGGCGTTTGAAGGAATGAAAGCTTTTACAGGTATAGATGGCAGGATCAGAATTTTTCGGATGGAGGAGAATGCGAAACGGATGATGAGGTCTGCTCATGGCGTAATGATGGCAGAAGTGCCGGTTGATTTATTTTCTAAGGTAGTACTCAAAGCCGTTAAGCTGAATTTGAAATATTTACCACCTTATGGCGAGGGAGCGTCATTATACATACGGCCTTTACTCATCGGTACAGGTGCACAGGTGGGTGTTGCCCCTGCAAAGGAATATATGTTTATGGTATTTGTGGGTCCGGTCGGTCCCTATTTCAAGGAGGGTTTTAACCCGGTTAAGATGCAGATTGTCCGCGACTATGACCGGGCAGCCCCGGTAGGTACCGGACACATCAAAGTTGGAGGAAACTATGCTGCAAGCCTTCGTGCAGGCCAGCGGGCCCATCAGGATGGTTATTCCTCCTGTATTTTCCTTGATGCCAGAGAGAAGAAGTATATTGATGAAGCCGGTCCGGCGAATTTTTTTGGCATAAAAGGAAATACGTATGTCACGCCTGATTCTTCATCCATACTTCCGTCCATCACAAACATGTCATTACGCGTTTTGGCCGCAGATATGGGGATGAAAGTTGAAACGCGGCAGATTCCGGTTGAGGAGCTGGAGGAGTTCGATGAAGTTGGTGCATGTGGCACTGCTGCAGTGATTTCCCCCATTTGCCTGATCCATGACCGCGACACCGGAAAGGTGTACCAATACTGTAAAAACGGTCAGCCCGGTACTATTTCACAGAAACTTTACTCCAGGCTTAAGGGGATCCAGGAAGGACTCGAACCTGACGTCCATGGGTGGAATACGTTCGTGGAATGATAATAACCATGTCACCCTGCTGAGGCCGCGTATAAACGCCTGCCTGATCATCTTCCAAGAATTCCGGACATCTCCTGCTGCATCTTAATGGCCTCTTCCCTGGCTTTAATGGCAAAGTCAGCGCCACCGGAGGCATAGATAATATTCCTGGAGGAATTTACAATGAGCCCGCATTCGCTGGTGAGGCCGTATCTGGCAACATCACTTAGACTGCCTCCCTGGGCGCCGACACCGGGCACAAGGAGAAAGTGATCAGGCACGATTTTCCGGATGTCGGTCAGCATTTCAGCCTGGGTGGCGCCAACCACATACATCATGTTTTCATTGCTTCCCCATTGTTGTGATTTTGACAATACCTGTTCGAAAAGGTGTTGACCGTTGCCGGAAAAGAACTGGAAATCTCCGGCCCCTTTGTTAGAGGTCAAGGCCAGCACGATGATCCATTTCCCGGGACAGGACAGGAATGGTTTTACGGAGTCTTCGCCCATATAGGGGGCAACGGTTACGGCATTAAAGTCCATTCCCGATGAAGATGCCTCGAACATGGCCCGTGCATACTGCTGGGAGGTGTTGCCAATATCGCCCCGTTTGGCATCGGCAATGGTAAATAATTCTCCCGGGTATGCTGTGTTTATATATTGAATGGTCCTGGTAAGGCTCTGCCATCCTTTGACTCCATTACACTCATAAAAAGCAAAATTAGGCTTATAGGCAACTGCAAGATCATGTGTGGCATCGATGATCGCTTTATTGAATTCAAAAACGGGATCATCAAGTTCAAGCAGATGTTGAGGAACCTTCGACAGATCCGTGTCAAGACCGATACAAAGAAAGGATCTTTTGCGGAAAATCAGTTTGATAAGCTCGGTACGGGTCATATTAATTTGTTCCGGCCTCCTTCAGCCTCTCCGCGTTCTCAGCCAGTTGCAGCGCTTCGATCAGGGGTTCAACATCGCCATCCAGTACGACCGGCAAATTATAGAGTGTCATGTTGATACGGTGGTCGGTTACCCGGCTTTGAGCGTAGTTGTATGTACGGATCTTGGCAGAACGGTCGCCGGTGGAGACCATGGTCTTGCGTTTCTTTGAAATGACATCAAGGTATTTCTGATGTTCCAGTTCATAAAGCCTGGTGCGCAACACCTTCATAGCCTTGTCGAAATTCTTCATCTGTGACTTTTCATCCTGGCAGGACACCACGATATTCGATGGAATATGGGTCAGGCGGACGGCGGAATAGGTCGTATTGACTGATTGTCCGCCAGGCCCCGATGAACAAAAAGTGTCCTTGCGTATATCGGATTGCTTGATTTCGACATCGAATTCACCGGCCTCAGGTAAAACTGCTACTGTGGCAGCAGAGGTATGTACCCGTCCTTGTGTTTCTGTCTGCGGAACCCGCTGTACCCTGTGCACACCCGATTCATATTTCATCAGTCCGTAAACATTCTCTCCCATAATATTGAAAATGATCTCTTTAAACCCTCCCATGGTGCCTTCGGTAAAATCGACAAGGTCAACCTTCCAACGCTTGGCTTCGGAGAATTTGCAATACATGCGGTAAAGGTCGCCGGCAAAAATGCTGGCCTCATCGCCTCCTGTTCCGGCACGGATCTCAATCACGGCGTTTTTACTGTCTTCCGGATCGACCGGAATAAGCATCATCCGGATATCTTCCTCAATTTTTTCTTTCTCGGCATTCAGGACAATTAATTCCTCTTTGGCCATGGAACGGTATTCCTCGTCCTTTTCATTGTGGATGATGTCTTTGGCATGGTCAATATTCGACAGGATCCTTTTTAATATTTCAAAAGATTCCATGATGGGTTGCAACTCCCGGTAATCCTTGTTGAGTTTGATATAGTTTTTCATATCACTCATCACCGAAGGTTCATTCATCTTTTGCTGAATGTCCTCGTAACGTGTCTTTATTGCTTCTAACTTGTCTAACATGTTTGATATTGAAATGGGTGTGCAAAGTTAACCATTTTCAACCGAAAATATATGATTTCACAATTTCCGATTTCTGATTGACTTGAAAGATTGCTGATTCTGAACAGCTTAGGCATTGATGCTCAATAACTGAACTCCCCAAAACCGGAGCGGATGGTGAGCTTTTTTGAAGTGGCGGATTCAACGTGACCGATGATTTTTGCATCGATGTTGAATGATAAAGCAATCTCAATAACAGGTTGTGCGATACTTTCCGGAATATAAAATTCAAGCCGGTGGCCCATGTTAAAGACTTTGTACATTTCTGACCACGAGGTTCCGGATTCGAGCTGGATAAGTCTGAAAAGTGGGGGAACCTCAAACATGTCATTTTTAATGATATGCAGATTCTCCACAAAATGAAGGATCTTTGTCTGGCCTCCGCCACTGCAATGAACCATGCCATGGATCTTCTGCCGGTAATGGTTGAAAATGGTTTTTACAACCGGGGCATAGGTACGGGTAGGGGACAGGATCAGTTTTCCGATATCAATCCCTTGAACCCCTGAAGGCTGGGACAAACTTTTTTTTCCTGAATATACAAGATGGGCAGGAAGCACATTGTCGAAACTTTCCGGATAATTGGTCGCATAGGATTTGTTCAAAACATCATGCCGGGCAGAGGTAAGCCCGTTACTTCCCATTCCTCCGTTGTATTCCTGCTCGTAGCTGGCCTGGCCTGTTGAAGAAAGTCCGACAATGACATCGCCTGCCCTGATGTGTCCGTTGTCAATGACATCACTGCGTTTCATTCGGCAAGTGACAGTTGAATCCACGATGATCGTCCTTACCAGGTCACCTACATCGGCGGTTTCACCTCCTGCCGACCAGATGCCTATTCCCCAATCCCGCATGCTGGCAAGAAAATTCTCGGTTCCCCGGATGATCTCGGAGATGACCGTTCCGGGTATCAGCGTTTTATTTCGTCCGATGGTCGAGGAGAGCAGAATATTGTCAGTCGCGCCGACGCAGAGCAGGTCATCAAGGTTCATCACAATGGCATCCTGGGCAATGCCCCGCCAAACGGAGATATCTCCGGTCTCTTTCCAGTAAAGATACGCCAATGATGACTTTGTCCCTGCCCCATCGGCATGCATGATGTTACACCAGGCGTCGTCGCTACCTGTATAATCAGGAATGATTTTGCAGAAGGAATTTGGGAATAATCCTTTCTCCAGGTCTTTTATCGCGGCATGAACATCTTCCTTCGACGAGGAGACGCCGCGTTGTTCATATCGGCCGGGGGTGATCATTCGAAAATTATCTCACCGGTGGAGTCGTCAATGCTGTACTTTCCGAATTTTTTGAGCAGCGTGTCGCCGAATTGCAGAGATTGGATTTTTTTATTGACCGTCGCCTTCACATCATTGACGGTATTTTTTCCGATCCTGATCTGTTTGAAGATAACAACCGCCTTATCTGCCACTGTTCCTTCACCGAGAATTTTAGTGGGATCACCTTCAAAACTCGTTTTATCTATGATGCCGTCTTTAAGCAGTTTCAGTGTGACTACCGGTGAAACATAGACCTCTTTCTCCTTTGAGTCAAAAGTGAAATCGATCGTGATCCCGTTAATAAAGCAAGTCGCCTCCCTGGTTCCCTCCTTGGTTTTCTTAAATGGAACGATGTTCTCTTCAGGATTGACCACCAACTCAATTTTTGCGGGAGATATATTTTTCGAAATTCTTGTTTTTGGCACAAAATCATTACGGAGTATTGAGAACTCTGTACGTCTGTTTAACTGATGAGCAGCTTCTTTTATAATTGTTGCTGGTAACAGGTTTATTACAGAATCATTTAAAACTGTCCCGGTTTTAAGCGTGTAACCTTCCTTTACAACATTTTTGTTCAGCGCTCGGGGCACTCGTTCTCCATAACCTCTGGCAAGAAGACGGTCAGGATCGATACCCCTCGAAATAAGGTAATCAACCACACTCTGTGCCCGCTTTTGGGATAGTATATCATTTCGTTCATCGCTATCGCGGGAGTCGGTATGCGAAGCAAGTTCGATCACAATGTTTTCGTTGGCATCAAGCGTTTCAATCAGTCCTTGCAGAGAATCACGGTATTGGGGTTTCAGATCCCATTTTGCCAAGTCATAAAGGATATCAGGCAACACCACGGGTTTTTTTGGAATCGGCCTCAATACAAAGTTACGTACCAGGTCTTTGCTTCGTTCGATCCCCACGGTTGTCTCCCTTCCCTTTTCATTGAAGTAGTCTTTTTTGGTGACCAGCATATCGTAAGTCGATTTGGCCAGGATTTGCATTTTGTTAAACCCGTAGTGGCCCTTAACATCGGAGTGAACTTCGAATGCCCGCCCGTCGGTACTCACAATCCTCACTTTTGCGCCTTCGATGGGCTGCAGCGTACGGTCATCGGTGATGATTCCTTCAAGGGTATAATAAACAGGCGGAATTACAAAGGAATAAATGTCATCCCTTCCTCTTCCTCCGGGTCTGTTTGAGCTGAAAAGGCCTTGCTCCAATTCATCTCCGTTAAATACAATGCCAAAATCATCGGCAGGTGAATTGATCGGCGATTTGAGGTTCATGGGTTTGGTCCACCGGTCGGTGGTCATTGCGCCACCAGGTTTGTAACCGGTTGAAGTTGCCCCGGCAGTATTGGCGAATGTTTTGTTTTCCAGTGAACTTTGCCATTGATAGCTGGTGGCGCCGTCAACGTTCGTGAAAGACTTATTGTCGATGGTACTTTGCCATTCAAAACTGGTAGCGCCATCAACATTACTGAAAGATTGGTTGTCGAGAGCGCTTTGCCATTGATAAGTATTGGCAGTGCCGGTTTTAGACCTGGTTGATACGAAGATGTCGAGGCCTCCCATGCCCGGATGGCCATTGGATGAAAAGTATAAAATACTGTCGTTGCGGATAAAAGGGAAGAGTTCATCTCCTGACGTGTTTATTTCAGGACCAAGATTCACCTTCACATATCGTCCTCCTTTTTTATCCTTTTTAGCCATCCAGATATCTTTGCCGCCAAAGCCACCCGGAAGGTCCGCCGAGAAGAAGATGGTTTCGTCCGAAGATACGCTCGGGTGCCCCATAATTGTTGTGGAATCGCCACCCAGATCAACTTTTTCGGGTTCCGACCAGTTGGTTCCACCTTGTCTGGTGGCCTTCATAATCGCACAACCGTTTTTGCGTTTTGATTCAGTCCAGCAGCGGGTGAAGTAAAATGTTGAAAACCGGGCATTAAATTGCCCGACCCCGTCGTTGGCCTTGGAGTTGATCATTCCTTCCTGATCGGCCAGCACCGGTTTGCTCCAATCTCCTTTACGGTCGATCCGTGAAAAAAACAGGTCAGAGAACCCGAGACCGGTCCAGTTATCAACATCTCTTCCCTTGGCGCCGATACGATCGGAGGTGAAGATGATCGAGATATATTTTTTATCGGCGTAGGCAGATGCAAATTCATCGTCTCTGGTATTCAGTAATTTCTCCCATTTTACGGTATATTTTGTAGGGTTTTCTATCCATTTCTTCGCCAGAGTGCAGGTTGAAATACCGAGGTCGGCACGCGGATCGGCCGGTCCGTTCTCCTTGTAGGCTGTATATTGTTTTATGGCTTCTTCATAGTTGCCATTTGTTTTCAGCATATCTGCATAGACAAGCAGGATCTTTGGATTATCCTTGATGTATTTTGCATTGTTGACCAACCTCTTGTACGACGATTCAGCTCTTTTTGTGTTATTCATCATGCGGTAACATTCGGCGATACGAAGCGAAATACGGTCACGTTCTGCCTTGTTGCGCTTAATCTTTGAATAGGCTTTCTGATATTTCTGCAAAGCAAGCAAAAACATCTGATCAGCATATGCTGCATCTGCCGCTTTGGAAAATTTATTCTGTGCAAATGAACCTTGTGCAGATGCCAGGAATATCAGGATGAGGAGAGAGAGAACCGTGTAACGCATGTAAACGCAGTTTGAATTGCCTAATTAACGTACAAATATAGATAAAAGTCTTATGTAGGACTAAAAAAAATGGCTATCCTGTTTTACCGGGACAGCCATTTTTCATTCAATTTATAAATTTATTTGGCTTTGCTTTTCGAACCTGCAAGCTCTTTCATCTCCTTGCGTCTCTTTTGCCACAATAAAATGTCATAAGCTACTGGTGTTGCATTAAACACCGACGAATAGGTTCCGATGATGATACCCACGATGAGGGCAAATGTGAATCCGCGCAGGACCTCTCCGCCGAAAATGAAGATGATAATCAATACCACCAGGGTTACGCCTGATGTGTTGATCGTACGTCCGAGCGTACTGTTAATGGCCGAATTGATATTAAGCTTAAGTTCCCGCTTGGGGTAAAGCAGCCTGTTCTCACGTATCCTGTCGAAAATGATGACCGTATCCATAATTGAATAACCAATTACGGTCAACAACGCCGCGATGAATGATTGGTCAACCTCCATTCCAAATGGCATGACACCGTGGAGCAGGGAAAATAACCCAACTATGATCAGTGAATCGTGGAAAAGGGCCGAAACACCGCCGAGTCCAAACTGCCAGTTTTTAAATCGGAGCGCGATATAGATAAATATAATAACCAGGGAGAACAGAACCGCCATAAAGGCCTTCCAGATCAATGCATAAGATATGGTCGGGTCAACACGTTGTGAACTTAGTTCTCCAACGATTTTCCCGGCAGCATTTGATTTAAAATCAGCATAGGTGATTGGTGTTTTATAGTATTCTTTAATACCATTAAAAAGCTTGTTGCTGACAATCGAATCCGATTGTTGTCCACGTTCGTTAATCATAAACTTCGTCGTGATCTTAACCTGGTTTTTAGGTCCGAAGGTCTTGACTTCCGGCGATTCGCCTAATTCTTTCCGGAGTGATTCACGAATATCATTGGTGGATACATTCTGGTCAAACCTGACGATGTAACTGCGCCCTCCCGTAAAATCCAGACCGGGATCCAGGCCACGGACAAAAATACTGATCAGACCAGGGATAATGACGATAAGTGAAACAATATACATTTTTTTCCTGAGGCTGATGAAGTCGAATTTTGTATTCTGGAACAGGTTAAAAGTGAATTTATTTCCTGTGGTAATGGTCATATTCCTGTCGAGCATCCATTCGAAAACAAGCCTGGCGATGAAGATGGATGAGAACAGGGAGAGGATCAAACCAATGACGAGTGTTGTGGCAAACCCTTGTACCGGGCCTGATCCAAAGATATACAGCACAATACCGGTTAAAATGGTTGTGACGTGACCGTCGATGATGGCGGAATAGGCATGATGGAAACCGTCTTTGACCACCAGCCGCATACCTTTGCCTGCCCGGATCTCCTCCCGCATTCGCTCGTAGATAATTACGTTCGAGTCAACCGCCATAGCCAGGGTAAGCACGATACCGGCGATACCCGGCAGTGTAAGTACTGCGCCAATGGAGGCCAAAACACCAAAAAGGAAGAAAACGTTAGCAAACAGCGCGATATCTGCAACGTGACCGGCTCCGTTGTAATACAGCGACATGTATAGAAGAACCCCGATAAATGCAATAATGAATGAAAGGAGTCCTGCGTTGATGGATTCCTGTCCAAGTGACGGGCCTACTACCTCTTCAGCGACGATCCTCGCCGGAGCCGGAAGCTTACCTGCTTTGAGGATATTGGCAAGGTCAAGCGCTTCTTCCACCGTCATTTCACCACCGGTGATGGATGACATGCCGTTTGGGATTTCACTGTTTACATTGGGGTAACTGTAAACATAACCATCAAGCACGATGGCGACCTGTTTTCCAATATTTTCACCGGTCAGTCTTTTCCAGACGCGGGCGCCTTCACTATTCATCGACATAGATACTTCTACGCGACCGTTCTGATCATAATCCTGTCTTGCTGAAACAATAACATCTCCTCCCAAAGCCGGAGATCCGTCACGGGAGGTGACTTTTAAGGCTACGAGTTCCAGTACGTCCTTGGCATCGGCACGTGGTTTCACCGACCAGGCAAGCTTCATATCGCGCGGGAACATGTTTTTGGTCAGACGAAGCATATTGTTAATGCGGGCGGTATCTTTGATAAATGCACGTCCCACCATGGCTGTCTGTCCTGCAACATACTGTCCTTCGTTATTTTGATAGATGGCAGGGTTCAGATAGGCGAATAAAGGGTTCGTTTTGGCATAATCTTCAAATGATTGCTTTTGCTGGCTGGCAGCTGACGTTTTAGAAGTGTCCTTGTCAAGTTGTTTTAATAAGGCATTGCCCTTGGAGGTGTCTGTTTTTACGGAATCGCCTTTCGTTACCGGCTCCTTTTTAGAAGGGTCTTTTTTCTCGGCCAGGATCTGTTTTGAGGCAATGGCCTTTGTTGTTGCCGATGTATCGGATTTGAGCACACTGTCTGCCCTGGTTGAGTCCTGGTTTGCCGAAAGGATGGAGATCAGCTTCGTGTTGGCCTCGGCAAAGTACGGTTGAAGAGTTGGAAACTGGTAGGTTTCCCAAAATTCAAGTTGTGCTGTTCCCTGCAGCAGTTTACGGACCCGTTCTGGATCTTTGATCCCCGGCAGTTCGATCAGGATACGTCCGGCAGTCTGCAACCGTTGAATGTTTGGCTGAACAACACCAAAACGGTCAATCCGGGTGGTGAGAATATTATAAGTGCGGTCAATGGCCGCATTACTCTCTTCGCGGATTATTTTAAGTACCTCATCGTTTGAGGAGTTGTAGCTTATTTTGTCTTTAAGTTCTACCGTATTGAAAATGGCAGCCAGTTTGGCGTTGGGATCGACCTCTTTAAATGATTCTGAAAAAAGATCAACAAAGTCACGTGTGCTGGTCTTCTCCTTTTCAATTGCTTGTGAAAGCGCTTTCATGAAAGTAGGATCCTGATTGTTTCCTGAAAGTGCACGGATCACATCGGGTACGGATACGGCCATGGTTACGTTCATACCACCCTTCAGGTCAAGGCCAAGGTTGATCTCACGCTCGCGAACGTCCTTCAACGTATATTTCCTCAGCAAAATATTATAAACATCGACAGAAGCCATGGAATCATTAAAATATTCCAGTCTTGCTTTAGTAATGGAGTCGAAATAATACTCTTCTTTCAGGGGATCACCTTTTGCCATGTTACCGGCCATTGTTTTTACCTGGGGAGCATTCGCGTAATCATCTGATTTGCCTGAATAGTAGTAGCTGATGGCCGTGAACGATAACTGGAATAAACATACTACAGTGAAAATGATCGAGAAAAATTTAACAACGCCTTTGTGTTGCATGAGATTTAAATTTAAATGGATTGTATTGCTTAAGCCTTTTTTTGAGGGTGCAAAATTATAAAATTACTTGGAAATAACCAATACAATTAAATTTCCGGGTTGAATTAAACACGAAGAGGCAATGTTAATAAGGCTCTGTGGCGTTGTTGATTTCGGCATAGAGTTTTTTTAGCAACTTTTGCCCCCTGTTTTTAAATCCCGGGGTCTCTTCGTTGAGGCGCAATTCAATTGAATCGGCCAACTCTTTTTTAAGATCGGGTTCCGTTTGGGATATCCTGTAGAGCGCCTCCATACAGTGCACTTTTGTCGCAATTGCTTCTTGTGGCGACAACAGCCATTCAAAACTGACTTTGATCAGCCTGGCAAGGCGGTTGTTTGTGGGAAGCGGTGAGCGTGCAAGGATCCGCATGGCATGTCGTTTGAGTCCGTCATGCCCGAGTGAGGGCAGCATATCAACGATGTCATTCAGAAATGGGGCGATAAATTGTGGGTTTTTTTCAGAAACAGTATCAACTACCCATACAGCTCTCCGGCTTGCAGGCTCCTGGTTACCTGCAAAAATGGCGAACAGTTCGGTGAAAAATGCGGGTTGTTGCAATGATCTATAAAAATTTTCCGTTTTATTTAATTTATAAACAGAATGAAGTAAATTTGCAACTCTATATCAATCCGGGTGATTTACATATGTAATAAATTGATGATCCGCGTGACTTCCATATAAAATAATTTAGATGAAAAATAAGTATATTGATCTGATTGAACAAACATTTGACTTCCCTCAACCTGAGTTTGAAGTTGTTGATAATGAGCTCTCCTTTCATAAGGTGCCTTTGATGGACATCATTAAGCAATATGGAACACCGCTTAAAATAAGCTACTTGCCTAAGATCAGTTCACAGGTACAACGTGCAAAGCGGTTATTCAATGTAGCTATGGCCAAAGTAGATTATCAGGGCGATTACCACTATTGTTTTTGCACCAAGAGTTCACACTTTAACTTTGTTCTGGAAGAGGCGCTCAAGAATGATGTACATCTCGAAACTTCCTCGGCTTTTGATATAAACATCATCGAAGATCTTGCTGAAAAAGGATTGCTTAACAAGGAGCGTTATATTATATGCAACGGATTTAAACGGCCGATGTATATCGAGAATATCGTACACCTGGTCAACAATGGGTACCCCAATGTGATCCCGGTGCTCGACAATCTCTTTGAACTCGAAAAAATCGAGGTGGAAATAAAGCATAAGGTAAATCTTGGCATACGTATCGCATCTGAAGAGGAACCCAAGTTTGACTTCTATACGTCCCGATTAGGAATCAGGTACAATGATATTATTCCCTATTATCTGGAAAAAATTAAAAACAATCCCAAGTTTGAGTTGAAGATGCTTCACTTCTTTATCAACACCGGGATCAAGGATAAGGCATACTATTGGAATGAGTTGACCAAGAGTGTCCAGGTCTATTGTGACTTGAAAAAAGTATGTCCCGAGTTAACCTCATTAAACATCGGAGGAGGGTTACCGATCAAGAACTCGCTCGACTTCGTTTATGATTATGAATACATGGCCGAGGAGATCGTTGCTCAGATAAAAAGCATTTGTGAGCGCAATGAAGTCCTTGAACCCGACATATTTACTGAATTCGGATCCTTTACCGTAGGTGAAAGCGGCGCTGTACTTTATTCCATTATTGACCAGAAAAGGCAGAATGACAGGGAGATCTGGAATATGATCGACAGCTCTTTTATGACTACACTGCCGGATACATGGGCCATAAACCAGAAATTTATCCTTTTGGCGGTCAATAACTGGGATGTTGAGTATGAAAGGGTATTCCTTGGCGGTCTGACCTGCGACAGCGAAGATTTCTACAATGCAGAGGAACACAGCAATGCGGTCTATCTGCCCAAATTCAATCAAAATGAACCCCAATACATTGGCATGTTCCACACCGGCGCATACCAGGAATCGATTGGCGGCTATGGCGGGATCCAGCATTGCCTGATTCCCGCCCCCAAGCATGTATTGATTGATATAGAGAAGGAAACAGGTGAAATTACAACAAAACTATGGTCAAAGGAACAGAGTTTTAAATCCATGCTGAAAATACTTGGTTATTGAAGATAATTTCCTTATCCCGATATGAATTAGTAATTTTGAAAAAAAAACGATGAAAAATAGTAAGAAAAACATTTTAAAAGAACAGGTTAAACACATTGATATCAAGGCGATCGATTCTACATCGATCATTGATGCCATGCGCGACATGTCATTCACATCGCGTGATACGGCGGCCGCTGCCGATATTCTGAATATGATGATCAGGGATAAGGGATGTACGGTATTCCTTACGCTGGCAGGCAGTACCAGTGCGGGAGGTTGCATGCAGGTTTACGTTGACATGGTAAAGAACAACATGGTCGATGCCATCATTGCCACCGGCGCTTCCATTGTAGATATGGACTTTTTTGAAGCGCTGGGTTTCAAACATTACAAAGGAACGCCTTATGCAGATGATAAAGAACTCCGCGATCATTATATCGACCGGATCTATGATACCTATATCGATGAAGAGGAGCTTCAGTATTGTGATGCCACCATCAATAAAATAGCCAACACGCTTGAGCCACGGCCCTATTCATCGCGGGAATTTATCCGTGAAATGGGTAAATGGCTTGTAAAACATTCAAAAAAGAAAGATTCGCTTGTCCAGGTTTGTTACGAACAAAATGTTCCCATTTTCTGTCCGGCTTTCAGCGACAGCAGCGCCGGCTTCGGGTTGGTCAAACATCAGTGGGATAACCCTGAAAAACATCTTTCTATCGATTCTGTAAAGGATTTTCTAGAACTGACCAAGATCAAAATGGCTGCAAAAACTTCAGGGTTGTTCATGATCGGGGGAGGGGTGCCGAAAAACTTTGTACAGGATACGGTGATCTGCGCCGAAGTGCTTGGGAAAGATGTCCCGATGCATAAATATGCCGTTCAGATCACTGTTGCCGACCCGCGCGATGGAGCCTGTTCCAGTTCAACCCTGAAAGAGGCAGCCAGTTGGGGAAAGGTCGAAACCGTTTGGGAAAAAATGGTTTATGCCGAGGCAACCAGCGTTCTGCCTTTAATTGCCAGTTATGTTTACCACAAAGGGGACTGGAAGAAACGCAAAAAATACGAATGGACGAAAATGTTGGATTTTATTAATACCGGACCCATTTCCACAATTCCTTGTAGCTGATCTTTTTGCCGTACATCAGGATACCGGTGCGGTAGATTTTACCTGCCAGCCAGGTGGTGCCCAGGAATCCAAGTAAAAGCAGCGCCATTGACAAGGCAACCTCGTAGTAGGGTACCCCGAAAGGGATCCGAATCATCATGATAACGGGCGAAGTAAGCGGGAATATTGAAAACCAGAACGCCACAGGTCCGTCCGGATCCTGGATAATGTATTGTGCCATGATGATCGATAGGATCAACGGGATCGTAATGGGGAACATGAATTGCTGCGTGTCTGCTTCGCTGTCAACCGCTCCTCCTATGGCTGCGAAAAGAGCCGCATAAAGCAGGTAACCCACCATAAAGAAAAAGATAAATGCCGCGATCATCACCGGGAAATTTACCGTGTTGATGGCTTCCATTACAACGCCCATGCCTTGAGCAGAATCATCCTGTGAAGAAATTGCCTCTGTCAATGCAGGGTCAAGACCTTGTTTCTGAGCCATCATCTGCTCCGTGGCCGGTTTCTTGAAATCGGTGGTGTTCATAACAGTGGTAACCACGGTTACGATCGCGAAAGTGAGTACCACCCACAGCAGGAACTGGGTAAGGCCGACAAGTCCGACTCCAACAATCTTGCCCATCATCAACTGAAAGGGTTTTACCGAGGAGATGATCACCTCCACGATCCGGCTGGTTTTTTCTTCGATGACACCACGCATCACCTGGGCGCCGAACATGAAGATGAAAAAATAAATAAGGATCCCTGAAACCATGCCAAGCACCATGTTGATTTCGGTATAACTCTTTGATTCTTTGCCATCTGCGCCGATTTTCATGGTGTTGATATCCACCGAAGTTTTTATGGAACGCAGGATTTCGTCAACAGAAACAGGGTTTTGCTTGTCTGTTTGAAGTTCAGTGAGCCGGGCCTGCAGCTTTAAATCCTCTATCTGCTTGGTCATCACATTCTTTATGTATGACTTGACGTTGATACTTACACTCTTTTCAGAGTAAAGAATAGCATTGGTCGGCAGGGTTACCTCCGTTTTCGGGATAAACAGCAACGCGTGGTTATCACTTTTGGAGAAATTTTCTTTGGCCGTTGTCAGGTCACTGACGAGATAATGAAATTTGACCTCCTCGGAATCCTTGAATTTTTCGATAAAAATTCCGGTTTCATCAAGTACAGCAATGGTTTTGGTCTCGTTGGGGCGGCTGGCCAGGTAAATGGGGATCACGATTGTGGCCGCCATCAGGATGGGCCCGAGAATGGTCATGATGATGAATGACTTTTTCTTGACCCGTGTGAGGTACTCTCGCTTGATGATGAGGAAGATCTTTTTCATATTAGTCTTGCGTTACGTCTTGTCCTGTTTTTTGTGTAACTGCCTGGATAAAAATATCATTCATGCTTGGAATCTTCTCATTGACTGCATAAATGGTGACAAACGGCAACATAGTTTTTATGAGGTCATTGGATGTTGCCTCTGCCGGCAATTTAATCTCCGCATGGCGGTGATCGGCATCCCTGGATTCAGAGAGTACCTGGAATCCGGTTGGAAGTATTGTCTGAACAGCGCCATCATAATCGTTGAAACTGATTCCGAAGGTGTTGGTTTTAAAAGTCTTCTTGATACTTCTGACCGCCCCGCTCAACACAACTTTTGAACGGTCGATCAACGCGATATCATCGCAGAGTTCCTCAACGGAGGACATATTATGCGTGGAAAAGATGACCGTTGCCCCTTTTTCTTTCTGCGCTAAGATCTCTTCCTTCAGGATGTTTGCGTTTATAGGGTCAAAACCGCTGAATGGTTCATCGAAGATCAGGAGTTTCGGTTCATGGATGATGGTAACCAGGAATTGGACCTTTTGCTGCATTCCTTTGGAGAGTTCCTCCACCTTTTTATTCCACCATCCCCTCATCTCAAATTTGTCAAACCAGTATTTTAACCGTTTTTGGGCTTCCTGATGGCTCAGTCCCTTAAGCTGGGCCAGGTACAAAGCCTGCTCTCCTACGGTCATTTTCTTGTACAGCCCCCGTTCTTCAGGAAGGTATCCGATTAATGCGATATCGTGTGGCTGGAGTTTGCGTCCCATGAAGGTAAGCTCGCCTTCATCGGGGGCGATGATCTGGTTGATGATGCGGATAAGGGTAGTTTTGCCCGCGCCATTGGGACCCAGCAACCCGAAAATATGCCTGTCGGGAACATTGATGCTTACCTTGTCAAGGGCTTTGTGGTTCGAATACTGTTTTGAAACGCCGTGCGCTGAAAATAGATCCATACATGTGATTTTTATTGATCGAACAGGTTCTTCATCCGGGAAAAAATGTTTTTATCACGTGTACCCGGCGAGGGTTTGAAATTGGCGGAATTATCTAATTTTTCCAGGATGGCCTTCTCCTCTTTTGTCAGCGATTTGGGTGTCCAGATGACAATACTGACCAACATGTCGCCTTTGCCTTCATAACCATTGATGCTGCTGAGGCCTTTGCTGCGCAACCTCAGCACCTTCCCGCTCTGGGTTCCCGGCTCAATTTTTATTTTGACCTTCCCGTCGATGGTCGGAATCTCAGCGGTGCTGCCGAGCGCTGCTTCTGAGAAGGTAATGTAATGTTCATAGAGGAGGTTGCTCCCGTCACGGTCAAACAATTCATGACCGGTCTCTTCGATCTGGATTAGAAGATCACCGGCAATTCCTCCGCGCGCAGCCGCGTTGCCTTTGCCCCCCATCGAAAGCTGCATGCCTTCAGACACGCCGGTGGGGATCCGGATGGAGATCACCTCTTCACCCTTTACAACGCCGTTACCGGCACAATCGGTGCATTTATCGGTGATGACCTGTCCCTCGCCTCCGCAGTTAGGGCAGGTTTGCGAGGTTTGCATCTGTCCCAAAAACGTTGAAGTTATCCTCGAGACGTGGCCGGAACCACGGCATGTGGAACAGGTGGAATAGGCGCTGCCGTCTTTTGCGCCGGTACCTTTGCAGGTGTTGCATGCAAGATATTTGTTGACTTTGATCTTCTTTTCAACCCCGTGGGCGATCTCTTCCAGGGTAAGTTTTACCTTAACGCGCAGGTTGGAACCCCGGTTGACCGTTTTCCCCCGTCGGCCTCCGCCACCTCCCCCGAAAAATGAACTGAATGGATCGCCTCCGCCGCCTCCGCCGCCAAAAATGTCGCCGAAGTGGCTAAAAATATCTTCCATGGTCATGCCGCCGCTAAATCCGCCACGACCCTGGCCATTACCTACTCCGGCATGGCCAAACTGATCATAGCGTTTCCGTTTGGCCGGATCGCTCAGCACTTCATACGCCTCGGCAGCCTCCTTGAATTTCTCCTCGGTATCTTTCTTCCCCGGGTTTTTATCCGGATGGAACTTGATGGCCTGCTTCCGGTAGGCCTTCTTCAGATCTTCTGGCGAAACATCCTTGCCGACCTCCAGGACTTCGTAATAATCTCTTTTCGACATATATTATCGTTAACTGCCAACCACCACTTTTGCATACCTGATCACCCTTCCATTTAAAAGGTAACCTTTTTCAATCTCATCCACGATCTTCCCTTTTTGTTCAGGGGAGGGGGCCAGAATGTTTGTGATGGCTTCATGAAAATCGGTGTCAAATGTTTCACCCGTTGTCCTCATTTGCTGTAAACCTTGCTGATTTAGGATAGAGAGAAATTTATTGAAAATGAGGACAATTCCGTCCTTAAAGGCCATCCCGGCCTCACCGGTACCTTCAAATGCCTTTATGGCACGGTCAAAGTCATCCAGCACAGGCAACAGCTTGATAATGACATCCGCGGAGGCATATTTGCTGCTCTCGATCTTCTCCTTCAGGGTACGTTTCCGGAAATTATCAAAATCCGAATAGAGGCGAAGGTACTTATCATTCAATTCAGCATACGGAGGATCGTTTAACAAGTCGGGTGACTGATCGACATTGAATGCAGTACTTTCTGTGATTGGCTTGGATTCCTGTATCTCCTGCTCAGCCTGTTCTGCATGAGCATTCTTTTTCGTGTTGGTGCTATCCATCGTGTTTTCCTTCTCTTTTTTACTTTTGCGAGCCATAAAAATTGTATTCGAATCAATTCGGTTTAGCGACATCAAAAAACTTGCCAATTGATGATTTCCGACAAATTGTCAGCCATTGATCCTGCGGATATGGGCCCCGAGTTTCTGAAGCCGGAGGTCGATTTCCTGGTAACCACGGTCAATCTGTTCAATGTTGTCGATGATGCTTTTACCTTCAGCAGATAAGGCGGAGATCAGGAGCGCTACGCCTGCGCGGATGTCAGGTGAGGACATGCGGATCCCCCTGAGCTTGTACTGATGGTCGAGGCCGATCACGGTTGCCCGGTGTGGATCGCAAAGGATGATCCTGGCCCCCATGTCAATAAGCTTGTCCACGAAAAAGAGCCTGCTTTCAAACATCTTTTGATGGATAAGTACGCTCCCCTTAGCCTGGGTGGCAATGACAAGTACAATACTGATCAGGTCGGGTGTAAAGCCGGGCCAGGGAGCATCGGCAATGGTCATGATCGACCCATCCATAAAAGTCTCCACCTCATAATGTTCCTGGGCGGGAATGTAAATGTCATCGTTCCTCCGCTCAATCCTGATCCCCATGCGTTTGAAAACATCTGGTATCAGTCCAAGTTGCTGGTAATTAACATTTTTAATGGTGATCTCCGAGCCGGTCATGGCTGCAAGGCCGATAAAACTGCCAACTTCGATCATGTCGGCCAGCAGGGTGTGTTCACACCCGTGAAGCCGTTCCACGCCGTTGATCGTGAGCAGATTGGATCCGATCCCTTCTATTTTTGCGCCCATGCTGACCAGCATCTTGCAAAGCTGCGAAATATAGGGTTCACAGGCGGCGTTGAAGATCGTAGTGGTTCCGGAGGCCATCACCGCTGCCATCAGGATGTTCGCCGTACCGGTCACCGAAGCTTCATCAAGCAACATGTAGTCGCCGCGGAGGCCGGAGGAGGTTACGGTGAAAAGTTGTTGCTCCTGATCATAACTGAAATCGGCGCCCAGTTTCTGGAGCCCAAGAAAATGTGTGTCGAGGCGGCGGCGGCCTATTTTATCCCCACCGGGAATATAGACGAATCCCTTGCCATACCTTGCAAGCATCGGTCCCAGGATCATGATCGATCCGCGGAGACTGCCAACCTTGTCCCGAAAATCTTTGGACCGCAGATAATCGAAGTCAATATCCCTGGTCTCAAAGGTAAAAGAGGCATTCCCGGTTTTGGAAACAATTACTCCGATAGCCGCCAACAGTTCGATAAGCTTGTTTACATCGCGGATGTCGGGAATGTTATGGAGGGTGACCTTTTCGGCGGTAAGCAGGCAGGCGCAAATCACCTGCAGCGCTTCATTCTTTGCGCCCTGGGGAGTTATTTCACCATTTAATTTGTGCCCCCCGATGATCTCGAAAGAACTCATTGGGGTTTATTCCGGCCGCGCTGGTTGCTGTAATTTTGTTTTGGATGACCTTGTTTGTTGAAATTCCGGTCGGGGCCCTGGCGGAATGGTTTCCGCTTCTGGTTCTGGGCAAGAATATCGTTGGTATGGGTAAATTTGAAATCCTGGTTGAGCTTGATCCGGTCTTTTGACAGCACAGTCAGGTGTTTTTCGATCAGTTCGTCGTTGACCGATTCCCTGTTCCAGTTCAGGTATGATTTCTTCATATGGTTGGCGATGGCTTTCACCAGCGCTTCTTTCTCCGGGCCCTCCTCATATTCCGATGCCTTTTCGATCATCAGGGCGATGTTCTTGCCATAATGTTTGAATTCGATCTCCTTGTCGTGGTAAGAGAGGTGTTCGGGTTTGGTGCTGAGCGACAGGGGCGGGGGAGGGGGATAGGGGGCGTCCACATCGAGCTTAAAATCTGCAATGATGAAGAGATGATCCCATAATTTATGCTTGTAATCGCCTGATTCTTTCACGGAAGGGTTAAGTTCTGCCATGACATTGATGATGAATTTTGCTGCCTTGTTGCGTTTTTCACGATCTTCGACGGTGCAGCAGTATTGTATCATCCGCTGGATATTCCGGCCATATTCCGGAATAAGCATCATCTCGCGGGTGGTGTTGTATTCCATTTGTTCGTTCACGGGAAATTTTTTACAAAGATACGACAATTTACGATTGGACGATTTACGAGTTCAGAATAAATTGTTTGATTGACGTTTTCCGTTGGAGCAATGATAATCGTAAATCGTCCAATCGTAAATCTAATTCACGATCCTCAGTTTTGCGAACCTCAACAGAAGTTGCTTCTGTCCGATCGCCGGGAAAAATACCGTCGCCTTCTTATTGGGTCCGACCCCTTCGAGGTTAACCACCTTGCCCTTGCCAAAACGTTCATGGATCACCTCCATCCCTGTCATGATCGTTTCAACATCCGAAGGTGGGCCTTCAGGGTCGGGTTGAGAGTTTTTGTGCTCAATATGGGTTACCTTCTGGAAATTCTTCGGTACCACAGGCTTCTTCACAGGCATATTCACGCCGGGCATGTTGGCCGACCAGTTGTATTCTTTGGAAAATCCGGTTTTCGCGACGGTGATTTTCCTGGGAAAATCGATAAAACCTTCCGGGATCTCGCTGATGAACCGGCTTGGTTCGCACATGGTCGGCGTTCCCCAGCGATACCTGTTTTCGGCATACGCAAGGGTGAGTTTTTGCTGTGCGCGTGTCACCGCTACATAGAACAGGCGGCGTTCCTCCTCCAGGTCGGCCCTCGAATTCAGCGACTGGATGCCGGGGAAGAGGTTTTCCTCCATCCCGACCACGTACACATAAGGAAATTCAAGCCCCTTGGCCGAATGGACCGTCATCAGTGTCACACGGTCAACATCGTCGGGATTGCCCTTGTCGGCATCGGTGAGCAGGGCGATGTCCTGCATAAATTCATCCAGCGTGCGGACTACATTCGGCTCTATTTCACCTGTTTCGATATTCGTTCTTGGCGAATCCGAAAATTCCTTGATCGCGTTTAGCAACTCTTCCAGGTTTTCGAACCGGCTCACCCCTTCAGGCGTTTTATCGTCGTACAACTCTTTCATCAAACCCGATGATCCCGCGATATGCTTAGCCAGTTCGTAGGCATTTTTTGAATTGAGCAGGACCGAAAAACTTTTGATCATGGTCACAAAGCCGTACACCTTCTGGAAGGTCGCTTCTGGCAGGCGAATGCTGTGATCAGATGTATTTTCGATCAGTTCGAAAATCGGTTTCTTATGCTCATCGGCCATCACCACGAGTTTCTCCAGGGTAGTTTTGCCGATTCCGCGGGCGGGGAAATTGATAACCCTCAGCAGGGCATCTTCATCGCGGTTGTTGATGGCGAGGCGGAAATAGGCGAGCAGGTCCTTGACCTCCTTGCGCTGGTAAAATGATACCCCTCCGTAAATCCGGCATGGGATATTGAGCCGCCGCAAGGCCTCCTCATGGGCGCGCGACTGCGCGTTGGTGCGGTACAAGATGGCAAAGGCGGTATTCTGCAACTGGTTGTTCATCTTGTTCTCAAAAATCGATTGCGCTACCAGGTTCGCCTCTTCATTGTCGGTGGAGGCCCTGATGAGCTGAATGCGCGGACCCTCGTCATTTTCGGTCCATATCTCTTTGAAGATCTGGTGCTTGTTGTTCTCAATGATCTTGTTGGCCGCGTTGACGATCATTTTCGTGGACCGGTAATTTTGTTCCAGCTTAAAGACCTGGTGGTCGGGGTAGTCGCTTTTGAAGTTCAGGATGTTCCGGATGTTGGCCCCCCTGAAGGCATAGATACTTTGCGCGTCGTCGCCCACCACGCAGATATTTTCATTGTTGGCTGCAAGATTTTTGATGATCAGGTACTGGGCAAAGTTGGTATCCTGGTACTCATCCACCAGGATGTAATGGAATTTCTGCTGGTATTTGTACAGGATATCAGGAAAGTCGCGCAAAAGGACATTCATGTTGAACAGCAGGTCATCGAAATCCATGGCAGAAGCCCGCTTCAGCCTTCTCTGGTATTGTTTATAAAGCATCCCGGTAAGGGGTTTCCCTGCGGAGGCATCATACTCCTTCAATTCGGGGTTCTCATCGTACTCTTCGGCAGATAGCAGGCTTGTTTTGGCCGACGAGATCCTGTGAAGGATGTAGCCTGCCTGGTAAACCTTATCGTCGAGGTTATTCTCTTTGATCAGGTTTCGGATGACCCTTTTTGTGTCGTCGGTATCATAGATGGTATAGTTTGGCGGATACCCGAGCAGGTGTCCCTCGATACGCAGCACCCGTGCGAAGACCGAGTGAAAGGTTCCCATCCACACATTTTTAGCTTCATCGCCCACGAGCCGGATGATCCGTTCTTTCATTTCGCGGGCGGCTTTATTGGTAAAGGTGAGGGCAAGGATGTGGAACGGATCGACCCCTTTTTCCACCAGGTGAGCCACGCGGTAGGTGAGCGCGCGGGTCTTTCCCGATCCGGCGCCCGCGATCACCATCACCGGCCCTTCCGTGGCGATCACGGCCGCACGCTGTTCTTCGTTTAATTCGTTGAGGATATTGTTTGACATGGAGAGAAATGAGCTGCAAAAATAGGTTAAAATTGAACACCTTCCAAAACGATAATTAAGAATAACCGCAAAGACGTGGAGACGCAAAGTGCTCATTATCAATTTAAATTTCTCTGCGCCTCCGCGTCTCCGCGGTTAATTTTTGTAATTTCCTTCGTGTTTCTCTAAGCCTCCTTTCATGTTCCTTTCATCTTCCTTTCATCTTCCATGCGAGTTCCATTAAAGGTCCTTTAAGGCTCCTTTAAGACTCCTTTAAGGCTCCTTTAAGGCTCCTTTAAGGGACTATTCGACAGGGGCTTGACTACACCCGATTTGGGTGTATTTAAAAATTTTTCTTCTCGCAGAGTTTCACAGAGAAACCGCAGATTTACGCTGAAAGCAGATAATATGGATTTAATTACCTCACCCCCTGCACCCCCTCTCCAACACGGAGAGGGGGACGTGGGAGAGGTATTTTGAGTTAATTCCCAGTCGCTTGCGACGTGAACTGATTTTTTTCCATTTTGATACCTCGCTGCTTGCGGCGAGGAGGTTCATTCCCGTTAAAACCTCTGCGAAACTTAGCAAAAACCTCCGCGTAACTCTGCGAGATAGGTAAAAGTTTTTTAATCTCGGCACTGGGGCACCAGGCGTGTTTGAAAGGGTACAAAGTACTGTACTACAACTCTCAAAAACTGTTTGCCCAGTTAAAGATCGCCAGGGCCGACGGAACGTATCCCAGGGAAATCACCC
>JAUXWT010000095.1 GCA_030681475.1 Bacteroidales bacterium | reverse complement strand
TCCCCCCGGCGCCGGTCAATGATGAACCCAAGAAGGTTTCTGAAATGGGTGAAGCTGAGCTGATCATCCGGCAGAATAACGTTCGTACCTATATCGCCCGGTACAAACGTCTGGTAGCTGATTCAAAGAAACTTAAAACATTGCCCAGGAACCAGGAGTTGTTGGATAAATTCCAACTGGAACTGGATGAAATAACGGAAAGGCTAAATAAATGAGCCTGTTTTCCACCACGGATTTGGCAAAGAAAAAACCGGACAGACCAAAATCCGGATCAATTCCTTTTACAGGCTCAAATCTTCTGACCATCGGTAAAGCTGGTGAGAAGCTTCACCAGGTCTTTGGAAAGGTTATCGATGGACAGTCGGTACATTATGCCTCCCTGGGTGACTGGTCAACCCATGACCTGCTTTTCTTTCTCCTGGAACAAACCGGTCCGGCCCGGGTCTATTTCACTACTTGGGCAATCTCAGAGTATGCTATCCGTCAGTTGTACCAGTTCATTGAGCATGGACTGATCCTTGAACTCAAAGGCATCTTCGATTACCGTAACGGAATCCGCAAACCGGCAGAGCTGCAGTTCCTGCAAAAGATCACAACCGATATCAAAGCCGCCAAGTGCCATGCCAAGGTTACAGTCATTGAAAACGACAACTGGGGGATCAGTGTAGTAGGATCGGCAAACTATACCCGCAACCCCCGCATTGAAGCTGGTGTTTTATGCTGCGACAAAACAGTTGCCGCTTTTCACCGGGACTGGATTTTAAAAGAACTCTCAAATACAAGCGCCCTTGTTCGATCAAAATGAATCCTTCATCACCGAAGTGGAAAACTATGCTTCGCTGATGTTTACAAAAGAAGAAATTGCAGTTATCCTGGAGGTGGACCCGGTGCAATTGCACGCTATTTTGGAAGATCAGGACAATCCTGCCTTCAGGGCATTCCAGCGCGGAAGATTAAAGCGTGAAGCTGAAATTCGCAAAGGAATATTTGACCTGGCACAAAATGGTTCGTCACCGGCCCAGACTTTCGCCATGAAACTCATTGAAAACGCTAAAGCAAATGACTTATGAAAAGCCTTGTTGATGACACAACCCTTGAGCGCATCAGATTATTTTACCTTGGCAGTAAGGAATCATTATCGGAACACGATGAAAAGGTTCGATGCAGATGGGAAGCCGCTTATTCATTGCTGATCAATCAAAAGGGGATCGAGCGGGAAGCCGTGAAGGTGCTGATGAAACTCCAAAACATCTCAGAGGTGCAGGCTTACCGGGATGTGCACAATTGCACCCGGTGTTTTGGACCTGTCCGTGGAATGGACCGTCAGGCTTTGCGCAACATGGTCACGCAATGGGCGATTGAGTACTTGCGCAAAGCAGAAATAAAGAATGATTTCAAGGCAATTGACCGTCTGTTGGACAAGATTATCAAAGCCAACAACCTGGATAAAGAGGATATGGAACTGCCCGACCCTTCCAAGATACAGCCGCCGGTGCAGTTGCTTTCAATCAACTACAGTTTTCTAACCTCAGAGTATTTCAAGCTGATCGATCCCAAAGCCCAGGAAGCGCTACTGAAGCTGAACGAAAAGGTGATGGCATTGATTGATGCTTCACCCATTGCTGAATACAAGAATATTCTGTTGGCCGATGATACCACCTACGAAGATGTTGCAGACTGAAGTAAAGCCAGCCCCTTTTTTAAACAATCCGCAGGTGGCCATCCAGCTTTCCAACAGTCCGCATAAGGTATTCATTGGTGGCAGGGGAGTTGGAAAGACAACGATCATCGCCGAAGAGATCATCAAATATTTTGTGGCTATGCCCCGGGGGAAAATTTCCCTCAATGGTCTTACTTATTTTCACATCCGGACAAAATCCCTGCCCCCGATCATTGACCACTTTGAACGCCGTGGATTGTACCGTGGCATTCATTACTTTGTT
This sequence comes from Bacteroidales bacterium, assembly GCA_030681475.1. Lineage (GTDB taxonomy): Bacteria > Bacteroidota > Bacteroidia > Bacteroidales > FEN-979 > CAIVAT01. The sequence continues at coordinate 2,139 of JAUXWT010000095.1, read as the reverse complement.
GGTCACAAGGCCCCGAAAAAGTACGAATGGGAGGAACCGTATGCACCTCCATTGGACTATACCAACTGCATCCATTTTTACAACGGATTTGTCGTTGAATTCAATTCCTTCGACCGTCCGGAGATGGCACGCTCTGGCTCCTATGATGGGATGATCTTTGATGAATGCACGAAGCTCAGAAAATCGGCCATTGATGCCGATGTGCTGCCAGCAAACCGCGGAAACCGGGACCGGTTTGGTCACCTGCGTTTTCATCATGGCACGTTGTTCCTGGGAACAATGCCTTTGACCCCGGATGGTGACTGGGTTTTCGAGTACCAGGAGCTTTCAAAGAAATTCCCGACAAGGTATTGTTACCTTGAAGCTTCTGCATTGCAAAACAGAATGATTCTCGGAGAGATGTACTTTCGGGATTTGAAGCGGGTACTGCCAAAGATTGTTTATGACCTGGAAGTGCTGAATATCCGACGGACACAGAATACAAACGGGTTTTATCCTCAGTTGAATTCGGCTGTTCATGGTTACACTGATTCCTATGAGTACAACTTCATAGATGAGGCAGCCAGCCTGTTACAGGGGAGCATATTCGACTGTCGCGCAGACAAGGATTGCACTCCCGGTGACCCATTGTATGTCTCCTTTGACTTTGGCACAACCCAAAACTGCATGGTAGTTGCCCAGTGGAACAGATCATTGAATGAATTCCGGATCATCCGCAACTTCTTTGTCGAGAATGAAACCTTGTCAGTTCTGGTGCAGAAGTTCATTGATCATTACCAGCATAAACAGAATAGGTTTGTCTATCTGTATGGCGGTTCGGATGGCAACCGCAGGAATGATGCGGCATCAAGGGATTCTTACTTTGACGATGTCAGGGAACAGATGTCAAAGGCCAAATGGGAAGTGCAGTTAAGGGCAGAACTATATGAAGCTCATCATATGGACAAGTACCAGTTCTGGGATAAGTTCCTGTCAGGAGATTACCCATCTCTGCCGGCCTTCCGGATCAATATGAACAATGCCATGGAAACCTTTGTCTCCATGGACAACGCACCTATTCTGCCACAAGAGTTTAAGAAAGATAAATCATCGGAGAGAAAGAAAGATCAGCCACGCTGGAAAGCAACTGATCTCTCTGATGCTGCCGACAATCTGTTCTATTGGCTTCTCCGCCCGTTGTTAGGGGATCAATATCCAACTAACGAGATGATCCTGCTTCCTGGTCGTTAGAAGATCCAGCTTCCTGGTAAATTGTAGGGGAGCATCCTGCCTGCCTTCCTGTTTTTATATCGAATATGTTATATATGTAGCATCATTTCATATATCCGTACCGAAAAAAGGGCGGTGCAATTGCATTTTTCGATAGGGCGGGGCGTGCACTTCGTGGAGATTTTGCAAAATAAAAGGGTGAAATGAACCCTTTTATTTTTGAAAATCAGCGGGATAACAAAATATTTTTGCAAAACGGCAAAAATCAACTTCTTTTCTTTGTTCGCTCGAATAAAAGAAGCAAAAGAAAGAGCTGCATATCACACCGCACCCAACTTCCGGGACCGCTTTTTCTTTGATAATCAAGGGCAAATAAAAAGCTTGGCAAAAAGAAACCTTTCCCGGGCAGCTTTTAATCAAAAGCGAGCAAAACCCACCGCACAATGTAATACTTGAAATCCTTACTAAGCTACCTATATCGACAATGATTGCAGGGCTTCGCGCAAAATATGAGTACTCGCGTCGTTATGCCGCGTAATGCCGCGCCCTGCAATTTGGAACTGTCAAGGGCGACAAGAAACGGTCGCTTTCAGTGTATTCAGATTGTAAGGTCAATCTGACCAACACCCTGGACATTATTCAATCGATTCGGTTTAACGCTTCGCGGTCAGAAAATTTCAAGTATCCACAATCTAAAACCCTACTACCATGACCGCACTTGCAAGAGAAACCCGCAAACAATCATTCGAAGAAATGTTTGTCCAACACATCGAGAGCATTTACTACCCAGGCTTTTCAGAAGAAATGACCGAAGAACAATCGGCCCTTTACGACTGGGAATTCAAAGAGTTTCAGAAAAATTTCAGAATGGAAAATTAACTCCCCCTGCAGGCAGTCACATACTGCCTGCTTTTTTTATGGTCTTACAGC
>JAUXWT010000070.1 GCA_030681475.1 Bacteroidales bacterium | reverse complement strand
AAAGAGGTAAAATTATGCCGAATGCCTACAAATGAGAAGTTTCGAAATCAATACTTTGTCAAGTCCATGCGACATAATAATGGATGCGGCATTATGACCTAGCTCATGGTAAACCACACGGTAGAAGGCAGAAGAGCTTGTGAAATATTTCCTATCAGGAACTGAGATCAGGTCGGCAACCGGGGAATAGTAGGCACGGTCGTCTTTGTCAGAGAATATGATTTCCGGGCGGCCTGAGTAACCTTCAATAATGGATTCTGCCTCCAGGTGTTCATCGTTGACCTTTTCGTCAACAAGGCTTTGAAGCTGGGCGATCTTTTGCTTACCCTGCTCATCAAAGTCGGCCTGCTGGGAGTTGAATACATGGTAAAATCTCAGAAGGAAGGTCTTTTTTGTGATGCCGGTGTCTTCATCCTGTTCCATGCCAGTTTTCCAGAACACAACGATAGTGGATTTTTCGCCCTTGCGAACCTGTCCACCGTTGGATCGAATCTGCTGGAATGTGCCATACACCCGGCTCTTATATGGATCGGAGGAAAGCACCAGGCGATTGATGCCCCGGTAGTAATGGCCATTCATGCTGACCGGCGAAGGAACCTGCCAGAGCTTCATCCAGCTTCCGGCTGTTTCAAGGTTGGCAATGATCTTTTCGGTGATGGCTGCATAAATCTGTGAGTTATTCATGATATCCGCCCCTGCCCTGGGGTCTTATTTAGGTTTCTGGCCCACCTGGTTAAATTGAAATTTATGCCCAAGTGCATACCGAGAAAAATAAATAATGTCAAGGGTGTAGGTCAGATTGATTGCCAATCTGAATACACTCGAAGAGCGACGGATGTTCCCAACGGGGGTCGCCCTTTACAGTTTTATAGCTGGAAGCGGATTTTTCGCAGGTAACTTTGCGGAAATTTCGAGTTTAATAAAGTGCGGTCGCCAATGCCCTTCTTTTTTGCAACTTTATTCTTTGTCGGAGCTGAAAAGAAAAAAGGTATTATTTCCAACAGCTATTCGCAAGTACTATTGCAATTTCTTTCCATCTAAAGAGGCCATAAAATACTCAAAGTCCTTGTTCCACATTTTTAAATCAGGATCTATGTGGTCACGATCTATTACGTGACGCAATGCAAGGAAAAACAAAAAACCTTTAAAAAAACTCGTTACCCTGTCCGAAAACTGACCAAATTCAAAACAAAAGTCAACAGCTTTCTTTGCCTGTTCTACAGATTTTGAACTTAGGTAGGTTTCCCAAAACTTATGGATGAAAAGGTTTCTTTTCTTTAAATAGTCATTAAGCTCATATTCAACAACTAATTTGGGATTTAATTTCAGTAGTTTGAAAATTGATCCGAGGGTCTTAACTGCATCTTTTGACTTTGAGGAGTGTTCTAAAAACTCAGAAGTTGTAATCCCATAAACCGTTTTATCGAATTCTGTTAAATTTTCAAGGAGTTTTCCTGTTAAGAATTCAACTCTCTGGGCTGAGATTAATGCCATACCAATTCTTGAATAAACGTAGTTCTCATCTTCTGGCGTCAGCATGAAGTCTTGTTTTTTGGTGTCTGGCTGTTTCATTTTCCTTCAACGATGTTTATCTCTTCTTCAGTCAAACCATATAACTCATAAACCAATTGATCGATCTCCTTTTCCAATGAGCTTGTGTCGGCATTTGGTTCGGATTTTTTTGCAGTGAGGATTTGAGCGGCTTTTAAATCAATTCCATTTGTATTTAAAACGTTTTTTGGAATAGGCAGTTTTTTAAATTCTTCTAACCTAATTTTTGGAAATAGGCTGTCAAATTCATTTTTCTCTAAACGAAAAAGCCAAATCAATAATTTTGACATTAATATTCCTAATGTAAATGTTATGTTGATATTGGATGATCGCGGTTTTGCAATGTAAAGACTTCTATCACAAATGAAGTCCTCATCAATTATTGTAGAAACAAATCTTTCTCCAATAATTTCACGAAAAATAATCCTTGGTCCCATAAAAAATCGAGGTTCTCTCGGCGCAGCAAGCCAATTCCCGTAACTAATAAAGTGCTTGGAATCCCATCTATAGGAGAACATTCCAACATGTTTCCCTCTTAGCTCTGGTATAAAGGTTTCATCCTTTTTATGATCAGCGTGATAAGCCTTAGTGGCAATAATGTCCTCACTCTGGCCTCGGTATTTATCATATGGATTGACCCCTCTGGTAATTTCAAAATTATCTTCAAGATTTTGACTTTTTTCTCTGACCTTTTGAAGTATTATTCTTTTATTAGGATTGACTTCAACATCAAATACAAACCCTGCATTTGTCTGAAAACTATTTTTATCTATGCAATGTTTAAAGAAATAACAGTTATTGACGAATGACCAAATGGTAATATCATGTTGTTCATTATTTTTAGAAAAAAAGAAAATCAGAGTATCAACCTGAGCCTCTTCAAAGGCGTTTGAGATGTTAGCATTAATATTTTTTATTGAAAAACGAGAAAGTATAAATTTCCGTGTCTTCTGCATTCTCAAATTTTTTAACCACGAATTTGGGGTTATAAGAGAAACGCTACCTCCGTTTTTTAAAATACTTTCAGTAAGCTCAATAAACAATGGATATAAATCCAACTGATATTCAGCGGTGTTATATCGCTGTAAAAAATATTGCTGTAATTCTTTAAAAGCTGATCCTGTTAAATATGGCGGATTCCCAATCACCACATCAAACCCTACAAAATCCCCCTCATCATTGAGCACTTCCGGGAATTCAAAACGCCATTCAAAGGCGTTCTCGTAGATCTTATTGCTTTTGATCTCTTCGAGTTCGGCTTCAAGTTTCCTAATCTTGCCAGTCTGGTCATTAACCTGCTTGTTCCATTCGGCCAGTTCCTTTTTTGTTCGTTCAAACAGCGATGTTTGTTGGGTAAGGTTAAACAGGTCGGCGTTCAGCTTCCTGAGTTGTACCAACCTTTTGTCATTTGCGGCAACCTCGGTCTCGAAATCGGACTTAATCGATTTGATTAGCCGCTCCATTGTCCATTTTTCTTCCTTAGTAACAGCGTTTCGGTACGACATAACGGCAACCCGGTAACTGTCGATGGTCCATTTGCTTTTCTTCAATGCCTGTTTGATATCAGCATCAAGCGCATAGCGTGAGATCAGCGAATTTCCGCATTTGATGTTGATATCAATATTGGGAAGGGTTTCCAGTTCGGAAAAATTGCTTTCCGCCTTGTAATAAGCGTTTTTAAGCAGTTCAATCCATAACCGGAGCCGGCATATTTTTACAGAGTTGGGATTGATGTCAACCCCGAAAAGACAGCTTTCGATGATGGTCTGCTTCTCATGGAAAAGTGTTTCCTGGATTCGCTGACTCTCGGGACTGGCAGGAGTGTACTCATATAGTTTGCCATCTTCATCCGTGATTATCAATTCGTCGTTCGCCACTTCAACGTGGTACTCTTTTAACCTTTTCCCCTCCTTGTCCGATAATATTTTCAATTCGCTTTTTACAGCAATGATCTCGTTTAACGCTGAAACCAGGAAATGGCCGGAACCAACGGCAGGATCGCAGATTTTGAGCTGGTTAATAATCTGGTTCGCATCCTTCCGGTCTTCGATTTTATTATATAACCCCTCTATATCCTGGCAATCCCATCCCTTCAGATCATTGAACTTCTGAATTACAGCCCTGTGGATTGTCTCGCGGCACATATACATGGTAATGAATCCGGGTGTAAAGAAGGAACCGTCTTTATAGCCGTTGATCTTTTCAAAGATCAAGCCGAGCACCGAAGCATTGATAAGCGTTTTGTTCTCTTCCTGAATCTCCTCCGAGCCTTCACCGGCAAAATCATAGGCTTCAAGAAACCTAAACAGGTATTCCAGGGTTGCCAGTTCACCGGCGAATTTTTTACCGGTATTGCTTTTTAGCACTGTTGAAGTCAGTACCGGCAATTTCCCGTCCTTCAACTGGCTGATGAACAGGCAGAAATGCTCTATATTAGTTGGCTCGAACAAGGAACTGTTCAGGTAGGGTACATTGGAGAAAGCCTTTCTGACTTCTTCGTTTCGTTCGCCCGGTTTGCGGGCTAGCACGCTGAAGAAAAGGCTATTCAGGTCATCGAAATTCTGCACCTTTTCACTATTCAGAAAAGCGAAGGATTGATCTCCTTTGTGATATCTGATCAGTTGCGCTTCCAACAGTTTAAGAAACAGGATACGGTTGATCCAGGTAATGGATAATTCCAGCGCGACACTAAACAACCGATCCTGCACCGTTTCACCAAACTGTGATGGATTTTCGAGCCGTGATATTTTATCCAGGCTGTCGAGTTGCATGATGGCGCTTTCGATCAGGGAACCGGAATTGCGTTCACCTTCTTTTTTCCGGCCGATGAGTTTTTTACCACCCTCCTTTGATTCGGTTAACCCGATGAGATGGAGCAATTCGGCATAGAAGGCCTTGTCAAGGTTGTTACTGTCGTTGGAGAATGGAAGTTTCAACAGGTGTTCGGGGGAGAGTAACTTGTAAAGTGTAATGAGTTTTGAATCGTCTTTCTTGTCGTCATTACGCAGGGGTTTATCATAATCCCTAAAATCAAAGGTGGTGAAACAAATTTCTCCGGTTAATGATGCCAGGAATGGCTCAGCAATTTGCCTATAAAAGAAGTCGGTCGTATTTCCCGACAACCGGCCTTCTTCAAAATCGGTGAATTGTTTTACAAGAGTTTTATTCTGGGCAAACACTTTCTCGAAGAGGCTGGCATCAAACACATACCATTCATAAATATTTGTGGCCGCCAGATGCCTGATCTCCAGGTTGTGGTTGGTGATCCGTTCCCTCAGATAATACAGGATCAATTCATGAAATGCTTTTGCGTTCAGGTTATCCGGACGAATCATCTCAGACTTGTTCGAAGGCTTCTTGGCCTCGATCAAAACCCCGGCTAAGTTCTTTGCATCAGGACCATTATGAATAACAAGGTCATTCCGGCCTTTTGTATTGATATAAAACTTTTGATAGAAAGTATTCTTGAGAAAATCGCTCAGGTCATTTTTGAGATGCTCTTCCGATTCTGATTCATCCAAGCCATCAAGTAGCTTAATAAGGTTTGCCTTGAAAAGTTCAATTTCACAACGGGACGGTTTTACCTTGAGATAGGCCTTATTGAGGGATTTTCGGGGGGATAATAGGGTCAGTTGCATATTTTGGAAGTGATTCTCTTTTCAAAAGTAGGAAAAGAGAATGAATGCAACATGAAAAAATCCAAAGAACCAATTAATCAGCACATTTGAGTTGCAATTCTAAGGCGGGGAATCAAAGGAACAAATTCGATTAATATAATTGGCAGTAACAAAAAAAACGATTGAAAAACACATGCAAAACCCCGATTGGTGCTCCTGCAAAGATCAAATACAGGAAATCTTCCTTGTTTTCCTGCATGACAGTCTTCAGTTTATTTAACAGATTTGCCATGATTTTAACATCTAATTGTTTTTGCAGTGTAAAGTTATAGAAGAATATCGCAATTATGACGATCTGCGGATTAATTAAATGTTAAATATTTAAAAATGTCTCCTGATAGTCGTACAACAGGTAGGTACATATTCAGAATTTATTATCATTATGTTAAACATTTTTAATCAAAATGGTCTTGATAATGTCAGAAACATCTTCGGCAGCATCCACACATTGTTCAAGAGTTGAAATAATATCTTTTCTCTTAATAATATCAATGGCATCTTTATCTTCATCTTCAAACAGGTCAGACATGTAGATAAAAAAAAGGTCATCGGCCTTATTTTCCAGTGTATTCAGATTTATACAACTCTGTAAAATTTTACTTTTGTTTTTATTGGCATTTCTTAAATGAAAAACAGCGGATTCAATCTCAATTGCAGATTCTTTAATAATGCCGGCGAAATCTTTGATCTCTTCACCGATTTTCTTTGGTTTCGGTTTGTACCAATAGATCCTTTGGCCTACGGCATGAATATAGTCCAATACATCATCCAGCGATGAGGCTAACTGGTGTATATCTTCCCTGTCAAAAGGGGTTAAAAATGATTTATCTAATTGCTCATAAACACCATGAGTGAAAACATCACCATCATATTCAATTTTTTTTATTTGTTTAAGAATTTCCAACCGTTCTTCTGATGTTTTTTTTGTTGTCAACATATCATACAGAAGTTCAGACGCTTGCACGATACATTTAGCTTCACCTTCAAAAAATGGGAAAAATGATTCATTTTTTGGGACGAACCATTTTATAAAATCGTTGAAATTCATATTTTTTAGATTAGACTGTTTAAAATGAAATAGGTTAGTGTTCCAATAAGCGCAGATACTGGAATTGTCAGCACCCAAGCCCAAAATATTGTAGTGGTTACACCCCATTTAACTGCAGAAAGTCCTTTGTGAACACCCACACCCATGATGCTCCCCGTGATAGTATGAGTAGTACTCACCGGTATTCCTAGATTTGTTGCTCCAAATAAGGTAAGTGCCCCTGCGGTTTCGGCACAAAATCCTTCAAATGGCTTTAGTTTTGTGATCTTCTGGCCCATTGTTTTGACAATTCGCCAGCCACCCACAAGCGTCCCCAACGCAATTGCCCCATGACAAGACAATACAATCCATAAATCTATTGGTGAGTTCTTGGTCGCTAAACCAGAAACGATAAGGGCAACCCAGATTATACCCATTGATTTTTGGGCATCATTACCCCCGTGCCCCAAGCTAAAAGCTGCGGCTGAGATGATCTGGAACCGTCTGAAAAATTTATCCACTTTTGCTGGGGGGAGGTTTCTGCATATATTCATGACAACCGTTGATATAATAAAAGAAATGATCATCCCGAGAAGGGGTGCAATCACTATAAATGCGGCAATCTTAATAAGGCCGCTGAAAACGACTGCACCGATGCCTGCTTTTGCAGTAGCCGCTCCAACGAGGCCACCAACAAGGGTGTGTGATGAACTTGAAGGAAGACCCCACCACCATGTAAGCAGGTTCCACACGATCGCGGCAAAGACAGCTGAACCAATGACTGTAAGATTAATCACATCCGGCTCAACTACCCCCTTGCCGATTGTGGTAGCTACATGTAATTTGAATACCAGATAGGCAATGAAATTAAAGAAGGCTGCCATCAGAACCGCAGAAAATGGTGAAAGGACCCTTGTTGTCACGATTGTAGCTATTGAATTAGCTGAATCATGGAAACCATTAATGAAGTCAAATACCAGGGTAAGTCCGATAATAACTATGAGAAAACTCATGAACTGAAAATTAGGTGATTCAACGCTCACAAATCTAAAACAAATTCAAATAATATCCATAGGAAAAGTGATCTGACCAAAACTTTTTGTTTCGGAATATTAAATCTTCATTAACAAATCGTTAACTATGAATTAGGAATATATCGGATATCGATATTTGCATAAAAAAAGCGTATGAAGATTAAAACCTGTCAGTTCAATGATTCCTACTTTCCCATCATGGATGGAGTAGGAATGACAGCACATAATTACGCATACTGGCTAAATGCCAAGTATGGCAAGAGCATGCTCGTTGCGCCAAAAGTGAAAGACTACACAGACAATGTTGATTATAAAGTTCACCGATTCAAGTCCGTCCTTCTGCCTGGCATGAACCCATACAGGGTTGGCCTTCCTTTGATTGATGTCAATTTTAAAAAGAAAATTAAGAAGATAAAATTTGATTTACTTCATGCTCATTGTCCTTTTATAAGTGGGCAGGTTGCCGTAAAACTTGCTTCAAAACTCAAAGTGCCGCTGGTGGCAACTTTTCATACAAAGTACCGCGATGATTTCAAAAAGGTGATCAATAATGACCTGTTCGTTGACTTTCTGGTTAAAATGACCCATGATTTTTACAATACAGCCGATCTCGTCTGGGTGCCAAATATAAGTACAGGTCAAACGCTTAGAGATTACGGGTATAAAGGTTCCTATGAAGTAATGCCCAATGGCACTGATATGAGCATTCCGGAAAAGGCAACACTGTTGAAATACAGAAAAAAAGGTCTTTCCCTCATGAATGCAGGGTCAAATGAGTTTGTGATGTTGTTTGTGGGGCAGCACCGCTGGGAAAAGAACGTGCGATTGATCATAGATTCATTAAATATGTTAAAAACCAATGGAGAATCTTTTAAAATGGTTTTTGTGGGTGAAGGATATGCTGCCAGGGAAATGAAGAAGTTGGTCAACGAATACAAAATTCATGATCAGGTTGTTTTTCTGGGGGTTATTATCGACCGTATGAAATTGCAGAACGTGTATGCGGCCTCTGATCTCCTTGTTTTTCCTTCGGTATATGACAACTCTCCTCTTGTTTTGCAGGAAGCGGCTGCTTTCGATATTCCATCGGTGGTAGTGCGCAATAGCTCGTCGGCAGAAGGTATCCTGGACGGGGCTAATGGGTTTTTAGTGGAAAATGATGTCATTTCCTTGACAACCAGGATCAGTGAATTGATGAAACATCCTGATGCCATTAAAAAAGCCGGCGTGGGTGCCAGGAAAACAATTTATCACCCTTGGGAGACTATTGTTGATGATGTTTACCAACGGTATGTTGAGTTGATCAGGGAGCACCAACCCTCAGTTTCACATCAATGGGAAGATGAGGTGGAATGAATTGCAGGTTACCCTAACTCGAATTCTTTGAGTAGTTCTTCAAAAGTCTCTTTATGACTTGGGGAATCGGCCTGTTTTGATGCAAGTGCGTAAGCTTGTGCATACGGGTCTTCACGATACTTGTATATCTTCCATTCACCTTCATGATATTCAAGTGAAGAAAGGTTTTCCACCCAATCGCCTGAATTCAGGTAGGTAACTGAACCTTTAGCATTCGTAAAAGTTCTAATTTCAGGTTGGTGAATATGCCCACAAATTACAAAATGGTATCCTTTTGAAATAGCAATCCCTGCGGCGGTTTCTTCAAATTTGTTTATATAGGAAACTGCTCGCTTAACGCTGTGTTTGATCCTCTTTGAAAAGGATATTTTTTGTTTACCGAGACGAGTCAGGATGAAATTGGCGAAACTGTTTAGTAAGATCAACAAATCATAGCCAAAGGACCCGAATTTTGCTAACCACTTACTATGTTGCATTGTAATGTCAAAGACATCTCCGTGGAATATCCAGGCTTTCTGACCGTGTAAATCAATTAGAAGTTTATTGACCAGTTTGAAGGAACCCATATTGAAATTAACGAATTTCCGCATTAGTTCATCATGGTTTCCTGTTATGTAAATTACTTTTGTGTTTTTAGCGATCAAACCAGTCAGGTGCCTGATGACCATCAGGTGAGATTTGGGAAAGTAACGCTTTCTAAATTGCCAGATATCAATTATATCACCGTTCAGAATCAGTGTTTTGGGTTTAATGCTCCGCAGGTATTTCAGTAATTCTTTGGCATGACAACCGAATGCACCAAGATGTACATCAGAAATTATGACCAGGTCGACAGCACGTTTAGGAATTGTTGGTTGTTTCATAATTAATGGACAAAGGTATGCTCGATTCCTAACCGATATGTTAACAGGAGGTTACGAAAACATTAAATTACGATTAAGAAATCATTAAGTTTTGTTAACATTAAAAAAGAAGATGATTATAAGGTGACATTTGTCGAAAATTATACCGATTTATGAAAAGAGAAAAACTTTCAAAAATGATCAATAGAATATCCAGACATGATAGCCTTCCACTACTCCGGGGAATGTTTGTTAGCCCGGGACAGGTGAGAAAAGTGAAGACTTCATCTATCAAATATTTCCTGCCAATTTTATCGGAAATTATCGTTCCTGCCGGCGAAGTAGAAATGGCAAATAAATTGACGCAAAAGGCCACGAGCTATTCTTGCAATGCAGATGAGGGCCTTTACCTGACAGCTAAGGAAGGGTTGTACCTTGGATAAACACATGATACAAGATTTTACCAAAACACCTGGCAGGTCTGGGGGCCGTCTTCTATGGTTAACCGATACTTATGGAGATCACAATGGGGTATCGACTGTGCTGAAGTCTATTCATATTGAGATCAAAGCACGTAACCTTCCTGTGGATATAATGGTTTGCAGCAGCAAAATCGAACCAGACGAACACCTGATCGTACTTAAACCTGTTTCTCAGTTCACCTTTCCTTTGTACCGGCAACAACCTATGAGAATACCGAACTTTCTTTCAGTTCAGCGAGCTTTCAGACGAGGGAAATACGACCGCATTATGTGCTCTACTGAAGGCCCAATGGGGCTAGCAGCATTGTGGTTGAAAAATGTATTTTCAGTTGACACCTACTTCTATCTGCATACGGACTGGCTTAGCTTTGCAAAGGAGGTATTGTCACTGGAGCAAACAGGCCTGAATAGATTGCAGAAATTGATGAGAATTTATTATAAAAGATTCGGGAACATATTTGTCCTAAACACAGACCAGCAACAATGGCTGACAGGGAAAACCATGGGATTTGACCCGGCAAGAGTATTTCTGACATCACACTGGGTTGATGGGATTTTCTCCGATCCATTAAATCCGGTAAAGAGCATACTTCCGTTTGACAGTCAGAGACCTGTCGTTCTTTATACAGGGCGTATCAGTAAAGAAAAAGGAGTCATGGAACTTCCTGGGATAATGCAGATGGTATGGTCGGTTTTTCCAGAAATCCAACTTGTAATAGCTGGTACAGGCCCGGCTGAAGAGGAACTAAAAAATTTGCTGCCAGAAGCTTTTTATCTCGGGTGGGTAGGACAGGAATATTTACCAGCCCTGTTCAGAGCAGCAGATATTTTGCTATTACCGTCACGTTTCGACACGTTTAGTTGTGTTGTGCTCGAAGCACTGAGCTGTGGTTTACCTGTAGTGGCTTACAATACCAAAGGCCCAAAAGATATCCTGGAAGATTCAGTAAGTGGATTCCTTGTAGAAAATGATGAAGAAATGGCTGAGAAAGTAGTCCGGTTCTTCCTTGATCCTTGCACACAAACGAAAATGAAGCAGGCAGCTTTCAAAAGAGCAGAGGCATACGAGGCAGAGAAAATCATGGACCGTTTACTCCAGGATACAGGATTGATAATTGAAACCTGTCAATCATGAGCAAACAAACGACCGAACCATGGATATGGTGGAAACATGGCGTGATCTATCATATTTATCCAAGAAGTTTCCAGGATTCAGACGGTGACGGAATAGGTGATATTCGTGGGATCATTCGACGTTTGGGCTATTTAAAAGAACTTGGTATTGATGGTATCTGGATTTCACCTATGTACAAATCACCCATGGTTGATTTTGGGTACGATGTTTCCGGATACCGTGAAATCGATCCCACATTCGGGACCATGGAAGACTTTATGGAACTTCTCCGAAAAGCCCATGATTCAGGTATTCGTATCATCCTTGATATGATCCTGAACCACACCTCCGACCAGCATCCATGGTTCATTGAATCATCATCCTCATTGTACAATCCAAAAAGAAACTGGTACATCTGGAAGGATCCGATCTTAGGTAGTCCGCCAAATAATTGGAAATCGGCAGTTGGAGGTAGTGCCTGGAAATTCCATGAACAATCTGGTCAGTATTATCTGCACTCATTTTTTGAAGAACAACCTGACCTTAACTGGCGGGATGCGGAACTCCCAAATGTTTTCTTTGAAGAGATGAAATTCTGGCTCGACTTAGGGGTTGATGGTTTCCGGCTTGATGTTATCAACATGATAGCCAAGGATAAGAAATTCAGGAGTAACCCGGTAGCATTTGGGATTCAAGCGTTTCAGAAGCATATATATACTCGCAACCGAAAACGATCAGTTACTGTTGTAAAGCAGATTCGGGAATTACTAGACCGATACGATGATAGGGTCAGCATTGGAGAAATTTACGCGCAGCCACCGGGAGACGCTAAGACCGCAGCAAAATACCTGGCAAAAGGGAAAGACGGTCTGCACCTGACATTTGATTTTTCCCTGATTTTCACCACCTGGAATGCACATTCCTATTTCAAAAGTATAAAGACTTGGCACGATAGTATCCCGAAGGGTGGATGGCCATGTAATGTGCTGTCAAATCACGATCTGTTCCGGAGCATCGACCGGTTTCCATGGCGAACCAACAGGGAAGAAAAGGCCAAAGTGGCAGCAACATTACTTTTGACACTAATGGGGACTCCTTTTATTTATTACGGCGAAGAAATCGGTATGCACAATGCACATATAGCAAAAAGCCAGATCCGCGATCCTATTGGCAAGCGATTCTGGCCATTATTTAACGGCAGGGACAAAGCCCGGACGCCCATGCAGTGGGTTCCTGAAACCAAGGAAGGGTTCACTACAGGCAATCCCTGGTTGCCGCTAAACAAGGATACCAGGTTACGAAATGTCAGGCAACAAGAGGGTGAGCCATCATCGCTGCTGAACCTGTATAGGAATCTAATTAAGGTTAGAAAAACAAGTGAAGCGCTTCAGAAAGGTTCCTGGTTACCAATAAACAATGGGCAAGATGGTATCCTGGCTTATTTAAGAAATACTGAAAATGAGCGTATCCTTGTAATCCTGAACTTTTTGGGCCGTCAGAAAACACTTTCATTGCAGGAGCACACATATGGTAAAATTCTTTTTTCGACCCACCAAAGTCAGGACGATTTCAATTATTTTCAGAAAATGCAAATCAGTCCGTTCGAAGCTAGCATATACCAGGTGATTGAATGATTTGTGTTCTAATATATTGGTATATAAGGTTACCTTTATAGAATTATCAATCATCTTTAACACGAATATTAAGTTATGAAACGCAAAAAAAATACGTCCAAAAAAGGAATAAGCAAAAAGCTGGTTGAAAAGGCCGGAATGGCAATAAAACATGAATTTTATCTGGAAGCCTCATGGATTTTGACTTCAATTTTCGAACGGAAGTTGAACAAAATTCTTGAAAAGATGCTACCACAAGCACAGAAACAAGGTCTGACGTTCACTCAATTGATCAATCGTGTTAGAAATTTGAATATCAGCGGTAAGCATCCTGATTTTTCAGCGTATATGAAGATCGGGCTGCTCGATGACATTCGCACTTGGAAAAATCAACGCAATGATGTTCTGAAAGATATTCCTGACACACATGTTTCTCAGGCAAGGCTCGAACGACTGGCAACCGAAGGAATAAGGTTATTGAAGGAATTGAATAAAGCGACAAGATCAATAAAGTCGGCAGATAATTTAACAGACAGTGCTGCGGAAAACCAAGGTTAATCCTGATCTTGCCTCATGAAAAAAAAAGAGATTGGAGAATTTCTATACCTTTTTTACCGAAAAAGGACTGCGTCTTTCCTGGCAAATGTTTACAAAGCCAGCATCACAGGAAATGCAAAGGATATCCACCGGGCGCGACTTGATGTAAAAAAGATTTTTGCATTATATGGTCTACTTGAGATGCTGGATCCAACAGTTTTTAAACACCAGGGAGGGTACAAATTGTTCAGACCCTTGTATCGTCAGGCTGGTAAAATTCGTGAAATTCAGGTGAATTATCTTCTACTTGAAACTCCCCATCCTGTGGAAACTGGTTATAACTCCTTTAATCAGTGGCAAAGGGAAGAAGAACAAAAAGCTGTTCAGAAGTTTCTTCAAATGGTGAAAAAATTCAAGGAGGCAGAACTAACAGAGACGGATAAGATGATAGAAAAAATTTGTCATCGAAATTCCATATTCAAACTTCGCACAAAAACAATGGCATATATCAGGGACAAGGCTGAACAGATTAAGGATTTACAATTGAATGAACCTGACGAAGACGACATACATAAAATCAGGAAGACACTGAAAGCCATGGCGACCATTTCCACCCTTGTTTATTCGGTTAAGTCCGGAAAATGGCTTGACAAGGTTATAACTACCTTGAATAAAACCGAAATGATGATCGGTGACTGGCATGACCGGGAGGTATTGAAAAAGGCTATTGAGCGGTTCATGAAAGAAAAAAATACCGTGCCGGAACCGGAATTGAATTCACTAATTTTGCTGAAACAAAAGCTTACTGATTATAACCTTAACCTGATTCAGCATTTCATGCCGGAGGTGAGTTCGATCGTAGCTATTGTCCTTATTGACAATTCCTGATTATTTATTGAGCATCTTCCGCAATCCTGACTAATTAAATTCTTCCTTACTGACATTTCCATTCTCATCCCGTATAATTTTCATATACCTGTTCTCTCTACTTTCTCATAGTACATTTCGTACTATTATATGATATGTCCATCCCGGTCATACCTGAAATCGCATCTGGCCAGTTCGTTAAAAAGTTAACGATTATTTAATTAATATTTGTTGATTTCTTAACATACCGTGGCTTCGAAGACATGACCTTTGTAAACTTGAAATCCCCGGATAAAGTCAATAGAATAAAACATAATGGAAAATAGCGAGATAACGATCCTATTGGTTGACGATGAACCGGATATTCTAGAGTTCCTTGGTTATAACCTTGAGCGTGAGGGTTACAAGGTCTTAAAAGCCAAAAACGGAAAAAAGGCCTTGAACATGGCTAAGCATCATAAGCCTCAATTAGTAATTCTTGATGTGATGATGCCGGTAATGGATGGGATGGAAGCCTGCATTGAAATCAGGAAGATTCCTGAACTGGCCGACACTCTGATCACTTTTCTGACTGCTCGTGGAGAGGATTATTCTCAGATTACGGGCTTTGAATCCGGCGCAGACGATTACATAACCAAGCCAATAAAACCCAAATTGTTTATAAGTCGTATTCAGGCATTGTTAAGACGAATAAAAGAAAAGCCTGAAAATGCAAATATCATCACGCTTAAAGGTTTTACCATTGATAAGAATCGCTATGTCATTATAAAAGATGATTTAGTAATCACTCTTGTACGGATGGAATTTGAACTTCTGCAATTCCTAGTCTCCCGTCAGGGAATAGTAGTAACACGTGACGAAATATTTGCGAATGTGTGGGGAGATGACATCGTGGTTGGTGAGCGCACCATCGATGTCCATATCCGCCGTATCCGAGAGAAATTGGGAATCGATAGCATTATCACCATCAAGGGTATCGGGTATAAGTTTTTTGAGGGATAACCAAAGGTTATCAGCAGAGCATTATGTTTATTTTCTTGATTTTTTGAAACCGACTCTGTTCTTTCAACAGGGAAATTTAAGGCCCCAAGAAACCGGGGCCTGTTTGCTATAAGGAGCCTTCATCAGCAAACGAATAAAACCGGTCATCCCCGACAATGATATGGTCGAGGACAGCCACATCGAGCAGTAAGCCGCAATCCTTGATCTTCTTTGTTATCTTGTTGTCGGCTTCGCTTGGTGTGACTGCCCCTGAAGGGTGGTTGTGCCCCAGGATGATCGAGGTTGCATGTTGTTCCAGGCAAATCTGAAAGATTTTCTTCGGATCAACGACAGTCCCGGAAACCCCGCCTTCGGATATCTTGACTTTCCTGACAACCCTGTTTGCCCTGTTAAGCAGCAGGAGCCAGAATTCTTCATAAGGAAGGTCGCCTATCAGGGAATGAAAGATTTCAAAGGCATCCTGGCTCTTTGATATCTTGTTTTTGAAGATCACTTCTGATTCATTCCGTCGGCGAGCCAGGGCAAACATGGCAGCGATCTTCACGGCACGTTTTTCACCGATGCCTTTGATCTTCTGAAGGTCTGAAACGCTGAACTTCCAGAATTCGCACAGGTTATTTCCGCAGATTGACAGGGTTTTCATGGCAATGTCCAGGGAGTTTTCCCCGGAAACACCTGTGCCAATGATGATACTTAAGAGTTCTGCGTCAGACAAGCTGCCGTTGCCCTTGAGCAGGAGTTTCTGACTTGGCAGGTCATCTTCTGCCCAGTAACGCATCGGGATTCTGTTTTCGTAGTTTTTGCCGTCTTCCCTAGCAAGTTCCGGATTCATGATCATTTTTTTCATAGTAGATTAGTTTTAAGCAGCCCTTGGCTGCAGTGAGTAAATGAAATTTGCCGGTATGGAGAATGCGGAGTGAAAATTTTAAGCAAACATTCAGGTCAGATTGTTGAAAAGAATCTGAATGAACCTGAAAGGCGATAAGTTCCATCAGGAGATCGTGTTTAGCGAAACAATATTTTCACGAGCATAACTTTGTGAATTTCGATTTACTACAGGGTAGGGTTTTGCAACTTTTTCTAAAAGTCGCCCGTTTTCGTCCGGTTTTCTTTTTGCCAGACTTTTTCTTTGCCGTTGCTGCACAAAAGAAAAAGCTGTACGACCATAAAAAAACAGGCAGTCGGTGACTGCCTGCCGGAGTTAATTTTCAATTCTGAAATTCTTCTGAAACTCTTTAAATTCCCAGTCGTAAAGGGCCGATTGTTCTTCGGTCATCTCTTCTGTAAAGCCTGGGTAATAAATGTTCTCAAGGTGTTGAACAAACATTTCTTCGAATGATTGTTTGCGGGTTTCTCTAGCAAGTGCGGTCATGGTAGTAAGGTTTAGATTGTGAATACTTGAAATTTTCTGACCGCGAAGCGTTAAACCGGATCGATTGGATAATGTCCAGGGTGTTGGTCAGATTGTGCTTACAATCTGAATACACTGAAAGCGACCGTTTCTTGTCGCCCTTGACAGTTCCAAGCTGCAGCGCCCTACCAGCTGGAAGCCTTGTCGATGTAGGTAGCTTTGTAAGGATTTCAAGTATTATATTGTGCGGTGGGTTTTTGCTGACTTTTTCCTCCAAAAAGGTGCCCGCTTGAGGTTTCTTTTTGCCAAGCTTCTTCTTTGCCCTTGATTATCAAAGAAAAAGCGAACCCGGAAGTTGTGTGCCGGTGCGATATGCAGCTCTTTCTTTTGCTTCTTTTCTTGGAGCG
Source organism: Bacteroidales bacterium (assembly GCA_030681475.1). Classification (GTDB taxonomy): domain Bacteria; phylum Bacteroidota; class Bacteroidia; order Bacteroidales; family FEN-979; genus CAIVAT01. The sequence goes on along the minus strand of JAUXWT010000070.1, from coordinate 1,735 downwards.
AACAAAGAAAAGAAGTCGATTTTTGCGTTTAACAAAAATATTTTGTTATTCTGTTGATTTTGAGAAAGAAAAGGGTTTAAATTTCCCTTTTATTTCACAAAGTCCCCACGGAGTGCACGCCCCGCCCTATCGAAAAATGCAATTGCACTTTTTCGTTTTCGATATGGATATATGAAACGATGCTACATATATAGAAAAGGTGATATAAAAACAGGAAGGCAGGCAGGATGCTCCCCTATCGACCGGGGAGCAGTATCATTTCATTTGTCGGGTATTGATCCCCTAGCAATGGGCTGAGAAGCCAATAGAACAGATTGTCGGCAGCATCAGAGAGATCAGTCGCTTTCCAGCGTGGCTGATCCTTCTTTCTCTCCGATGATTTATCTTTCTTAAACTCTTGAGGCAGGATGGGGGCATTGTCCATGGAGACAAAGGTTTCCATGGCATTGTTCATATTGATCCGGAAGGCCGGCAGAGAAAGGTAATCACCCGAGAGGAACTTATCCCAGAACTGGTACTTGTCCATGTGGTGTGCTTCATAAAGCTCTGCCCTTAACTGCACTTCCCATTTGGCCTTTGACATCTGTTCTCTCACATCATCGAAGTATGAATCCCTAGAGGCTGCATCATTCCGGCGGTTGCCATCCGAACCACCATACAAATAGACAAACCTATTCTGCTTATGCTGATAATGATCGATGAACTGCTGCACCAGGACTGACAAGGTTTCATTCTCAACAAAGAAATTGCGGATGATACGGAATTCATTCACCTGTTTGTTCCACTGTGCAACGATCATGCAGTTCTGGGTGGTACCAAAGTCAAAGGAGATGTACAACGGATCACCGGGAGTACAATCCTTATCAGCGCGGCTATCGAACGTGCTCCCCTGTGACTGTCTGGCCACATCATCGATAAAGTTGTACTCATAGGAATCAGTATAGCCATGGACAGCCGAATTCAACTGAGGATAGAAACCGTTTGTGTTCTGTGTCCTGCGGATATTCAGTACTTCCAAATCATACACAATCTTTGGGAGCACTCGTTTGAGGTCACGAAAATACATCTCTCCAAGAATCTTTCTGTTTTGTAATGCAGAAGCTTCCATGTAACAATATCTTGTCGGGAATTTCTTTGACAACTCTTGGTACTCGAAAACCCAGTCACCATCCGGGGTCAATGGCATTGTTCCCAGGAACAATGTGCAATGATGGAAACGCAGATGACCAAACCGGTCCCGGTTCCCACGGTTTGCAGGCAGTACATCGGCATCAATGGCTGATTTTCGCAGCTTTGTACATTCATCAAAGATCATCCCATCATAAGAACCTGACCGTGCCATCTCGGGGCGGTCGAAGGAATTGAACTCAACGACAAACCCGTTATAGAAATGGATGCAGTTGGTATAATCCAACGGTGGTGCATAGGGTTCCGGCCATTCGTACTTCTTTGGGGCTTTGTGACCAACAAAGTAATGAATGCCACGATACAATCCCCGGCGCTCAAAGTGGTCGATGATCGGGGGCAGGGATTTTGTCCGGATGTGAAAATAAGTAAGGCCATTGAGGGAAATTTTTCCCCGGGGCATGGCCACGAAATATTTGATGATCTCTTCAGCGATGATCGTTGTCTTTCCGACTCCCCTGCCACCAATGAATACCTTATGCGGACTGTTGGAAAGCTGGATGGCCACCTGCGGATTGTTTAAAAAAGGGGCTGGCTTTACTTCAGTCTG